>CABZJY010000031.1 GCA_902526175.1 uncultured Alphaproteobacteria bacterium | reverse complement strand
TTGATGATAGGAATGAATTAAATAGCAGGGGTTTTAAGATTGCTTTAAAACGTTTGAGACAATGGGCAAGAACAGGCATGAATGAAGAACTTGACCTTGAAGAAACCATAAAAGATACAGCTAAAAATGGTTATTTAGATATTAAAATGAGAAAAGAAAAAGAAAATTCGATCAAATTATTATTGTTTTTAGATGTGGGGGGTTCAATGGATGAACATGTAATAAAAGTTGAAAGTTTATTTTCAGCTGCAAAAAATGTTTTTAAGAATTTTAAACATTTTTATTTTCATAATTGTTTGTATGAAGGAGTTTGGCAAAATAATTCAAGGAGATGGGAGGAAAAATTTTCAACTGAACAAATTTTAAGAACATACGGAAGGGAGTATAAATGTATATTTGTTGGTGATGCATCAATGAGTCCCTATGAAATATTAATGCCAGGGGGAGGAAATGAACATTTTAATGAAATTTCTGGTAAGGCATGGCTTGAAAAAGCGCTTTATCAATGGCCATCACATTTGTGGATTAATCCAATTCCAAAAAAATATTGGAAAATTACGGATTCTATAAAAATTATAAATGAAATTTTTCATAACAAAATGGTACCATTAAGTATTAAAGGTATTGAACAAGGGACTGAAATATTGTCCAAAAAACATTATTAATAATTGTAGACAAAAAAATAAATAAACTTAATTTAATAATATGATTAGAATATTTTACGTGCACATTTTATTAATCACACTATTCTATGGTAGTTATACTGTGTCATTACCAGCTTGTAATGGTGATTTTAAGAAACATTGTAACGGTATAATTAATCATAGAAATGGAGAGAGGTACGTTGGAGAAATTAAAGATTTTAAATATAACGGACAGGGCACTTACCTATTTTTAAACGGAAATATTTATGAAGGCGAGTTTAAGGATGGAATACAGGATGGATATGGATCTTTTACATTTTCAAATGGTGACAAATATGAAGGTGGATTTAAAAACGGTCTATTCCATGGTAAAGGTGTGGGTACTTCGTCTGATGGAAGCAAGTATGTTGGTCAATATATGGAAGACCTACCTCATGGCAATGGTACTCAAACCCTCTCTAATGGCGATGAATATGTAGGTGAGTTTGTTCATGGTTTAAGGTCAGGCAAAGGAATATATATATTTGCTAATGGAGACAAATACGAAGGAGAATTCGAAAGAAATTTATTTAATGGAAAAGGCGTTCTTACTTTAGTTAATGGGAATAAGAAAAAGGGTCTATTTAAAGATCATAAATTTATTAACGAGTAAATTTCTTTTTAATTGTAATTTTGTTATACGCAACTACATAAAAATAATGTTAACACTCTTCCTACTGTTAAATTTATTTCAATTTTCACTTCTTGCTAACGATCATGTTTCTGATACTAGAGACCTAGATGATATAAAACTTTACGATATAGTAAAAATTGAACACTGTTTGGACCAAGCATATGATACAGTACCAGGGCATGCTAGAAAGCTTGAATTTAAAATTGAAGGTGACGACCCAATTTATGAGTTTGATATAGAGTCTAGTAATGACGGAAATATTTATAATGTAGAGTGTAATGCAGAAGAGGGCTTTATAATAGAAGTTGAAAAAGAAGTAGGTACTGATAATAAAACGTTTAAAGAAGCTGCAAAAATATCAATTGATCAAGCTAGATCAAAAGTATTAAAAATTCATCCTGGTAAAATAGTCAATGAGGAGAGGGAAATTGGAATGGATGGTACCTTTACATATGAATTTGATGTTCAGACTAAAGCAGGGTATGAACTAAAAATTGATGTTGATGCTGTAACAGGAAATATTGAAGAAGCTAATTTTGAATTATACGAAATTGGAATGGAAAAAGAGTAAGAATTTTTATCCTAAAATATATTCTGAGATAACCTTTTATAAAGACTTAATGCACTTAAATAAGCACCTTCAACTCTACTATTAGTGCACCAATCACCGCAAGTTGCAATGTGATTCTCTAAATCTACAAAGAAATCTTCCTTTGGATGTAACACTGATTCTACATAATTCCATTTATGAAGTACTTTAAGTGATAGTTGTGATAGATTCCTTTCCATTATTTTACTCGCAACGTTTAATAAATGGTTTGAAATCTTTTCATCGTTTAAAGTTTTATTTTTATCAGCATAATCATAAGAGGAATTAATTACCAAACTAAACTTTCCTTTTCTTCTATTTGGCTTAGAACTATTTACTGCTATCCATGAGATATCCTCATCTTTTACAGAA
>CABZJY010000030.1 GCA_902526175.1 uncultured Alphaproteobacteria bacterium | reverse complement strand
CTCATGATTTTCTTGTTAAGTCTAGTTATGTTGAATGCCAAAACTGTGGAGAGCTTAAACTTAGCCATCATATCTGTCATTCTTGTGGTTATTATTCTAAGAGAGAAATTCTTGTCTTTAAAGAAGCTGAAGATGAAGAAAACATTGAATAATAACTTTGGATCTTAGTTTTGAGACGAATAAATTTAGCAGTAGATGTAATGGGCGGAGATAAAGGTCCAGTTACAACCATTGAAGGAATATATAAAGCATCTAAGGTCTTTCCTAAAGTACATTTTAGGTTATTTGGTGATAAACAAAAAGTAGTTGACGAATTAAATAAATTTAAATCATTTAAAAACTTTGAGCTCTTTCATACTGATGAAGTTGTTAAGTCGGAAGATGGACCTGTTGATGCATTAAGAAAATTAAAAAAATCAAGTTTACGTCTGGCTATTAATGATGTGAATGAAAAAAAAAGTGATGGACTTGTTTCCGCAGGAAATACGGGCGCATTAATGGCTATTTCAAAGTTTGTTTTGAAAACCATACCAGGTATTAATAGACCAGCAATTGCCGGTCTAATGCCAACAATGAGAGGAGAAAATATAATCTTAGATTTAGGCGCTAATATAGAGTGCACACATGAAAATTTAATACAATTTGCAATTATGGGAGAGGTTTTCTCAAAGTTAGTCTTAGCAAAAAAAAAACCAAAGGTTGCTGTCTTAAATGTCGGTTCTGAGGAAATTAAAGGAAACAGTATTGTCAGAAAAACATTTGAAGAATTAGAAAAAAATGTAAAAGATATTGACTTTCACGGTTTTATTGAGGGTAACGATATTAACAAAGGTGAGGTGGATGTAGTTGTAACCGATGGGTTTTCAGGTAATATTGCATTGAAAACCGCCGAAGGAGTTGCAGATTTGATTTTAAATTTTCTTAAAAATGCCTATGAGAGTTCTATTATAGCGAAACTTGGTTATTTACTTTCTAAACCTGCTCTTAATAGATTTAAGGCAAGAATTGACCCAAGAAAATATAATGGTGCAATATTACTTGGCTTAAATGGCATCGTAGTTAAAAGTCATGGAGGAACAGATGCTTTTGGTTTTTCAAATGCAATATCAGTTGCAGTAGGTTTAATTGAAAATAATTATAATGATGAAATCAGAAGTATTTTAACAAAACATTCAAAATTTAATTAAGATGATATATTCAAAAGTCATTGGTACAGGACATTTCTTACCCAAAAAAATTCTTACTAATGATGAATTATCAAAGATAGTTGAAACAAATAATGAATGGATATTGTCAAGAACAGGAATCAAACAAAGACATATTGCAGACAAAAATGAACTTACTTCAGACCTAGCAATTGAAGCATCAAAAAATGCTATCAAATCTGCTGGTATAAATGCTAAAGATTTAGATTATATTTTATGTGCAACTACAACTCCGGATCAAACATTCCCAGCAACAGCATGTAAAATACAAAACTATTTTAAACTCGGTTCAGTTCCTGCATTCGATGTACAGGCTGTATGTTCAGGATTTATTTATTCATTACATATTGCAGATTGTTTAATTAAATCAGGTAAAGCAAAAAACATTTTAGTAATAGGAGCTGAAACTTTATCTAAAATCGTAGATTGGAAAGATAGAAGAACTTGTGTTTTATTTGGCGATGGTGCAGGAGCAATTGTGTTAAGAGCAGTCAGAAAAAAAACAGGTATATTGTCTTCTAATATATATTCTGATGGTTCCTGGGAAAAAAGTTTGCATGCTGATGGTGGACCATCTTTAAATCAAAAAGTTGGTAAAATTAGAATGAAAGGTCAAGACATTTTCAAGCAAGCCGTTACTAAACTTACAGACTCAACTATTAAATCTTTAGAAGATTGCAAAAAAAAAACTAAAGATGTTAAATGGTTGATACCTCATCAAGCTAACATGAGAATTATAAATGGTGTTGCAAAAAGAATTGGAATTTCAGATGATAGAATTATAAAAACAGTTGATTTACATGCAAACACTTCTGCAGCGTCTATACCTTTAGCAGTTTCATCTGGGGTAAATAAGAGTTTAATAAACGCTGGAGATATATTGGCTTTATGTGCAATTGGGGGTGGATTAACATGGGGTAGTTGTATTATTGAATTTTGAAACTAAAATAGTAAAAAAAGGAATTTATGGAAACTTTAACAAAAGCAAAAATCGTAGAAAATTTATTTGAATCCGTTGGATTATCAAAAAATGAGTCGGCTGAAGTACTTGATAATATGCTCAAAATAATTCTTAAAACACTGTCAGAGGGTAAACAAATGAAAATTTCTAACTTTGGTACATTCAAACTAAGAAAAAAAGAGGAAAGAATTGGAAGAAATCCAAAAACTATGAAAGAGTT
>CABZJY010000029.1 GCA_902526175.1 uncultured Alphaproteobacteria bacterium | reverse complement strand
TATAAATTCTCACCGGTTTTATTATCATTCAGTTTTTTACTAAGGATGTAGTTAAAAAGAAAATTTAAATAATTAAAAAGGTCCTTTGAACTCTAATATTTCTTTATTTATTATTTTTTTAGGCGTCCAATCTTTTTTATTAGTTATCATTTCGTATGCCTTTTTAGCAATAACATTAGCTGAAGGGTAAAAATTATCCTCCAAATTCCTGGTAGTTGGGCATGGTGAAAATTTATACCCCATTCTTTCAATTGGAATTTTGAATTTTAATTTTTCTGATACTTGTGTGGCTATTTCAGATGCTAATCCACAATAAAGCCAATCATTATCAACAATAATAATTTTTTTTGTTTTTTTTGCTGATTTAATAATAGTTTTAATATCTAAGTTCGAAATACATATTAGGTCAATTACTTCAACGTCAATTTTTTTATCTTTCAATATTTCAGATGCTCTTAAGCAATCTACAACTGTATAACTTACCCCTATTAAGGTTAAATCAGATCCTTTTTTTGTTACCCTAGCACTAGACAATGATATTTCATATTTTTTTTGTGGTACCAAGCCTTTGTTCTCGTATAGCATTCTATGCTCTACGAAAATTACAGGATTATTATCATTAATAGATGCAATTATTCCACCCTTCACATCGTAAGGTGTAGTTGGGGCAATCACCTTTAAACCTGGGACGTGTGCAAAAAATGAATATAAAGATTGGCTATGTTGTGCACCTTGACCCCAACTTCTCCCAATTGAGGCTCTTATTACGATTGGAACATTTTGGATTCCATTAGATAAATAACATATTTTTGATGCCATGTTTACTAATTGGTTCATGCAAAGCATAAGAAAATCCATTCTCTGATGAACAAAAATAGGCCTCATTCCCGCAAGAGATGATCCAATTGCAATACCCGTCAAGCTGTCCTCAGAGATAGGTGTATCAAAGGCTCTTTCTTTCCCAAATTTTTTATGTAAGTTTAATGTTGTCCCATAATGTCCTTTATAATCGTCAATTCCCTGACCAAAAATAAAAACGTTAGGATTATTTAACATAGATTGATAAATACCTTCATAAATTGCTTTACCGTAAGAGAGATTTAAACTGTTACTCATAAATTTGAAAAAACATTACTCAATATTTCATTTTGTTTTGGGTATTTTGATTTTTCTGCGTATCTTATAGCTTTATCAATTTCAGATTCAATTTTTTTATCTATTTTTTTAAAATCTTTAACTTTTGATCTTAAAAATAACAATTCTTTATCTTCAATTAATCTTGAATCATTTTTTTTCATATTAGGAGAATTTTTTATACCTACATGGTCTTTTAATCTTGATGTTGAGATTTCAATAAAATGAGGCGTTGAATTCATTCTAATTTTTTTTAGAATTTTTTTTGTCTCTTCAAATATTGTGAATGTGTCATTTTTAATCTTCTTTGCCTTTAACCCAAAGCTCCTTACTCTTTCAATAATATTTGCTTGATACATTCTTTTTTTCAAATGTGAATAAATAGCATACTCATTATTTTCACAAATAAATAATATTGGTAATTGTTTAAGCGAAGCAAAGTTTATAGATTCCCAAAATACTCCCTCATCCATTGCTCCATCTCCATGATAACATAAAACTACATTAGAAAGATTCTTAATTTTTTGTGCTAATGCATAGCCAACAGCATTGGGAATTGAACTAGCTACAATTGCTGAAGTAAACATAAAGTTTATATTTAAATCACCTAAGTGCATTGAGCCAGCTTTTCCAGATGATAGGCCATTACTTTTCCCATAAAGTTCTGACCAAAAGGCTTTATAGTCTCCACCATGAGCGATAAAATGTGCATGTCCTCTGTAATTACTAAATATTATGTCTTTTTTACTTGATGCCATTGAACACCCAACTGCTATACTTTCTTGTCCTATTGATAAATGTACTGGACTTTTAATCTTATCCGTAGGATAGATTTCAGTTATTCTCTCTTCAGTTCTCCTAATTTTCTTATATCTATAATATGCTTCTACAAAATTGAATTTCTCTTTAGACATTTTAAATATTTTTTATATTTTCTTATGTGCATAATATTCACCTGGAACAAATTTGCTTTTTTTTCTTCCTGTACCTATATATTTCCTTTTTAAAAGTTCAAAGTCTTTGTCTTGAATTATTCTTATGTCCATACTTACTCTAGTTTTGTCGGTCCTATTCTGCTGTGTACAGTGAAAACACCTGGAATCAAAAATCGTAAAATCTCCATAACTCATTTCAAGCGAACATGAATTTTTTTTTAATTCTTTTTGAAACAATTCATCATATTGAACTCTTTCAGCAAAAATTTCAAAATTCATATCACATTTTTTAAGTAAGGATAAACTTTTTTTAAGGTCCATAATTCTTAATGAATTAGTAGAAAAAACATCTGTA
>CABZJY010000028.1 GCA_902526175.1 uncultured Alphaproteobacteria bacterium | reverse complement strand
TCCAGGTGCTATGCCGCCACCAGGTGGTGACCCTCTATTTGGTCCAGAAGGTGGACCTCCTCCAGGAGATATGCCTCCACCTGATCCAATGATGGCTGGTGATCCCATGGGTCCACCGCCAGGAGCAGACATGGATGGCGATGGTATGCCTCCACCTCCTCCAGGCATGGAAGGTATGGACGAAATGGCATCCCATATGGATGATGCATCAGCAACGATGCCCCCAGATGGACCACCGCCAGGAGATATGCCTCCGGAAGGACCGATGGACGGCGACATGCCTCCTCCTCCTCCTGAGAGTGATCCAACTGACGATATTGTTTAGTATTGAACAATTTAAAAAAACCTCCTAACTTTTTAGGGGGTTTTTTTTTCTTTCATTAATTCAAATATCATCTAGAATATATTTATGATTGCAATGAGAGGGTCACAAAAATCATTAATTTTGATAGCTAGACAACTTGGTGTTCATATTGGGCCAAATGATATACCTGAAAGATTCAGAACTGACGATAGAGAGCTATCATCTGGAGAAATGTGTGAACTTGCACAAAGCTTCAACCTTAAAGCTAAACACAGTAATATTTCAAATGACGAATTAATATCATTAACTAAGAAAAAACAGCAGATACTTAGATTACAAAATGGAAGATTTATTATAGCTTTGAGGATTATAAAAAGAGAAGGAGAAGAAGATTCTATATTATTTTTAGATCCTGGAAAATCAGACCCAAAACCTCAGCAGATTGAAATTAAAGAATTAGAAAAAGGCTGGAAAGGAGAAATAATTCTTCTTAAACCTAAACTTAAACTATTTCAGGAAACTAGTGAATTATCAATTGGTTGGTTGATAGGTGAAACTTTAAGAAACAGATCAGTTGTAATGCAGCTCGTAATTACAGGTCTCATATTAAATATTTTCGCAGTAGTTCCAGCTGTTTTTATGATGCTAGTACTTGATAAAGTTGTAAATTATGAGGCCTACGCAACATTATATGTTATTACTTCAGGTGTAGTTGTAGCATATTTATGTAATGGGGTACTGGGCTACCTAAAACTTTATTTGCTTGATTTTTTATCTCAAAAGGTTGAAGCAAAGTTATCTATTAAAGCTTTCGACAAACTTCTTTCATTACCTATGCAAAGATTTAATAAAGAGTCTATAATGTTTTCAAGGTTTACATCACAAATTACCCAAATAAAAACACTTCTCACACAAAGAATTTTTTCAACTGCTTTGGACTCTATAGCTTTGTTAGTATTTGTACCAATTTTATTTTTTTACAGTCCGATGTTATTTGGTGTTGTATTCTTTTTTAGTATAATTGGTGCGCTTTCTTCAATGTATTTTAGTAAAAAGCAAAGAGATGCTTCTGGTCCACTAGGTAAAGCATCTAAACTAAGAGATGAATTCCTTTCAACTACAGTTAATGGTATTGAAAATGTTAAAGGGCTGGCTTTGGAACCTGGACTTAAAGATGCATGGAGGGACGTAGAAGCAAATTATATTTTAGAAGCTGAAAATGTACAAAAAAAAACTGCCGTTTTACAAAATGTTACATCCACAATCAATCAATTAATGACAGCAATGGTAATTTTTGTAGGAGTCCATTTAGTTTTTTCTGGAGGGCTCTCTGCTGGAATCCTTGTTGGTTTCAATATGTTAGCTTCTAGAGTCTCCTCACCTATTATATCATTAGTAACATTAAAAACTGAGATAACAAAATTATTACAATCAATTCAGATTGTTTCAGGTATAATTGATGCTAATTCTGAGACATCAGTTAAAGGACAAAAACCACAACTCATGGGACAAATTTCATTTAAAAATGTCGAATTTGGTTATGATGATCAAACAAAAATAATTAAAAATGTAAGTCTTGAAATTAATCCACGACAGATTGTTGGGATTACTGGAAAAAGTGGTTGTGGTAAAAGTAGTCTTGCAAAACTTTTGGTTGGTTTATATAGACCTCAAGCTGGCATCATTGCATTTGATGGTACAGATTTAAGACTTTTAGATCTAAGTCATATAAGATCACAGGTCTCATTAGTTGATGATAATAGTTATTTTTTTCCTGGTTCTATCAGAGAAAATATAGCTAGACCAATGCCGAATTCATCAATGGATAGAATTACCTGGGCTGCAAAAAAAGTTTTCGCACACGATGAAATAGAATCATTTCCTGACGGTTATGAAACACAGTTAGAAGAAAATGCAAGTAATATATCAACCGGTATGAGACAAAAACTACAAATTGCTAGAGCTCTAATTAGAAATCCAAGAATATTAATTTTAGATGATGCTATAACAGGTTTTGATGTTGATAGTGAAATTAAACTTTATGATGCGCTTCCAGATATTGCTGTTGGAAGAACAGTAATAATTGTTTCCAATCGATTGTGGCATTTAAGAATTTGTAACAAGGTTTTTGTACTTGATGAAGGAAAGATTTCCCAACAAGGTAGTTTTGACGAATTATCTAAAGCAAACGGATTTTTTAGAGAATCACTATCCAAACAACTGTCAATTCTCGGCAAAAATGATACATTTGCAAAACTAAAAAAGGTCATCTAA
>CABZJY010000027.1 GCA_902526175.1 uncultured Alphaproteobacteria bacterium | reverse complement strand
TTATTTGATCCTCGTTTATGTGTTTCGTTCCTGATGATGTTTCCACTTTCCAAATATCTGGGGAAAAGTAGTAAGAAATAAGTCTAGAAACTGGATTTCTTATTATGGTAAAAACATCATATGAATTGTATTTTTTTTTCAACAAATATTTGTATTCAGCTAATAGATTGTGTTTTTGTGTAGATATTTTTCCTCTAATTCCAAAATTATCTCTTCTTGATTCCTTTATGGTATATTTTTTGTCATCAGAATATTTATTAAGATTATGTTCAAGCCAACTACCTCCAGTTTTAGGAATATGAATAAAAAGTTTTTTATTTAAAAAATGCATGACCTAATTTTTAATCGAGGTGTTAATCTTTTCTTTGAGAATTTTTAATGGTTCTTTCCACGAATTATTTTTTATTTGCCTTATTATTTCGATACTTTGATAAAAGGGTGTTTTATTTGATTTTATACCCCACCTAAAGTCGGGTATTTTATTCAAGAGAAGATATGTCTTAATGCCAAGTGATCCTGCTATATGAGCAACGGTATTATCACATGTAATTACTAAATCTAACTGACTTATGAGTGAAAAATAATCATCAAAATTATCACTAGATTCTATATCAACAAAATCAATAATATTTCTTTTAAAGGTTTGTTGATATTTTTTTAACCTAAACCTTTCTGACCCGTACTGTAAATTTATTAAACAAACATTTGTTGAAAAAACATCTAAAAACATTTTTAATGGTAATGTTCTTTTGCTTTGTTGAAACTTTGTTGCCCCTCCTGACCAGGATATGCCAATTTTATAAGAATTATCAAACCTTAGTTGTTTTTTCCATTTTAAATTTAGTTCTGCATTTGAAAACAAATATTGTTTTCCAAAATTCTTTGGCATTTTTTTCGGTTTAAAATTCTCTAGTAGAGATCCAATAGGTAGTTGAATTTCAAAACTGTTTAAGTTTTTTTTATTTTTTAAATCATTTTCATCAATAATTAAATTATTTGGAAATGAAAGTTTAAAAATATTTTTTAACCTGTTTGAACAACATATTGCAACTTCATTTTCATATTCTTTTGTAAAACTGTTTATCAATGAAGCAAAAAATATTTCATCACCAATACCTTGTTCAGCATAAAAAATTATTTTGTTTGATGCAGATTGAATTGCATCTTCAAACTTATATTTTGATTTTTTATCTTCAAGAATTTTTGTTGTAAAGTGTTCCCTTAAATAGCATCGGTAATGATGAAACTTTGCAAATTCATTTTGTTTATTTAACAAGAAATTTATCCTTGATAAACAATATAAAGCATCAAAAAAGTTTGGCTTTAACAGGATAGATCTCTTTAACATTTCAATAGATTTTTTAAAAAAACCTAATTCTAAATAAACATTTGCTAAATTGTATGCTACTAAAAAATCATTTTTTTTAGTTGATAATATTTTTTCAAGTAGTTTTCTTGATTCATTATATTTTCCTAAATATCTGAGAGTATTTGCCTTATTCATGCATAAATTTGGATTTTTTTTTTCTGATTCTTCATAAAAATTAAGTGCTTTTTTGTAATTTTCTATTTCAAAATATACATCAGCTATATTGTTGTACGTATACCAAACGTTAGGTTGGTTTTTTCTTGCTTTGTTGAAGTATTGAAGAGCCTTATTAAAATCTTTTTTTTTTTTAAATATCACACCAAGGTTATTTAATGCTGAAAAAACAAGTTTAGATGTTCCATATTTTTCTGTTCTTTTGTAATAATAAATTGCTTTGTCAAATTGATTCGTTTCTGCAAAAAGGTTAGCTAAATTAAAATTACAAGAAGGGTCTAAAGGGTAATTTTTAATATTAAGCATGAAATATTTTTTTGCTATTTCATATTTTTTTTGTTTTTTAAATAAAACACCTTTCAAATTTATTACATCTGGATTCATATTTTTAGATGCTATAAATTTATTTATCTGATGGTGAGCTTCACTAAATTGATTTTTGTCAATTAATTGCTTTAAAAAACTAATTTGATTGGAATTTATATTTTGCATAGACTATTAATTTAGCAAATTTTAAGCCATGGCATACCAATTGCTAATTTTTGTGATGAATTTAAATTGTACATACATCAATCTAGATAGTGCTAAAGAAAGAAAAAAGAGATTTGAAAAACAAATTAGACATTTACCATTTACGTTTAATAGAGATTCTGCAAAAACAGTTGATGATGTAAGAAAAGAAAATTTAAATGGAAAACTTCATGACAGAGGAAAAGCTATTTTTCTGAGTCACCTAGAAGCAATAAACAACGTTAAACAAGATAAAAATTCGTGGATCTGCGAAGATGATTCGATTATCAGCAGATCTTGTTATAAGAATATTTCAAAACTTAATAATTTTTCCGACTGGGATATAATCTTCACTGATGTGTGTCTTGGTGATCCATCCCAAATTTTAAACTTGTTTAATTTAAATAGATTTTTAAAAAGAAAGAGTGAAACAACTATATTGTCGCTTAAAAATTATTTTTTTTCTTCACTGAATTCTTATATTATTAACACTAAATCTAAAAGAAAAATAATTGAAATGATCAATAGTAAAATGCATAAAATTGATGAAAATCTTGATATTATAATAGCTCGATTAATAAGAGAAGGTCACATTAAAGGATTTTGTTTTATGCCTTTTTTAACTAGTGTGAACGATTTTGCTGACAAGGATGGAACACATTGTTCTTCAATTCAATATTTATTAAATATGTCTAGAAAGTTATTTTTTTGTGAAAACGATTTGTTAAAAGACGACGATTTTAGTCAATTGGATAAATATTTTCCAGAAAATGATCTAGATGAGCAATCAAAAAATATGCTAAATATACAAAAAGCATTTCTTCATCCAAAACTTCTTTCAAGGTTAATTAAATAAGTTAAGACTTTATTATAAGTGCCTACCATATTCTTTTTGACATCTCATATTCTG
>CABZJY010000026.1 GCA_902526175.1 uncultured Alphaproteobacteria bacterium | reverse complement strand
GAACTTTTGTGAAAAAAGATAATCTTTTTCAAACTATAAACAACGAATGGAATAGATTTCACTCTAAAAGTAAAGTAAATAATTTTAGGAAAGAAATTAAATTACATAGCCCAACTTTTGGTCCTGAAGAAATTACTGGTTTTGCTGAACAAATGATTTCAACTAATGTTACCATGGGAACAAAAGTTTCTGAGTTTGAAATGAAATTTAGTAAAATGTTTAATTTTAAACATTCAATAACTAGTAATTCTGGTTCTTCTGCAAACCTCTTAATGGTAGCGGCTTTGAGGAATAGAAATACAAAAAATCATCTTAAAGTTAATGATGAAGTAATAATACCTGCGTTAACATGGTCGACATCACTTTTCCCTTTGATACAATATGGATTAACTCCTGTGTTCGTTGACTGTGACTTAGATACACTTAACATTGATATAAACCAAATTGAAAGCGCTATTGGTCCTAAAACTAGAGGATTATTCATTACTCATGTTTATGGGAATCCATGCAATATGAATGAAATAATCTCATTATGCAAAAGAAATAATTTAATTCTTTTTGAAGATTCTTGTGAGTCAATGGGAGCATATTATAATAATATACCTGTGGGTTCATTTGGCATTGCCAGTAGTTTCAGTTTATACTTTTCTCATCATATTACATGTATGGAAGGAGGTATTACTGTTACAAAAAATAAAAATTTATCAGAAACAATGAGGATTATCAGATCTCACGGATGGATAAGAAACTGTGAAAATAAAAAAAAGTGGGTTGATCTATATAAAAATTTCAATCCAAAGTTTTTATTTGTTAATGAAGGTTATAACTTAAGGATAACAGAACCTCAGGCAATAATGGCTAGTTTACAATTAAAAAAATTGAAATATTTTGTAAGGAAAAGAAGAAAGGTGTCTAAGTATTTCAGAAAAAAATTAAGCAAATTTGAAGGTATTTTTAAATTCCAAAAAGAAGAAGAAAATGCTTTTCACTCATGGTTTGGTTTTCCATTAACAATTTTGAACAAAAAAATTGACAGAGATAAAATTTGTAAATTTTTAAATAAAAATGGTATTGAAACCAGACCAGTGGTTTCTGGAAATTTATATAAGCAGCCAGCAGTTAAACATGTGGCAAAAAGAGTTTATGGAAAACTTGAAAATGCCAATTATGTAATGAAAAATTCGTTTTCGTTAGGTTGTCATCAAGATGTAAAAAATGAGGAGATTGATTACGTTTCTGATTTAATAGAAGACTATCTTAGGAAAAATCTATGAAGCAAAGAGCTCTGATTACAGGCGTAACAGGAATGGTAGGGTCCCATATGCTCGATTATCTATATATGAATACTAATTGGGATATATGGGGACTACTCAGATGGAGAAGTCCAACCAAAAATATCAAAAATCATTTTAAGGCAATTAATAATAAAAAAAGAGTTTTTTTGGTCTATGCTGATATAAGGGACCCAATTTCAACCAGGCATGCAATAAAAACTGCACGTCCGGATTTTGTTTTTCATCTAGCTGCACAAAGTTTTCCTCAAACAAGTTTTAACAGTCCGCTTGATACATATCAAACCAATATTCAAGGAACCACGAATGTTCTAGATGCATTAAAAGAATTTTCAAAAAATGCAATGATTCATGTATGTTCATCATCAGAAGTTTTTGGAAGAGTTTCAAAAAATGAAATTCCCATTAAGGAAGAAACCAAATTTCACCCAGCATCACCATATGCAATCTCAAAGATAGGAACAGATCTAATAGGAAGGTTTTATGCTGAGGCGTATGGTATGAATGTTATGACGACGAGAATGTTTACTCATACGGGACCAAGACGAGGCGATGTTTTTGCAGAAGCGAGTTTTGCTAAACAAATTGCTTTAGCAGAAAATAATTTTATTGAAAAAGAAATTAGTGTAGGCAATCTCAACAGTCTGAGAACCATTGCGGATGTAAGAGATGCAGTACGTGCCTATTACTTACTTTTAACTGTTAAGCCTAAAGCAGGAGAGTACTATAATATTGGAGGAAAGCATACTGTAAAAATATCAAGATTATTGAACGATTTGATTGGATTATCAAAACTAAAAAAACAACTTAAAATTGTTGTAGATAAAGAGAGATTAAGACCTATAGATGCTGACCTTCAGGTGCCGGATACATCTAAATTTTCAAAGCACACTGGCTGGAAACCAGAGATCTCTTATACCCAAACTTTAATTGACTTATTAGAATATTGGCGTACTATGGTCAAAATAAACGGTAATCTTCTGAAAAGATAAAGAGCAAATTCAAAACTTTATTTCTAAAAAAAATCTATGATTATTGTAAGATCTCCTCTTCGCGTTTCCTTTTTTGGGGGAGGTACTGATTATGAAAAATGGTTTTTAAAAAATAAGGGAGCTTTTCTATCAACTGCAATAGATAAGTATGTATTTTCTTTAGTTAAACACACAATAAATCTCTCGGATTTTAGGTATAGGATTTCCTGGAAAATTGTTGAAGAGGTTTCAAACTACAATCAAATTCAACAACCTATTGTTAGAGAAACTATCAAATATCTTAAATTTGATAGACCAGCCGAATTTTTTTATCTTGCAGATGTTCCTGCACTTTCAGGTCTTGGTTCAAGTGCTTCTTATGCAGTGGCTACAATAAAGGCTATTTCAAGTATTCAAAAAAAAAAATTATCAAAATCTGAAGTTGCTAAAATATCTTATGAAATAGAAAAACAAAAGTTAAATGAAAATACCGGTATTCAGGATGCAATTGCAGCCTCTTATGGAGGACTAAATTTTGTTGAGATATCAAAGAATGGAAAATATAAAGTAAACAAATGTTTAGTAAATAGTGAGCAGAAAGAAAATTTTTTTAATAGAATTGTGCTTGTATTCACTGGTATTCAAAGATCTTCTTCAGATCAAGCGGCACTTACACTCAAAGAAATGGATAAAAAAGAAAAACATTTTAGAGATTTATATTGTATGGCGTTTGAAGGAAGAAATCTATTATTATCTAATGAACTGGATAAATTTGGAAATTTACTTGATGAGTCGTGGAAAATAAAGTCTTCACTTAACAAAAAAATGTCTAATACTAAAATTGACAATCTTTACGAATTCTCAAAAAGTCAGGGTGCATTGGGTATGAAAATTTTGGGTGCTGGTGGGGGAGGATTTGCAGCTATTTTTCTAAAAAAAGGCTTTAAAAAAAAATTTTTAGAGAAAATAAAAAATCATAAATTTATGGAAATAAAAATTGATGAAGTTGGTGCAAAACTCATAAATTTTACATAATATAAAAAAATGAAATTAGAAAATACATTAAAAACTTTTT
>CABZJY010000025.1 GCA_902526175.1 uncultured Alphaproteobacteria bacterium | reverse complement strand
AACAAAATATCTGAAGAAAAATCAGAATTGATAGCCAATACACCATCTTCCATTTTAGGTTCTACAAGAGACAAACCTGATACAAAATATTGTGAAGAAATTCTTAAAGTTCTCAAACAAAAAAAAATAGATAGTTTCTTTTACATAGGAGGTAATGATTCCTCTGATAGTTTGAGAATTATTTCAGAAAAAGCAAAAATAGATAATTATGAATTACAATGTGTACACATACCGAAAACTATAGATAATGATCTTGTTCGTAATGATCATACTCCTGGTTTTGGCTCAGCTGCTAAGTATGTTGCAATGGCATTTAGTGGTATAAACTTAGATGTACGTTCATTACCAGGGGTCTACATTGGGGTTGTTATGGGAAGACATGCAGGATTCCTTGCAGCTAGTTCTGCCCTACTTAAAAAAAAAGAGGGGGACGGTCCGCATTTGATCTATACACCCGAAATTGATTTTAATATAAAAAAGTTTTTTAAGGACATAAAAAATATTTATGATAAATATGGTAGATGTATTATTGCTGTTTCTGAAGGTATTCAAGATAAAAAAAGAAGGCTGATAGCAAATTACGCTACTGATTTATCTGAAAAAGATTCTCACGGTAACGTTCAACTTTCCGGCACTGGAAGTTTAGGGGATTACTTAGTAAATCAGATTAAAAAAAATTTAAAAATAAGTAGAGTAAGAGCAGATACATTTGGTTATATGCAAAGGAGTTTTCTGGGTTGTTCGTCTGAAGTTGATAAAAAAGAGGCAATGTTAATTGGGAAAAAAGCATTTGATTATTCATTAAATTCCAAACAATCATTTTCTGTTTCAATTATACCAAGAAATAAATTTTCTTTACCATATTCTATCAAGTATGGAACAAATTCACTTTCAGATATTGCTGCAAAAACAAAATACTTAGATAAAAAATTTATTAATAAAAACCAAAATTTTATAACTCAGAGTTTCATCAAATATGCTAAGCCTTTAATTGGCAATGAAATTCCAAAATTTGTGACCTCTCTCAAGTAATCTCTACCCTGTAAATTACAACTCTTTCCTTTGTAGAATCCAGATTATTAATAAGGTTGATAGCTTTACGTACATTTTTTTCTTCACAATTATGAGTTGTTATTACAATATTAACCTCATTGTTATTTTTTTCAGTATTATCTTTTTGATATAGCGTCTTTATTGAAATGTTAAATTTTTTTAAAATTTTTGAAATATCTGCAATAACTCCTGCAACATCAAATGTTTTAATTCTGAAATAATATGAACCATATCTTTCATCAATTTTGAAATAATCTTTCATGGTTAAAGTTTTAGTATTTTGATAATTTTGTTTTGAATAATTTGTCAGTGATATTCTTTCCAAGTCAGAAAGTACTGAAGTTGCCGTAGGAAGAGCTCCAGCGCCTTCACCTTGAAAAAAAAATTTTTTTGAACTATCAGTCTCTATTATTATACCATTAAACACATTGTCAACATTTCCAAGTAATGATTTTTTATTAACTAAAGACGGATACACAAACTGCATGACTTTAGATCTTACAATTTTAGTGAGACCTAATAATTTTATTCTAAAACCAAGTTCATCTGCATATTTAAGATCTGTATACTGAATATCTTCAATACCTGAAACAAAAACTTTTTCTAAATCAATTTTATTATTAAATGAAATAGATGACATTATTGATAATTTATGTGCTGTATCCATCCCATTTATGTCAAAAGATGGATCTGACTCTGCATATCCATGAGCTTTAGCATCATTTAGTATAGTTTTGAAATTTTTTTTTGTCTCCAACATCTTCGACAAAATATAATTTGAAGTTCCATTAAGTATTCCACTTATCTTTTTTATTGTATTTGAAACTAAAAAATTATTTATTATAGTAATAATAGGTATTCCTCCAGCTACTGACGCTTCATAGCCCACAAATACTTTTTGAGAATGAGCCAGTTTTAAAATAAAATTTCCGTGCTTAGAAATTAGAGCTTTGTTTGCTGTAATTACATTTTTTTTTTTTTTTAATGCATCAATTACTATTTCTTTTGCTATACCATCAGAACCACCAATTAGTTCTATTAACAAATCGTAATCAGAAAAATTTAAAAAACTATTAGCATCAGAGAAAATTTTTGTTTTTTTAAAACTTGTAAAATCTCTAGATTTTCTTGAAGCAATTGCTGTAATTTTAATTTTTTTACCAATTTTGTTTTCAATTTTTTTTCTATTTTTTTTTAAAAGAACTAACACACCGTTACCTACAGTGCCTACACCAGCAATAGCAATCTTTAAATCATCCATTATATTAATATATCAGGTAAATTTCTGTCCTTTGATTTGCATTGGTACCTGCGGGCATCACTTCATGAAACAGGGGTTTTGAATCTGAAACTGCTTCAGTAATTAATTTATTTAAAGGAAACTTATTTTTAACGAACACTGAGGCAACCGCTTGTGCCCGTTTGTCAGAAATTACAAAATTTACCATTTTATGCTTTAAAATATCCATATCTTTTGTTCTTGTACTTGCATGTCCAACTATTTTTACAATCGCATCTCTTTCATTTGCAAGTTTAAGCACTTTCATAATTTTTTTATATCCATTTTTATCTAAAGAACTTGAACCAGAGCTAAAATTTATTGTTGCAATTTTAAATTGAATTTTATTTTTAAGTTCAAGTTTTTTTACGAGTTTATCCTCTATCTTTTCATTTGTGGTGCTTTCTGTTTTTTTAATATTTGTTTCATTTTCTAATGGAGAACTAAATTCATCTTCTAGTGGAGAACTAAATTCATTTTTTAAAGGAGAACTAAATTCAGTTTTAACATTTTTATCTTCAGGGATATTAATTACCTCTACGTTCTCAACTTCAACACTTTCTAGAACTTCTTCCGATATTTTTTCTTCTTCAAAACTTGAATTTATATTATCTACTTCTTCTTGCGGCTCAATATCGTTAATTTTAGAAATTTCATCTTCTTTTCTTTTATCAACTTCAACTTCTTTTTCATTAGATAAAAGTATTTCTTCAGACTCTTCGTTTTCACCTTCACTGCTAAATACAGAACTAACATAATCGTAACCAGTCTCAGTATATTCAGAAATTTTTCCGGAAATTTCACCAAGAGTTTCACAAGAAGTTAATTGCAAAATTAAAATAAAAGAAAAAATGAATTTTATAAGTCTGTTAAAAAAAATATTCATTTCATTATCATAAAGAGATTTTTTGATTCTAAAAACCATTTTTTAAAAATTCTTTTGCAAGTTTTTCATATACTAAGGGAGTATTATCTATTAATTCTAATTCTTTTGGCTTTAGTTTTCTTATGGGCTTCCCTGGGTTCCCAGCCCATAATTCATTTTTTTTTACAACTGTTCCAGGAGGAACTAAACATCCAGCAGCAATAAATGAATATTCATTAATTTCTGCATTATCTAATATTATCGATCCCATCCCAACTAATGAGTTTGAATGAATTGTACAAGCATGAATTGTAGCATTATGCCCAATTGTAACATTATCACCAATTATTGTTGGTGAACCTGCTCCACCTGTTGCGGAAAAGCCACCAGATGAGACATGAATTATTGTACCATCCTGGATATTTGTTTTCTCTCCAATAGAAATAAAATTAACATCTGCGCGAATTGTACAGTTGAACCACACGCTACTGTTTTTTTTAATTTCTACACTACCAATCACATTTGAACCTTCTGCAATAAAAACAGTTTTATCAATTTTTGGTTTTTTATTTAAATATTTTGAAATTTCAAATACCATTTTTTCTTATTAAATTTAAGGTACAATACTTATATTTTTTAAACCTTCGTCTTCTTTGAGTCCAAACATTAAATTCATATTTTGGACTGCTTGACCAGATGCACCTTTAATTAAATTATCAATAACACTGATAATTATAATTGTATTATTTTTTTTGTTCTCATAAATTGCAAAT
>CABZJY010000024.1 GCA_902526175.1 uncultured Alphaproteobacteria bacterium | reverse complement strand
AAGATCAAAAACTAATATTGAATAAAATTCTTAAAGAGAATATGAATGTCTTTGATATTGGTGCAAATATAGGTTATTACGTTCTCATTGAAAATCATTTATTAAAATCTACAGGAAAGATTCTTGCAATTGAACCAAATAAAGCAAATGTAGAATTGCTAAAAAAAAATATAGTATTAAATAAAATCGAAAAAAAAAGAATTTATATCGAAGAATCTGGAGTTTCAAATAAATCTGTAAAACAAACTTTTTATCTAGCAAAACAATCTAATCTGCATACTTTTCATCCAACAGGTTCAGCAAAGAAATTTTTGTCTGGTAATACCATTAAAGTAAAAACGGTAACCATTTCGGAATTATCTAAAAAATACTTTAAACCTGATTTAATTAGAATGGACGTAGAGGGACATGAAGTTGAAATACTTCAGTCCCTTATAAAAGATGTTAGAAATAATAATTTAAGTCCATTAATATGTTTCGAACCACATATATCTTGCTACAATAAAAGTCATGATATTACACCAGTGCTTTCAAAACTTTTTACTTTCGGCTATAAAACTAAATATATATCATCAAATGCAGAGTCAGGAACCAAACGGATTGAAATGGTTACTAATAAAAGTGCAATTCATGTTTTAAAATCAGATGGAGAAAAAAGATCTATATTTGAAAATATTAATGCTGAAAGTACAATAAAAATTTTGACTAAAGTTGGCGGTGCCAGGACTGTTTTACTGTCTAAATAATTTTTTTTTCTTTAATTAATAATTTTATTAAGAATATTTAATATCATTTTTTTCAAATTATTTTTATCTATGTAATTAAAATATCTATTTTTTGCATTATTAACTATGTGTTCATAATTTTCATAATTATTAAGAATATTTTCTATTTTCTGATTTATGTCATTGCACGACCAATCAAAAAAAATAGTTGTTTTCTTATCCTCATAATAATTTGGCCAGGTATTTATATGACTCATATTTGGTTTAACTAATATAGATCCATAAATGAATGCTTCATAATCTCTGTAGTTAATTTCTCCCCAACCAAAGGGAGAAATCGTAATTTTGGAATTTTTTAATTCTCTAAAATAATTAAAAGTAGTAATTTTTTGATAATTAACTTCATTTCTTATTGAATCGATTGCTGTTTTTCTTTGCCATGAGATTGTATTTCTTTCATAGTTTAGATTCATTCTTGACATTATACCTTTTTTCTTTTCATTATTAGTTTCTTTTTTTCTAGGAAAGGTTAATAAATATTTAAAAGGTAATTTTTCATATATTTCATTTAAAAATTTTCCTAGTAATGAATAATTTGATAATGAAGAATTCCATGATAATTCGATTTTTTCAAGATGTTTTGTATTTGTAACGCTTTCTGAATAAACTGGTTTTGAATCAACAATACCAAATTTCCTATGACAGTAATCAGTATAAATTCTTCTTCCATAAAAACGCTTTTTGTATAAATTTTTATTTTTTAAAATTTGTCCTTTACAATATAAATCCACTAGTTCAAGAGCTTTGGGATGTAAGAGTGTTGTACTATCTGATAAATCAAAATATATAATTTTTCCACAATTTTTTTTTAAGTTGTATATTGATTCGAGTACTCTTTCAGAATTAAGAGCCCATTCTCTACCGAAGAAATTGCTTTCAATAAAAATAAGATCATAAGTTTTATTTTTTATTGGATTAATTTGGCAGTGTATATTATTTTTTATAAGGTATCTATCGAATAAGATGAATGGATATAAAAAGGATCGTACATTAGGAAATTTAAAAGAGGTGCTAAGAATTTTAATTTTTTTTTTTTTCATCTTTTTTAATTGAGAAATAGTTTTATTTGTAAATTTTCTTGAATAAATTTAAGTATTGACCAATATCATATTTTTTATTAGATACCATATAAGCATTTGTTACCATATATTGAAAAATTTTTTTATTGGATAACACATCTTTAATTTCTTTTTTAAACATCTTTAAAGAGTCACTTTTAATTAATCTTCCATTAAATTTGTCAGTAATAATTTCTTTATGTGCTCCAGAGTTTGAAGCTATCACTAATACTTTATAGAGCATTGCTTCAACAATTATTCTTCCAAACCCCTCGTTTACTGCTGGTGCTATTAACAAATCTGAATTTAAAAATAATCTTCTTAAATCAAATCTTTTTTCATGAATGTTTATATTGAATTTTGAGAGTCTTTTAATCTGTGAATTCTTAAAATTAAAATCACCCACCATATGAAATTCATAATTGTTATTATTTATAAATAATTCTTTTGCTAGGTCTATAAAAAAATATGATCTCTTTTGAAAATTATTATTTCCTATATACAAAATATTTTTTTTTAATTTTTTTTGTTTTTTTAGAACAAGTTTTCTATTCTCAAAAGGATTCCCAACAACAATTGCTTTTTTTGACATTGAATAATGAAAAGATTCTTTTGCGAAATTGGAAACAGTAAGGATTTTATAAGAAAGTTTTGAAAGATATTTTGTTTTTCTACTTAATATCGCAGAGTGTTGATGCCATATGTGGTTCTTTTTAAATATAAAACAAAAAATGGACCATATATAGTGCATTCTTAAATCATTAGTATGAATTTTCTTTATATTGTTCTGTTTGATAATTTCTAAAACAAATTTTAAATTTTTTAACAACAAAAAAATTAAGTTTGCAACTTTTAATCGACCATTATCTGAGCTAAGACTATGGAACGGAATTTTTTTTTCATTTAGATACTTACCTAATTCTCCATTATTAGTGAAGGTAATTATCCTAAAATCACGTTTAATTTTAAATAGGTTTTTGATTAAGAGGATAGACGCAATTTGACTACCGCCAACAGAATCACCAACAAACGGAAATAATATTTTTTCTCTTGTCATTACATCGCTTGATTAATTATTTCTTTCCATTTCTTAAGTATTTTTCTATTATCATAGGAATTAATACTTTTCCTAGCATTAATTCCAAATTTCTTCGCCAAATCTTCATTTTTAATGCAGAAATCTATTCCCTCATCAATTGAATTAATATTCTTATCCCTATCAATGAGGATTGCATTAGACATATTCTTAAGATAATTTTGAATTTCTTTACTTGACTTTCTTACAATTATAGTAAGACCGAACGCCATTGCTTCAAATAATACATTTGGAGATCCTTCATATCTAGATGGAATTACAAATAATTTACAATTTTTATAGTAAGGTGAAGGGTCTATTTTACCTAAAAATAAAATTTCATTTTTATATTTCTTTGGTACTAATTCTTTTAAATAATTTAATTCATCTCCCTCACCTAATATTACAAGTTTTAAATTATTTTTTTGTTGATTTTTAAATTTAACGAAGTCATTTATTAAAATATCGAAACCTTTTTGTATGTGCAATCTGCCAACTGCTAAAATATAATTTTTCAGATTAACCTTACCTTTTCGTTCTGGATTACGAATAAAAAAATTAGGAATATACATTACTTTTTTAATACGCATTTTGTTTTTTATAAATTCGTATCCATGTATTGAATTAATTGTAATTAGTGAAGCAAATCTATAAGAAATAAACCTTAAAAATGTCCATATTCTTCCAATTTTTTGTTCTTCAGGATCATTTCTCTCTGAAATAATGATTTTTCTTTTTAAAAAGAGACTAGCAAGAATTACTAAAACATTTGTTGTATTTATAAAACTTATAACTACTTCAGGGTCAATTTTTTTTATTGTAATTCTAAATTTTAAAATTTTAACAAGATTTTTAGTTAGAGAAACAAAAATATTATTTGAAAAACCTGGTAAGTTTAGTTCAATAATATGTACATTTTTGTCTAGTTTATAATCAATTGAAGCTCTATTAAATGTTACAAGATAAATTACGTGTTTTGTTTTACTTAAATTATTTATTAAATAGTAAAGATTTTTTTGAGCACCTCCAACTCTCATGCTTTCAATAAAAAAAATAATTTTTTTCATTGTAATTAATGTTTTTCAAAATAATCATCAGGATTATAAAATTTATAAATTTCTCTTTCAATATTATCTAATAAATTTTGATTATATTTTCTTTGGAAAACTTGTACTTTTCGTGAATTAATAGAAAAGAATTGCAAAAATAAAACCTTTCTACTCTTTGGTGATGGCCTGCTTCCGTAATGATAACAACGAGATGTATCAACATATAATATCTCACCAACTTTAGCAGTTAATTTTATTGATTCATTCTCATCATGAAGTTTATGCATAATTTCATCTGAAATTTTAGTATGCTTATACTTAATTATTTTTTCTTGTTTTAATTTTTTAAATATTTTCGTTGTTTTGTTAGCATCTATAATTGTTAATGGTCCATTTTCATCATTAATATCTTCTAGAGGGATGAAACATTTAATCTGTCTGTAATCTTCATTATCCATATGATAATTTTGGCTTCTACCCAAAGTAAATTTCTTGTTCGGAGAGAACCATACTTGACTAGACCATAAAATAGGAAAAGACCCCAAATATTCTGTTATTGGTGATAAAAAATTATTTGACTTTATTAATTTTCTAAGTGGTAGAAAATTATCTTTCAACACATTTATATTTTTAGTTACAAGAAAATCTTTTTTGCGATTTAAACCTTTAGTTTTTTTTTTTAATGAATCATTTAAACTTTTTTTCGATAATTCAATAACCTTGGTCAGATCTTTAGAATGTTTAAAATTTATTTTTGCAAAACCATTACTTGGAAGAAT
>CABZJY010000023.1 GCA_902526175.1 uncultured Alphaproteobacteria bacterium | reverse complement strand
CCAAGATGCATCCAGGTAGTATTATAAGAATTAACAAGGACGGTACTTTACCTCATGATAACCCAGCTTTTAAAAATAACCCAGAATGGTTACCAGAAATTTATTCAATTGGAGTCAGAAACCCTCAAGGAATTGCAGTATCACCTTATGATGGTGAAATTATTTTTTCTCAGCATGGACCTAGAGGTGGAGATAACATTGCAAAAGTATTAAGTGGTGGTAATTATGGATGGAATGAAATTGCTTGGGGTGGAACAGCGTATTCAGGAAGAAAGATTGGTGACACACCATTTAAAAACAAGTTTGTAAAACCAATAAAAGTATGGGTTCCTTCAATTGCCGTTGGGAATATAGGTTTTTATAATGGAAAAACTTTTAAAGAGTGGAACGGCGATTTATTAGTAACTGCAACAAAAACTGAGATGTTATTACGCTTAGATTATTTTGATGGAGATATAGTCGGTGAAGAAATTATTTTACAAGGAGAAATTGGAAGAATAAGAGATTTTGAAATTGATGACAAGGGAGAAATTTACATTATTGTAGATGAAGAGAATTCATCTATTTGGAAACTTAGTAAATAATTAAAGTGAAAGTAAAGCTTTTGAAAATTCTTTTGCATTAAAATCAATTAAATCATCTTCAGATTCTCCGACACCAATAAAAAAAATTGGTGTTTTGAATTTTTTGGATATTGAAACAATAAATCCTCCTTTAGCTGACCCGTCAAGCTTTGTAATAATAGTACCTGATAATGAGGTAACCTCGTTAAACTTTTCAACCTGTTTTAAAGAATTTTGTCCTGAATTTCCATCTAGAACTAAGACTATTTCTTGTGGAAGTTTTTCATCAATTTTTTTCATCACTCTTATAATTTTTGATAGCTCATCCATTAAATTAGATTTGTTATGAAGTCTTCCAGCCGTGTCGATTAATAGTACATCAATTTTTTCTTCTAAAGATTCATTATAAGACTTATATACTAGTGCTGCCGGGTCTGAATTTACATTTGTAAAGTAAAATTTTGACTTTGTTCTTTCAGCCCAAACTCTCAACTGGTCAATGGCTGCGGCCCTAAATGTATCAGCTGCAACAATTCCAACTTTTTTGCCAGTTCTCGAAAATTTGCTTGCAAGTTTGCCAATTGATGAAGTTTTTCCGGAACCATTAACTCCTATCATCAAAATTACATGTGGGGTAGATTTTAACTCTAACTTTTTTTGCACAGGTAATAAAATTTCAACTAAAGATTCATTAATATTTTTTTTTACTGATTCTAAGCTAATGTCATTTAGCTTTTTTTTCCTTAAACTATCAATTATGCTGTCTGATACTGATATGCCAATATCCGAAGTAATCAATAAATCCTGCAGTTCATCAAGAGTTTCTTCATTAATTTTTTTTGATTTGAAAATTTTTGTTAAACCCTCGTTTATCTTTTTTGAAGATTTATTTAATCCTTTTTTTAGATTTTTAATCCAACCAAACATTAGACTAATAATTTTGATTGTAATACTTGATTTTCTATTTTGAGTGGTAAAACTTTTATAATTTTTCCCCTCAAATTTTTTATTTGCTTGTTTGTCAAATTTTTTACTGACACCTTCAAATATTCATCTGAATAACTGACTTTTTCATTTTCAAATAGTATATTTTTTTCTTTTCCTAAGGACTTGAATAATATCTTATTTTTTATTTTCATTGAAAGTTTTTGCATTTCTTTTACGCGCTTAATTTTTTCTAAATTTGAAACTTGGGGCATTTTTGATGCAGGAGTATTCTTTTTGGGCGAAAAGGGAAAGATATGTATATTTGAGAATAAACACTCTTTTACACATTTAAATGTATTCATAAAATTTTTATTATCTTCTGTTGGAAATCCAACAATTAAATCAGCTCCAAAAGTTAACTCAGGTCTGTTTTTTCTTAAACTCTTGCATAATGAAATAAGATTTTCCCTGGAATGCCTTCTTTTCATTCTTTTTAAAATTAAGTTATCTCCAGCCTGAACTGATAAATGAATATGGGGTAAAACCCTCTTTTCAAAAGAAAAAAGATTAAATAATTCATCATCAATTTCAGCTGGATCAATTGATGAAAATCTTATTCTTTTCAATTTTGGTTGTATGTCTAAAACTCTTCTAATCGTATCACCTAAACTTGGCTTACCTGGTAAATCATTTCCATAAGAAGTTATATCAACGCCAGTAAATACAATCTCTTTATAACCCCAAGATAAAAGTTTGTTTACATTTTCTATAATTCCTTGAATTGGCAGACTTTGCGAGTTTCCTCTCCCATAAGGGATTATACAAAATGTACACCTGTGATTACATCCTTGTTGAATTTGAAGCAATGCTCTTGTTCTGCTATGGAATCTTTCTTTTAAAATTGGAAAGCTAAACATTTTTTTTTTTGTGTTTTCTAAAATTTCTTCTATGTCATCTAGCGCATAAATTTCTTCATCGGTTTTTATTTTGTTAGGTATTATTCTGTCTATTTCTTTAATATTTGAAAAATAATCTTTATCAATGTCAGATGCACAACCAGTTACATAAATTTTACAATCTGGGTTAATTTTTTTTGCTTTTTTAATTGCAGAAATGGATCTCTTAACAGCTTGGTTGGTTACAGCGCATGTATTTACGACAACTTTATTCTTAATTTTATTACTATCTAAAATCCGTTTAATTACACTTGATTCAAATGAATTTAGTCTACAACCTATGTTTATTACATTTTGTTTTTTTTTCATATTTAAAAATTTCTCTAAAAAGTTGAATCAATTTCACCATTAAATGAAAATTGAACAGGACCACTCATTATTACATGATCATCGTCCATAAACTCAATACATAAATCACCACCATCCATTGATACAGTTGCTTTAGTCTCGCACATACCTAATTTATGTGCTGCGACCAATGTTGCACATGCACCACTACCACAAGATTTGGTAAAGCCAGAGCCCCTCTCATAAACCTTTAGCTTTATATGTTGATGTGAAACGACATTAGCAATATTAATATTAACTCCTTGCGGAAATAATTTTGATTTACTTAAAAGTAAGCAATCGTCTTCAATTTCTCTATCTGAAAATGATGATTTACTAAAAAAAACAACATGGGGATTTCCAACATTTAGAGCAAAACCATTATTTAAATATTTATAATTAAGCCCAAGGTTATTTGGATGGACAGCTTTTGAGAGAGGAACATCTCTCCAATCAAATTTTACTAAACCCATGTCTACAGTAATATTTCCGTTTTTTTCTAGCTCAACATCCAATAAACCCCCCTTAGTGTCAATAAGAACATTATTTAACTTTTTTTCTTCAATTAAAAGTTTTCCAACGCATCTGGTGGCATTTCCACATGTCTCGGCTTCAGAACCATCAGAATTAAAAATTAAAATCCGAGCATCTGCAATATTTTCCTTACTAGTTTCAATTAAAATTAGTTGGTCACACCCCACACCTAATCTTCTGTCTGAAACTTTTCTGATTAGTTTTGGATCCTTTTCAAAAGTAAAATCTCTATTATCGATGATTACAAAATCATTCTCTAATCCATGCATCTTTATGAACTTTATCTTTTTCATTAAGTATATAAAAAAAAATTACAAATCACTTTATGAAAGTATAGTTTTTTGTTATAAACGCAACAACAATTGTCGTCAGTCCACGAGTTTCGTGCACTGACTTTTTTTGTTTTAACTGAATAAATTAAGGAAATATGTTTGAATCATTAGGCGAAAAATTATCGATTGCTTTTAAGAAACTTAAGGGTAAAGGGGTTATAACAGAGACTACCCTTAATGATGCAATGAGGGAAATTAGAATAGCCTTACTTGAAGCCGATGTTGCATTAGAAGTTTCAAAATCATTTATACAACTCGTAAAGGAAAAAGCTCTCGGGAAAGAAGTGCTTAAAAGCGTAGATCCAGCGCAAATGGTTGTAAAAATTGTTAACGATGAACTAATAGAGATTTTAGGTTCAGAAAATTATGAATTGAATTTAAAATCTAAACCTCCAGCTATTGTACTTTTAGCCGGACTTCAAGGATCAGGTAAAACTACTTCGGCAGCTAAGTTAGCAAAAAGAATAACCCAAACATCTAATAAAAAAGTCTTAATGGCCTCTTTGGATGTTTACAGACCAGCTGCACAGGAGCAGTTAGAAGTTTTAGGGAATCAAAATCAAATCCAAACCTTGGAAATTATAAAAAATCAAAAACCATTAGAAATTGCTGAAAGAGCTGTAAACTATGCAAAATCAGAATTCTTTGATGTTTTAATCCTTGATTCTGCTGGAAGAAATCAAGTTGATGATAAAATGATGAAGGAAATAGTAACAATATCAAAAAAGATTAAAACTACAGAAAGATTATTAGTCGTTGATTCCATGGCTGGTCAGGATGCTGTGAATACAGCAAAACATTTTAATACCGCGTTGAATTTAACTGGTATTCTTCTTACCAGAGTCGATGGAGATAGTAGAGGTGGGGCAGCACTATCAATGAAATCAGTTGCAAAGTGTCCAATCAAATTTATAGGTGTTGGTGAAAAAGTTGAAGATCTCGAAGAGTTCCATCCTGACAGAATTGCAAATAGAATTCTGGGTATGGGAGATGTTGTAACACTGGTTGAAAAAGCACATAAAGAAATTAATGAAAAAGAAGCAGAAGATTTACAAAAAAGGTTTCTAAAAGGTAAGTTCACTCTAAACGATTATTCAAAGCAACTTAGTCAAATTTCAAAAATGGGTGGGATAGGTGGACTTTTAAAATATTTACCTGGACTCAACGAAATTAAAAATAAAATTGAGGAGTCTAATGAACACAATGAAATAATTAATATTCAAAATTCTATAATTTCATCAATGACTAAAAAAGAGCGTATTTATCCAGAATTAATAAAAGCATCAAGAAAAAAAAGAATTTCGCTAGGTTCTGGAAGATCCGTTCAGGAAATAAATAAATTGTTAAAACAGTTTAAAAAAATGAGTCAAATGGTAAAGAAAGTTGGAAAAAATAAACAGCTTGAATCAATGTTGAAATCAGGTGACCAAAATAGTATCCAATCAATGTTAACAAACAATAAATTTTTATAGGAGTTTTGATATGTCAGTTTCATTAAGATTATCAAGGGGAGGATCTAAAAAAAGACCTTTTTATAGAATAGTGGCAGCAGATAAAAGGAGTCCAAGAGATGGAAGATTCATTGAAAGATTAGGCACATATAATCCAATGAAGCCTAAGGATAGTCCAGAAAGAGTTTTGTTTGATGAAGAAAGAATAAAATACTGGTTATCTGTTGGAGCTCAACCAACGAATAGGGTTGCGAAATTCTTATCTGAAAAAAAATTAGTTGAAAAACCAGTTGTATATGAGCAAACAAAAAAAAATAAGCCAAAAGCAAAAACTTTAGAAAAAATTAAAGCTAAAGAAGAAAAGTTACAGAACAAAC
>CABZJY010000022.1 GCA_902526175.1 uncultured Alphaproteobacteria bacterium | reverse complement strand
TCTGATAGATCAGTTTTTTTATAGATATTTTTTGCTTTATTAAAGTGCATATTTCTAACTCTATTGAATTTTTTATTTTTTTTTGTTAAATTCTTAAAATGGATCAAGTTTTCAACAGTTTAAACAATATTCCCAATCAAATAATTTTTTCATTTAATGAAGAAATTGCAAATGGTATGCCACTTGTTAATCCACAAAGAAGAATTTTTAATCTTGGCTCTGTTGATAAAACAAAACCATATAGTGAAAAAAACTTTGCACAACGTCATCATCCTTTTCTAGCTCCTTCTAATGGCTCTACTGCGGATGCTTTTTTCAAAGCTAGAATTTCATTTTCACCAGTTTATCATCATAATGAATTGGCCACAAAATATGCTCATATTTCAACAATACCTGATAAAAGTAGTGAAATTAAATACTCAATTATGAGATTTGTCTAATCTTTAGCTTCAAGTTTATGTACAGTTTCAGATGCTTCTAGAAATGTTTTAAATAAATCGCTTTCTGAAATCACACCAACAATTCTTTCATCTTTGTCAACTATTGGAATTGATTCCCCAACAAAATCTTTACAAACATTAATTGTTCTAAGTACAGTTTCATAATTATAAATTTTTAAAAATTTATTCCTTTTTAATTTAGATAAAGGTAAGTTTTTATTAACTATTTTGATTAGTTTGGCTATTTCAATTTTTTTACTCAGTTTTCCTTGTTCATCAATGAAATAGGCCTCACTATAATTTTTACTCGCCATAAATTCTATTGCTTTTTTAATTGGAATATCTTTTGTAATCTTACAGAATTTATTTTGTTTTATTTCGTCAATAATTTTTTCATTTAAAAGCAAATGATCTCTTCCAATTTTGAGGTCAATATTTCTGTTAAATAAAACTCTATCAAATACAGATTGACCTATTAATTTGAAGGAAATGATAGAAGCAAATACAATACTTATTCCTGCAGCTAATGTTGCCTGATAATCTGTTGTTAACTCAAAGACAATCATCATATTTGCAACTGGCCCCCCTATAACACAACTCCCAATTGCTGCCATAGCAGAAACTGCATATAATGCTACATTCGTATCTGGTAATACTACTTTAATAAATACACCTATAACTAATCCAGTACATGCTCCAAGGAAAAGAGCCGGAGCAAAAACACCCCCAATTAAACCTAATCTAATACAAATTATAGTTAAAAAGAGTTTAGCAATTAGAAAAATAAGTGCATTCTCCCAACTTATTTTGGCTACCAAAAGATCTTTTATTGTTTCAGTTCCCAACCCTATTGCTTCAGGAATAAAAATTCCAACAATAGTACAAATCAATGCTGCAATTGCGGGTTGAAAATAAGGTTTAATATAATTTGTATTAGGAAAAAATTTTGGGTGCGTTAATCCATTCATATAAATAACTGAGACAAATCCAGCAACTACACCTGTGGCAACCAACGCTGGAAATTCTTTAATATCAGAAATACCTCCAAAATTTGTCTCAAGAATAGGATCTATCCCAAACAAGAATTTTGAGATCAAATATGCAATCATTGAAGATACTAAAATTGGAGCAAAAGATGCTAGAGATTGATGTCTCAAAATTACTTCCCTAGAAAAAATTAAACCAGCAATGGGAGCTCCAAAACCAGAAGATATTGCCGCTGCCACCCCTGCGCCAATAAAAACTTGATAATCACCAAAAGTTTTAAAAAACTCTTTTATATTTGCACCTAATGTTGCTCCGAAGTGAACTAATGGCCCATACTGACCAACAGAACCACCAGCTGAAATTGATATCACAGCTGACAAAGAGGCCACAAAACCTGATTTTATACTAAGTTTTTCTTTGCTGGAATGAGCTGAAAGAATAACATCTGGAGGTCCATGCCAGCGATTACCTAGCTCCATTGATCTAAGAAATCCAACGACTAAACCCGCAATTATGGGAAGCAATAAAAGGGGTATCGTTTCTAGGGTAAAAAAATCGTTAATACTATCAATTGTAAAATTTTTACTTCTGATTACAGATGTTAAAATATTTATTAATTCAATGAAACAAAATACACCAAGAGAAACTACACTGCCAATTAAACTTCCAAAAAAAAGTGTAGAAAATATAGATTTTAAGATGAGCCTCTCCCAAATTAAAGTTAAGTTTAGTTTAATTTGGGAGAATAAGGTATAAAAAAATTAATTTATTTGTCTTGATTCTTCGGGCATATTTAACCAACCCTCTTTAAGATTTCTTGCTACTAGGTGTGCTGGTTTAATATATGTTAAATCTTCATTATCAATAATTCGCTTACAACTGTATCTAACAAATCTGTATAACCAAGTTAAATTTACAGCTACTTCCTCACCCTTATCAACATTAAGACAACTCTGCAACGCAAAAGCAATTTTTGATATTTTTTCAGCTTTTGCTACTGCTTCGTCATTTACTTCAAAGTCAACCGAAACTATTTTTTTTAAATTTACAAATTCACTTTCCAGACCTACAATTAGCTGCTTTATAATTTCATATTTTGGTATATCATTTCGAACTACGTTATTTAAGTTTGTTTCTTTTTTTAGAAGAGTTTTACTTGCTTCAACTTGTGTTTTATATTCATTTTTTTTCATTCCATCAACCTTTCGTTTAATAGTTGCTAATAATAACGACGTAAAAAAAAAATATTTAGTCTAAGCTAATAATTTAAGTTGATCCTCGTCTGCATTTTGAACCTGGGCAACCATAGCTAAACTGTAATTTTTTAATATAGCATTTTTTGCTAATCTTGCAGTCTCTTGGGCAAAATCTGTATCTTGTAATTTTGCAGCTTGAGCTATAAGAGCAGCTGAAGAAGATTCGGCAATATTAAGATAACCATTAAAAGATTGTATACTTCCCGCTACAGAGCCTAGTGAACGTGTTATTTCTCCGATTGTAGTTGCAGCAGAAGTATTCGCATTTGTAGCACCTGTTATGCTTGTTGCTGCGATACCTGTAGTAGTTTGCATTGTAGCTGTCGTTCCCACATCATTTATACCTATAGTAAAACTTTTTGCAGACGTATCTAAGACATTAATATTATTGAAGGTAAGGGATGAAACTATTGAATCAATTGTATCACTAATATTGACTGCTTCAGCATTTAATGCCGCTGTATCCTCTGAAGTATTTGTAGAAAGTGATGCTTGATTACCGGTTTCTTTGAGTCTTGTTGCAAGAGAGTTAAGTTCAAATAAAGCTTCTTCTACTAGACTTAATAAACTTAATGAGTTCTCAATGCTACTAGAGGCTGCCTCAAAACTCTTCCCATCTGCTTTCAAAGTCGTCCCCAAAGCATGTCTAGCTGCATCATTTCCACCAAGTACATTTATACCAGTAGAGATTCTAGAGATTGCTTCTCTAATATTCCTCTCAGATTTTTTCAGAGAAAAAATTGGCACTGGGAATGATGATAGCGTATTACTCACATTAACCTCTAATTGAGTACGACTTAAAATAGATTTTTTTTAACAGTTTTAGCAGGATTTGGCATAATAATTGAAGTTTTAGATTATGTTTTTAAAAATATTTTTAATACAATGATTAAACAAAAAAAAAGAATACCTTTATTTAAAGTTTTTGTTCCAAAAGAAGCAGAAAAAAATGTTAAAAATACACTTTACAGCGGTTTTCTGGCTGAAGGTAAAAAAGTAAATGCTTTTAGTAGAAAAATATCTAAATATCTTAAAAATCCACATGTAGTATTGACAAACTCATGTACAATGGCAATTACAATGGCTTATAAAATAGCCGGTGTTGGACCAAATACCGAAGTAATTACGACGCCTCTGACATGTATTGCTGGGAATATTCCTATAGTATCACTTGGAGCAAAACCAATTTGGGCAGATATTTGTAGAAAAACAGGAATGGTCACAGCTGAAAATATTAGGCCATTAATAACTAAAAAGACAAGAGCCATCTATATACTCCATAAAGAAGGATCACCAGCCAACTTAGACGATATATATGCTCTAAAGAGATATAATAATAAAATAAGAATTGTTGAAGATGCTGCTCATGCATTCGGAGCAAAAAAAAATAATAAAAAAATTGGATCTTTTGGAGATTTTATTTGTTTTTCTTTCCAAGCAATAAAACACATTACAACAGGAGACGGGGGTGCTCTTTTATGCGGAAACAAAAAAGATTACATAAAAGCTAAAAAATTGAAATGGTTTGGAATAGATAGGGATAATAGAGAAGGGAGAAATGTATGGAAAGAAGATATTCCAGAATGGGGATTTAAAGGAAATATGAATGATATTGCTGCATCAATTGGTTTGTCTCAAATGAAATATATTGACTGGATTCTTGATAAATTTCATCAAAATGGAAGAAGATATGATGAAGCATTTAGAAAAACCAAAGGAATTAAAATTCTTGAAAGAAACCCAAATGATTTTCAAACTTATTGGGGTTATACAATACTTGTCAAAAACAGAGATAAATTAATTAAAGCTCTCAACAGGTGTAATATAGAAAGCGGACAAATTCATGCTAGAAATGATAAATATTCTATGTTCAAGTCTAATAAAAAACTTCAGCTTCCAAATACAGACTGGTTTGATAAGTCAGAAATCGCAATTCCGTGTGGATGGTGGGTCAGTAAACAAACCCAAAATTTTATAATTGAAAAAGTAAAAGAGGCTGTGTCATGAAAATAATGACAATTTTGGGTACAAGACCAGAAATTATTCGTTTAGCAAAAATAATAAAAGAATTAGACGAACATTGTAATCATATATTGGTACATACTGGACAAAATTATGACTATAATCTTAACCGTATCTTTTTTAAAGATTTAGGATTAAGACTACCAAATTATAACTTAAAATCAAAATCTCAAAACATTCAAGATCAAATAGCAAAAATTATAAGCACTACTGGGGAAGTAATGGACGTTGAAAACCCTGATGCAGTTTTGATTCTAGGTGACACAAATTCAGGTCTAAGTGCAATTGCAGCAAAGAGAAAAAAAATTCCAATTTTTCACATTGAAGCTGGAGACCGCTCTTATGATAACGAAGTACCTGAGGAACTAAATAGAAGGATTATTGATCATACTAGCGATGTTAATATTGCTTATAGCGAACAAAGCAGAAGAAATCTATTAAGAGAAGGTATTCACCCAAAAAATATTTATGTGGTTGGGAGTCCAATTATTGAAGTATATAACGATTTAGGTTTCAAGTTTGAAAAAAGTAAAATTTTAAATAAACTTGGCCTCAATACCAACCAATTTTTTACAGCAAGTATCCATAGAGAGGAAAATGTTGAAAGTGTAGACTCTTTGAAGAAACTTGTAGAAACTTTTAATGCTATCATAAAAAAATATAAAATTCCAATTGTAGTGAGCACTCATCCAAGAACAAAAACTAAATTAATTAATTCAGGTCTAATTAAAAAATCAAACCAAAAAATAATATGGCACAAACCTTTTGGTTTAATTGATTTTATAAAACTACAAAAAGAGTCGAAATGTGTAATTTCTGATAGTGGAACCATTCATGAAGATTCAGCTGTACTAAAATTTCCTGCAATAGCAATTAGAAAGTCTACTGAAAAACAAGAGTCGATTGAAGCAGGATATTGTCCAATCACAGGTTTAGATCAAGATGACGTTTTAAGGATGTTAGGAATAATTTGCAAAAAACCAATAAATTTTAATTTCTCTTCACCACCCGAAGCCTACATACAAAAAGAAGTTTCAAAAAAAATTGTAAGAATTATTTTAGGTATGTCAAAAATCATTAAAAAAGAAGTTTGGGGTGCTAATTCCATGAATTTGGTAGGGTAAAAAAAATGGATATGCACTTTACAGAAAATATAGATTATAAAATTAAAGACTTAAAATTATACTCTGATAGTAGAGGTGCTCTGTTTGAAGCACTTAGATTTAAGTCAGAAAAAATACCTAATGGTGGACAGATATATGTCTATAGCGTTATGCCTGGCTTTAGGAGAGGGGATCATTATCACGAAAGAAAAGGAGAATGGTTTTGTTGTGTTGCAGGTACGGTTACTTTATTAATGAAAGCAAACGGCAAAAAAATAAAAAAAATATTAAAATCTAAACGCCCTCAACTTGTTTATGTTGGTCCAGGAACAGCTCATACAATAATTAATAAAAATAAAGAAGAGGCAATTATGGTTGCTTATGCATCAAAAGAATTTGATCCAAATGATCCCGATACTATTTCTAAAGAAATTAATTAATTTCCTATGAAAAAAATAATCTTACTTGGCGATAAAAAAACAACTGAGATAGCTCTAAGAATAATCAAAAAATATTTTAAAAAAGAAA
>CABZJY010000021.1 GCA_902526175.1 uncultured Alphaproteobacteria bacterium | reverse complement strand
GCTCTTTTACTTTTGATGAAGAAAAGAAACTTAAAAGTTATGTTGAGAAAAAAGGGAAAATTTTCCTAAGCACTCCTTTTTCAAAAGAAGCTGCTTTTAATTTAAATAAATTAGGGGTTTGCGCATTTAAGATTGGATCTGGGGAATGTAATAATTTACCTTTAATTGAATATATTTTGAAATTTAAAAAACCAATTTTATTAAGTACAGGTATGAATAATATAAATATGATTGAAAAATCTGTAAAATTAATTCAAAAAAAGAAGATTCCATTTATTTTGATGCATTGTGTATCTATTTATCCAACACCTTATGAAAAGGCAAGTATAAGAGCTGTAAAACAACTAAAAAAAAAATTTAAAACCGATCTAGTAGGGTTAAGTGATCATTCAATAGGAAATTATATTAGTTTTGGGGCTGTTGCCTTGGGTGCGAGGGTAATTGAAAGGCATTTCACTTCAAAAAAAAACTGGAAAGGGCCAGATATTCCAATTTCAATTAACAAATATGAGCTGAAAGATTTGATTGAAGGTTGTAATGCCATTTATGAAGGAAATAAATTTAAAAAACAGATTTTTAAAGAGGAAAGTCCAACTATTAAGTTTGCTTATTCATCAGTTGTAGCTGTAAAAAATATAAAAAAGAATGAGAAAATAACTACAGAAAATACCTGGGTAAAACGGCCTGGTAATGGTAAAATTAAGGCATTTGATTATCATAAAATTTTAGGGTTAAAATTAAAAAGAGATGTAAAAATTAATGAGCAAATCGAATGGAAAGATTTAAATAAATGAAAAAAATATCTTTCTTAACAGGAACTAGAGCAGACTTTGGAAAGATTTATCCGATAATCCATCTTTTATCAAAAAATAAATTTAATATTGAACTTATTGTCACAGGAATGCATCTCCTTAAAATTTATGGTTATACTATAAACGAGATATATAAAAAATTAAGTAATATAAAAATTATTCCTTTATATAATCAAGATGGAAATTTTAATTCTAGGATGGATCTAATTTTATCCAACACCATTAACCAGCTGAGTTATTATTTAAATGAGAGTAACCCCGATTTATTTGTTGTTCACGGTGACAGACCTGAGACACTTGCTGGTTCAATAAGTGCATCTTTTAATAATATTTTAGTTGGGCATATTGAAGGAGGAGAAGTTTCTGGTACTATTGACGAGTCAATTAGGCATGCTGTTTCAAAGTTAGCTCACATTCATTTTGTTTCTAATAAAGAATCTGAAAAACGTTTAATTCAAATGGGAGAAAATAAAAAGTCTATTTTTAAAATCGGTTCAGGTGAGGTTGATATAATAAAAAATTCTCTTCCTGATATAAAAGAGGTTAAAAAATATTATAATATTAATTTCGAACAATATGCTATTTTAATTTTTCATCCTGTAACAACTGAATTCAATAAAATAAAAAATCAAGTAAAGGAAGTATTACGTGCTGTGAAGCTTTCCAAACAAAATTATGTAATTATTAATTCAAATAATGATTTTGGATCGGCAATTATAATGGATGAATTAAAAACATTAGAACTAGAAAAAAATTTTTTATGTTTTCCTTCAATAAGATTTGAATTTTTTCTAACTCTTTTGAAAGAAGCTAAATTTATCCTTGGTAACTCAAGTTCTGGTGTAAGAGAAGCACCAGTTTTTGGAACTCCAACAATAAATATTGGATCAAGACAAAATAATAGGTCAAAAAACCCTTCTATTAACAATGTATCCATAAAATCATCAAAAATTTTAGATGCTATTCAAAAAGTAAAGTCAAGGAATAGACCAATTAAAGGTTTTGGTAATGGAAATACAGCAGAAAAATTCTTTAAAATTTTAAATAATGAGAATGTTTGGAAAATTAGTAGACAAAAAAAATTCAATGACATAATTTAATTTTTACCGTAATGTTCTAATAGTCATAACACTTATTATCTTTGCACAATGAAAAAAATTTGTCTTATTGGCGGCTCTGGAGTTCTTGGAAAATATTATGCAAAACATTTGGGGCAAAAAAATGAAGTTCATGTTGCTGATATTGGATTAAAAAATCAAAAAAAATCAAATAATTTCTACACTTATTATTTAGACATTCAAAATGAGTCAAAAATCCAGGATTTTTTTGAAAAAAATAAGAAAAAACCGTTTGATGTTCTAATCAATAATGCTGCTTACACAACAGAAATGGCAATGAAGGATATTAAACCCAAAGACAATATGGACATTTTTTCATCCGAAATATTTGATAAGACAATCAATGTAAATTTGAGAGGAATTTTTTTGTGTTGTAAGTATTTTATAAAATTTCATCATAAAAAAAATATTGACCAAAGAGTTATTAATATTGGAACAATTTATGCTATTCATGGACCACACCATGACATTTACAAGGATGAGAAATTTTTTTCATCAATTTCATACTCAACTAGTAAAGCAGGAATAATTGGGATGACAAAATGGTTGGCATCAAAGTTTGCCAAGGAAAATACCAATTTTAATTTAATTTCGCCTGCAGGGGTATTTAATAATCACACTAATAGATTTGTTGAAAAATACATAAAATTAATACCTAAAAATAAAATGGCGACCCAAAAGCAGATTTATTCAGCAATAAAATTTCTTATTTCTAAAGATTCTGATTATGTTGTTGGACAAAACCTTTATGTCGATGGTGGGTTTTCTTCTTGGTAATATTGTAATTATTTATGAGTAATGTATTAGTAATAGGTGGTGGATCAATAGCTGAAAAGCATATCTTTAACCTCATTAAACTGAAATATGTTGTCTACTCATTCACCTCTAATAAAAACTTTTTAAAGGGTAATAAGGATATAAAAAAAATAAAAAGTATTAATAAAGTTCCAGATATTCTTTTTGCTATTATCGCAAATAGTACATATAAACATTTAAAATTCATTGAAACATTAGCTAAGAAAAAAATACATATATACTGTGAAAAACCAATTTTTTACAAAAAATTTAATTACCTTAAATTTAAAAATCTTTTAAAAAAAAATAACATTCATTTCTTTGTAGGTTACCAACTACTCCAGGATACAAAAGTAAAATATCTAAAAGAGAAATTAAAAAAACAAATAATAAAGTCCTTTGTAGCAAACGTCGGTCATAACTATGAAGTTTGGAGAAAAAAAAAACCAAGAAAAGAAAGTTATTATAATAAAACTTCCTTAGGAGGAGGAGTTATTTTTGAGCTTGTTCACGAAATAAACCTTATAAGAAATTTAATTGGTGATATTACGGAAATAAAAAGTTTTAAATCACAATTTGGTAAAGAAAAATGCGAACTCCTAGCGGTTTCAATTATAAAGATAAAAAATAAAATTCTAGGTACTTTATATCAAGACATGTATAGCAAAAATTTATTCAGAAACCTTAAGATAATAACTAACAAATTTACATATGATATTGATTTTAAAAAAAATATTATCTTTGAAAATGAAAAAAGAATTTTCTTCAAAGATAATAACTCACAAATAAACTTGTTAGAAAAAAGTATTTGTGAATTTATTAAATTAATAAAAGAAAAAAAAACAAATCTAGAATTTTATGATGCTGCTGTGAATGATTTGAAAACCTGCCTAAGTATGCACCAAAAATAAAATCTACTAATTTTTTTTCAGATTACTCCATAACAATTTGGCGATTTTAAAATCAAAATCTGTATCAATATCAATTGAACTTTCTCTGGATATTTCGTGAACTTTAAAATTTGATTCTGACCAATTTGCATATTTAAATATTGATGAACATCTAATGGCAAAGCAAACAGGCGAGAGACTTAGAACTTTTGGAGCTCTCTGTCTTGCAAATATTAATTCAGAAGTATTACATACCAGTTTTCCAAACCCATTTTTTTTCATCTGAACCATATTAAAATAAGGGTTTCTTTCTGATTCATAACCTGTCGTAACACAATCTAATTTTTTATCTTTGATTAATAATTTTACACATTTTTCTATATCAGAAATTTTTCTAAATGGCGCTCCAACATCTAAATCTACTAGAATACTTGGTAAATTATTTGTAAGTTTTTTATATTCATCAATTATGTGTCTGAAAACATGCCATTTAGGTGAATTTTTTTCTGCTAGTTTTTTAGGTCTCTTTATCTTAAAAATTTTTTTTGAGTCGGGAATTTTATTTAGATAGCTGACTGAATCACTAGAAAAAACAATTTGATTACTAAAGGTAAGTTTTTGGGCATCATCAATTGCTCTTAAAATTAAAGTTTTCCCCCCAATCTCCTGAATATTTTTATTTCTTACACCTTGCGAGCCTTCACGTGCGCAAATTGAAATAATTACTAAATCTTTCTTTTTCATCTCGTTTAATCAAGTCTCATTTTTCAAGATTATCATATTTTTTTTACCTAATGATATAATATATTACTATTTTGATTAATCTGATAATTTTAGTCTCTCAAAAATTTCAGATGCAATAATTTCATTTCCTTTTTGATTATGATGTCTCGCATTGCTGTAAACATTATATGAAGAAGGGGGTGCAATATCTGAAATATCGATGCAAAAGGAATTATTTTCACAATGTTTTTTTAACTTTTGATATGTTTCTCTTAAATTTTCAATGTAGTTTATATCCTCCAGAGTATTTTTAACGATCTCACCATCCTTTCCTAAAATATTACTAAATTTAGATTGCTCGCCTTCAAGGCCAATTGTCGGTTGTAAAAATACAATATATTTTGCATTCAAGACATTTGATATTTCATTCATGATCTTAATATTAAATTGCCAGACATCAGTATGATCATTAAATCTAAAATTTTGATTAGGAGCACTATAATCAACATTTTTTTTTTGAGGCAAATTTAGCTCAATGTCAAAAAATAAACTAAAAATATTTGGAAACAGGTAAAATGGTTTTTTATTTTTAATAATCCATTTTTGATTTTTTAACATGTAAATTTGATTACTATCAAGATATGGTTTTTTTATTGATTCTAAAAAATTTGGATTTGAGTAATTTCTTATATCATTAATTCCATTTAGTGAGATTATATGACTAATATCTAGTTTTAATGGGGCAATTTCGGTTAAAAGCTTAAGAAGTTCTTTTGAGCTTCCATATCCACCGGTTCCTGCATTAATAACTCTACAGTTACCCTCTTTTTGACAAAGTTTATTTAGGTAATATGGATAAGTTTTACCAGCACTAAAGTTTTTATAAAAACCGTCTGATGTTGAACCACCAAGTGTAATTATAACCTTAGCATCTGGGTTTTTATAATTATATACAACCAAGTTATCTTCAATTATTGCATCTGGTATTTTACAATTTTCTTTATGATCGTGAATATGACCCAAAATTGGGTGACTTTTCATTCTTTCACAATCATCATCTATTTTTTTGAATAAATCACCAGTTTTTATATATCCAAGATCTATTTTTTCGTTAATTTTTCTGTAAAAAAAGATTGTGGTTTCCATTAAAAGAAGAATAATGAAAAATATAATCAAATTTATAAGTAAAACTTTTTTATAAGTCATAACAGAATTTATCATATTTTTTTAAATTGGTTTATAGAAGGATTTTCTGAAGAAAATATATATTAAAAAAAATTAACTAAAAATTTGATAGTATAATATTTAAAAAAAGCATTAAATCTTGTATTGATGACAAGTTTTAATTATGTTTTAACCTTAATAAACTTTTAAATATTTTATTATGTCTAGTAAAAAATTAAGAATTTTTTTAGGTGATATTACTCATGACACGATAATACTGGTTTCAGATACCATTCCAATCAATATTGGATTCATTGCGTCATATATAAACAAACTCTATGGTGAAAAAGTTGAGATTGAGCTTTTTAAATATCCAAAGGACATTATCAGTGAAATAAAAAAAAATCCTCCTGATGTTTTAGCCTTAAGTAATTATTCTTGGAATAGTAATTTATCAGAATTTATAGCCTCTCTGGCCAAAAAAATTAGCCCAAATGTTGTTACAGTTCAAGGAGGTACAAACTTTCCTCATGATGAAGAAACACAAAGAACCTTTATTTTAGAAAGACCATCCACAGATATATTTACGATTCTTGAAGGTGAAAAATCATGTGCAAATATAATTGGGAGAGTTTTGGAATCTAATAGAGATAGAACAAAAATATTTAAAAAAGAAATTGACGGTTGTGTATTTATTCATCCTGATACAAAAGAGACAGAAAACCCATCATTTTACAGAGGGGAAATTTTAAGCAGAATAAAAGATTTAGACGAAATACCATCTCCATATCTTAATGGCATGTTGGATAAATTTTTTGATGGAAGGCTAACACCTTTTATAGAAACAAATAGAGGCTGTCCATTTAAATGTTCTTTTTGTCATACGGGTGCAGACTATTTTCATAAATTAAATAAGTTTTCGCAAGATAGGGTAAAGGCTGAGATTGAATATATAGGAAAGAAAGCCGGAGCACTTGGAATCACAAATCTTCATTTAGCTGATGTAAATTTTGGAATGTATCCACAGGACAATATTACTTGCGAAATGTTACTTGAATCCAAAAGAAAATACCAGTGGCCTCTAGCCTTGATGACCACGACTGGTAAAAATAGTAAAGAGAGAATTATGCAAATCACAGAAAAACTTGGTAATATTTTCGAAGTCACCATGTCTATGCAGTCTATGTCTGAGTCGGTGCTAGATAATATTAACAGAGCTAACATCAAATTAAGTCATATGGTAGGTATTAATAATGAATTAAGAAATAGGGGCAGAACCACGGCTGCTGAGCTAATA
>CABZJY010000020.1 GCA_902526175.1 uncultured Alphaproteobacteria bacterium | reverse complement strand
AGCGTTCAAAAAGGAATGAATTCGGCAAATTCATCATCTATCGTTGTAGCAGATCTTGTTATTGCAACTTTTTCGTTGCTTTTGATTTCAATCTTTAGCTTATCAATTTTATTGGGATTTAATGAAGATCAAACAACATTTGAAGATAACTACAAATATATTTTATTCAGTGTTGGTCTAATGATTTTGGCCTCATTTCTTTTTTGTTTTTTAATTAGAAAAAGATGTATCAAAAGTATTTTAAAAATTACAAAGAAAAATTTAAAAAAAAAAGAATCTAAATATAAAAAAATCTATATCAACCTATTAAAATTAGATTTTGAGATGTACAAGTTAAGCTTAAACATAAGAGTTTTATTGCACTCACTATTTTTTAGATTGGTAGGATGGTTAGGTGGTGCTTTTGAAGTTTATATATTTCTCAAAATTATTGATATTGAAATTTCATTAGTTGGAATTGTTTTGATTGAATCTTTTACTAGTATTATGAGAGCTTTTGCTTTTTTTATACCTGCAGCAATAGGGGTGCAAGAGATAGCTTTTGTTATAATGGGAAGTTTTGTAGGTTTATCAAATCCAGTCTCACTGTCGATTGCTATAGGTAGAAGAATAAGAGAAATTTTAATTGGAGTTCCAGCAATTTTAAGCTGGTATTTTATTTTTAATAGAAAGTTAAATATAAACTAACTCAGTTTTTGGTATTGAGTCGACATATTTCAATAAGAATGCCTCGATTTTGTTTATATTTTTATCTGGTGTAATTATTATGTAAAAAGTATTTGGCGCAACTCTATTTCTCAAAATTGGTAATTTGAGACGAATGCCACACAAATCAAAAAGTTGTTTCCTTTTTTTTTCTAAAAGAATCTTATGAGGGAGGTTGAAAGCTTGAAATTGACAAAAACAAATTGTTTTACCTAGTTTAAAAAGTTTTTTTAATTCACCATTAAGTATATATTTTATTTTTTTTTTATCACTAATTTTTGCTTTTGGAGGCTCTAACCCATTGTCAGGGTCTAAAAAGATAAATTCATATTTTTTGTAAAATTCAAAAGAACTTTTTAGCCAAGCTTTTCTATTAAATGGTGTTAGAGTTTTAGAAAAAAAATCAGCATATTTGACAATATGAGTTTGTTTTACAAAATCACCTAGTATTCTATTTTTTTTTGATTTTAGTGTCTCCATTTCATTATGAAGTTTAAGATCAATTTTTCGAGCATGATTGTCTTTTAAATAAGTTCTTTTTTCACCATCATTCAATAATAATTCTTTTACACCAAGATCTCTAGGATTAATGAGATACCAATTTAGCCCAATTTTTATATTAAAATAAGTACTTAATTGTTTTATAAATAAAAATTTGTAAAAGTCATGTATGTCTCCAAGGTATCTTTCTTGCATGATTAAAAATTAGGCATATATTAAAAATGCACAAAATATATGCAAAAAAATAAAAATTTAATGTTTATATTATACCAAAAATAAAAAAAATCAAGTATTATCATATACATAAGGTATATTTCGATATTATTGGCATGTCTTGTGCATGTTATAATCTTGTAATTTAAATTGGAGTTAATTAATATGTATATACATCTTTTTAAAAAAATTCCTAGCTCGTTGTTATTTAGTTTTTTAAGTTTTGTTACTTTATTAACTATTTCATCTGTAGCAGGTGCTCAAGAAGAAGTTGCAGAATTACCTGCAGTATCTTCTGAAGTTGCTTACGTTTTTAACACATTTTTATTTTTAGTATCTGGTTTTCTAGTCATGTTCATGGCGGCAGGTTTCTGTATGCTTGAAGCTGGTCAGGTAAGGAGTAAAAATACAGCTGTTATTTGCTTAAAAAATATCGGTCTATTTTCAATAGCTGGTATAATGTACTATCTTGTTGGATACAACTTAATGTATGACGGAGTTGATGGGGGTTACCTTGGAAGTTTCTCTCTATTTTCCAGAAGTTCTGATGTCGATCTAGATACTGGTTATGCGTCTGGGTCTGACTGGTATTTCCAGATGGTTTTTGTTGCAACAGCTGCTTCAATAGTATCAGGTGCTTTAGCTGAGAGAATTTTGATTTGGCCATTCTTTTTGTTTGTAGCAATACTAACTGGTATTATTTATCCAATTGCTGGTTCATGGCAATGGGGTGGTGGATGGTTGAGTGAAGCCGGGTTCTCTGATTTCGCTGGATCAACTCTAGTGCATTCTGTAGGTGGATGGGCTGCCTTAGCCGGTGCCATTCTATTGGGTTCTAGAACTGGTAAATATAACACCGATGGTTCTGCTAACGTTATTGCCGGATCCTCTTTACCTTTAACCACTTTAGGTGTTTTCATCCTATGGTTAGGTTGGTTTGGATTTAATGGAGGATCACAACTGGCTTTAGGTTCAGGTGCGGATGCTACCGCAATTGCTGATATCTTTATTAACACAAATCTTGCTGCGGCAGGTGGAGTTGTAGCAGTTATGATTGTAAGTAAGTTAACAAATAGTCACACTAATGTTGCAGCATCCTTAAATGGTGCTATTGCAGGTCTTGTTGCTATCACAGCCGAACCACTTACCCCATCAATGGGTCACGCTATAGTAATCGGTGGTATTGGTGGAATTATCTGTATGTATGGTATGAAGTTACTTGATATGTTGAAAATTGATGATGTTGTTGGAGCAATCCCAGCTCACTTGTTTGCTGGAATCTGGGGTACATTAATTGTACCTTGGACAAATCCTGACACATCTTTCGGTGTTCAATTTTTGGGAGTTATCTCATACGCAGCATTTACACTGATAGTCAGCTTCGCAGTCTGGTTTGCTATTAAAGCTGTTATAGGTATTAGAGCAAGCAAGGAAGACGAAGAGTACGGTTTGGATATGAGTGAACTTGGTACAATTTCACATCCAGACTTCACTTCAACCAAAAAGTAAAATATCCTTTCATTTTTTGGTGGGCCCGAAATTTTTTTTCGGGCCCAATTTTTAACTTTCTCTTTTCCAACTAGCAAAAAATAGACCTATAATAAACACTAGGAAAAGCGGCACGTTGAAAAGTTTATTTTCAATAATTTCGTTAACTTGATACGATAAGTTCTTTGGTAACAAAACTTTGTCAGTACTTAATTTATCCACAGTATAATCTTCAACAACTCTATATTTTATGTCAGTACCATTAGAGGTTTTTATGACTTTTGAAATTAAACTTATAGGTTGTGTAGCATCAAGGAAATCGTAATTAATATCTAAATTTTCTAGTTCATGAATTGAATAATTGTTTGTTTCAACAAGTTGAACTTGAGAATTATCCATAACAAGATAAATGCCTTCTTTTTTTATTTCATAAGTATTAGAAAAAGTATTTTCAGATTTTTTATTTAAAATAAGTTTTTCTTTATTGTTTTGTGGTCCGTAAATAAAAACACTAGAGTTTTTAATATCATTTTCTTTAAAAATTGTTTTTTTAATAAAAACCTTTTTTCCTTTAATTGAGACTTTAAGTTCATCTTCCTCGAGTTCAGGCTCCTTCATTAGCCAATGTGCGAGATTTTTTATTAATTCTCTATAAGGGCCAGGGTTTAAAATATTATTTTTCCAAATCCAGATGTTGTGACTGTAAATCTGTGATATTCTTCCTTTGTCTATTTTTTTTATTGATAATAACGGTTTATCTTTTAAACCTTTTAAAAGAACGGAGGTTTCCTTATTATCAATTAAGACATCATTCATTTCATACCAACTTCCATAATTTTTTAAATTTTTAAATATTGATTTAGTTATTGGATGTTTTTTTCCAAGTTCTGTAAGTTCTGGTTTAAATTCACCGCGAAGTGATTTTCCTGTTGGAGCTCCTGGAAGAATTTTTCCAACCTGTGTTCTAAATAAACTATTTCTAGAATTATAAGATGGTCCAGTTATTTCAAGAATAGCACCCCCGTTCTCAACAAAACCAATTAAATTTTCGTAATATAATGGTGTCAATATATTCCTGCCACGAAAATTATCAAAAATTATTAAATTAAAGTTTTTTAATTTTTCTTCAAATAACTCTTTTACCGGAAAGGGTATTAAAGAGAGTTCAGAAATTTTGGTATTGTCATTTTTTTCAGGAGGCCTAAGTACAGTCATATGAACCAATTCAACAGTAGGATCTGATTTTAAAAAGTTTCTCCACACTCGAGTACCCATATATGGTTCACCAGAAACTAATAATACTCTCAATCTCTTTCTAATAGCATTTATTTTGACTATCTTAAAATTATTAGAATTTGATAAGTCATCCGAATTTGGTTTTATACGTAAATAAAAAATATTTTCTCCGATTTTATTGATTTTAAAATTAATAGTTTCCTCAACATTTTTTTCTAAATTTATTTCCTTTAAATTTTGTTCAGGGTCAAAAATATCTAATTTTAAATAACCTTTTTTATTTTCAGTATAATCGTTTGCAACTACTTTGATTTTTACACTTTCCCCAATATATGCATAATCAGGAGCATAGGTTACTTCTAATTTCTGATCGTTTAAATTTTTAACATTAGGAAGAATATAATAAATAGGTATATCAATTTTATCTACGATTGAACTTTCTTTTAGATCATGAATTTGACCATCAGTCAAAAAAAATGCAGTTGATATTTTTTTTGTTGGATATTTATTTATTTCTTCATAAAAAATTTTTAATAATCTTGTTGAATATTTACTCTCAGATTTTTTTTCTTCAATACTTAGTGTATTAGACAATATTCCATTAATATTTCCGAACCTTTTAGTTATTTTTTTATCATTTATCCTAATCTCAAGAATGTCGAATTGATTATATTTATTATTAATTTGCCTAAGCATATTTTTATAAATGGTATCAATATTTTTACTTCTGCCTGATACTTGTTGGCTTAATGAATCATCTATTACAAAAGTGAGTATGCTGTTTTCTAATTTTCTTTTTTCAATTTTTAAGGATGGTTGAATAAGAAGAAAAAAAAAAATAACAAAAATTAAAATTCTATAAATGCCTCCTTGGATTCTATTAAAAATTGTGAAAAATGTAATGAACAGTAGTATTACTAATAGAATTAATATTAAAATAATCGGCAAGATTGGTTCAAAGGTAATATTAAAAAAATTATATTGATTCATGATTTAATTCATTCTTTTTAAAATTTCTGGGATATGAACTTGATCAGATTTATAATTACCTGTTAATGAATAAACAACTATATTAACTCCAAATCTGAATGATAAAGTTCGCTGTTCTTCAGTTCCGCTTAGAATTGGTAATTCGAAACCATTGTCTGATTTTGCCCAAGATCCAGACCAGTCGTTGACTCCAAATATTACAGACACGACTTCATTATTATTAATCTGATTATTAAATGAGACGAAAACATCTTGATTTCTTCTTCCAGGAAATTCTTTTAATAAATAGAAACTTTTAGATAAGGTATTTTTATTTTGTAATTTAATAGGACTACTAATATCAAGATCTTTAAAGTTTAAAAGTATATCATCTAGGCAGTCATCAATAAAAAATTTTTCAAAATTGTTTTTACAATCAAATATTAAAATTCCACCATTATTTATAAAGTTTTGAAGTTTTCTAATTTTTTTTTCTCCAACTGTCTCTTTTGAATTTATAAATGGAAAATATAGAATAGGATAAAAAAAAATATCATGTTCTTCTAAATCAACTTCGTCTGGGGAGTCAAGGATAACAGAAGTTTTAGAGGTGATATATTCTGAAATTGACAAAATTCCATTCTTACTTATTTCATCAACTTCTTTATTGCCGGTTTTAACGTAAGCAAGTTTAGTCGTATTAACCTTATTAATTACTTGGTCAGCAGATTCGACTTTAAATGTTAATACTGTTGTAATAATTAAAATTAAGCTTAAAAATTTTGTAGATGATCTAAAAAATTTTATTTTAAAAATATCTCTATTCTGTAGTGTTAAGAAAGTTTCTAATAAGAACAAAAATAAAATACAAAAAATAATATTTTTTCTTAAATTTTTTACTTCAAATTTATTAAACTCATTTATTAAATATTCATCAGGGAATGAAAAAGTATATTTTTTATCTTTTAAATAGTTAGGCATATTTAATCCATAAAGATCTGATTTATTCTTATAAATTCCTGGGGGATTTTGATAATTTAGTTGATATGTATTTTTTCTTAGATCTTTTTCATTAAGATTCATTGTATTAAGACTAGGATCTTCAAAAGTACCTAATCCATCTAATATTTTAAATGGTTTGAATATTTGGTTATTAGAATTTTCTTTCACTCCTTTGCTATATAAGTTAAGTTTTTCTAAAATATTAACAAATAAAATCGATAATGGTAAGGTTGACCAATTAGTATTTGCAGGTATATGAAAAAAAACTAATTTCCCTTTTCCTATCTCAAATTCTGATATCAACGGTGCACCGTTTTCAAGATATGCTAAATGTTGAAGGTTTTTAAATTCTAGATTTTTTTTTAGTTCAATATATTTATTAACTTTAACTTTTTCATTAACAATTAATCCATAAAAAAGATTCCCTTTTTTAAAATTTTTAAGAGATAGATCTTTTCTAAAACTAAGTTCATGGTCCAAATTTACTGGATCAGATTCGGGTTCAAATATTCCAAAAAATTTCTTATTTGTCTGTTTATTGATAGTATTTAAAAATTTTTCCCCTCCAAACTTTACAAAAGTTCCACCGTTTTTTATCCAATTGATTATTTTTTCCTCTTCAGAGATAAATGATGAATCAAAATCATCAGAAAACATAAGACTTATTTTTTTAGAGATTAAATCTGATATAGAGC
>CABZJY010000019.1 GCA_902526175.1 uncultured Alphaproteobacteria bacterium | reverse complement strand
GGTACAGTCTTGATGAATAATGATAATTGGAAAAATTTTAATATTGATGAAGAACTTAAGACTAATAATCAGGTAAAGAAAGGAGTTTTTTCGTATAAAATTAAAGTTTTAATACTGTTTCTTTTATGTTTGTCTGTTGTTCTAATAAATTTAAAATTTATTGAAGTATTGAGTTTAGCAGATGGTGAAGTAATTCCTCAGAGTAGAATTAAATATATTCAGCATCTTGAAGGGGGTATTGTTGAAGAAATATTAATTGAAGAAGGTGAAACAGTTAAATCTAATCAGCCACTTGTTGTCTTATCTAAAGCAAAAGCATCATCAGAATATGAGGAAATTCAATCAAGATTAAATTCTATTGAATTGTCTATTTTAAGAATAAATGCAGAGAAAAAGTCACTTATTAAAATTCCCGAAGAAGATTTAACTGATAGGTTTGATAATGAACAAATAAAACTGGAAAATGAGTTGCTTCTTAGTAGAAAAAAAAATATTGATTCAGAACAAAAAACAATGAAAAAGAATATAAAAAATATTGAAAAAAGATATGAATTAGTCAAGGAGAAAACTGATATAAGTGAAAAACTATTAAAAGCTGAAGCTACAAATAGATTGAAACATCTTGAGTTACTCGGTGAGTTATCAAATCTTGAGGGACAATTAGATGAACAAAAAAGTAAATTAGAAACCTTACTGCTAAATTTCAATCAAGAATTAAATAGTGAGCTTTCACAATTAAAAAAAGAAAAATCAGAGTTAGTAAAAAGAATTAAAAAATATTCAGATAGCTTAAATAGGACTATACTTAAAAGTCCAGTTTCTGGAATAGTTAAGTTCATCTCAGTAAATTCCAAAGGTGCAATAGTTGCTCCAGGGGTAACTGTTGTTGAAATTGTACCTGAAGATGATAGGTTGATAATTGAGGCAAGACTTCCACTATCAGAAATTGGTTATGTAAAAAATGGACTAAGTACGAAAATAAGGTTGAATTCTTCAGAAGGTTCGAGATTCAAACCTATAAGTGGAAAAGTAGTCTTTGTTGGAGCAGATAGAATATCAGCTGATAATCAAACAGGCTACTATCTTGTAAAAATAGAAACTGATCAAAGCTCATTTGTTAAAGGCAATGAAATTTATAAATTATATTCTGGCGTGCCAGTAGCAGTCGGAATTATTACCGGTAGAAGGAGTTTTTTAGACTATTTTTTATCGCCTTTTTTAAATAAAATAACTTTCTCGTTGTCAGAGAGATAAGCTTAAAAAATTTAGAATGTGCCTTTAATCAATGGAAAATGCTTGAAAATTAATCCTTGTTTTTTTTTATCAAGTTCCAGATATTTATATAATTCATCAAAAATCTTATTACTAGACTTTTCTTTTACAATTAAAGTTAAAATTTCAGCTTCGCTAGAATCTCCAAATTGATTGATATCAAATAAATCTTGAGCTCTGCCATTGGCAACACCAACAGTAATTACATCCTTATTTTTATAGAATTTTTTTATTACTCCTTTTCCAAGCCCTTTATTAATAAGTCCGCCAATTTCTACAAACATAATTTAACCACTGACTCTTTTAAGAACATCTTTAGGAATATGTGTTGCAACTCTATCAAGTTTTGACATCCACATTATTCCTTTTCCTGGTGTATCTAAATCTCCAGCTAAATACATTGATTCGAAAACTCTATTAGATTGTTCTTTTGATACAATAATTCTGATTATCTCCTTTTGTTCATCAATTGTTACACCCATTAATCCCATCCGGTCTCTAATACCTGTGCCTCGGGCATAATTAATTGTAGCACCTTGCGCACCAACACTTGTTGCAGCATTGATGATCTTTTCAGCAGTGCCTGATTGAACTACACATGTAATTAAAAAAACATCAGTAAGATAAGTAATTTCTCTTGCCATACTAAGCCTCCATTTTTCTCGTTTGCATTTTTTGTTTTATTTGTATGTACATTCCCATCGAAAGTACAGCTAGAATTGGACAGATACTTGCCATAGAGAGAATTCCAAAACCCTCTGTTGCTGAAACTGCATTTCCTAAGCCTAAGCCCATTGCCATAACCAAGGGTACAGTAACCGGACCAGTTGTAACACCCGCACTATCCCATGCAACATTCACAAATTCTTCTGTAGATAAGATTGTAAGTATAATACCAATGCCGTAAAGTGGTAATAGTAACGTTGCAAGGTCTAAGTTAAAAACAATTTTTGCAACACCAAGCGATATGCCAAATGCAACACCACCAGCTACACTATACATAAGCATAGACTTTTTAAAAGCACCATTAGTTAATTCTTGAACAGTTGCACCAAGCGCGTTTAAAGCTGGTTCAGCTAAAGTGGCACCAAATCCTAGTAACCAGGCGAATAAAATAACAATTGTAAGACCCAATATCTCTGTATAAATTGGAGAAACCGAACTAATTGGAATTTGCATAAATGCTGCTGGCAAAGTTTCGCCTGCTTGTTGCCCTATGTTGCTTAATCCATAAGTTAGACCGATATTAAAAATACACATTCCAATAATTGAAAGTACTAAACCATAACCTGTCACCAAATTATCCGGAAGCTTTGATTTTAATATTCCAAACAAAACTATCATCAAAAAAATTACTAAAGGTAATATTGCTCTTACTCCAAGTATTATCTCTTGATAGGGTGTCTGACTCATGAGCGAAACTTCATCGTTTGTGTTTTCCATATTTGAAATATTAGCCTCATATCCATTTATAATTTGTTCAGGCGTTATTTGAAATGATACAAAAATTGATAAAGATAATACTGCAATTATTGGGAATAAAGATGCTAGTGTGACTACTCCAAAACCAGATAGAGATGAATCTCCTTTACCTGCAGATGCAGCAATACCTATTCCAAGCGATAAAACAAGCGGCACTGTTACTGGTCCTGTGGTCACTGCTCCGCAGTCCCATGCTAATCCTAATATAGTTTTAAGGTCTGGGTTAAGCCATGCGTAAACTGTTAACCCAATGGTAGGGGCTAAAGCAAGATATATCAAAGGTTTCAAAGACCAACCTTTAACAAATCTAATTGTACCTATCACTGCGGCTAATCCCACTCCAGCTCCAACAATTAAAACAAGAGGAAGTGTCCAATTATTTAATATTTCATATAAATATGGTGCATCAGCTGGATTTACTGAAGAGCCAAAACTTTGAAGCGCACCTATAGCAGGTTCTGCAAAGGTAACTCCTACGCCCAGAATAGCTATAATAATTAGAACCACCGGCATAGAGGCCTTTTTTGGTAAGTTATCACCAATAATATTCCCAAAAGGCATTAGACCTACTTTTAGACCTTCCATAAATACAGCTAACCCAATAATTACAGCCACTAATCCAAGGCATATTGTGGAAGCAGAACTAATTGGTTGTCTCAAAATTAACAATTGAAATATGAATAGGTAGGCTGCTAAAGGAAAAACAGCTTTAAGTTGTTCCATAACCCTAACTGAGGTATAGGGCATTAATAAAGAAATTGCTTTAAAAAAGCTAACTTTAATCTTTTTCGGTTTAAGTGCGTCTGGATTATTTTTTTGTGGTTTAGGTGTAAGTAAATTATAACTGAGTGATCTATGTTTTATTTCGGATTCATGAATATAATCAGAAAACTTCATCATGTTATTAATATATCATAAAGATTAAAATTAAAAAATAAAATTATTCAGGATGATTTGTACTATTTGTCAATCTAAAATAAATCTGCCTAGTAAGAGCAGTCACTGTTGAATTTTCATTTTTTAGTAATACATCAAGTTCTTTTTTATCTATTATCAGGTCTGTTGAATTTCTTTTTGATAATTCCTCACATAGTTTTTGGATTACTTGTTTTAAATCATTTGAAACTTCATTCATTATTTCTGCGAAACTTGTTTTCGAAATTTCAATTAATTCTGTTGAACTTTTGGCTATAACAGATGCGCTTCTTTTTTGATTTAATATTAGAGCCATTTCGCCAAATAATTCACCCTCAAAAAGATTTTCTACTTTTTTCCCGTCAACAATCACATCTAAGTTTCCTTGGTTTATTAAGAAAGCACATTTACCTTCATCTCCCTGATTAAAAAGTAGTTCGTTTGGTAGAAGTCTTATTTTCCTGGTATTACCAAATTTTTCAATTTTCATGAGTAAATCATTTGAGAAAGTCTGTGATGTAGTTGTAGTGCCATTGCTCTTACTACATCTGGAGCATCTTTAACAAGTTCAGTCAAATCTTTTTGGGTAACTGGTAATGTAAAACCACTCGTTTTACCCAACTCTTCTGCAATAGCTCTAATTACTTTATGGAGTTCTAAGCTTGATGAAAGTAGTAGTTCATCAAATGCAGCAGGTTTTATTTCAATCAATTCTGAGGGCACAATAGCTTTAATACTAGCTTTTCTTTTTTCTTCAAGAATAAGTGATAATTCTCCAAAAATCTCTCCATCAGAAATCTTCCCAACAGACTTACCTCCTATTTCAACACCTACTGTTCCTGATAAAAGTAAATAAGCTGTATCTCCATCGTCGCCTTGACGAAAGAGATATTGATCAGGAAGAAGTCTAATTTTTTTTAAAGACATAATCTATTTCGAAGTTGCAACATAAACACCATCCCAATTTTCTCCTGGAGAATTTTTTTTAAAATTATAAATTCTTGGTTTAAACATTTCATAATATTCTTTCATTAATCCTTTCATTAACTTTTCACCGTATTCCAGACAATCAATTGCACTGTCCCAATTTTGGTTAAAATAATTATCAAGCATTTTATTATGATTTTTTTCTAATTCCTTGAAATCTTTAGATTCTTTCATTGCTTTATTACCAAGTAAGGTAAAGATTGATACTGCTTCTTTTTTCCCCTTAACAGCGATTAAATCCAATTGCAAAGTTGCGTAATTATCGGCAGCAGATTTATTTGTCTCTTCACCTATTACTGTTTTAACTCCATACCCTTTTGACTGGCCTTCTAATCTGGATGCGAGATTTACAGCATCACCCAAAACTGAATAGTCAAATCTTTGATCTGACCCCATATTACCTACAACACAATTACCTGTATTAAGACCAATTCCAATCTTAAGCTCCAAAAAGTCTTTTTTTTCTTCTTTAGCTTCTTTTTTTCGTAATTCATTTAATTCAAATAATGCTTTATGCATATTTAATGCAGCTTCGCATGATATATTTTGATGTTTATTTACGTCCAAGGGTGCATTCCAAAATGCCATTATACAGTCTCCCATATATTTATCTATTGTACCATTCATTTTAATAATTTCATTTGTCAGTGGCGTTAAAAATCTATTTATTAGTTTTGTGAGTCCTTGCGGATCTGATTTAAATGCCTCCGAAATTGTTGTAAAACCTCTTACATCGCAAAATAGAAATGTCATTTGTTTTGTTTCACCACCCAATACTAATTTATCTGGATCTGCTGCTAGTTGTTCTACTAATGCCGGAGATAAATATTGTGAAAATGCACCTCTGATTTGTTTTTTTTCATTAGCATCTCTTAAATAATTTGAAAAAGTAGTACCAAAATAAATTATAAAAGTTGAAAACGCTGAGAATGTGGGATCAAATAAAATTTTATCTTCAAGATATAGTTTTAAACTGAGATAAAATCCGGATCCCAGTATTAATCCAAAAAACGATATGTTAAGTATTGGTCCAAATTTTAAAGCTGATACGGTGAAAATAATTCCTAAAATAACTGCGGATAAAGCTTCATAAAAGGGCATATTAACTCCAGACTTTAAAAAAGGAGCCCCATTAATTTTTACCTTCTCGGAGTTTTCTTTTGCCTTACTTTCTTCTAATCCTTGCTTTAATGAAGCATTATAAATATCATCAGCTCTTTTCGAACTAGTGTAAAAAAGAATAGCATCAACAATTGTGTCAATTAGATTTGCATGTACTTCAACACCGGGCATTCTTTCTTCTACTGAAGTTGGCTTAATATCTTTTAAACCTGTAGCTGATGTTCCCATTATACCAAGTTTTCCCTGTAGTCTCTCTTTTCCAACTCTACCCTTTATAATATCTACTGCACTTACATAATATCGTGATTTATCCATCTTTATTTCATCAGGTTCACCATAATGGATCCAAACACGTCCATTTGCATCTGTTGGAATAATTGCTTTTCCTATTGCCTTAGTTTGCATAATAACACCTTCAATACCATTAATACCTGTTTTTGTAGCTATACTATTACCTTGAAATGCAACTCTGATCATCTCAAGTGCGAGAGTAGGGCGAATTTTTCCTGCAATATTGGAAACAAGTGGAACACGTCTAATGATACCGTCAGGTTCTTGGGCTAAAGAAATTGTACCAGCTCCAAAAGCACTTTTTTCAAATTCAGAAACATTTGCAAGTAGTCCAGGTGAAGGAGTTAACCAATTTTTAGGATCTTTACCAAGAAAAGCTTTGACTGAGGTTTCTTGAACATCTTCTCTTTTTGCATCACCTTCAAGATTTAAAGCAGAATGACCTAAAACAATTTTTAATTTTGGTTTTTTAGGGTCAGGTTTTTCATTTTTTTTTAACATTGATTGGCTTGCAATAAATTCATTAGACGGAAGTTTACTTAATTCTGAAGCCAATGTAGGATTTAATTTTTCTATTTCTTTGGCAATTAAATTTGGTGACGTTCTATCTGGTTCAGCGAACAAAATATCTAATCCCATCACTAACATTCCAGATTCAGCACATTTTTTAAATAATTCAGCTAACACTGTCCTTGACCAAGGCCACTGACCTATTTCTTCGAGAGATTTTTCGTCTATATCAACTATTACAGTATAAGTATGCCCATCTGTAATTCTTGTAGAATATTTTTGTAATTGATCGAAGTATTTTAATCTTAATACTTCTGTGATTTCTGGGTCTGCTATTCTTATTATGCCAGCAAAAAAAGAGACTAAAACTGCAACTATAGTAACTAATACTCTAAATTTAATTTTAATTTTTTTCATATACTATGGTTCTGCAAAACTGTTACCTAATGTCCTTATTAATGGATAAATGAAGTATGTGATTAATCTTCTTTTTCCAACTCTGATTTTTCCAGAAACTTTCATACCTGGCATTAAATTGAAGCCAGGAGGTGTGTCTTTTAAAAAATTATCCGTAATAGTAGCTCTTGCTCTATAAAAATTTCCTGGTTTGCCGTCAACATCTTTATCAACGGTGTCAGCCGAGATATAACTTATTATTCCTTTTAATTCTCCATGTTTTTGAGCAGGTAGAGCACTAAGTTGAATCTTGACTGAGGTATCAGGAATTAGTTTACTAATATCAGATGGATCAACATCAAATACTGTGAGAAGTTCAACACCAGTAGGAACGAGAGTCACTACACTTTTCCCTGGAGATATAACTGCACCAGGATACAGTGAATGTAGATTTAAAATCATACCTGATTGTGGTGCTCGAACAGTTACGTCCGTTTGTTGTCTTTCAAGCTTTTTTAAGTCTTCTAATAAAGACATTTTTTGATCTTCTAGAGTAACAAGTTCATCGTTAATTCCACCAAACCACTGACTGTTATATTCCTCCCTATTAGATTTTAATTCACTAAGTTTATTACTAGTTTTTGTAAACTCTTTTTCTAGAGACAATCTTTTATTTCTTTCAGCAAGAACTTGAGCTTCTGCAACTAAATCAAGATCAAAAAGACTTTTTTTTGAGTTCTCTAATTTTTTTTGAATATCAAGTTGTTCTTTTATGAATGATAAATCATCTTGTGTCGAAGTAATCTGTTTATTTAAAGATGCAGATTTTGCTAAATATTGTTCTTTTTTATCTTTAAAAATTACGTTTTGTCTTTCATCAGAAGGGTTATCAACTTCATTACCTGATCTGAGTAAGGCTTGTTTTTTTAATCTATCAATTTTAGCATCAACTACAGAAAGTTGGTAGTTAAGCTTTCTTTTATCAGCTCTTTGTAAGGTGGCATCAAATACTACTAACGGATCACCCTCATCAACACTTTGACCTTTTTTGACTAAAATTTCT
>CABZJY010000018.1 GCA_902526175.1 uncultured Alphaproteobacteria bacterium | reverse complement strand
AGAAATTCGACACTGTGCGAAATTATAGTTTTAGTAATGATGTTTCTATAAAATGGTTTGAAGGAGGGAAATTAAATGCATCTTATAACTGTCTAGATAGACATCTAGAAAAGAATGCAGATAAGCTTGCAATTATCTGGGAAGGTGATGACCCTAAAGAAAGTCTAAAACTTACATACAAAGATCTTTATGAAAAAGTCTGCAAGCTTGCCAATGGTCTTAAAGAGCTTGGTGTAAAGAAAAATGATAGAGTTACAATTTACCTTCCTATGATACCAGAAGCAGCAATTTCGATGCTTGCGTGTGCCAGGATTGGAGCAATTCATTCTGTAGTATTTGGTGGGTTTTCTCCAGAATCTCTTAAAAATAGAATTATAGATTGTGAGTCTTCGCTCATAATAACAGCAAATGAAGGGATTAGAGGAGGGAAGAGAGTACCTCTATTAAATAATGTAAAAAAAGCTGTAGAAGATTTAAAAATAGTTGAAAAGATTCTTGTTGTGAAAAGAACAGATAGCGAAGATAATTTCGATTCTCAAAGAGATTTCTGGTATCACGATTTAGTAAATTCTCAAAGTTCGACCTGTGATCCAGAAACACAAGACTCTGAGGATCCCCTTTTTATTTTATATACCTCAGGATCCACTGGCGCTCCGAAAGGAGTTATGCATACAACAGCAGGGTACCTCCTTCATGCTTCATTATCTCATAAATTAATATTCAATCTCAAAAATGATGACATCTATTGGTGTTCAGCTGATGTTGGTTGGGTTACTGGGCACAGCTACATTGTATACGGCCCTTTGTGTAATTGTGCGACTACCTTAATGTTTGAGGGTATCCCTACTTTCCCTACACCATCTCGATTTTGGCAAATAGTGGATAAATATAATGTAAATATATTTTATACCGCACCAACTGCAATCAGGGCATTGATGGGGTTAGGTAATAATTATGTAAATGAAACGCGAAGAGAATCTTTGAGAGTAATAGGCACCGTAGGAGAACCTATCAATCCAGAAGCTTGGAAATGGTATTATGAAGTAGTTGGAAATTCAAATTGCCCTGTTGTTGACACGTATTGGCAAACAGAAACAGGTGCGGCAATAATTTCACCTTTAGCAAGTGCAACTCCAACTAAGCCAGGGTCTGCAACACTCCCTTTTTTTGGGGTAAAACCTGTAATTGTTGATAATGATGGAAAAGAACTTTCTGGTGAATGCAGTGGAAATCTGTGTATTTCCGAAGCATGGCCTGGTATGATGAGAACTGTATTCAAAGACCACAAAAGGTTTGAAGACACCTATTTTAAAACATTTAAAGGGAAGTACTTTACCGGTGACGGTTGCAGAAGAGACAAAGATGGTTACTATTGGATAACTGGAAGAGTTGATGATGTAATTAATGTTTCAGGACACAGATTAGGTACTGCAGAGGTAGAAAGTGCTTTGGTGTTACATCAAAAAGTTTCAGAATCTGCTGTTGTTGGGTTTCCACATAAAATTAAAGGACAAGGTATATATGCTTTTATAACACTGATGAAAGGAAACAAGTACACTGATGAGTTAAAAGAAGAATTAAGACAGTGGGTTAGGAGTAAAATCGGGCCTATTGCCTCACCGGATATAATTCAGTGGGCGCCGAATTTACCTAAGACTAGATCTGGGAAAATAATGCGGAGAATTCTAAGGAAAGTGGCTTCTAATGAGGAAAAAGAGATTGGAGACATTTCAACATTGAGTGAACCTGAGGTTGTTGAAGAACTAGTTAAAAATAGGAGTTAATCCTTAAAAGTCGTAACAAATTCCTTTTCTTTCCCAATCTCCATATCTAGTTGGGTCAAGTCCCTTTGGGCCACCTAATTCTTTAACTTTCTTATTCTTGTTAATTTTTGTTTTTACTTTCTTTTTCACGATCTAATTACCCTATATTATAAATAATTAAAGTATTATTTTATGAATACAAGAGAAATTTGTTTGAGAATAATCGAAAAGTTATTTCAGGGTTATACTTTAGAAGGTATAACTGCGAACCTTGATAATTTTAAGAAACTTAACAAAAAAGATAAAGGGTTCGTAAAAATGTTAATTTTGACATTTCTTCGAAGAAATGGGGAAGTAGATTTTGTAATTGACAAATTTGTTAAAAAACCACTCAAAGAAAAAAATGATAAACTTAAAAATATTTTAAGAATCGGAATAACACAAATACTTTTTCTTGAGGTTTCAGATCATGCAGCAACTTTCACTACTGTAGAAATTACAAAAAAACACTATTTTGGATTACAATCATTTGTCAATGCCGTTTTAAGGAACGTTTGTAGGAATAAATTAATGTTAATTAAAACTCTAGACCCTACTAATAATATTCCAAAGTGGATAATAGAACAAACATATTCAGATATTAAAATAAATATTAACGATTTTTCAAATTGTGTCAGTAAAGTACCCCTTCTTGATATTCATTTTAAAAATAAGCGACTTATGGATATGAAATATGTAAAAGAACTAAAAGGAAAAAATATATTTAATAATATATTAAGAATAAAACATACTGGTGGTATTGAAAATCTTCCTAGATTTCAAAACGGAGAGTGGTGGATCCAAGGTTTATCGGCATCAATTCCTTGTACCGTTATTGAAAGGATATTTAATTTGGATAGAAAAAAAATTAATGTTCTTGAGATTGGTTCTGCTCCAGGAGGGAAAACTATACAATTATGTAATGCAGGATTTCAAGTAACTGCAATTGAAAAATCATTAGAGAGAACTTGTAAATTAAAAGAAAATCTTAGGAGAATGAAATTTAGGCCAAAAATCTTATGTGAGGATATATTGAAGAACAACATAAAAGATTTATACGATTGCGCTTTAATTGATGCACCATGTTCAGCAACAGGAATTATTCAAAAAAAACCAGAAATTTTGATTCAGGAAAAAAATATCCATAGCCTTTTGAGAGCTCAACAAGAAATCTTAGAAAAAACCTCCAAATTAATTAAAAAAAATGGAATAATGATCTATGCAGTCTGTTCTTTAATTTATAAAGAGGGAGAAGGACAAATCAACAATTTTTTAAATAAAAACGATAGATTCATCAAAGTAAACCTTAAAGATATAGTAACTGATTTGGATTGTATAAATAAAGATGCAAATATAATCATGTCACCTCTTAATTATAGAAAATCTGGTGGTGTTGATGGTTTTTTTATCTCATGTATGAAAAAAATTAGATAACAAGAAATATGAACGAAAAACTATTTTCAAAATTTTACGCAATACTACTTAGAACACCATTACACAAAACCATACTAGAAAAATATGCTTCTGAAAATATTATTAAGAAGTTCACTGATGGATGGGGAGGTAACGCAGATAATGGATACGAAATCCTAAAAGGTTATTTTTCTTTTTATGGAGAGAGTGTTTTCTTGAAAAATTATATATGGTCTAGAAATAAAGCATCACTGACATGGAATAATGAATTGCATAGTTTTTGTTGGATAAGAGATTTACGGGCTGTAGGTTCAAATAAAGCAAGAACCTTTTCAAGGAAATGTGTAATAGATTGGATAAATGATTTTAATTATTGGAGCAAAAAAGAATGGCGAAGTGATATTTTAGCAAAAAGAGTTTGTGCTTTGTTGGAGAATTTTACATTCTATTGCTCAGGTGCAGAAGAAAAATTACAAAAAAAAGTAATAAAAAGTTTATCAATACAATCAAAACATTTAATAAATTATGATTTAGTAGATTCAGATGGATTTGAAAGGATGTTTTGCGTAAAAGCAATAATCATGGCATCTTTAAGTTTTAAAACACTAAAAAAATTTCATGATTTTGGGTGTTCTTTGGCATTATCTGAAATTGATAAACAGGTTACTAATGAAGGGTTACACAAGCAGAAATCTCCAAAAATCCATTTAGAATTTCTTCAGATCTTAATAGATATCAAGAATTTTTTATCATTATCAAAAATTCAGGTTCCAGAAAAAATAAATTCTACTATATCAAAAATGGCTGCTTTTTTAAAATTTTACAGGCATGGAGATGGGAGTTTAGCATCATTTAATAATTCAGCACCAGTAAGTAAATTTTTGATTGATCAGGTTTTGTTAAGATCAAATTCAAAAATAAAAATTCCAAATTCATCAAATAAATTAGGATTACAGAGAATTTCAGAAAACAAAATAACTTTCCTTATGGATGCCGGTAACCCGTCTATATATTCTATATATGCAGGCTCTCTTTCATTTGAATTTTCTTTTGGAAAACAAATTATAATTGTAAATTCTGGCTCTCCACATATACAAAATAAAAAATGGGCAGAAGCTATGAAGTCCTCAGCTGCCCACTCAACATTGACAATTGACAATATTAATTCATCGGATATCTTTTTTGAAAAGTTTAAAAAGGGTAGAATTGCAGATGTTTGGTCAAAAAAATATACTGATGGAAAGTCACATTGGATTGATTCTTCTCATAATGGGTACAAAGAAGTATTTGGATTAATTCATAATAGGAAAATTCATATTGATACACATAAAAAAATAATAAGAGGTCAAGATACTCTTGTAAAGACTCCTGGTTACTACAAAACGAAACCTAGATATTCTCAACTAAGGTTCCATATCCATCCAGATGTAGAAGCTAATATTACAAGTGGTAAAAAAAAAGTAATCTTAAGATTAAAGGACGGTCATGGATGGGAGTTTATTTGTTCGGATCCAATTATTGAAATTAGTGAAAGTATTTATCTCGGATTAAGTAACACAATTACAAAGAACTTACACATTTTATTGGAAGAAAGGGTAATCCCTGGAAAGAAGTTAAAATGGTTATTTAGATCAATTAGTTAGAGTATCAAAGAGTATTATATTTTAAATTATGTTGTTTCTTTTTCCAAGCACCTGTTAAGTCAAAAACTAGTGCGCTTCTTTTCATAAAAAAATTTACTTTTCTCGGATATATACTAGCAAATTGTTTGTGATTTACTGTTAGAATTAATAGGTCATAATAATTTTGTTTAAGCTCATTAAGTTTATAGACCTGATTTCCATGTATTCTTTTGTCTGAAATATAAGGGTCGCATATATGTACAAGGTGTTTTTTGCTTTTTAGGAAATTAATTAAATCAAAAACTTTTGAATTTCGTGTATCAGGAACATTTTCTTTAAAAGTTGCACCAAAAATTAAGATCTTAGATTTAGATTTTATATGATCTAGAATTTTTTCTCCAAAGAATTTACTCATTTCATCATTTGTTTTTCTTCCTGACAAAATGACTTCTGGTTTGATACCAATTTTTTTTGACTTAAATGCTAAATAGTAAGGGTCGACACCTATACAATGCCCTCCCACCAATCCAGGATAAAAAGGAAGAAAGTTCCACTTTGTACTGGACGCATCGAGTACGTCATAAATACTAATACCAAGGTTCATGCAAATTTTTGTTATTTCATTCACAAATGCGATATTTATATCTCTTTGAGAATTTTCAATAACTTTTGAGGCTTCTGCAACTTTAATACTTTTTGCTTCAAAAATATTACCATTTGTGATAGAGCCATAGATTTTTTTTAGGATTTTTAGGGTTTCTCTATTATTTGCTGAAATAACTTTGGTGATTTTATCAATTGTATGCACTTTATCACCGGGATTAATCCTCTCAGGCGAGTAGCCAAGGAAAAAGTCAATTTCATTCAATAAACCTGACCTCTTTTCTAGGATCTTTCCGCAAAAATCTTCTGTTACCCCTGGATAAACAGTACTCTCAAAAACAATAATACTATTCTTTCTCATTATTTTTCCGACTGTGTTGCAAGCATCTTCTAAAAAGGTCAGATCCGGTTTGTTTTCTTTTGTAACTGGTGTGGGCACTGTAATTATAAAAATATCACAATTTTTAATTGAATCTTCTTTACTCGACAATAATAAATTACTCTTTAAAGCTGTTCTTAGTTTTTTTTCATCTACTTCGTTAGTGTTATCAATACCTAATTTTAAAGAGTATATCCTTTTCGAATTGACATCAAAGCCAACAACATTAAAATTCAAAGAGAGTTTTATTGCTAAAGGTAAACCGACATATCCAAGTCCTATAATAGCTATTTTTTTTTGGAGAGTTCTTTTGTCCATAATATATGTGTTAGTATTAATTAAGAATGGTACTTTTTTTTAACATTTTTTTTCCAATTCTTTTAGTTTTTTTTGTTCTTATTGCATTAAAGCCACTAATTAAATTTCTTAAAACAAATAAGATCGTTGATGTGCCAAATTATAGAAGTAATCATGAAATGATTATTCCAAAGGGTGCCGGTATATTATTAATACCAATATTATCTACCTCCATAATACTTTACTCATATTTTGGATTTATAAATAGATCACCCTGGATTTTACTAAGTCTGCTAATGTTGATAGCCTGCCTTTTTTCATTTTACGATGATATAAAAAATTTATCTTCGGCAAAAAAACTTATTTTTCAGGTAGTAATTGTTCTTTTAGGTATAAGTTTTTTTGACAAACAGTTGTCTATTTTTCTTTCCAAAAACTCTCAGATAGGTGAAATGTATTTTAATCAACATATTATGAAAATTGTTTTATATATTTTTTTATCAATGTTATGGATGTGGGTTATGAATGTGTTTAATTTTATGGATGGAATTGATGGAATAACTGCTGTACAGGTTTTATTCTTTTCTATTGGTATTATTGTATTATCTTTAATGGAGGTTATTGATAGGCAATATTCGTACATAGGTATTCTTTTATTTTCTGTGTTTCTAGGTTTTTTATATTGGAATATTACTCCTTCTAAAATCTTTATTGGTGATAGTGGCTCAATACCAATTGGTTTTTTTATTGGGTCAATTTTTGTTTCTAGCTTCATAAATGAGAAGGGGTTTATCTCAATTTGTTTATTGGTTATCTACTATTTAAGTGATTCCTCGATTACACTGATTAGAAGGATTATTGAAAAAAAAAATATTTTTTTAGCACATAGCGAGCACTTCTATCAAAAAAAAGTTAGGAATGGTTTTAGTCATGACTATGTTTTAAGATACATAGTTTTTGTTAATATATTATTACTTTCGTTTTCTATTTTATTTACAAAGTTAGGAACAATAACAGTAATTCTCGCATTGTTGACTGTTTTTATTTTTCTTTTTTGGCTCGGTAAAGTTAGGTATAGAAAGAGATAATGATTAACTTTAAAAAAAGAATATTTATTACAGTCATACACGATGTAATTATTCTATCAGCGTCGTTTTTTTTTGCACTTTGGCTAAGACTTGAGAGCCAAGGTTTCATACTATTTAAAAGTTTATTGCCATTTTTGGTTTTATTTACATCCACTACTGTAATATTTCTCCATAGATTAGGGCTTTATCAAGGCATTTGGAGATATGCATCCATAAATGAGATTTTTTCAATTTTAAAGTCATTAACTGCGGCAAGTCTCATAGTAGTTGCTGCTCTTTTCTTAACAATCAGATTAGAAAATATCCCACGGTCTTTTCCAATACTATTATTCCTTGTCTCTGTTTTTGGAATCTCAGGACCACGAATTTTTTACAGACTGGTTAAAGATATCTTAAACAATCAGAAAAATAATAATCAAAAAATCAATGTTTTAATAATTGGTGATGGTGATACATCAGAATTATTCATCAGAGCAGCAACTAGAGAAACAAATTCTCCTTACAACGTTGTTGCAATACTTGGAATCAAAAAGAAATCTGTTGGAAATCAGATTCATGGCATCCCAGTTATAGGGGATATAGGAAATTTAGATAATCTAGATAGATTGATTGAAAAAAAGAATAACTCAATTCAAAGAATAATAATAACTGACCATAGTTTAACACACGAGATAATTGAAAAATTATTTGTTTTTGCAAGACAAAATGGTTTAGCAATCGGAGAGGTGCCTAGGATTACAGAGTTAAGAAACACACATCTCAAGAAGTTTGAAACTTATCCTATTGAGGTAGAAGACGTTTTGGGGAGAAAACAAAAAGTTCATAAAACAGGTAAATACAAACTTTTAAAGAATAAAATTATTTTAGTAACGGGAGCAGGTGGAAGTATCGGATTTGAGTTATGTAAACAAATATATAATTTCTCTCCAAAAAAATTAATACTATTTGAACAAAATGAGTTCCATCTCTATCAAGCCACTCAAAAACTTGGGAATAATGCAAGAATAAAGTCTATATTAGGGGATGTAAGAGATAAAAAAAAAATATTTAAAGTATTTAAAGAGTGTAAACCAGATATCGTATTTCATTCAGCGGCTTTAAAACATATTACATTTGCAGAAGACGATCCAATTGAAGCAATTAATACAAATTTCTTAGGTACTCTAAATATTTTAAGTGCTTGTAAAGTATTTAGTGTTAATAAAATGGTATTCATATCTACTGATAAAGCAGTTAATCCATCAACATTTATGGGGGCTACAAAAAGATTATGTGAAAAGTATATTCAACAACTAGATGGGAAAATAGCTACTGAGCTAAAAATTGTAAGATTTGGTAATGTGCTTGGATCAACCGGGTCTGTTATACCTTTGTTTGAGAAGCAAATTAAAGAAGGAGGTCCAATTACTATAACTCATCCAAATGTGCAAAGATATTTCATGACAATCAGAGAAGCTGTAGAGCTTGTCATTATAGCATCCATTGATAGTTCTAAAGGAGAGTCTGGAGAAATACATGTTTTAGAAATGGGAGAGCCAGTAAAAATAAAAGATTTGGCGAAAAAAATGATTCAACTCTCAGGACAAAAAAAAGAAATCCCGATTATATATACTGAATTAAGGAAAGGTGAGAAAATCAATGAAGAATTATTTTATAACAAGGAGAATGTTTCCAAAACAAAAAATAACTTTATACTTAAAACCACAAA
>CABZJY010000017.1 GCA_902526175.1 uncultured Alphaproteobacteria bacterium | reverse complement strand
ATGACTCTTCTATTTACAGAGAAACTATGCGTTCCCCCTGTAAGTGTATAATTTGAAGCAGCACCTGTTCCATTGGAGATGCTGATTCCAGATAAATTATTGATCGTATAACTTCCAACATTTGCAGAGCTTGTAGAAGCTGTTCCAGAGTGAGTTAATGTTTCTCCTCCTGCTAAATTAGACAACGTAATTGCACTAGCAATTGCATCTGTATTGGCATCATAAATTTTAGACCCTGATGAATCTAGTACACGCTGAGTAATATTAATTACAGTTGAATTTAAACTATAGTTTGAGGCCAGTCCTGCTGATCCCCCTGACCCATCGGCAAGGGCTAGATCTCCGTTATTAGACATAGAAATGCTATTTGCAACATTTTCCGATGATGCTGTACCTGATCCTGTCATGGTCAGATTTTCTCCGCCCTGGAGCGCATCAAAGCTACTTATTGTCGATCCTGCGGCAGTTGTACTTGCATCATATTGTCTTGACAAGGTTGCATTCAATGGTCTTTGATTTACAGTTAATTGGTGTGTTCCACCTGATAAAGTGTAGTTTGCTGCTAGTCCACCATTTGAGCCATCTCCTAAAGCTAATGTACCCAAAGACACTGTCTTGTTAGACCCTGCATCCTTATTTGTTACTGTGCCTGTACCTGATAAAGCTAATGTTTGTGAGCCTACCAAATTACTATGAGTAGAAAGATCAGATGCAACTGCATTGGTTGTAGCATCATAAAGGCGTGTTCCAGATAGGCCAATTGGTCTTCTAGTAATATCAAAGTGGTATGTTCCACCGGAGAGCTGATAATTGTCTGCGTCTCCTCCAGAACCGTCAGAAATTGATAATGATCCAAGTGTAAGCGTTTTATTAGCCCCTACATTCGCACTAGCTATCGAACCATTGCCAGAAAGTGTTAAATTTTCTCCACTAACAAGATTAGACAGGGTTAATTCAGATGATTGAACGGTGGTGACATTATCATATGCGCGAGTGCCATCAAGCGACAGGTTTCTTTTTGTTATATTGAGGGTATATGTGCCTCCAGTTAAATTATAATTAGCAGCCAGACCTCCATTGGAGCCGTTTACAAGCGAAAGACCAGAAGTATTCACGCTGTAATTATTAGCAACGTTTGCAGAGTTTACTGAACCATTCCCTGAAATTGTAACTGTTTCTGACCCAACAAAATTGCTAAGTGTAGGCAAGTCCGAGGAAGATGCAACTGTTGTTCCATCATATTGTCTAGTTCCACTGACGTCTAAAGGACGTGTATTGACTGTGAAATTATGCGTTCCTCCAGTAAATGTATAATTATTTGCAAGCCCCCCATTTGAACCATTAGATAAAGTTATAGCAGATGCAGCATTGGTAATAGTTCGAGAACCAGCATCTTTTGAACTTATTGTTGCTGTGCCAGAAAGACCCAAAGTTTCAGTGTTTCCGGTTGTTGAGTCAGTTGCAAAATTACTTGCAGTAAGTATTGAATCTGCTGCATTGGTATTTCCGTCATATATTTTTGAGCCGTCAATATCTAGAGGTCTTTTATTGATTGTTAGACTTGACCCAGACAATGTATAATTAGAAGCTAGCCCCCCATTTGTTCCATTTCCAAGTGATAATGTACCCAAAGTAATTGATTGAGCTGACCCACTAAAATTTTGTGAAGCTACTGATCCTGATCCTGTCATAGTTAATGTTTCGGACCCAACAGTGTCAGAGGTAGTTAGCGTTGAATTTAAATTAGATCCAACAACCGTTGTTAAATCATTATATACTCTTGAAAAGTTGATTTGTTTAGTTGTAACAGTAAAGGCGTGAGTGCCGCCCGAAAATGTATAGTTGTTTGCCAGTCCACCATTTGAGCCATTGCTTTTGGTTAACCTAGATGCAGCGTTTGTTATTGTTGTTGGAGAATTTGCAACATCTTTATTTCCAATGGTTACAGAACTACCCCCAAGGGTCAGTGTTTCAAAATTCCCATCACTATCTCCATCTACTAATCCCGTTGATCCGCCGGAGCTATTTGTTAGTGATAACTCTGCTACTTCCCCTACTGTATTTCCGTCGTAGACCTTTGTTCCGCTTATATCTAGAGGTCTCTGAGAAATTGTCAAATTATGACTTCCTCCAGAAAGTGTGTAATTTTGAGCCAGACCACCATTTGACCCATTGCCTAGCGCAAGATTTCCTGTTGAATTAAGTGCAACTGAGCTTCCACTATAATTTATATCTGAAGAAGCTACAGTTCCTGAACCGCTTGCCATTGTAATTGTTTCGCTTCCAATTAACCCAGTTGCTGAGGAGAAGCTCGAATTACTTACTACATTCGTTCCATCATACACTCGAGCAAAATTAGTATCGATAGATTTTTCAGTTACATTAAAGGTCATAGTTGCACCTGAAAAAGTATAGTTAGATGCGGCATGAGTCTTGTCTGCTATAGCAAGTGTATTTTGACTCAAAGTAGTATTTCCAACTATTACATCTTTACTTGCTGCTATTCCAGTTCCAGTGAATCTTAATCCTTCTGTTACACCCCCGACAGTTACAAGATTTTGAATGCTAACTTCATTATCACTCACGTTTGCGGTTGTATCACCATCATAAACTTTTGTTCCATGAAGATTAAGCACTACTGGATTAACCGTCATTTGATGAGTCCCATCAGTAAATGTATAATTGCCATTGTCTGTTCCTCCCAGGGACAGACTGCTTACATTTATTTCTCTGGTACCTGCAGCTGCGTTTACAAGTGTAGCTGTCCCTGACACAGATACAGTATCTCCACTAATTGTATTACCAATACTTAGTCCGGACTCATCAATCCCGGTTGTTCCATCATAGGTTTTTGTCCCAGAAATATTTACAGCTCTTTTTGTAATATTAACAGACACGTTACCAGCCGAACTTATAGTGCTTAAATTGTAATTTCCTGCATCAGCCCCTGATAAAGATAAACCAGATACATTGACCGAGTAAGCCCCTACATCAGCATTTGAAATGCTACCAGTGCCTGTAACACTGACGCTGGCTGATAGATCATTCGGATCAACAAATGTAAGGATGCTTCCGCTTATCGTTAAAAGACCGTCATAGACTCTTGCACCGGTAACAAATGCACTAGTCGCTGTTAAGTCTACTAGATGCGTTCCACCAGTTAGTGTATAGTTGCTTGATAACCCACCAGATCCATTTGATAAGCTAAATGAAGAAATGTCACTTATGCTAATGTCATTTCCAGCGTTAGACTGTGCCGCAACGCCAGAACCACTTAGAGTAAGATTTTCTCCACTGACTAAATTTGTTAAGGTTGAAACAGAGCTGAGAATTGTTGTTGATCCATTTACAGGCCTTGAAGCCTCAATACTTAGGACTCTTGGATTAATATCAAATGTAATATTCCCATTAATAATATAGTTGGAGGCAGCACCAATCCCATCAGCAAGTGCAAGTGAACCCGTCGTAACAACCAATCCACTGCCCACATTCGCGCTTGATGTTGAGCCTTGACCTGACATCGATAAAGTTTCAGAGCCCACAGTGCCAGAGATCGACGTTATTTCATTCGCAAGAACGTCACTATCTCCGTCATAAAATTTTGTACCAGATACAGTAACTGGTTTTTGAGTAATTTCATATGTGGCGCCTGAAAGAAAATAATTTGCAGCAAGATGTGACCCGCTGTCTTGTAAAGCAATAGATCCTAATGAAACAGCTTGATCTCCAATGCCGGCAACAAGCCTGTTAACAGTGCCACTTCCTGTCACGCCCAAGCTCTCCCCACTTACCAATGTTGTGAACTCGTCTAGATCGGAACCATCTACTGTATTCGTTCCATTATAAAAACGATCCCCACTTAATGTTATGGATCGTCTAGCGACTATTCCATTTGTATTTGATTGTGCCCCAGATGCTACCTGATATCCGTAAACAGTTGTTTCACCAGTTCCACTAATCCCTGTTGTTAATGAACTAGTTGCTGAAAAAGCACTATTAGCCGTTACAGTTTTTGACGAACCTGCATTCTTATTATCAAACGTTGCATCTGGTGAATCAAGTGTGACAGTATCGTTATGGTAGGTGTTAATTGAACTGTAAACAAGTCCAGTAGCTGTTGTTATTGCTGTTGTTCCATCATACCCTTTAGTAGCAGTTGAAATTGTTTTTGTTAAGTCTCTGTTATAGGAAAACAAATACCCATTTCCAGATGCTGGCGTTGGGGTGTGTGACCCATAAGTTTTACCGAACTCTTTAAAATCTGCATTTTGTCTGTTATTTTCTTGAACTAGGTGATTCTCATCTGAAGTTGATTTCCATCCTAGCCATCTTCCATTTGGTGCTGATAGAGTACTACTATTATAACGCCTTAATCTAGCACTCGCTATCTCAATGGCATTACCCGAGCCGTCTGCGGTTAAGTTACCATAAAGTCTGTGCGTAATCCCAGTTCCACCACGACCTGATACAGCATTATCCCTAATTGTTATTTTGTTATCAGCATTGATAGCGGGAAGATAACTATTAGTGGACACACTTGAGTCCCTTCCCATATTATCAATAGTAACATTATTAGCAGTCAAAGTTACTCCATTAGCAATTAAAGTGCCCTCTGAGCTCGATAAAGATGTACTTACACCGTTTGATGCAAGGTCATTTGTCTTAATACTAAGGTCCCCATTACCGATATCTATATTTGCATCAATATCAACTCTATATCCAGCCTGCAAAGTTAGATCTGATGAGGCGCTATCATCGGCATCAATTGCTGAATCTACAAAAATAGTATGATGAGCTTGAAGAGTAACATCAGTTCCTGCGTTCAATAAACTGGTAATATTGCCTGGTGTGAGAAAAGTTGTACCTGTATTATTTTGTGCATACAATCCTCCGTTAGAAACTCCATATGAATCTGTATCAGAAGATTGAATTCTAATGTAGCGTGGATCAAGCAATAGTGTACCGTTACCAACTTCTAAATTTTTAAAATTGGTTATATTAAGGGATTCTTTTGATGAAATCTCCACAAAGCCGCCACCTTTATCATATCGATCAAGAGGAGACCCATCGCTCAATTTTGACTGCTTTTTTTTGCTTCGTGTTGTGGAATTAGCTTTGTTTTTTGCAATCATCAATTGTTCTGATGGGAGGGTAAGGTTGGTTTTTGTTAATTTCCCTTCAAATTTTTCAAAACCTGATTTACTCTCTACTCTTTCTTTTCCTGGCGGATCTGGTCCGTAAGCCCAGCTAGAAGAAACCTTTTTTGATTCAACTAAAGATGGGGGATCTTTAGATCTACCAGTAAGCTTTTTTACAGGCGGGTCAGATGTAGAGGTTAATTTAATTAATGAAGTTTGTGGTTGCTTATTTATAGACTTATTTTTTTCACCACCCTTTGCAATTATACTACCCGAAAATTTGGTTAAATTTTCAGACCAAACAATTGCAACTCCTCCCCGCCCTTCAGAGCTAGAAATATCAATTAATGATTTCTCATCAATTTCTACAACTTCGGAATTTTTAAGTTTATTCTTAATATTTTGACTAGCTAACATTTTATCATAGTTTTGATTACTATTTTTGCCACCTTGTAAATCACCCCCAATCCTTACAAGGCCACCATGCTTTTTCCCTTGCGCATTTATTCTAGCTTTCTTAACTGAAATTTTTGAACCAACTATATCAATAACTCCTCCATATCCGGACGCTGAGGAGGCATTTAGCCCTCCTGATGATATATTAGTGATCTTTGAGCCTGATGTAATTCTACCCCCCTTAAAACCTCCTGAGACATCTAGATAGCTTGAGGGAGATTTTACAGTGGAGTTTTCAGAGTTTAGCATAATTTCACCACCAAATTTATTCCCTGAAGCTATAATTTTATTATTTAACTCTAAATTCCCTCTTGCTTTAATATTCACAGATTTAGTCTTATGATTTTTCGCATATATATTTCCTTTGAGTTTTATATCTCCTCCTGAAATTGCAACTACACTATTTTTATTCTGAGCTTGCATCTGATACCTAGATGATGCATCAAGTGTTCCTGCCAAATTAATACTTTGATTATTTGGTCCGCCAATAACTATTCTTCCTGACTTGTTTCCAACATTTCTAGCATAAATTTTTCCACTTTGACTCAAATTTACAGTGCCTCTACTTAAATATTGAGCGTCAGCAGCTGACAATTGTATAACGCCACCATTGGCTTTAAGAGTCCCCTTATTTGAAACTATACTTTTTAATGTACGCCCTTTAATGTCTTTTATATTACCAAGTTTTGAAATTGGTATCGTTACCTTCATCAGGCCATCACCAACAAAATCAACTGTTATTTTTTCACCAGAGCCAAGAAAAATTTTTCCTAGTTTTGCGGTTACAATTCCAGTGTTGGATACCAATCCCCCAAGAAGAGCTGCGTTACCTCCCCCATTCACGTTAATACTGCCTTTATTGACAACACCTTTTGAATTTCCTTTTCCTTCAAATATGTATTTGTCTTTTAGAAAGTCCTCGTTTTTAATATCTAACGATGAGGCTGTAAAAGAGTTCGTATTGATGACCGCACCAGGGGTAATAGCGATTCCGTTAGGATTGATGAGCATTACTTTGCCATTTGAATTGAGTTTGCCGGCAATTGAAGATGGCGTGGATCCATTTACTCTATTAAGGGAGAAAGAGCTACTTGAAGGTTGATTGAAATTTACTCTACCTTTTGGATTGATGGAGAAGCTATCCCAGTGAATTATTGACTTTTGAGATTTTTGATCAATTCTCAATTCATTTGTACCATATCCAGAGATAGTTGCGGTACCCGATTGAACATTACCACCAGTTGGCATTTCTTGAGAATAACCATTTATTGAGAGACTGAATAAAATAGTTGGTAATATAAGCTTTTTTCTAAAATTCATATTCTTCACTTCAGAAATTAACAGCTAGTTTTAAGAACATTTGGTTATTACTAAATCTTGTATCATAGGTTTTTTCAAGATTACTACTCGCCCAATTTTTTGAAAATTCAAATTTACCTGTTACCGATTTATCTATGAAATAGCTATCTTCACCTCCGAATTCTAGACCTATTCCAACAGCTCTAGCGTAGCTGGAGGATCTCTCTGAGGCAGTCGGGTCAGATAGATACGCCTTACCTGCCGCCGAATATAAATAAGGTGATATGGATAAGTTATTAGCTAAAGAAATATTTCTATTTACCTGCGCCCTAACATACCAGGCTTCATCCCCTGAAACTCCCCCTGAAGCCAAACCACTAAGCTTTTCATCCCCAGCTATTCCCATTTGTTCAGAATTTAGTACACTTCCAGAAAAAGAATATTGTCCGCCAGTATTGATACTCATCAAATAATCTTTAAAAAAATTTGCTTTGTATGCTGCTGAAAATCTTAAATGAGAAAAGTTAACATCTGCTGCCTCTCGTGATAGTGGAGTTCCTGGCCCAACATCTTTCCTTGTTCGAGAACCAAGTGAAATTCCTTTAGAAATTTCTGCATCTAGGCTCAAGCAAAATTCTGTACACCTATTCATACCAACCCCGACTTTCAAGCTCGTAATTCTGTCATGGCTAATTTCTTCATCCAAACCACTGGCATTGGTATGTTGAATTTCGTCAATCCAATTAATTGAGCTGCGGGCCAGTACAACTAAATCTCTTTTATATTTTAATGGATAAGAAACATTAATCGAAGCTGACTTCATATTTGCTTCAAGCCCAAGATCCTTTACTTCTTCTCCTGGGCGGGTCATGCTTTCTGTATAGGTTGCTCCTATAGCAAGTCCTTTATTACCAATTGGAATAGATGCGGCAAGACCTCCTGCTCTAATAGGAACTTCACTTCCTGTACCCCATATGCCATCTGGTGTTGGCTTTGCTAATCCAAAGGCTGTAATGGTTTCCCCTAACCCCATAGGAGAATGAAAGGAAGCTCTTATCTGTCCTTGTTCTCTCCCAAGCTCTTTATTTTGGGAGTTGTCAAAAGTTATTCCACCCGATACTAATTTATGATCACCTTCTACTATGAGGATTGTTCCCCCTTCTTTTTCACCAGGAGCAAGAGTTGTTGATATTGATATACCAGAGGAATTGCTTGCTAATAGAAGTTGTTTCTCAAGTTCCTCTAATTTAAGTGAATTTTTACCAATTAAAGGTCGTAAATATGAAAATGTCCGTAGTGTCTGCATTTTGGGAGCATTTGAAATATCAACCTTCTCAATAAAACCGTCAATTACTTTGAAAAAAACTGTTGCTGCTCCAGGCTCTAATTCCTGGGTTGGTAAGATCACCCTAACCAAAGGAAACCCCTTTCTAGAAAACTCTTGTTCAATTTGAAATGCTAAGTTGTATAAATCATCAATAGTAATATCTTTGCCAACCGCTAAATCATTGTACTTTTTAAGATCTAAAATTTTTTGAAGCGGTTTGGGGGTAAGAATAATTAATGAAGTAGGTTTTATAATTAGATCATTATCAACATCAAGGATTTGTTGAATCTCGGGTACGATTGGAAGCTCAGCTTTATTTTTTTTGTAATTGTAAAAATCCAAACCGGGAGGTTTTTGAAACATTTCGGGAAGAGCCTGACTAGGCGTTCTCGGGACTGCATGTACGTTAGTACTACTAAATAATAAAACTAAAATTGCCAACATAGCACATAGTGCGACCAAAAAATATTGACGTACATGCCTGTTAGCAAATAAAAATATATTTGCCATTAACAAAGCCTAAATTAATTATCCACAGCTGTGGATAATAACATAGATTTAAGCATTTAAGAAACTCTTAAAGTTACATACACTAATTTTTTTTTAAACTAACAGTATATAGCTAAAAAAAACTTTTAGAGACACAAGATATAGATAGTAAAAACTTGCCTATCTAGGCTTCCATTTTAGTTTATCTATAACAGGTTCAAGCTGATCTAAAGAATTGTAATAAAGTTGAAGCGAACCTTTGTTATTTGATTTATTGTTAATTTTTACCTTAAGGCCAAGAAGTGATGTTAAATCCTTTTCTAAAGAAAGAATGTTTGGATCGATATTATTTTTTTCATCATCACTAGTAATACTTGATGACGATTTCATTCTTTTAACAATATTTTCTGTTGCACGAACACTTAGTCCCTTGAGTGATACCTCATTTGCCAAATTGACTGAAGATTCATCATCGAGGGTTAAAAGCGCACGAGCATGACCATATGTTATTTCTCCAAGAATCATTAGTTTTTTAATTTGAGAAGGAAGCTCCAACAGCCTAAGTATGTTTGCTATATGGCTCCTGCTTTTTCCAAGATGTTGAGATAATTTATCCTGAGTATATGAAAATGTTTTCATTAGCATTTTATAGCCCTTTGCTTCCTCCAAAAGATTAAGGTCAGTTCTTTGTAGATTCTCTACTAAAGCGACTTCAAGAGCTGTTTCATCACTAAAATCTCTTATTATTACTGGTACTTCATGAAGCTTCGCCAACTGAGACGCTCGCCACCTTCTCTCACCAGCAATTATTTCATACTTTTTTGCTATTGCATTAATTGGTCTGACTAAGATTGGCTGGAGTACTCCGTTTTCTCTTATGGATTCCGCCAGGTTCTCTAATTCTTGTTCATCAAAGTTTTGTCTGGGTTGGAATTTTCCCGCAACCAGATCATGAACCGGTAATGTCATTGGAGCGGCGACCTTATTGGTTTGTATGAAAAGTTTCTTGATATTTTTTTTAAGCTCACCGGGCTTAATTTTTTTACCAGGACGCCCAGGCTTTTTAATAACAGAAGCTAATTCTTCATCTTTAATAAGTAATTGAGACAATCCAGTACCAAGTTTTTTCTTGGGTTTTTTATTTTTCATATTTTAGATATAACATAGATTTTTTAAGTTTAAACACTTTTTGTTTTGATTCCACCAAAATTTCCTTTGTTTAAAACTTCTGCAGCTAAGTTTACATATGCTTCTGATCCAAGGCAATTATGGTCATATAATAAAACTGGTTTTCCATGTGATGGAGATTCTGAAATTTTTATATTTCTAGGAATTATTGTCTTATAAACAACTGACCCCATAACTTCTCTGACATCTTCTTCTACTTGAAAGCTTAATTTATTTCTAGGATCGTACATAGTCAGCAAAATACCGTCAAGATTAAGCTTACTATTTAGTTCAGATTTGATTTTTTTTATAACTCGAAGAATTTGACTTAATCCTTCAAGCGCATAAAATTCACACTGTAATGGTATAAGAACACCATCTGATGCTACAAGTGCATTTGTGGTTAGAAACCCAATTCCTGGAGGACAATCAATTATTATTGCGTTGTAATTGTCAGGCAAACTTTCTATTGCCTTTTTAAGCATGAATTCACTGCCTTGTTCACCAATAAGCTCTTTTTCTGCATTAGCCAATGCTACCCTAGATGGAACTATTCCAAGACCAGAAACTTCAGTTGGACGGATACAGTCAATTATATCAACTTTATTTATTAAAACTTCATAACTTCCTGGTTTTCTCTGTTCTGAAGTTATTGCAAATCCAGTACTAGCATTTCCTTGAGGGTCAAGGTCAATTACCAGACAAGACTTGCCAGTTATTGAAAGCGCAGTTGCCAAATTTACAGCAGTTGTTGTTTTGCCGACGCCACCTTTTTGATTTACTATAGAGAAAACTGTTCTCATCTTTTTACCAAGTTTTTAATAATAACAACCACTCCACCGGAGCTATCAATCTCATGGTTATTTTTAACAATAATTTCATCAAATTTCCAGAAATTTTTAATAACCTTAATTTCTTCTTCCCAAGATTTTCCTTTTGGAAAAATTAAGCGAGTATTTTTGAGATTAAATTTTTCTAAATATGCCAATAATTTATTTAGTGGCGCTACTGCCCTGGCAGTTATAATGTCGAAACTTTTATTGTATAAGTCCTCAACCCTTTTATTGTAAATCTCAACTCTTAACTCTAATTTCTTTTTTATGTGCTTTAGAAAATTATATTTTTTTGCATTAGATTCGGCTAATGTAATTTTGTGATTTAACCCATGATTTTCAGAAAGCAAAACAATAACTAAACCAGGAAATCCAGCCCCAGTCCCAAAGTCCAAAATTTTTTTCGATTTTAATCCCTGTATATTTCTAAGAAGCTCAGCTGAGTCCGCAAAATGCCTGATCCAGATATTTTCTATTGTCCCACTGCCTATTAGGTTAAATCTTTTCTGATACAAAAGTAGCTCATCATGAAAAAAATTAAACTTTTCAAATGTTTCACATGAAACATTATACCTGTTCCTAAAAAAATCTGCCCCTTTTTGCTTCACCCTGTTTTTTTTAAAAATCTCAGCAAAAGATTTGATGCAGCCGGCGTCATTCCTGGAAGCTGCGATGCTTCGCCAATGTTCTTAGGCTTTCTGGTTTTTAATAGTTCTCTTACTTCGTTAGAAAGTCCTTGGCAGAGGTCGTAATTAATTTCTTCATCTAGAGTAAGTTTGTAGTCAGTTTTTAAAGATTTTATTTCTTTGTTTTGTCTCTTCATGTATCTATCGTAGAAGGACATAATTCTTATTTGTTCCTTCTCAAACCTGTTAAGTGATGTATAGTCAAAAACGCCAGGCCAAATGGTTGAAATTAGTTTCCAGCCAGAACCTTTGTATCCAAGTATGTCAAATGCTGTTCGAATCTTTCCATCCTGATTTATTTTAAGTCCTGCCCTTTGAATCTCTTGTGGTGTAGCTTTCATCGCTCTTAGAGTCTTTAGGGCATAACTCACAGACCGTTTCTTTTTTAACCATAGATGCTTTCTAGAATTTTTTGCTAGACCAAGACCGACAGCTTTGTCTGTAAGTCTTATATCTGCATTATCAGACCTAAGCAATATTCTATATTCCGCTCTTGAGGTAAACATTCTGTAAGGCTCTTTAAGTCCTCCTTTTGTGATGTCGTCAGTAAGAACGCCAATGTAAGCATCAGATCTTGATAGCACAAACGGTTTTCGGTTAGAAATTTGTTGAAATGCGTTTATTCCGGCCATTAATCCTTGCGCGGCGGCCTCCTCATATCCCGTAGTTCCATTGATCTGACCAGAAAGAAATAACCCGCTTATTTTTTTTGTTTCATATGTTGGTTTAAGCTCTGCGCCGTCAATAGAGTCATATTCTACGGCATAACCAAATTTGTCTATCTTTGAATTTTCTAAGCCAGGTATGGTTTTGATAAATAGTTCTTGAATTTCAACTGGTAAGGATGTTGAAATACCGTTTGGGTAAACCAAGTCTCCGTCTAAACTT
>CABZJY010000016.1 GCA_902526175.1 uncultured Alphaproteobacteria bacterium | reverse complement strand
AATACCTTTTTTTAATTCAACGAATGCTCCGTAATCAGCAATATTTGAAATTATTGCACTGATTTTTTCTCCAACAGGATATTTAGTATCGATGTCCTTCCAAGGGTCTTCACTAAATTGTTTCATACCGAGACTAACTCTCTTATTTTCCGGGTCATATTTGATTACAACAACATCAATCTTATCGCCAATTTTTAGTAATTCTGATGGGTGATTAACTCTTTCCCAAGATATATCTGTGACATGAAGAAGACCGTCTAATCCACCTAGATCGACAAATACACCATAATCCGTTATATTTTTTACTATACCATTTAGCTTTGTACCTTCTTTTATGTCTGACAACAATTTTGATCTATCTGCTTCACGTGATTCTTCTAATATTGCTCTTCTTGAAACAACAATATTACCTCTAACTTTGTCCATCTTTAGAATAACCATTGGTTGTGGTTTATTTAACAAAGGGGAGATATCTGATATAGGCCTTAAATCAACTTGGCTGCCCGGCAAAAAAGCAACTGCACCCTGAATATCTACGGTAAATCCACCTTTGACCCTTCCAGTAATGACGCCTTGAACTTGTTCTTTTTTTTCAAGAGATTTTTCGAGGTTAGTCCACGATTCTTCTCTACGAGCCTTTTCTCTACTCAAAAGAGCTTCACCTTCCTTATTTTCCAATTTTTCAACTAAGACATCAAATTTATCGCCTGGCTTTATATTATTTTCTTCACCTGGGGAGAAAAATTCTCTAATAGGTATTCTTCCTTCAGATTTTAAACCAACATCTACAACTACATTATCGTTTTGAACAAATAATACTGTTCCAGATACTATTTGACCCTCTTTTTTTTTAAAATTTGTAAGACTTTTGTCTAATAATTCACTAAAATTTTCACTCATAACTCTTTATAAAATATTAAGATGTATACTCTTACAAAATTTTGGCTTTTATATCAACGATTAATTAGTTTTAATTTCCCTGATCTATCAATTAATTTGACAGCAAGTTTTAATGTATCAATTTTTGAGAGCTCTGATGTATCAATAAGAAGAGCGTCTTTATGCATTAATAACGGTGATAGTTTTCTATTTTTATCTCTATTATCTCTTTCTACAATTTGTTTTAAAACTTGATTGTATTCTGAAACTTCACCCTTTTCACTTAAATCATGTTGCCTTCTTTTTGTTCTAACATAAATATTTGCATCTATAAAAAACTTTATCTCAGCTAGAGGTATAACTACTGTTCCAATATCTCTGCCATCAATCACTGAACCAATACCTGATGGTGGATAATCTGCAAAGTTTCTTTGTATATCAATGAGAAAGTCCCTAATTATTTTTTTAGATGCTATTACTGAAGAAAGCTTAGTTATTTTTTCGGTACGCAAATCAACCTTTTTAATTTCATCGAAATCAAAGTTGTCTTTTAATTCTTGTGTATTTTTTTCATCAATTTTTTTTTCTGAAATCAAATAAGCTAAGTATCTATACAATGAACCTGTGTCTAAATGATCAAAATTTAATTGATGTGCTATATTTTTCGCAAGAGTTCCCTTTCCTGATATGCAAGTTCCGTCAATTGCAATTACAGGTTTAGAGTTTTTAAACAACTTGTAGTTTTGCACCGATACTTTCCATTAAGCTTCTAAAATTTGGAAATGATGTTGCAATCATTGACATATCATCAATAGATACAGGTTTTTCTGAAATCATACCAAAAATTAACATTGACATGGCTATTCTATGATCATTATACGTTGTTATTTTACATCCCCCTAACTGCTTTTTATTGCCATAAATTAGAAGACTATTTTTTTTTTTTTCTAGTTTTACACCACATTTGGTAAGTGCTTCTGTCATGGCACTTAATCTGTCACTTTCTTTAAACTTGAGTTCTTCAAGACCTGTTAATTCAGAGACTCCGCATGCAAACGAGCATGCAACAAAAAGAATTGGGTATTCATCAATAAGTCTTGCACTAATTTTTTTGTCAATCCTTGTTGCAATAAGATTTGACGAATATACTTCAATATTCCCAAAAGCCTCTCCGTTGCAAATACTTTTTTCCGAGATTTTGATTTTGGCATTCATTTTTGACAAAACATCTAAAAGGCCAGTTCTAAAGTAATTTAATCCAACTGATTCTATAGTTAGATTACTATCTTTTGTCAAAAGTGTTGCTATGATAAGGAATGCTGCTGAACTAAAATCTCCTGGAACATTAATTTTATTACACTTTAATACACACGGACCATTTAATTTAATCAATTTTGAGTTTTTGGTTTTCTTAGTTAATATTTTTGCTCCTAAATATTTTAGCATAATTTCACTGTGATCTCTTGAGGGTATTTCTTCTTCAATTTCAGTAACTCCCTTAATATTTGATGCGGCCAATAAAATGGACGATTTAATTTGTGCGGAACCAATTTTTGACTTAAATTTAATACTATTATAGTAAAAGCTCTCTAATATTTTTATTGGTAGCTTGCCATCATTTTTAGAAAAATTTGCACCCATTTCAGTTAAAGGGTCCAAAACCCTGAGCATTGGTCTTTGAGACAAAGATTTATCACCTGTAATTGTTAAAGCAATGTTTTTTGTCGCTAAAAGCCCAATCATTAGCCTTGCTCCTGTACCAGAGTTTCCAAAAAAAAGATTTCCTGGATTCTTTGTGAAGATGCCTCCATTACCATCAACAAAATACTTTTCACCTATTTTAACTATTTTGATACCAAGATTCCTGAGGGCTTTTAATGTTTTAATTACATCATCTGACTCAAGCAATCCATCTATTTCTGATCTTCCAATTGAAATAGCTGAAAAGATTAGAGCCCTATGGGATATTGATTTATCTCCAGGCACCATTATTTTACCCGTTAGAGATTTACATTTGTGAGATTTAAGAGTAATAATCTTGGACATAAATATATTTTATTTTACTAAAAATATATATTATAAACAGTAAGGAGAGAAGATTGAAAAAAAAACAATTAATTCGAGGTTCAAAAAGGAAATGTGCAAGTTGTGGTACTTTGTTCTTTGATTTAGAGAGATTCCCTATTGTATGTCCTAGCTGTGGTGCTTCAGTTGCGTTACAAACGAATGTTTCTAAAAGGGGCAGGCCTCCAAAAATTCAAAAGACAGAATCAGAAGGAGTTAGTACATTCGATAAAGATGATAAAAAAACCTCAAGTAATGTTGTAACATCTCAACTAGAAACTCCTCCAATTGATCCCAGCGAAATTGAGGGTGAATTAGTTAGTGAAGAAATAGATGAAAATATTGGACTTGACAATGATTCCATAATTGATGAAGAGATTCCGATCGAAGATGATCTTCAAGACGAGGATGTCGAAAATATTATAGACATGGATAATGAAAATAAAGAAAGTGACAATTAAAATTTATTAATTCTACAAAGTTTTATTTAATTGGGGCTGTAGCTCAGTTGGGAGAGCGTCTGGATGGCATTCAGAAGGTCGTCGGTTCGATCCCGTCCAGCTCCACCATAAATCTATTAAATTTATCAAAACAAATATTTGTTGAAATGTTAAAAAAAAAAAATTATATTTATGTTATCTAAATCGAAACCTTATTCCAACTACGGGGTGTAATGTCAAGAATGTCTCTTTTTAATAGTCCTTTTTTATTAGGTTTTGATCAATTCGAAAGAACTATTGATAGAATATCCAAGTTATCTTCTGACAGTTATCCCCCTTATAATATTGAACAATTATCTGAAAATATTTTGAGAATAACAATTGCTGTCGCTGGATTTGAAAAAAACGAGCTTAAAATAAGTTTAGAAGGTAATCAATTATTAATCAGAGGATCAAGGTCAGAAATTGATAATGAAAAAATTTATATTCACAGAGGTATAGCAACAAGACAATTTCAAAGAAATTTTATTTTGGCTGATGGAATCATAGTTGAGGGTGCATCTATTGAAAATGGATTACTAAATATAGATCTTGTTCAACCACTTTCAAAGGAACAATCGCTTGAAATTGAAATTAAAGACAAGCCTAAGAAAGATAATGAAAAGAATCTTATCAACTTAAATCTTAAAGAGAAGAAAAATGAAGGATCAATTTGACAAGAAAAAAATAAGCGAAATGGATTTCTTTGAATATAAAAGTTCAGGGTATGCTTTCATAAAAAGAGAACATACTAATGACAGTCAAGATACACTCGATGTGTTTAATGTTTACGGATCTGACGGAACATTACTCGCTGGATTCGAAAATGAAGATACAGCCCTTGCAGCGATAATTCAGTCGGGGTTAGAACCAACTAGTCTTCATTAAATTTATTCATTAGATCATAAACCTCTTCAACAGTCTTCGACTTCCTTAGCTTCGATTTATTTTTTCCTTTTTTAATAAAAGATGAAATAGTTGATAGAGCCAATAAATGTTCAGATTGAAATTCTAATGGAGCAACAATAACAAAAATTAGGTCTACACTTTCGGAACTATTATCATCATACGGAATAGAATTATGTAGCTTAAAAAGAAAGCAAAATGTTTTTTTTATACCTTTAATTTTTGCATGTGGTATTGCAATTCCTTCTCCGATTGCCGTAGACCCCAATTTTTCACGTTCATTAATCCTGCGTAAAATCAAACTAGAAGAAACTTTAACCTTTTCGGAAATTCTATCTGATATTTCTTTAAACATTGAACTCTGGCTAGACGCATTAGAATCTAAAAAAATTGAATCCATTTGAATTAAATCTGTAATTTTCATTTCAAATTTTCGGCTCTATCCAACTAATATTTCCGTCATTTTTTTTTGATAGAAAATTTAATTTTTTTGATTTACTATTTCTAAATAGTATAGCATTTTGTTCGTTAAGATTCATAATCATAAGCGCTTCACTTACTGAGAGAGTTTGAATTTTAATTTTATCTTCAGCAATAATTACTGGATTGTCTATATCAACTTCATTAATTTTGTTACTTTCTGGGTTCTTAATAAGATACTGACTTGCAACTAAACCTCTTCTTGCATCACTTACCTTCCTTTTTTTTCTGTGGTCAACAATTTTTCTATGATATCTTCTTACCCTTTTTTTTATTTTTTCATTTGCCACATTGAAAGCCCCGTATGCGTCATTGCTTTCTGCACTACTTTGTACATACAAATTACTATCTATATGAAGGCTTATTTCACAAATAAAGCTGAATCTAGCTTTTGAGAAAATTATATTTGCAGATATAAATTTATCAAAATATTTCGTCAAAGTAGAAATTATATTTTCTCTGGCGTAGACTGTTAGTGATTTTCCTACTTTTGTCTGTTTTCCGGAAATTGAAATATTCATTTAACTAGATCTTAAAAGAACTTCCTAGATATGTTCTTCGGACTTCTTGATTATTAACAATTGTATCTGGATCTCCTTCTAAAATTACCTTGCCGTCATAAATAATATATGCTCTATCAACTATTTCTAATGCACTTCTAACATTATGATCAGTAATTAAAATACCAATATTTCTTTTTTTTAGATTTGAAATTAATTTTTTAATTTCATCAACTGCTATTGGATCAATTCCAGCTAGTGGCTCATCTAACAAAATAAAATTTGGTTTTGAAGCTAAGCATCTTGCTATTTCAAGACGCCTTCTTTCACCACCAGATAGTGAAAGAGAGGATGCAAATCTCAAATGTTCAATACCAAATTCACTTAAAAGATTTTCAAGTTCACTGTCCATTTCAGATTGAGAATTTGTAGAAACTTGTAAAATAGATTTGATGTTGTCTTCTACATTTAATCCTCTAAATATTGAAGATTCTTGTGGCAAATAACCTAAGCCTTTTTGTGCTCTTCGATACATAGGTAAATTAGTTATTTCTTCTTCATTTAAAACTACTTTACCAATGTCCGGTTTAATTAGACCCATTAAAATATAAAAAAAAGTTGTTTTCCCTGCTCCATTTGGGCCTAATATAGCTACAGACTCACCTTTTTTTAATTTTAAAGAAACATCATTAAGAATTCTTTTTTTGCTGTAAAACTTAGAAATCTTATCTGCTTGAAGACCTTCGTTTTTAAAAGCAATAAAAGGTTTATTGGTAATTTTTGTTTGAATCATTTTTATCTTTAGATATTAGAGCTTTTACTTTTCTTTCTGTTTTAGACATAAAATTTGTTGGGTTTGGTAGCAACTTACTAATTCCTGATTTGAGGTTAACTTCAGCATAGTCACCAGTCAAAAAATTGTTCCCTCTTTTTAATTTAACATTACCAAATAATTTGCATAATTCTGTATTATCATTATAAAGAGCTTTGTCACTAAATGCTATCTCATTTTCACTCACAATTTTTACATTTTTAAATCCAATAATTTTTTTTATTTTATAATCTTTTTCCTTTCCTATTATTTCAAGGTACCAGGCAAGTCTGTTAGCACTAATAGTATATTCATTTTTTTTTTTCGCTACGGCATTTCCTGTTGCCACAGCTATATTTTCTAATCTCCAAAATTCAATCTTTTTATTTGCATACAATTTGTTTTCTTTTGATTTAAGTTTAATATTTTCTCCGTTAATAATAAAATATTCTTTTCCAAGGAAATATGATGCATTTTTACCGCCTTCGATAAATGCATTTTTATTTTTTATTTTTACATTTCCAATTGCCTTAATTATATCAATATTTTCCTCTCCTTTATCTGAATTCTTATAATAAGCTTCTAATCTGTCTGATGTAACGGTCAGATCACCCTGTTTTGCTCTAGCATTTCCTGTAGCAATATATTTTTTTTCATTTTTGTGCCATTCTATTCCATTTTCCGCAGTAATTTCGATTGGTTTTTGTTTAGAATTAGTACTTATTTTCTGTTGGGCTATAACTAAATCTTTCATTAAAAAAAAATTAGCACAAAACAAAATTATTATTATTGATAATCTAATCATTTGTTTAGTATAACCAGTTTTGTTTTTCCAAGGAACCTTACTTCATTCCCGTTATCAATAATTTCAAAACCTTGAGCAAAGATATTTCCTCTTTCCCCAGAACCGGAAATTTTTTCATTACTGTAAACTTTCTCTGAATTAAGATTGATAAAAATAGATTCTGTTTTAAAAACATATCCATCTTGATCGTTAAGTACTACGTTATCAAAAAGGTGAGCCTTTTCATTTGATTGATCAAAAGTACCTTTTTCACTCTTGATATTAAAATATCCACCATTTTTACTAATTAAATTTCCTGAAGGAAACATAAGATTATACATATTTTCTGATTTTTTTTTATGCGCGCTCGTTGCGGTAAGAGTAAATGGTCTATTTTTGCTATCTGAACTAAAAAACTTTGCTTCACGTATAACTTGATCATTACCTTCATTATTATTATCTAAAAAACTTTTATTATCAGAATAAACCTGAAAATCTTGTGAATTAAAAATCAGATATATCAAAATTGCTGAGATTACCCAAAATATTTTCTTTGTTAAATTGATGAATGTAGAATAATTATTTTTCATTTGATATTAATACTTAAGAATATCGTGCAAGTGAACAATACCTATTGGTATAGATTTTTTTGTTACAAAAAAACTTGTTATAGACTCTTTATTCATATTTTTTAATGCTTCAGAAATTAAAACTTCTTGACCTAGGGTTTTTGGTTTAGTCGTCATAATGTCACTTGCTCTTTGATTAAGAAGATCTGATTTCATATTTCTTCTTAAGTCACCATCAGTTATAATTCCAATTAATTTACCATTATTTTTTGATATTATGCCAACACAACCTAATCCTTTGGTAGTCATCTCTAAAATTGCTTCAGACATTTTTTTTTCCCCGTCAATAATTGGAATTTCGTCTTCTTTTTTCATAATAGATCCAACATTTAAAAGCATCTTACCTAATTTTCCACCTGGATGAAGAGCACCAAAATCTTCCTTAGTAAAATTGCGTTTTTTTAACATCGCAACAGCCAGCGCGTCTCCTAAAACTATTGTTACTGTTGTTGAACTAGTTGGCGCAAGCTCAAGAGGGCATGCTTCAATGTTTCTAGGAATCTCTAATATATATTTGGATTCTTTGGCTAGTGTACTATTTTTTTCACTAGTTATACAAATGATTGGAACTTTTTTTTTTTTACAATGTATAATTATATTAGATAGTTCAGGAGTTTCACCAGAATTAGAAATCAAAATTATTGTTTCTCTTGCTGAAATCATACCTAAATCTCCGTGGTTTGCCTCACTAGGATGTATAAAAAAGGATGGTGTGCCAATCGAAGAAAAGGTTGAAGAAATTTTTTTTGCAACATGTCCACTTTTTCCCATACCTGATATTACTACTTTGCCTTTTGTATTTAGTAAAACCTCAACAATTTTTTCAAAATCCTTATTAATACTAGATCTTAAAAGTTCTAAAGCTTTAATTTCTTTATTAATAACATCTTTTGCAGTTCTTAAATTCATGGAAAATCAAATTGAATGAGAGTAGATATCCTCTTTTTGCCAACCAAGAATATCAAGTTCAGTTCTAATGTCTAAAAAATTGAATATTTTTTTTGCTAATTCAAGCCTTCCTTCTCTTTTTAACATTATGATTAGTTTATTTCTGAGTTCTTGAAGATAAAGAACATCTTTAGCTGCATATAAGATTTGGTTATTAGTAAGTTCACTTGCAGCCCAATCTGTTGATTGTTGGCTTTTGCTAATATCAATCTCTAAAAGATCTCGAATAAGATCTTTAAGACCATGTCTGTCAGTGTAAGTTCTCACTAATCTTGATGAAATTTTTGTACAAAAAATATTTTCACAACTAATATCAAACTCTTTTTTTATAAATGCAGTATCAAACCTGGCAAAATGAAAAACTTTTTCAACGTTACTGTCAGATAAAATTTTTATTAAATTTTTTGGTTTAAATGTTTTGCCGTTCTTTCTCTGATCTAATTTAATTATATGACAATCTTTATTTTGAAGGCAGAGTTGAATTAGACACAATCTATCTCTTTGCAATGATAGACCAGTGGTTTCTGTGTCAATTGATATTATATCACTTGTTTTTAAATTATCCTCAAGATCATTTTGATGAAGAAAGATCTTATTATTATTATTTTTTATTAGTTTCATTATTTTTTATAAATCACTATATATGATAATATTTATAATATTAACAGGTTCTAAAAAATTTTCTATGCGTTTAGATTTCCAGGGTAAAACTGTAGTTATTTTTGGAGGGGCAGGGTTCATTGGCAAACGGCTGGTATCCGAACTGTCAAAATACCCATGCAAAATCTTTGTAGTTACAAGGAAACCAAATAATCATGAAGAGTTGAGAATCCTTGCTGGTCTTGGTCAAATTACAATTGTTAATTTGAAAGAATATAATGAAAATAATCTAACCGAATTATTAAGTGATTGTGATATCGTAATTAATCTAATTGGAATTCTTGCAGAACAAAGAGGAAGTTCTTTTAAGTATGTACACGAAGTTTTACCAGACTTATTATCAAAAATATCAAAAGAAGTAAAAATCAAAAAATTTATTCATTTATCTGCACTTGGCGTCAATAAAATAAAGAACTCTAAATATGCTAAATCAAAATTAAATGGTGAAACCTTCGTCACTAAAAATTTTTCAAATCCAATAATAATACGACCAAGTGTAGTTTTTGGGGCAGAAGATAATTTCGTTAATTTATTTAATAAAATAGCCTCTATTTCTCCATTAATTCCAATATTTGGTGCGCCTAATTTAACAAAAGATATATTTAAATCCTTTCTAAGTTCTCAAGTAAAATTCCAACCAATTTATGTCGGGGATCTTGTTAAATTTTTGATAGGTACAATAAATTCTAAGTCAGAGTTATATGAATTATGTGGACCATCTGTTTATACCTTTGACCAAATTATTAAATTAATTTTAGAAGTAAAGAAAGTAAGGAGAATCTTAATGCCAATACCGCTCCCTTTAGCAAGCATAATTGGATTTGTTCTTGAAAAATTGCCTTACAAACTTTTGACAAGAGATCAGGTAAAATTAATGGGGTATGAAAATATATCAACAAAAGGAATAAAAAATTTAAAAAAGATTGTAAAAAATCCTAAGTCAATGGAAGTAATTTTACCAACCTACATAAGATAATTTTCATTAAAGTTGTATCCAAAATATAATAAGACTATACCAAATAGTATTCTATAATATATGAAAATACTGAATGTATTCTTTTTCACCCAAGTAAGTAGAAAATGAATAAAACAAAATGAAAATATAAAACTAAAAAAAAATAAGAATAATGATTCTAAATTAAAAAAATATTGAGTCTGAAGTATGATTTGATCTTGATCAGAAAAATAAAAAATTACAGCTCCAGTAATTGCTGGAATACTCAGAATATTAGAATAGCTAGCAGCATCAAACCTATTAAATCCCTGCACTCTGAGGCCCATTATTGTCATGCCTGACCGGCTAGAACCAGGGATAATTGCAAATGCCTGAAACAGACCTATTGTAAATGCGTTTTTATTATTTAATGTACTAATCGACTTAATTGTTAGACAGTTAGTATCTGCAATGTACAATAATACTCCAAAAATAATGGAAGAGAAACCTATAAGCTTAAGTGATTCTAGGTGAGTATGATTCATATAATTAGAAATTATATAACCAAAAAACATTAAAGGGATTGATGAAATTATTAGATTTCTCAATAGTTGGGCATATGAATCTAAATCAGTTCTAAAAAAATTTTTTATTGATAAGAATAATCTAATTAATAATCGATAGTTGTAGATTACAATAGCTACAAGTGATCCAAAATGTGCAATAACATTCATTCTCCTATATTCCATCTCATTATAATCTATTAATTTTGCCACAAAAATGTTGTGTCCTTGAGAACTAATAGGAAGGAATTCAGTAAAACCCTGAATAAAAGAAATAATTATGATTGGTATAACAATCATAATATGGTACCTCCTTATTATTAACTTAATTATATAACTTACTAAGGAAAATATCAATATAATGAATTTACAGACTTTCGATCTTAATCTATTACTTGTTTTCAGAGCTTTGTTCGAGGAGAAAAATGTTACAAAAGCAAGTAAAAAAGTTGGAATTACCCAGCCTGCAATGAGTAATGCGCTAAATCGTTTAAGGTATCTCGTTAATGATGAACTTTTTGTTAGAGGTCCAAAAGGGATGAGACCAACTGCGAGAGCAATTGAATTATCCATACCTATTCAAGAGGCTTTGAATAATATAGAAATGTCTTTGTCAGCGATCAATTTTGATCCTTATACTTCAAAAAGATTATTTAGATTATCTATCTCAGATGACATCGCCCCACTAATTATACCTAACTTGGTTGAAGAAATTAAAAAATTTTCCCCTAATTCAGAGCTATGTATCAGATCTGAACAAGGATTTGAAGCAATAAAACTTCTTGACAAAAATGAAACTGATTTTGCTTTGGGTCGATTTGAGTCGGTTCCATCAAGATTTGGTTATAAGGTACTTTTTGACGAAAAATACGTTTGCATGATGAGTAAAGATCACAAGCTTTCAGATGAAAAAAAGTTGTCTATGGATCAATATTTAAGCACAAAACATTTAAGAGTTGCCCCAATGGATGCACCTATATCGCCAATTGATAGAGCTTTATCACAATTAAATTTAGAAAGAAATATTTCAGTTAGAATAGATTTAATAACTATGTCTCCATATATCCTCAAAAACTCTGATTTGGTACTAACACTTCCTTCAAAAACAGCTAATAGATTGGCGAAAAATTATAATTTTTTTATTGCAGAGCTTCCAGTAGAATTAGAAACTAGGCAAACTAAAATAATTTGGCATAAAGAACTTACAAAACATCCTGCTTTTGACTGGATGAAAGAAAAATTAAATATTTAGAATTATGATTTTATTTTTTGGTGGTGGTTATTGTACAGAATTCCTAGTTCCATTATTGGAAGAAAAAAAAATTATTTCTACTCATTCTAGAATTCCATATAAGGCTCAGTTTAAGGATTTCGATTTCGTTGAAAGATATGAGCTAAATGATTTTCTAAAACAAAAAAAAAAATATTTCCCAAAAATTACTCATATATTAGTATCTATACCACCAGGAGATAAAGGAGATCTTGTAGTAAAAGAAATATGTGATGATAGAAAAATTCTCAAGAAAATTAAATGGATTGGATATTTTTCAACTACTGGAGTATATGGTGACCATGAGGGCAGATGGGTTAGAGAAAACTCAGAGTTAAAAACAAAAAATAAAAGAAGTATGAATAGAATTAAAGCAGAAGAACAGTACTTAGACATTTTTAAAAACCACGGACTACCATCTCACATATTTAGGCTTCCCGGAATATATGGACCTAAAAGATCAATTTTTGAAAGGCTACAGGAACCAAATTTTAGATATGTAGAAAAAAAAAATCAGTTTTTTTCAAGGATTCATGTTGAGGATATTGCCAATTTTGTTTTTAAAAGTATGACGAGTCCCACCCCAGGAAATGTTTTTAATTTGACAGATAATTATCCTTGTGAATTAGAAGAAATTATAATTTATGCCTGTAATCTTCTTAAAAAAAATATGCCAAAAAAAATTTCGCTTGATAGCAAATTTGTTTCAGAGATGACAAAAAGTTTTTATAATGAAAATAAAAAAGTATCAAACAGAAAAATTAAGAA
>CABZJY010000015.1 GCA_902526175.1 uncultured Alphaproteobacteria bacterium | reverse complement strand
TAATGGCAAATAATGACTAATGTTTCTTTTTCTTTTGTTACTTAATCTTACATTACCTTTCCTAATAATTGATAGAGAGCTTTCAATCAACATTAGTGTCCCAATAACGGCCAAAAAAATTATGTACATTAAACTTATTATTAGATCAATATTTCCAGATTCTCTTAAAAATTTAAAAAATACCACTCCCAAAGTGGATCCAAAGATTCCTCCAACTAAAAGAAATAAACCGATTTCGTAATCTATATTTTTTTTTCTTCCATGAGCAATCGCTCCTGAAACAGAAGATCCTAAGATATGGTTTGCCTCTGTTCCAACGGCTGTGGCAGGTGGTATGCCCATAAATATTAATATAGGAGTCATTAAAAATCCTCCGCCAACACCAAATAGTCCAGACATAAACCCAACTAATAAACCTGAAAACAATAAGAAAATTACGTTAATTTCAACCCCAGCAATAGGAAGAAAAATATCTATCATTTAAAACCCATAATTTTTTTTATTTCTTTTATATTCTTTTCTGCGATTTCGTTTGCTCTTATTGCACCTTCTTCCAAAACATTTTCTAAATAATCTGTCTCGTTAATTAATTCTTTTGCTTTTTTTGATATGATTGAAAATTCATCAGACAATATTTTCGCAAGGTCATTTTTAAATTCAGAAAAAGTTTTTCCAGAATATTTCCTATACACATACTGTCTGTTTTCTCTTGAAAACGAACAGAATATATTAATAAGGTTTTCTACCTCAGGTCTTCCTGACAAATGTTGGTCATTTTCTGGAAAACTACCTGAATCAGTTTTTGATTTTTGTATTTTTTTTTTTATAAGTTCTGCAGAATCAAGTAAATTAATTCTGGATAAATCTGATGGATCAGATTTACTCATTTTGTTTAAGCCATTTTTTAAACTCATAACTCTTGTAGCGCTTCCCATAATTACTGGCTCGGGTATAGGGAAAAAATTAATGTTATTAAATCTGTTAAATGCCTGAGCTATATCTCTACATAACTCCAAGTGTTGTTTTTGATCTTCTCCAACTGGTACATGTGTCGACTGATAAAGAAGTATATCAGCCGCCATCAATACAGGGTAAGAATATAACCCCAGAGGTGCTTTTTCTTTGTTTTTTCCAGCCTTGTCTTTGAACTGAGTCATCCTATTCAACCAACCCATTGGAGCAAAACAACTTAAAATCCAAGATAATTCAGAATGACCACTTACGCCCGATTGACAAAATATAATATTTTTCTTTGGATCAATTCCAGATGCAATATATGCAGCTGCAACTTCTAAAGAGTTTTTTTTTAGATCTTTTCTATTATCTGGAACTGTAATAGCGTGTAAATCAACAATACAAAAGATACATTTAAATTCTTTTTGGAGTTCAACCCAATTTTGAATTGCTCCTAAATAATTCCCTAAATGTAATTTTCCTGTAGGCTGAACTCCAGAAAACACTAATTTTTCAAAATTCTTAATAACTTTACCTCTTAATTTTTAAATATGGTGTTCTTAGTAAATATAAAAAAAATAAATATAAAATAACTCCAAACATGATTATTATACCTAAAAGACTGAACTTAGCCAAAAAACTGTCTGCTATCAAGTATTTATGAATTGCTTCGTTTAATAAAAAGTACATTAAAACAGAACTTAATAAACTCTTAAATAAAATCTCAATTGTATTTTTTTTGAGTTCAATGACCCCCCTTTTTCTTAAAATAAAATATAATATTATAACATTTAACCAAGCAGAAATTGATGTCGCAAAAGCTAATCCAACATGTTTATATTCATCTATTAGAAGTAAATTAAAAAATAAATTTGCCAATAAAGCGATAAAACCAACCTTAACAGGTGTTTTAGTATCTTCTCTTGAAAAAAAAATTACTGAAAGTACTTTGATTAATATAAAAGCAGGTAGGCCTATACATAGTGCTCTTAAAGACATACCAGTCAATCTTGCATCATTTAAGGAAAACTCTCCTCTTACAAACAAGATTTCTAATAATTGATCCGATATCAGAAAAATTCCAAACGTTGCTGGTATAGAAATAAGAAAGCAGAGCATTAGGCATTCATTCATAGTTTTTTTGGACTGACTTATTTTCTTCTCTTTTAATTGTTTGCTTAATAAAGGTAATAAAGCGGTACTAATAGAAATTCCAAGGACTCCCAGAGGTAATTGGTTTATTCGGTCTGAGAAATAAAGGTATGAGATTGACCCACTGGGAAGTGTAGAGGCCAACACCATATCAATAAGTAAATTAAGTTGGTAAATACCATTACCTATAACCGCGGGAAGAAACAGCTTAAATAATTTTTTAGTTGGTTCGGTTATCTCTAGGATCTTTTTATTGTAAAAATATTTAAATTTAAGAAAAACTCCGTTTTTATATAAATGGAAGATTAACCAGATAAGCTGTAACATGCCAGCAAAGGATATTGCATATGCGCAAAATATTGTAAGTTCATACCCAATAATTTTAAAAGAACCAAAATACAATAATGTAAAAATTATAGTTAAATTTAAAATTACAGGGGTAAAAGCCATCGCTGCAAATTTATTAATAGTACTTAGAAAACCTCCAATTAAAGAAGATAATGATACAAATATAAGAAATGGGAATGTAATTCTTGAGAGTAAAACAGTAAGATTAAATTTTTCAGGACTTTCACTAAACCCTGGGGCTATAATATTTATTAATAAAGGCATGAAGATTTCTATTAGAATTACAAGAGGGAGTAACGCTAAAAAAGTTATTGATAAAATCTTAGTTAAAAATATTGTAGCTTCAAGACCACCTTTTTTAACCTGTATCCCGGATAAGACTGGAACAAAAGCAGAATTCATTGCACCCTCAGCAAATAGCCTTCTAAACAAATTTGGTAACTTAAAGGCAACAAAAAATGAATCGGATATGAAGGAAGCGCCAAAATATTTAGCAAAAAGAAAGTCTCTGAAATACCCAAGAATCCTACTTAAAAATGTTAATGAACCAATTGTAGAAGCTATTTTTAAAATCAAGTTACCCTCTATGAATTACGAAATTTTTAATTATTTGTTTTAACTCCGACAACTCTTTGTTAGATGTTATTTTTCTGCCATTTTTTTTTATATAAAAAATGTCTTCAATTAAATTACCAAATGTTGAAATTTTTGCCGAATATACTTCACATTTACACTTTATTATAGCTTCCAAAATGTCTACTAAAAGAAATTGTCTGTCATGTGTTTTTACATTAAGCCTTGTAAAATAACTATTTTGATTATTGAAATTGATGCTAACCTTTTTATTAAGTATTAATCTATTAGATTGTCTATTTAAACTTTTACGACTTGAATTTCTCTCGAAAAATACTTTTAAGTTTTTTTTCAATATATTTTTGTAGTACTGAACATCTTCTTTATTAAATTCCGATTTAAATTGTAATGGAGAAATTTTAAATATATCAATCGCCATTTTATTTTTTAGTGTAAAAATTCTAGCTTCATATATTTTCATCTCAGAAACCAATATTGTATTTACAAGATCTATTAATAGTTCTTTTCTATCTTTTTTTAAAACAGTTAATTCAAGAAATCCATTGATATTATCTTCAACTAATCCATAATTTTCTGTATTAAACATATTCTCATTATTAAAAAAAAGATCAATTTGTTGGGAAATTTTTTTGGCATCTTGCATCAACCAAAAATCATTAGACGAGATTGAGACAAATTTTCTGAAATTGGGGTAACTTGTTACAACTGTTGATTCAAAAGATTTTTGCTGTTGTAATTCTACCAAATTTTTTTTATGTATTTTTTGATTTGATGAAAACATCTCCTCCTCACATTTCTTATACAATTTTACAATTAAAGATAATTTCCATTCTGTTAAAATACCCTCATTCACTGAGGATATATCAATTACAGTTAGTACAAATAAAGCCATCAATATTTCAGGTTTTTTTATTGATAAAGACAAATTTTTTATAATTTCTCTATCCTCCAAATCTGATTTAAACGCAAAATCACAAAACTTCTGATGATTAGCAACTAACCAAGTAATGTCATCAATTTCATCAGTTGATAAATCAAATCTTTCGCAAACTGACTTAGAAATTCTTGACCCAATAACATTGTGATTACCTTCATAACCCTTTCCAATATCGTGAAAAAGAGTAGCTAAATATAAAGGTTTTTTATTTTTTATTCTTTCTAATATACTTGAAGCAAACAGATACTTATTTTTAGTTTCTTCTCCATAATCAATCTTCTTCAGAGTATTTAAGGCTTTTATTGTATGCTGATCAACCGTGAACAAATGATATTGATCAAACTGTGCTTGACATACAATCCTCGAGAATTGTGGGATTAATTTAACAATAACTCCAATATTGTGCATTATTTCAAAAATTTCATTATTTTTGTCTTCAATAAGTATTTTTAAAAAATATGATTTAACTATATTACAGTTAAAATTAGTTGAATTAATAAATTGTATTTTATTAAAAATTAGTCTTAATGCAGTTGGATGAGGAAGTAACTGATCTTTTAAACATTTATAAAAAAAAATATATATATTTTTTGGATCATTAAAAAAATTTGAGCTATCTCTAACCAATAAATAGTTTTCTTTTTTTAAATAGTTACCTGTAAAAAATAATTTTTGGAATTTGATTATGAAATTATTTAAAGGTTTTTTATCTATAAAATTTTCAAAAACAATATTTAGTAAGTTTTTACTAGCTTTTGCATGCAGGTAGAAATGCCTCATAAACTTTTCTACACCAAGTGTTTTTTTTTTTGACTTATAACCCATAACAGTTGCTATTTTTTTTTGAAAGTTTAAGGTCAACTTGTCATTTGCTCTTCCAGCAATAAAATGAAGATGGAATCGAACTTTAAGTAAGAATTTTTTTAGATTACTTAACTTTCTATATTCATAGTGTGAAATAATTTTTTGGTCGAGTAAAATATCTAAATTATCTGAACCATACCTAGTTTTTAAAAACCAAAAAATTAAATTTAGGTCACGTAAGCCTCCTACTGAATTTTTAATATCTGGCTCAACAAGGAACGGAATCTCTTTATTATTTAGAGATCTCTTTTCCTGTTCAACTATCTTTTTCCCAATGAAAGCATTTTGATTTTTAAAAATTCTTTTAATTTGTATTTGAGCTTTCTTGTAGGTTTGGTAATTTCCACAAATAAACCTGCAATCAAGTAATGATGTGGCAATAATTTGATCTTTAATTGATAGACCAAAGATTTCATTTATTTTTCTGACTGAATATCCTATTTTAAAATCAAGATCCCATAATTTATATAAAGTTTCTCTTATATCTTTTTCAACAACCTCCTTATCGATATGATTATTGATTAAAAAAATAATATCGATATCAGAAAATGGTGCTAATTGTGATCTACCATACCCACCAATTGCGCATAGGGCAGTATTTTTAAACTCGTTATTTTTTGAATGAATTTGAAATACCGCTCTTAGGATCTCATCTGTTAAGTTTGTTTGCTCAATGGCAGCTAATAATCCATCCTGTTTTTTAGAAAAAGAATTTTTGATATTCTTCTTGGCTTTATCAAGGTACTTTTTAATATCTTGGAATTTGTTCATAATTTCGAAGATGTAATTTAATTAATCAGATATCTTCTTTAAATCATATAGGAAATCCATTGCTTGTCTTGGTGTAATATTGTCAAGATTAATTTTTTTTAAGGCATTCTCCATAGTTTTTAAGTTTTCGAGATCTTGATGAATATTAGAGCTGTCATTTTCTTCAGGTAATTCTTCTATTTTACTACTATTTTTTTTAATACCAATGTACTTGGTTGCTCTATCTATGACAGTATTATTGATTCCGGCTATTTTCGCCACATGCAAACCAAATGAACTTTGTGAAACACCATCGATAACTTTATACAAAAAGATAATATTACCATTCCATTTTTTTGTCTTAAGCGTTTTAGGTAATATTTTATTAAAGTTTTTTGCATGATGTGCCAGATCATGATAGTGAGTTGCAAACAATGTAGGACATTTTATTTCTTTGACTAAAAATTCTAAAATGGCCAATGCAATTGCAAATCCATCTGAAGTAGAAGTTCCTCTTCCAACCTCATCAAGAATTACTAAAGAACGCTGTGTTGCTCCATTTAAAATTCGAGCAGTCTCAACCATCTCAGTCATAAATGTTGACTGCCCGGATGCTAAATCGTCCGAAGCTCCAATTCGTGTGAAAATTTTATCGATGACTCCAATCTCTGCTTTTTGTGCAGGAACAAAACAGCCAACTTGTGCCATTAAGATTATAATTGCATTTTGTCTTAAGAATGTACTTTTCCCAGCCATATTGGGGCCAGTCATTAACCATGTTTTTGTTTTTTTGTTGATTGTGAAATCATTAGCCACAAAGCTCTCACCTTTTATCATTAAGCTCTTTTCAACAACTGGATGTCTTCCCTCAACTATATTAATATCCAATGAATCATTTAATATTGGTCTTATTAGATTGTTGTCATTCGCAAATTTAGCATTACTAGTTATTACATCTATTAAACTTATTGAATAAAAAAAATTATTGATTTGATCGTGCAGCCTGAGTATTTCAAAATTTAATTTCTTCAAGATTTTTTTTTCAAGCTCTAGCGATAAGGAGTCAGCATGAAGTATTTCTTGAGAATTATTTTTTAAATCAGTAGTTTGAAATCTAGAAACATTTTTTGTCGTTTGTATTAAATCAAACTCGGATTGAAAATTATTTAATATTTTATCAGAATTTTTATTTGTAACTTCAATAAAAAACCCGTGAAAATTATTGTATTTAATTTTCAAAGTATTTATTCCTGTTTTATCAATATACTCTTTTTGGAGTGCTATATTTTTTTTTGTAAAATCTTCTTTGATATTTCTTAATCTATCAAGCTCTTCCGAAAACTTAGATTTTATAAAACCTCCATTCGAGATTAAAGTTGGTGGATTGTTAACTAATGTTTTTAATATTTGATTAGATAGATTTTTTATATTGGAAATTATTGAATCTTTTGAAATTAATTTTAAAAGTGTTTTGTCTTTAGTATTTCGAATTGACTTTATCGCGAGCAAACTTTTCTCAATAAAAATGTGGATGCCAAATGTATCTCTTGGATTTACTAATCCTGCACTTATTCTTGTGAGAGATCTTTCAATATCCGCAAGACCTTTAAAGTTATCCCTAACCTCATTTATAAGATTTTGGTATAAACAAAAATTTTCAACATAATCTAGTCTTTCATTTATTTGGTCAATATTAATTAGTGGTTGTTTGAAATGGTTTCTTAAAAGTCTTGCACCACCTGGACTAACTGTATTATCAATGATATCAATTAAACTTCCTTTCTTGTCTCCATTTAATCTATTAAAAATTTCAAGGCTTTGAGTAGAAATTTTATCAAGAAGCATTATGTCATCGTTGTTTTCAATGCTAAGATTAATAAATTTTGGCATATTTTCTTTTTGAGTGGATTTTATATATTCCAGCAAAGCTCCTAAACAACTTACTTCGGTATTAGAAAGTTCACCTAAAGATTTTATATTTTTGGTTTTGAACGCACCTTCAATTTTTTCCAAATTATTTTGTTCATCAAAATATATTTCAGGAATTAATGTCAGAGATTTTGACCACTTATCGAGCTGATCAAAAATTAATAAATTTTCTTTTGTTCTTTTTGATAGAATAATTTCTTTTGGGTCTATCCTAAAAAAATTTTCGCTTATTTCTGTTTTGATATTTTTTGTATCTAATTTCTTTATCTTGAAATTACCTGTTGTTATATCAACCCAAGAGAGTACATATTTTCCTTCATGTGCATGAACGCACAAAAGATAATTATTATTATGGGATTCAAGAAGTTGTTCTTCTAAAATAGTTCCTGGAGTAACGATTCTTACAACATCACGTGGGAATATTTTGTTGTACGTTTTTTTAAGATTCTGATTTTCTTCAATTTCTAATTGTTCCGCTATGGCAATTTTAAATCCTGACTTAATTAATCTTGACAAGTATGAATCAGCAGCGTGATAAGGTACTCCACACATTGGAATATCTTCATCCATATACTTCCCTCTTTTGGTAAGAGTAATACCTAACTCTTTAGATGCTATTATTGCATCATCAAAAAAAAGTTCATAAAAATCACCCATTCGGTAAAAAAGAAGGTGGTCTTTATGCCTGCTTTTAACTTCAAGATACTGTTCCATCATAGGAGTAGTTTTCTTTCCTGTATTAGCAGTTTCTTTATTTAATATCCGATCTAAGTTAATTTGTTTAAGATGCATTTAGACTTTTGTTTTTTAATTTTGTGTATTATTATTTAAACATTTTCATGTTTATTCATAAAGAAATAATTGTAGTATTTATTTTCCTAGCAGCTATCACTAGTTTTTTACTAATTAGATTCTTTATTGATTTTAAAAACTTTAGAGATTTATTAAATAGCAATCCAGACAATCTAGAGAAAAAGGATTTCTTTTTCTTTTTAAGTTTTAAACCACTTGTGTTTTCAGTTACAAAAATTCTTAATGAAAAAAATGATGTAATCCAGACAAAAAATAGATCAATATTTTTTTTTCAAAATTTTTTCAAGGATTTTCCGGATCCACTTCTCATTATTGATTCAAATAATAATATCGTTGAAATTAATAAAGAGGCTACGATCCTACTTGGTGGTGAAAATTATGTAGAAAAAAATGTCTTGTTAGCTTTTCCGATTTATGGATTAAATGATTTGATTAAAAAAGTAAGATCTGAAAATCAAAATCATTCATCAGAGTTAAGAGTTACTGACGAAAAAGATATAATATTTAATGCTTGGGCTACTGTTTTTAAAAAGCAAGAACAACAATTAATATTTATTAGGCTTTATAACATAACATCCGAAAAAAAATTTCAAATTTTGCAAAATGAGTTTGTTGCAAATGCTAGTCATGAACTAAGAACACCGATCTCATCAATACAAGGTTATTGCGAAACATTATTAGGCGTTGGTAAAGATGATTCTAAGATAAGAAATAAATTTTTAAGAATTATCCAAAAGGAAATTTATCGGATGAAGGCTTTAGTTGATGATATGTTATCTTTATTTAAAATTGAAAGGTTTGAACATGAAATACCTGAAACAAATTTTGACATCAAACTTCTTTTAGATGATTTAGAACAAATTTTTACAAGTGGTAAGAAAAAAAAACTTATAAAATTCACAAAACCTAGAATCTCAATTATTGCAAATGGCAGCTATGAAGAAATAAGGAAGGTTATGACTAATCTTATAGAAAACGCAATACTGTATGGTTCGTCTGAAAAATCAATAGAAGTCAAATATAAAAGCTCAGAACGCCACCATGAGCTTCAGGTGAAGGACTTTGGTCAAGGTATCCATAGCAAGGATATACCTTTTTTAACAAATAGATTTTACCGAGTCTCATCTACTAGAAATAAAAATACCAATTCAACAGGACTTGGCCTCGCGATTGTTAAACATATTTTAAAAAGACATAATGCACAGCTAAAAGTTGAGAGCGAGGTTGGCAAAGGTTCAACATTTAGTGTCTGTATGCCAAACAGTGTTGTATAAAAGCAACAATAAACCTTTTTTTGTTCTATAAACGTAGCTTGTTTAAAGTTGTCATAAATCTGCCATAAGAATTTCGTAAATACATAAAATTAAATTTAATTACAAAAAAGGATTTTAAAAATGAAAAAAATATTTGGTACTATTGCAGCTATTTCTGGTGTAGGAGTAGCAGCAATGTTCAACGCTGCTCATGCTGATCAAGCTCAAATCGATGCATTACAGAATGCAGTGCTTGAGCTTAAGCAAGAAATGTCAAAAGAAAAAAGTAAGGCTTATTTTAAGAAAGGTAAGGGGCTCAGTATTGAAAGTACTGATGGTAAATACTCATTCCAAATGAAGGGAAGGATTATGTACGATTTAACCTACATAACTAACTCTGACCAAATTAATTCAGCCTCCAACACACAAACATTTGGTTCTGAATTTAGAAGATTACGTTTTTCCATAAAAGCTAATGTTGGTGATGGATGGGGAGTTGCTTTTCAACCTGATTTCGCTGAAACAATTTCAGATAACTCTAATACAAGTGGCAAAGGGGTTGATGTAAAAGATGCTTTTATTTCTAAAAAGATTAAGGGAATTGGTACCTTCAAATTTGGTAATGCCAAATCTGCTGGAGGAATGTGGGAAAATACTAGTTCAAATAGTCTCCTTTTTATGGAAAGGCCTATGTATAATGAAGTAGCTAATCTGGCTCATAGAATGGGCGTTCATTATGACACTGGTGGAGCATTTGGTAACCCGTTTCATTTAGCCCTATCATTAACATGGGGTGATGAGGGTGCCTGGAGACAAGAACAAGAAAATGCAGGTGCTGCCGCTCAAGATAATGATTATAACATTTCAGTAGCTGCACACTATACACAAAAACTTGGAAAGAAAAATCAAGTTATGGTTGGTGGTTCATTTACTCACGAAACATTTGTTGGTGGGGATCTTGTGTCTAGGAAGTTTGAAGCAAGAGCTCAAGGAGTTCACACTCTAGGCGATAAAGTTATTGATTCGGATCTTGTTGATATATCATCTTATTCATATGGAGGTCCACAATTCGCTTATACTGATGGTCCGTTGTTTATTGCTGGTGAATATTATTATATGAAGGCTACTCGAGATGATGACATTACTCTTAATATAAATTTTGGTGATGCTAAGTTTCACGGTGGTTCATTATTTGCTCACTATTTTGTAACTGGAGGTGCTAACGTCAAAATTAGCGATAAAAAAGGTAAAATAGGTGGTGTTAAGTGTAAAGCCAAATTTGGTTGTACGGCTCTAAAAGTTATGTACGAGAAAATCGACGCTACACACAGTGAGGCTACTATTGCTAAATCAACAGCAGGTCATATAGCTCATTTTGGAATTAATCATTATTTTAATTCTAATGTAAGGTTAATGATTGATGGAGCAAAGGGTTTTTATAGGAACGGATTAACTGCTGCTGGTGTTGAAGCACGTCATTCAGCTGAATACAATCCGTTTTCTCTGCAAACTAGATTACATCTAAAATTTTAAGTTCTTCTTTAAAGTCAATAAAAACGGCTAAATAATATAAATTATGATGCCGTTTTTTTTGCTCATTCTGAATATTGTAATAAAAACTGTAGTTTAAAAAAAATTAAAATTCGTATTAAGAAAATTTAAAATTCCAAATATAAAAATTGGTATTTGCAAACCAAAGTTTGTGATAATTGCTTTATCTTTGATTTTCCAACCGTAAATCGACCAAGCAATCACACCGATCAGATGAATAATTATGTTGAGTGGAAAAATATTAAGATTATGTAGCAGAATGCCACTCAAAACTAATGCTGTTCCAGACCATTTTAAATAAAAATTAATCACAAGATTTCCTTTCCATTATTTTTTTCAAACGTATACTAAATAATTTCATCACATACTATTAGAGTTTTTATGAACTTAAACCAAAAAATTCATCTTAATACTAAAGGCAAATTGGACTCATTATTCTCAATAATAGAAATTGGAAGTTTTTCTATTCGCTTGGTTGTATATGAAAATTTATCGTTTATCCCCAAAACATTGTTTAATGAAAAAGTAATTACTAACATTGGCAATGAGGTTAGTAATACTGGGAAAGTTTCTGACAAATCATTAAAACTTCTCATTAGTCAAATAAGAAGGTTTATGAAATTGTCCTTAAGTTTTACTAAAACTACTCCATGCATATTAGCTACCGCTGCAATAAGGAATGCCGAAAATAAAAAAAAAATTCAACAGGTACTTCAAGAAAAAACCTCTACTAAACTAAATATTTTATCTGAGAAAAAAGAGGCAGAATTAGGCGTTCAAGGCATAAAATTTAGCTATGATATTACAGATGGACTAGTATCCGATCTAGGTGGAGGTTCTTTAGAGCTTTCTTTAGTTAGGAATAAGAAAACAAATTTTATTGCCTCGCTACCATTAGGTCATATATTTCTTCAAGAAATTGGTACCGCTCATTCTAAAGAAGTATCATATCATATAAAAAAACAACTGAACTTGGTTCAAGGACTTAGGAATTTGGGAATACAAGATTTATATTTAATTGGCGGAAATTGTAGGGCCTTGGCTAAAATCCATATGCATATTACTAAAATAAAACATCCTCTAATTCAGGATTATAAAATTCAGAATAATGATTTTTTTGACACCATAGAAAAAAAAATATTCGTCAAAAAATCTGTAAACGAGGCCCTTCTTAGAAAGCTTTCAAACTCTAGAAAAAATACAATCCCATACGCTTTTAAAGTTTTAAAGGAATTGTCGAAAATTTCAAAGATTAGAAATATATTTTTTACAAGTTTTGGTATCAGAGAAGGATTGATATATGAAAACATACAAAATAAAAAAAAAGTGGATCCTTTTTTTGAGCAAGTTAAAAGACTATCACAGTCTTCCATCTCAAAAAAAATGGTAAAAAAAACTCATAAATGGATTTTAAAATTTTTAGAGAATAATAAAATTAAAATCGATCCCAAAATTACCCTATCTGCATGCATGTTATTAAATATTGCAAGAGACATTCATCCTGAAATTAGGCGAATTCATACGATAGAGAAAATCTTTTATTATCCATTTTCATTAATTACGAGAGATCAAAGGTTGAAACTTTCTCTATTGATGTATTTTAGGCATTCTAATGGACTTAAAGATGCAGTGGCCAAAGAGATGGCGAAAAAACTTAATAATGAAGAAGTTCAAGAACTCTTGTTCTTTGGCCAATGCTTAAGATTATGCTATCATATAACAGCAGGAATCTCCGATAAAAACCTAAATTATTGTTTTTTAAAAAAAAATGGATTAAGACTGGAACTAATTGTTACTAAAAAAAAATATCTATTTGCAAGTGATTCTATAAATCGTGGGTTAAACAATGCTGCAAAATCAATTGGATTAAAAAGCAGTAAAATAATATTCCGCAAATTATAATTTTGGTCTAAAGTGGGTAAGTGGTTCTGAATTAAATTCCGAAATCTCATACCAAGAATCTGTATTAAATTGAAAAGCGAAAAAGCTCGACGTTGAGAATTTATTTAGTGCAGATTTAACACTAAGATTATCTCTATCTTTTGTTAAAGCCTGAACCGAGTTTGACATAAATGGTTCATGGCCAATAACCAAAAGTTTTTTTACTGAAGTGTTTTTTTTATATATTTCTGATTTAATTATTAATGTATCTATTGTTTCCATTCCGTGATTATAAAGTTGATCTATGAATTCAATATTTATTTTATCTGAAAAAATATTAGCAAGTATTTCTAATGTTTCTTTTGTTCTTATTGACGGCGAACACCAAACATGATCAGGCAAAAAATTTTTACTTAATATAAATTCTTTTGTTAACTTAGTTTTTTTTTCCCCAATTGGGGACACTTTTCTTTTGAGGTCATCTCCATCATAATTATTCCAATCAGATTTAGCGTGTCTCATTAAGTATAGTTGAAGCATAACAGTTTTATTATACTAACTTATCTAAATTTGAATAGTTATGTTATTAATTATTGGGAAAACAGTGAAAAGTAATTTCCAATTTTTTTTTCAATTTCTAACTCAGTTCTTAAAGGATTTGTATTCCCATTATTATAAGCAATCACTAGATTTTGATTTTTTGAGCTTAGTTCAATACATGTTGCAATTCTTTTCTTCAAAGAAATACCAGAAACTATAGAGACTGGATATGCATTTACGCCGTTAATTATACTGCTTACAGTAATACATTCTGATTTAGAAGAATATTCTTTATTAAGAACAAGTTCAACAGATTCAAGGAGCCCAGCACTGTTATGCAAGGGGCCAAGAACGGTTAAGTAAAGCATCATCCACTTCATCTACACAACCTTATCCATCTTTATGCTTTAAAACCAAAATGATTTCCAAAAATAAAAATAACTCATAACTTCCCTTTTTGTCATACTAATGTAACATAATTGTAACATTAATGTAATAAATTAATGCACTTATTGCGTTTTGTCAACCAAAGAACGCAATCTTTGCAGTAATAGTTTTGAAAATATTTTTTGTTAGTTAATTAAAATTTATGAACTCTGCTGAATTTAAAGTCTGGAGAAAAAATTTAAAGTTCTCTCAAAAAGAAGCTGCCAATAAACTTGGCTTGAAAATTAGAATGATTCAATATTACGAGAAGGGCAAAAAAGGTGAAAAATCAGTCAAAATTCCAAAATATATAAAACTTGCATGTTATGCTATCGAGCTTAAGGAAAAAATCTCATAAAACCTTTAATTAATTTGTATTTTGCAAATTATTGCAAATAATGCGTAACATGCATAAATTGCGTATTATAATTTTCCATCTAGTCCCATTTGGAAATACTTGTGTATTATTTTATCCTGATTCTCTAAAAGCCAATCTATACTAGGTTCATTATTTATTGCTTTTTTAATCGCGCTAAATGTAGCTTTTCTATGAATTTCGAATAACTGTTTATGATCTAAGTTTTTATCTTTTGAAACAGATGGGTTTAGCCACACAGATACTATTATTCCAATGTCATTAACTATCTGCCTTGGGATAACGCCTTCTCTCACACAGTCAAGAACACCATTAGCAGTAGCACCTTGTACTGTTCCCATAAGAATGTTTGTATATTTATTATCTTTTACAGTAACTTTACTAACCATTAATGTTGCTGGCCTAACCATAATGTCAGTATTCATTATTGCCAAAACCTTGGAGTGTCCAGCAGATTGATTTCCAATTAAATTCGCAAAAGCAGTACCAAATGGTCCATTTAATTCTCCAATTACGACTTCAGGCTCTGCAGCTGTACCTGGTGGGCCTCCTGCAACTAAAGCCTCACCTACTCTCATACAGAATTTATCACTCATTCATTTTCTCCTTTAATATAAATTAATTTTATAATTTTCAGATTGATCAATTATTAAGCGAAACTCAATATAATATTGAGGAATGTTTTGAGCAAGGTCTATTTTACTAACTTCAAAATTTATTAAATTATCCTTTTAAAAGTGATAATAGTTGTCATAAAACGGTAATAGTAAAAAGGTAGAGATTTTTAATGATTAAAATCGGAATAAATGGAATTGGTAGAATAGGAAAATATGTTCTTAAATTCCTAATAAGTAAAAATGTTAAGCCAGAGTGGATTAATGATTCAGTCGGAAATATTGAAATCCATCGACATTTACTTGAATTTGATACTGTACATGGAAAGTGGAATGCAGATTTTTCAAACAATGCCACAACCATCTCAATTGATGAGAGTAAATTACTTTTCACTGGCTACAATAAAATCGAAGAGCTAAAACTAGATGGCATTGATATTATTTTAGATTGTACTGGAGTATATAAATCACAACAAAAGCTAAAGCCTTACTTTGATAAAGGGGTAAAAAAAGTAATTGTATCTGCTCCGATTAAAGAAAAGGAAGTTGCAAACCTCGTATATGGAGTTAATCATGAGGTATATAATCCAAAAACACATAAAGTGATAACAGCTGCAAGTTGCACGACTAATTGTTTAGCCCCAATAATTAAAGTTATTCACAGTAATATAGGAATAATTCACGGTTCAATCACAACTATTCACAATGCAACTAATTCTCAAACTTTGGTTGACAGACCGGGCAAAGATCTCAGAAGATCAAGATCCTCATTAAATTCAATGATTCCAACCACTACAGGAAGTGCAAGTGCAATTTCTCTAATTTATCCTGAACTAAAAGGAAAACTTAATGGACATGCAGTAAGAGTTCCATTACTCAATTCTTCGTTAACAGATTGTGTTTTTGAAGTTAAAAGAGATACGTCTGAGTCAGAGGTTAATAATCTCTTTAAAGAAGCCTCTAAAAGTTATCTTAAGGACATCTTAGGCTACGAAGAAGCTCAACTAGTTTCTGCAGACTTCGTGAATGATGAGCGGTCAGCTGTGGTTGATGCATATTCAACAATGGTAATTAATAAAAGGCAATTAAAGGTGTATGCATGGTATGATAATGAAATCGCTTATGCAAAAAGGATGGTTGATATTCTTGAATATATTAGTGCATCTTTATGATTTCTTTGTCTAAACAACAATTCACTTATTTGATAATCACCTCTGGTTACTGGGTATTTATGCTCAGTGATGGGGCACTGAGAATGTTAGTTTTACTTCATTTTCATCAAAATGGTTTTTCTCCACTACAACTCGCATATTTATTTCTATTTTATGAGTTAGCCGGGATTTTTACAAATCCTTTAGCTGGATATTTGGCTGCTCGATACGGTCTTAAGTTCACTTTATATGCAGGTTTGACTGTTCAAATTATATCTCTTTACTCTCTATCACAATTCAATGAAAATTGGACTCAAAACTTTTCGATTTTTTATATTTTAATCGTTCAAGGATTTAGTGGTGTTGCAAAAGATTTAACAAAAATGTCGTCTAAATCAGCAGTAAAACTCTTAGCGCCAAATAATCAATCGAGCCTATTTAGATGGGTGGCAATCTTAACAGGTTCGAAAAATACCGTAAAAGGTTTCGGATTTTTATTAGGCTGTGTATTATTAGCAACGATAGGTTTTTATAACTCATTGATTACGATGGTTGTAATTGTTTTCTTTGTTTTAATATGTAGTTTGTTTTTGTTGAAAGATGACCTTTTAAATAAAAATAATAAAGTAAAGCTATTTGATGTATTTTCAAAATCCAAAAACATAAATTTT
>CABZJY010000014.1 GCA_902526175.1 uncultured Alphaproteobacteria bacterium | reverse complement strand
CTAATTTAATTTTTTTAACAAGCATTTTTTAATTTCTTCTAAGATTTCTTCTGTAGTCAACCATTTTTGGTCTGGTCCAACTACAAGAGCTAAATCTTTTGTCATTTTCCCATTTTCAATTGTTTCAATACAAGCATTTTCCAGTTGATTAGAGAAATTTATAAGTTTCTTATTTTTATCTAATCTTCCCCTATGATACAAACCTTTTGACCATGCAAATATAGATGCAATAGGATTTGTAGAAGTTTTATTACCCTTTTGATATTGTCTGTAATGAGTTGTTATAGTTCCATGAGCAGCTTCTGTTTCAATAGTTTTACCATCAGGAGTCATTAGAACTGAAGTCATTAAGCCCAAAGATCCATAACCTTGAGCTACAAGGTCTGACATTACATCACCATCATAGTTTTTACATGCCCAAAGATAACCACCATTCCACTTCAACATGCTTGCAACCATATCGTCAATTAGTTTATGTTGAAAAAAAATTTTGTTTTCTAGAAATTTTTTTTTAAAATCCTTCTCAAAAACTTTTTCAAAAATTTCTTTAAAGTTTTCGTCATAATTCTGTAGAATTGTATTTTTCGTTGACAAATAAACTGGTATTTTTTTGTTTAAAGCAAAATTAAAACAAGATTTTGCAAAATTTGTAATAGATTTATTATCATTATACATGGCCATGGCTATTCCATCATTTTCAAACTCATGAATTTTTTTTTTATATTTTGATTTATTTTTATGTTTCATTTCTACAAAAAATTCCGTACCTTTTTTAATTCTAAAGTCTTTTGACTTATAAATATCTCCAAAAGCATGTCTTGCTATAATCACTGGTTTATTCCAGTGGGGTACTAGTTTTGGTATATTATTGCAAATTATTGGTTCCCTAAAAATTGTACCTTTTATAATATTTCTTATGGTACCATTGGGAGAAGGAAATTTTTGTATTAACCCAAATTCTTCTACTCTTTTATCATCTGGCGTGATTGTAGCGCATTTTATACCAATATGGTATTTTTTTATAGCTTTAGCACACTCTATTGTAACTTGATCTTGAGTTTTATTTCTGTTTTGCATACTAAGATCATATTTCACTAAATTTAGCTCAAGGAACGGGTTTAAAAGTTTTTGTTTTATGTTTTTCCAAATTACCTGTGCCATTTCATCGCCCGTTAGTTCAACAATGACACCTCTAACTTTAATTTTATCCATAATTAAATTACTCTAAAAAACTTCTTTAATTAGATAAATTAGGTTATATTATTAATAAAGATTTAAACAAATGAAAAAAGAATTTTTTTTACTTTCATTCCTCTTTTTTTCTGGACTTTGTTTTTTCTACTTTTTTTCTTCTGAAAATGAAAACACTGTAGTAAATTCGAATACCCAAGAGGATTATAATAATTTAGTTAAAGATGACTTAATTGAAAATGAAAACTTATTATTCGATATCATAAGAATAACAAAGGGAGGAGATGCTGTAATGGCTGGTAGAGCGTTTCCTGGAAAAAATATTCAACTTTTCGATAGTGATAAAAAAATTGCGGATATATCTAGTGATGCTAATGGGGAATGGGTATGGTCAAGTGAAACTCCTCTCAATGCAGGAACAAGAAGCTTTTATCTAATATATGTGGATGAAAACGGAAATACAATGAAATCAAATAATTCAATCACCGTGTTTTTAGATAAAAGTAAAATTACCAATCCATTAGTTCTAAAATCATCAAACGAGGGGAAAAATAATTCTGAAATTTTAAACTTAGAAAGGATTGATCACGGAATTACTCTTGATGTGGTGGAATTTTCTCCTAAGAAAAAGCTAATGTTGTCTGGAAGATCGGCTTTTTCAAACAATATCTCAATCTTTACTAATGATACTTTAATTGGAACTACTTTCGCGCACTCAAATGGTTTATGGCGATTTGAGTCAAAGGATGAGTTTGAGTTTAATGAATTAAATCTCATGATAAGAACAAAACATCAAGGTAAAAATATTGAAGTTAAAACTCAGATTTTCGCTAATCAAATGAAAAATGTAGATGCGGGACTAAAAATTAAAAACGTGATCGTGAAACCAGGAAATAGTTTATGGAGGATTGCTAGAAAAACTTTAGGTGGAGGAATTTTATATACTGAAATTTACAAACAAAACATAAATCAAATTCAAGACCCAGATTTGATTTTTCCAGGCCAAGTTTTTGGAATTCCGATCATATCAACAGGTATTTTAAAATGAAAAAAAAAATTTCTGAATCAAAAGATTTTTTAAGAAAAATTTTTGAAAATGATTTCTTAAGCGATTTATTTGTACCAGTTCATAAGACAGGCTATCCTTTTATTGTAATTTTTTTTATTGTATCTTTGATTTTGGGTACAATTTCTAGTTTTCTTGGCTGGCTTGGTTTTATTTTAACCATATGGTGTGTGTATTTTTTTAGAGATCCGGTAAGATACACTCCATCAGGAGACAATTACATAATTTCTCCAGCTGACGGTAAAGTCCTCGCTATTCTTGATACAAATCTTCCAAAAGATTTTAATGAAAAAAAACAGATGAAGAAAATAAGCATTTTTATGAATGTTTTTAATGTTCATGTTAATAGAATTCCGGTTGATGGAAAAATTAAAAGTTTAAATTATATACCTGGTGCTTTTTTTAATGCCTCATTAGATAAAGCAAGCGAAAAAAATGAGAGAATGTTAGTTAAAATGGAATTTAATGGAAAAGATAATTTATATTTTAGTCAAATTGCAGGATTAGTTGCCAGAAGAATCAAATGTGATTTAAATATAGATCAATCTGTAAAAGTTGGTGAGAAGTTTGGTATAATTAGATTTGGAAGTAGAGTTGACTTGTACGTACCTACAGATTTTGATGTTGAGGTATTAGAAGGTCAAACAGTTATTGGCGGTGAAACTAAAATTGCTTCTATTAAAAAACAAAAATCGCCTAAAAATATTTGATAATGAAAAAAAAATTAAGCTTTAGGGGTTTAATTCCTAATATCTTTACTTTTTTTTCCTTAACCTTAGGTATAACTGCCATCAAATTTGCAATCGAGTTTAAGTGGGAGAACGCTGTAGCTTGTATAGTTTTCGCTTCATTTTTAGATAATTTAGATGGTAAAATAGCAAGGTTACTTAAAAGCAATTCAAATTTTGGTGTTGAATTGGATTCATTATCAGACTTTGTAAGTTTTGGTATCGCACCTGTAATTGTTGTTTATTTATGGACATTATCTGACAATATTCAAAATAGCTGGGCTTTTGTGATTTTTTATTCAATTTGTTCAGCATCTAGATTAGCAAAATTTAATCTAGCATCATTAGATAAAGAAGATAAGGATTTAAGATTCTTTAAAGGAGTATCTACGCCAGCAGCTGCAGGACTGGTTTTACTACCAATGATGATTAGTTTTAGATTTGAAAATACTATAGATTTTGAACCAATATTTCCTGCAATTTTAATAATTATAACTGCCATACTTATGATTACAAATATGCCTACATATTCTCTTAAGGGGATTAAATTAAAAAAGAGAGAACTTCCATTTTTTTTGGTAATTTTCGCTTCAATTGTCTCACTCTTAATAAGTGATTTTTGGCTGGCAATGATTTTGATAATAACTCTTTATTATTTGTCACTTCCATTTGCTATAATTAATTTTAAAAAAACTAATTCTGATTTTTAAAAAATTTTTCCCCAATATAAATTAAACTCGGTGTTACAATTAGAGTTAAAATAAATGAAAATATAATTCCGAAAACAATTGCATTAGATAATTGTAACCACCATTGAGAGCTTGGACTACCAAAATTAATTTCTTGGCTTAAAAAGTTTATGTTCAAACCAATAGCCATAGGTATTAAACCAAAAAATGTTGTTAAAGTAGTAAGTAAAACTGGCCTCAGTCTTTGGGCACCAGTACGGATGATTGCCTCTTTAATATTTGATGTTTGTGATCTGATAGTTTTATAAGTATCTAGTAGTACAATATTATTATTTACTACAATTCCTGCCAGGGCAATAACACCTATTCCTGACATAATAACGCCAAATGGCTGCATAGTCAGTAAAAGTCCTATCATAACTCCAATAGTTGACATAATTACTGATGTTAAAATTATAAAACAATAATAAAATTTCTCAAATGTTGTAATAAGAATTATGGTAATTAAAAAAATTGAGATAAAAAATGCCTTAAAAAGAAACTTTTTTGCTTCTTCTTGATCTTCTTCTTGTCCTCTAAACTTAATTTCTGAATCCATTAAGTTTTTTGTCGTTTTTTGCCAACCTTTAATTTCTTTGACCAAATTATTTGCTAGGTACCCTGTTGGCACGTCAAATTTTATATTTATAGATCTTTTTGAGTCCACCCTATTAATTCTTCCTACTTTTTCAACTGGAACTCTTTGAACAAAAGAACTTAAAGAAATAGGTCCTTTTTTACTTTCTATTTCAATACGATCTAGTTCATCAAGAGTTTGATAATTTTTTTTGTATTTTACAACTATATCAACTTCTTCATCACTATCCTCGGGCATAAAATCTGAAATTTTCAGACCATGTGTTAACATTTGTACAGCATTACCAACTTTAGATATATCAACTCCATATTTATCTGCTTGTTCTCTATCTACAATTAGTTCCCAGTCAATTCCAGGGACATTTAACCCATCATCAAGGTTTAAAACCCAATTCTTTTTGTTAAGGAATTTCAGTAACTCCTTAGCATCAAACATTAAATTTTCTAGATTTAAATTTGAAATTTCAATCTCAACATCCTTGTCTTTTGGTGGACCGTCTTTCTTTTCTATTATTTCTATCTTAATCCCAGCTATTTCATTAAACTCGTCATAGAGGTCATTAATTATCTGTTTTGCTTTTGGTCTTTTTCTCCAGTCAACAAATTCTAACTTTATACTTCCGATAACATCCTCTGGTCCTTCTTTTCTGGCACCAGGAACTTTACCACTGATAGAATAAATATTTGAGATATATCTATTTTTTAATGTAATATCCTCAATATCTTTTATAATTCGGTCTTTATCATAAACGGATAGATTTCCCCTAGCATGAACTACTATCTCAGCATAGTCTGGTTCAATAGGAGGAAAAAACTCAAACCCTTTACCTAGTTTTGAATAAACGATTTGAATAGATATTAATAAAAAAATAGTTCCTAAAACTATTTTAGCAGGATGTAACAAAACTAACTTTAAAAGAGAAATATATTTTCCTTGTATACCATCGACTTGATCTAAATTCCCAGACTCTAATAAGCTAATATTATTATTACTTTGATATAACTTGTTTCTATTACTAGCATTTAATTTAATACCCAGAGTAGGTATAAAAATTAATGCCATGATGAGAGATGAACTTAAAATTGTCAGTAAGGTCACTGGAAGATAATACATAAATTCTCCTGCAATACCTGGCCAAAATATGAGTGGGAAAAAAGCTGCAAGTGTTGTTAAGGTAGAAGCTATTACAGGTCGTGCCATTTTTTGAGCAGCTAGAATATATATTGATGTATTATCTAAATTATTTTCTAGTGCTCTTCGATTTGCATATTCTACAACAATTATTGCTCCATCAATTAGTATTCCTACTGACAAAATTAATGAAAATAATACTACGACATTAATTGTTACCCCAATTGAAGATAACAATATCATGGATAATAAAAATGATCCTGGTATTGATAAACTTACAAGAATAGCTGGTTTTAGACCCATCCAATAAATTATGATTATTAATACAAGTATTACTGCTAATATAATATTATTTTCTAAATCACTTATCATTGAATTAATAGAATTAGATTCATCTTGGAAATAGTCTACTTTGATACTGTTACCAATATTTTTCATTTCCTCGTTAATTATTTTTTTTAATTTTTCTATTGTATCAATAATGTTTTCTCCAGATCTTTTTGACACTTCAAGAATAATTGCACTCTGTCCATTATTTCTTGCAAAACCCTGTCTAATTTTGAATGAATCTACGATTTTAGCTAAATCACCGAGTATTACTGAAGACTTTTCATTTGATTTTATTGGTAATTTTAAAAGATCATCTATTTCTTTAAACAATCCTGGAACACGTATATTAAAACTTCCAGTTTCATTTGTGAGTGTTCCAGCTGGAATGAGAATATTAGCTCGTTTAATTGATTCTAAAACTTCATTCGCTGTTAGCCCGTAATTTTTAACTGTAAGAGGATCAACTAAAATCTCTATTTGTCTTACTCTAGCTCCAACAGTTTTTACTTCTAAAACCTCTGATAAACCCTCAAGTCTCTCCTTTAACCTTTTTGACAATTTTATCAATAATCTTTCGTCTAGATTCCCTGATAATGCAATAGCAAGTACCGGGAACCTGGATAAATTTATCTCATTAACTCTCGGTTCTTCTGTATCTTGTGGAAGTTTATTTTCTATAAGGTCTACTTTTACTCTTACATCGTTTAGAGCGGTTTTTGATTCAAAGCCAGCGTCGAATTCCAATACAACATTTCCACCGCCTAAATACGAAGTTGAGGACATTTTTTTAAGACCTTCTATTTTTTTTAATTCTTTTTCTAATGGCTTTATAAGTAATCTCTCAGAATCATCTGGAGAAATTCCTGTATGATGAACAGATACATATATAACTGGCAAACTAATATCTGGATCAGCCTCTCTAGGTAGTGTAGTGTAAGTAAACAATCCATAGACAAATATAAAAAAAAAGAAGAGTAAGTATTGTTTTAGATGAAAGTAAAAATCTTTTAAGCATTATTTTTCGAACTCTATATCAACAGTATCACCCTCTAATGCATAGTCCTGCCCCCTTGTTATAACGGTAATATTTTCTCGATCTCCGCTATTAATCCAATACCCACTTCCGGTATCACTTATGATTGATATATTTAAAAATTTTACAATATTATTTCTTTCTATTGTCTTTATTCCAATATCTCCGTTCTCATCTAAAGAAATAATAGAGGAGGGAATAAAAAAAGATTTTTTTGGTTTTAGCTTAATTGTTACTTCGCCCGTTATACCAGAAAAAATTTTTTTGTTACTATTTTTTAATTCAACTTGTACTTCAAATTTTTTTGTCTCAGTATCAGCTGTTGCTGAAATATAATTAATTTTACCAACACCTTTATAACCATTTTTAAGAAATACTTCTCCTTTTTGCCCAAACTTAAGTTGATTAATATATTTTTCAGAAACAGTAGTTGTTAAAAAAATAGGATCCAAATCTACTATTTTAACAATTTTATCTCCCTTTTTTAAATAATCACCAAGTTCAACAAAACTTCTCTCTAAAAAACTATCAAAAGGAATAATAATTCTAGTGTTATTTAATTCAACCTGACTTTTTTCATAAGTTGCCAGCGCCTTTTCAAAATTGACTCTTGATTTACTTAAATTAAGTTCTGATCGAAACCCTTTTTTAAATAATTTTTCAGCAACTTCGTACTCTTTTTTTCTTTGATCAAGCAATGCCTCCATTTCTTTTACTTTTGCAACCTTATCTTCTGGGTCAATTAATAAAATTTGTTCACCTGCCTTTACGTGAGTTCCCCTATCAAAGTTTAAACTACTTATTTTACCCTCTACTTGGGATTTTATAGTTACCATTCTTGAGGCCTCTGTAAAACCTCTCAAAACTAAACTTTCTGAAAATAGACTCGTTTTAAATACTCTAGCCTCTACTTTGAATAATTGTTTTTTGTCTTTAATTTGCTCTTTTTCAATTGACTCATTTTCTCTAAAAAAAGAAAAAATAAACAATACTAAACCAAATACCAACAAAATTTTTTTCGTACTAAAAAATTTTTTATTGTTCGGAAAATTCATAAATCTTAAACTTCGTATCTTAATTTCTTAAAAGATAGTTGTGTTTATATTATAATAAAAAAAATATTTATAAAGAGAACATTTTGAATAAAAAGCGTGTTGCAGCTATCGATTTAGGGACTTACAATTGCAGACTTGTGATTGCAGAGGTAGAAAACAATAGTTTAAATATCATTTACACAATATCAAAACCACTTTTTCTGGGTAAGAATTTGGTTTATAGAGGTGAGTTTGATAATTCAGTAATATCAAAAACAGTGATTTTTTTTCAAAAAATGGCAAAAATTATTAGTGAATATGGCATAGATACTTATAGATGTGTAGCCACTGAAGCTTGTAGAAAATCAATAAATGCAGATGTATTAGTAAAAGAAATAAAATCTAAATCAGGTTTAGAGGTAGAGATAATATCGGCTGAAGAAGAAGCTAAATTGTGTTTGAAAAGTTGTTCTAAAAAATATTTAAGAAAAAATCAATACTCATTAGTTTTTGATATTGGCGGTGGGAGTACAGAGTTAATTTTATTTAATAAATTGGATTCGCTTGACAGATTTAAATATATCTCTTTACCTTATGGAGTCCTTAACTTGGAAGAATATATTACTCTACTATCTGAAAAAAAAGTCATTGAATCCATCGATAGAGAATTAAAATATTTTTACAACAAATATTTTTCAAAAGTTATTGAATTTCATGCTATTGGATGCTGTATGACAGCCACCTCACTCGCAAATATTCATCAAAAGAAAGATCACTACGAAAAAAAATTAATAAATGAAATTGAGATTGATTATAAATCATTAAAAAAAACAAGTGATAGATATTTTTATATGTCAATTGAAGAAAAAAAGAAAATGCCAAACATCGGTGAAAAATTTAAGCTTTTAGATAATGGAAATTTTATTCTAAGAAGAATTTATAATATCTTTTTTTTCAAAAATATTTCATTTTCAGATAATGGATTAAGAAGAAGTATTTTAAATCAATTTTTAACTTCATGAAAAAGTTAAGTTTTAAAAAAAAATTTAAAGAAAAAAGTAAAAAGTGGTTAAGGAGACAAATCACAGATATTTATTATATAAGATCGAAAAAAGAAGGTTTTCGTTCAAGATCTTCATTTAAATTAATTGAATTAAATAATAAGTTTAATTTTTTACAAAAGAAAACTAAAGTTTTAGATTTAGGAGCTGCGCCTGGGGGATGGGCACAAGTAGCAAGAAAGATATGTAGTGAGGGTAAAATTATGGGAATAGATTTATTAAATATAAAAGAGTTAGAGGGTGTATTTTTTCTTAAATGTGATCTTCAAAAAAATGATGCGATTAGAAGTGTAGAAGATTACTTTCAGGGTAAAGTTGATGTTTTATTGAGTGATATGGCTCCAAATACAATTGGACATGCAAAAGCAGACCATTTAAGAATAATAAATTTAGTCGAGGTGGCAATAGATTTATCTAATAAAGTTTTAAAAAAGGAAGGCATATTTATTTGTAAAATTTTTCAGGGAGGGGCACAGGGTGAACTCCAAAAAAAAATGAAAAAAAATTTTTATAATCTTAAATACTTTAAACCAAAATCCTCAAGGCCCGAATCATCAGAAGCCTACTTAATTGCAAAAAAAATATAAATTTTTAATTAAGTGTTTAAAAAAAAAGTTTTTTTGATTTAGTTTAGAATATGGAAAAATTGAAAGAAGCATTAACATTCGATGATGTACTAATCGTTCCTTCATCATCAGACATTCATCCTTCTAAAACAGATGTATCGACATTACTAACGAAGAAAATAAAACTAAACATACCATTGGTATCTTCAGCTATGGATACAGTAACTGAATCAAATCTTGCAATAAAAATTGCCCAACTTGGCGGAGTTGGAATTATTCACAAAAACTTGACAAAAATAGAACAAGCTCATGAAGTAAAAAAAGTAAAAAAGTTTGAATCAGGAATGGTCATTAATCCGGTCACCATCAATCCTGACAGTACAATAAAAGATGTATTAGATTACAAAAAAAAAATTAATATATCTGGATTTCCAGTTGTTGATAAAAAATCAAAAAAACTTTTAGGTATTCTTACAAATAGAGATATTAGATTTGCAAAAAACCCAACTCAACCAGTTAGCTCTCTGATGACAAAAAATAATCTAATTACTGTAAAAAATAATATAAGTGAAACAGAAGCAAAAAAGTTATTGCATAAGCATAGAATTGAAAAATTACTTGTAGTTAATAAACAAAGACAGTGTGTAGGTTTGATTACGGTAAAGGATATTGAAAAAGCTGAATTGTATCCGAGTGCAAGTAAAGATGAATATGGTAGATTAATTGTTGGAGCAGCAGTTGGGGTAGGAGAAAAAGAGGGAATCGAGAGAGCACTTACTTTATTGGATTCAGATGTCGATTTTTTAACAATTGATACAGCGCATGGACATTCAAAAAATGTAATTGATACTTTAAAGTTAATTAAAAAAAAAATTCCAAATTTACCCATAGTTGTAGGTAACGTTGCTACAGCAGCTGCAGCTTTAGACCTAATAAAAGCAGGTGCAGATTCAATAAAAGTTGGGATTGGCCCAGGCTCTATTTGTACAACAAGAATAGTAGCTGGCGTCGGAGTTCCTCAGCTAACTGCTATTTATAATGTCTCACAAGTAGCAAAAAAATATAAAATACCAGTAATTGCTGACGGAGGAATTAGATTTTCAGGAGACATTGCAAAAGCAATTTCTTTTGGAGCAGATGCAGTAATGATAGGATCCTTATTTGCTGGAACAGATGAATCACCTGGTGAAGTTTTTTTGTATGAGGGACGAAGTTATAAACAGTATAGAGGAATGGGGTCAATTGCTGCTATGGGAAGCGGTTCAGCTGATAGATATTTTCAAGATAAAAATGATCTAACAAAATTAGTACCTGAGGGTGTTGAAGGAAGGGTCCCATATAAGGGTCCTGTTAATATAGTTATAGAACAATTAACAGGAGGGCTAAGAGCAGCAATGGGATATACAGGAAACAAAAATATTACTCAAATGAAAAAAAATACGAAATTAATAAGAATCACCTCTGCTGGTTTCAATGAAGGTCATGTACATAGTATTTCTATTACAAGAGAATCACCAAATTATCAACTGAACAAATGAATTCTCAAATATTAGTCGTAGATTTTGGTTCCCAAGTTACAAAATTGATTGCTAGGAGAGTAAGAGAAAACGGAGTTTACTGCGAGATAGAACCATTTCAGAAAGTAAATGAAAAATTTTTAAAAAGTAGAAATTTCAAAGGTTTTATCTTATCAGGTAGTCCTAGTTCTGTAGATGATAGAAATTTTCCAAAGTTAAAAAGAAAATTCTTTAAAAAAAATGTTCCTATTTTAGGTATTTGTTATGGAGCACAGCTGATTACTAAAATACTGGGTGGAAAAGTAGAATCTTGTAAAAAAAGAGAATTTGGACTGGCTAATTTAAAAAAAACTAAAAATTCAGAATTAATAGATAGTATTAATTTTGAAAAATCTAATAGTAAAGTCTGGATGAGCCATAGCGACTCGATATTGAAATTACCCAGTGATTTCGAATCAGTAGCATCCACAGATAATTCTACTAATGCTATTATACAAAATAAAAAATCAAATATTTATGGAATACAATTTCATCCAGAAGTTACTCATACAAAGAAAGGAAAATTAATACTATCAAATTTTTTATTTAAAATATGTTCTTGTACGAAAGACTGGGACATAAAATCTCTAAAAAATAATTTGATTTTAGATATAAAAAATAAATTAAAAAATAATAATGTAATTTGCGCTTTGTCTGGTGGTGTGGATTCTACAGTGTCCGCAAGTCTCATAAGTAAGGCAGTTGGTAAGAATTTAAAATGTTTTTATGTAGATACGGGATTAATGAGAAAAAATGAAACTTTGCAACTTAAGGAATTATTTAAAAAATACCTTGATTCTAAGTTCAAGATAATCAATTCATCAAATCTCTTTTTTAAAAATTTAAAAGGCATAACTGATCCTGAAAAAAAAAGAAAAATAATTGGAAAAACATTTATTAAAATTTTTGAAAAATATTCACAAAATCAAAAAAGCGTAAAATATTTAGCTCAAGGTACTTTATATCCCGATGTAATAGAATCTGTTGCAATTGTTGGCAAAAAATCTTTAACAATTAAATCCCATCATAATGTTGGTGGGTTACCTAAAAAAATGAATTTTAAGCTTATAGAACCACTAAGAAATCTATTTAAAGATGAAGTTCGAGAACTTGGCAAAGAATTAGGTTTACCACATACTATTATAAACAGACATCCATTTCCTGGACCAGGTTTAGCTATCCGTGTATTGGGTGAAGTAACAAAATCTCGTGTTAAGACTTTGCAGGAAGCAGATTATATTTTTGTTGAAGAATTGAAGAAGAATAATCTTTACCACAAAATATGGCAAGCATTTTGTGTTTTACTGCCTGTAAAAACAGTTGGTGTTATGGGAGATAGTAGAACATATGAACAAATCTGCATTTTAAGAGCTGTAACCTCAACCGATGGTATGACAGCAGAGACCTTCAAATTTGACCAAGATTTTCTAAGTAAATGTGCGAATAAAATAGTTAATAATGTTGATGGTATAAATAGAGTTTGTTTCGATTTGACTACAAAACCTCCAGGAACTATTGAATATGAATGATATTTTATCCAAAAAAATAAATCAATTTCAACAACCAGATTAGGTATGTATAAATAAATTACTTTTTTGGTGGGTATTTAAAACTTAAATAAATAGCCACTAAAAATCCTGTAAAATATAAAGCTAGAAAAAAAGAACTTGGAAAATTATAATAAATTATTTTTGATAAATATTTACTTAGAAAGGTTTGATCAGAAATATCACCTCTAAGAACATTTTCTAAAATAGTTAAGGGACAAAGAATACCTACAAAACTTTCAACTGTAACAAAAGTCATTAGAAGTAAATGTGTGTATCTTATTTTTTTTCTATTTACCCAGTCCCATTTCTTATAATATCCATAAGGAACTAGAGCAAAAAGGCTAATTATAAAAATAACAATAAAAACATGAATTATTAGAATTAAATCAGCTAGTAGCATATTTTAATAATATACTAAAGCTAAATTTTCTAATATAATTTTAACATATAAAACTTTTAATTTATCCAAAAATAAAGGAATGATGTTAAATTAGAATATGATTTAAATTTTAGAACTGTTTAAAATTATGCAGGGGGATTTAAAGAAATATTATAGTCAACTTTACACCAAAATCATAAATTTAAAGTGTATAATAAAATGAAAAGTTTAGGAAAGTATACTTTTGAATACTAATAATTTTTGCTTAGAAAATAAATTTTTTAAAAATGTTTAAATATTTTAAAGAACAATTTATCAAACCTACAATTCTTTATAGTTTATATAGGATGTACAAGTTTAGGCCATTTGTTTCACACTCTGCATTTGGTGAGGAAATACTTGTTAATAGAATTTTTAAAAATATAGATCTAGGTTTTTATGTAGATGTTGGAGCTTTAAACCCAAGAGTTGGATCTTTAACATACCAATTATATAAAAAAGGTTGGAGTGGAATCAATATAGATTTGACTGAAGAAAATATAAAACTTTTTAAACTTACAAGAAAAAGAGATGTTTCAATCCAAATTGCAGTTTCAGATAAAAAAAAAATACTAAAATCTTATATCTTTGATGTTGGATCTGGCTTAAATACTCTTGAAAAAAAATATGCTGAAAATTGGTCAAAGAAAATTAATAAAAAATATAAGACTGTAAAAATTAGAAGTGATACACTTACATCAATTATTTCTGACAATACATCTAGCAAAAATTTTGAATATTTAAATATTGATGTTGAGTCTCATGAAATTAAAGTTTTGAAAGGCTTTGACTTTAAACAATTCAGGCCCAAATTAATAACAGTTGAGATTCATGGCAATGAGATAGAGATAATAAAAAAAAGCGATGTATATAAATACTTGATTTCTAAAAAATATAAGTTGGTTTCTTTTTATCATCTTACTTGTTTTTTTATACCAAGTGAAAATAACTTAGATTAAAACTTCATCTTTTTTATGTGTCCCCATAATCTTTTTAGACCTGTTGGAGCATTTTTCTTTCTTCTCTTTGGCCATTTTCTTGTAGGATCAGAAACATGATGATCGTCTCCTATATCTATTACTGCAGGTTTTTGTATTATGACTGTGTAATAACCAAGTTTTTTGTATTCAACGCTTATATCCAATTCATTTTTAAAACGACCATAACCTCCAATTTTATAATAATCAGACATTCTTTTTACTCCAGGTCTAAACGAAAAATGTCCCCATTCCCACCCACTTTTACAAGTCACTTCTGAAAATTCGGTATTTTTATGCTTTATTTTTTTCCCGTATGAAAAAATATCTAACCTACTGGCACTTTTTCTACTTTCCAACCAAACTTGAATGATTTTTTTGTCTTTTTTAAGGATTTGAATTGATTCTTCGATAAAACCTGACCTGGTGTAAATCCAATCATCCTCGCAATGAAAAACATAAGGCGTCTTTATTAATTTGTATGTATCTATTATAGACTTTATTTGTCCTTTTTTTTCTGTATTAAAAATGAAATCAATTTTATTTCCCCATTTTTTTTTTAAACTATTGTGGAATTTTTTATCTAAAGAATCTTCTACAATATAGTACTTGTTAATTTTAAATTTATTAAATTTAAAAAATGACTTTAATGTTCTATCTAATAGCTCTGATCTACCACAACTTGTTAATACAAATGTAATTGACTCATGGTTATTCATGACGATTTTGAATCATTCTCACAAGCCCCGCACAACTGGTAGTTAACACTGCGTTTTGGGTAAATTATATCAAACTCAGAAGCGTAAACCCAAAAGATTTTACCGCATTTTTGGCATTCAACCCATAGTTTAGACATTTATTTAAAACAACTGTCTCCAAAAAGAACTTTATCTGTTCTTTAATTTTTTGAGTACTCTTGAAAAAACTTCTTTTACATCTTCCTTCTTCATATCAGATGCTCCAGAATCTTTTTGTTTTGATTTAGCCATTTTTTTTCCTTTCGTTGTAATTTGATCTATTTACCAAAAAACTACCTAGTAATTACAAAACATATAGATTACTATGTCAAGTTAATTTATTGTGTAAATTTAGAGTAGAAATTACTTAATGTTTCAAAAAAGAAAACAAATTTCAATATCAACTAATGGTAAAGATTTGTATGAAATTACTGATATAGTTAAAGATTTCGTTAATAAAAGTGAGATTAGAGATGGTTTATTAAATATAACAGTTTTACACACTAGCGCCTCATTAATCGTACAAGAAAATGCTGATTATTCAGTAAGGCAAGATGTGCTTGAATTTTTTGATCAATTGTGTCCAGAAAGTATGAATTATAAACATAATACTGAAGGAAAAGATGATATGCCTGCACATTTAAGATCACTACTAACACAAAACCACCTCACATTTTCTGTAGTCAATCAATGTATTGTTTTAGGGCAATGGCAAGGTATTTATTTTTTTGAACATAGAACAAGTATGAAAAATAGAAACATACAGCTTCATATTTTGGGAGATAGCATATGAGTTTGAAATATTCTCCTGTTTGTGACTTTGGAAAAAAAATAATACCTTTTTCATTATTTTCAGCAAATAATGAAAAGATTTCCCTGATTAACAATTTAGGTAAAAATGGCACTTTAATAATATTTATGTGCAATCATTGTCCATATGTTAAAGCAATCATTGAAGATATTATAAAAACAACAAATGATATAAAAAAGTTGGGAATTAATACAATTGCTATTATGCCAAATGATTATGAAAAATATCCAGAAGATAATCCTGAAAATATGATCAAATTTTCTAAAAAATATAATTTTAATTTTCCTTATTTGATTGATAAAAATCAAGAAGTCGCTAAAAATTATGAGGCAGTATGTACACCAGATTTTTTTGGATATAATTCAGAAAACGAACTCCAATATAGAGGAAGATTAACAAAACTAAATAATTTAAAAAAAGTTAATAGCATCAATGAATTATTTAATGCAATGTTGGCAATCAGTAAAAATGGAATTGGTCCAAAAGAACAATTTCCTAGTATGGGTTGTAGTATTAAATGGAAGTAATTAATTTCTGTTGACTCCTTAAAACATCTTTAGATAATTCAAGAATATTTTTACCTTGATAATCAGGTGAGTGAATATATTCAGGTAATACTTCAGTAGTTTTCTTTATATAACCAATTTGTAATCCAACGTTTTTTGCACCTTCTAAATCCCAGCTATGACACGCAATCATTAAAGTATTTTCAGGTTTTATACCAAAATACTTTGTTACCATTAGGTAAGGCTTCGGAGAAGGCTTCCAGCATTCTACATCGTCTATAGAGAATGTTTTTGTTATAAATTTATCTAAATTATTTTTCACCAACAATTCATATGTTGTATCTTTATTACCGTTTGTTAATGTTGCCATTTTTATATTTAAAAGACTAAAATTCCTTAAACTTTTACCCAGACCATTAACTGGTTCTAATTTATTAAAATTTTTGATAATTTTTTTTGATATTTCTTCAGAGTTTCTAATCTGATTAATATTTAAGATATTCGTTAAAATTGAAATGCCAATGTCTTTAAAGGTAATAAATTTGTTAATATTATTTAATGCAAATCCTTCTTTTAGAACTGAATTAAACCAGATATCACAATAGAGTGGACTGATTCCGAGGTTATTAAATTCATTTTCAATTTTGTTTAAACTAAACATGGTTTGATTAACATCAAAAATGATAAGTTTTATTTTTTGCATTACTAAAATTTATCATATTTGAAAAATACAAAAAACTAATTTTGGTACATAAATTGCGAACATGAATTATGGAATCTATAGATGCATTAAAGCCAATTTATTTACGTCAATTTAAATCTAATTTAAAAAAAAGTGATATTAGGTTTAATTATGGGGGCTTTGCCTTAATAGAATTTCTTTTATCAGAATACTCAAAAAATCCAAAAAAATATTCAACTGCGCTTGATATTGGGAGTTTTGAAGGTTATCACACAAAGTTGATGAGATCTTTCGGAATTAAAGTTGATCAAATAGACAAATATATAAAAGATGCAGAAATTAACGAGGATTTTAATGAATACAATTTTAAATCCAAATATGATGTTATTTATTGTTCTCATGTAATAGAACATCAGAGAAATATAGGTCAATTCCTAGATAAAATTTTTGATATAATGCATGACCATTCTATTTTAATAATTTCTGGACCTAAGCACCCTGTTGAGCGTTTTGTTGAGGGTCATATAAATACATGCATATTACCCGTATTTTTACAAAGTTTGATTTATGCAGGATTTGATTGTAAAAAAGGTAAAATGATGCAAATAGGAGGAATTGAAAACTCTTTTATTGTTAAAAAGGACAAAAACTTTTGCCTCAGTGAGAGAAAAAATGCTGGATACAAGTGGTTAAAGAGCCATCAAATACGTTCGCCTGTTCCATTAATAGCCGGATCAACCGTCAATCACACAGGGCTCCACATGTATAGATGTAAAGCTTGGGAAGTTATTACGCAAAACCAAGAAAATGGGGAACTTAAAAAGGACGAAAAAGGAAGAAATATAATTGGACTTAAAATTAAATTTCCTAGAAATTACAAACTTAGAAATGTTGAATTAGATATTAATATCTGGGGGAATTTCTTTTTATTTAATGAAAAATCAAAAATGATTGGTGACAGAGATACTAGTTTCGTTCAAATCACCATTTAGGAATAACTTAGAATTAAATTTTTAAAATGGATAGATCATCTGAAAGAGGAATAAGTACAAAAGAATACCTAAAGGCAGAGAATGAGATATATAATTTGTATAAATCATCTGCAATTAATGAAAACGAGATTCTAGAAAATCTAAATCTTTTTACTACAGTACAACATAAAAAAAGAGAAATATTTTTTTATGAAATATATAAAAAAATTATTGGTATGCCTGGTTCAATTATACAATTTGGTGTTAGATGGGGAAGAGAATTAGCATTATTTGAGATGCTTAGAACGATCTTTGAACCATTTAATCATTCTAGATCAATTTATGGATTTGATACCTTTACTGGATATCCAAAAATTAAAAAAAAAGATCAAACAAAATTAATTAAAACTGGAGGTTTAGCTGTTTCAAAAAATTATGAGAAATACCTGAATAAACTTTTAAAGGTGAGGGAACAATTAAATCCTCTACCTCAAACTCAAAAATTTAACCTTATTAAAGGCTCAGTAGAAAATACATTAGAACCTTTTTTAGAAAAAAATAAACATCAATATTTTGCAATGGTACATCTTGATTTAAATATTTCATCTTCAACAAAATTTGTTATACAAAAAATAAAGAACAGATTATTTAAAGGTAGTATTGTTATAGTTGATGAAACGTGTCATCCAGAATTTTCAGGTGAAATGTCAGCTATCATAGAAGAATTAGGTGATATTAAGTTGAGATTCAAAAGAATTCCTCACATCAATTCTACGTGGCAAAGTTATTTTGAAGTTGAGTAATTCCTAAAAATTAAATTTTCAATTTTTATTTTAGATTATCTAATTTAAAATTTTATATAGTGTACATAGCCCAGAAAATCTTCCATTTCCAGATCTTTGAAAAAAAGGTTTATGTGTATCAATATCGAAGCAACCGTGTTCAGTAAACGAATTATAGATTGCGATATCTCCTATTTCTGTGAAATCCTCATAAATAACATTCTTTCCATCTATTTTTGCAAAACCACCACCGCTTTCAAAATCTTTCCCTTTTTGACTCATTATTAAGATTGGTTGAAAAAAACCTTTTCCTATTGAATCCTTTTTAATTATAGAGGGTGCCACAGTATCAACATGTGAACTCATGAATCCTCCTCCACTCGGAAACTGATGTATTCTTGATGCTGTCCACATTTTGTTAGTTTTATCTTCTCTTAAGGCATATTCAGGATCTACTCCCATTAAAAAATTTCTAATTTTTGCAAATCGAATAAAAACTTCATCTAGTTTAAATATGTCCTGTTTAAATAATGGACTATAGATTACTCTTTTAAATCTCGGTCTAACTATATTAAACTTTTTATCGATTTTCTTTCCACTATGTCTTGCCTCACCCAAAGAAAGTTTCATGAAATAATCTCTAACCGCTGAAGGTGATTCGCCAGTAACGGGATTATCATCATTTTTTTCAATATATTTTTTAACTTTTTTTATCCCATTCTTAACTATCTTTGGATCTATCGCACCTCTAATGATACAAAAGTTTTTTTCAGAAAGCACACTTTGAATTTTGTCCGATTTTTCTCCAATATCTTGATTTATCTCTACAATTAAATTTTTAGTCATTTTAAACCTTTCTTAATCCTATATATTTAAAAAATTTCCATTTTCTTTCGTCTTAGAAATATTTAAATAATTTGAATTGATTTCTTGAGTTTTTGGTAAATCTAAATCAGAATTTTCAAAATACCATTTTATTGTTTTTTCTAGATTTGATTCAAAGTTTTCAACTTCATTCCATTTTAATTTTTTTCTAATTTTACTTGAATCAATACTATAAACCTTATCATGTGCGACTCGATCATTAACAAATCTGATTAATTTATGTGATTGTCTTAAAATTTTATATTTTTTAAGGAAATAATAATCTATTTTTTTACAAATCATTTTAACAACGTCGATGTTTGTAATTTCATTAATTCCAGCAATATTATATTTTTCTCCAGCTGAAGACTTAGTAGCTATTTTATAAATTGCAGAAACATTATCATCGACATATATCCAGTTTCTTTTTTGTAATCCATCACCATAAATTGGAATTGTTTTTTCTTCAATAGCATTTTTAATAACTTTTGGAATTAATTTATCATTTGCTTGAAAAGATCCAAAATTATTTGAAGAGTATGAAATTGTAACTGGTAGGCAAAAAGTTTTTCCCCATGCTCTAACTAAATGATCTGAACCAGCCTTTGTTGCAGAGTAAGGTGAATTTGGTAGATAAGCAGAACTTTCTGTCGATTTTACTGATTGATCGAATGAATCACCAAACACTTCATCTGTAGACACATGATGAAAAAGAAATTTTTTATTTTTATGATATGTTTTATAATAATGTCTTGCTATCTCTAGTAAGTTAAAAGTAGCAAGTAAATTATTAATAAAAAACTTTTTTGGATTTTCAATTGAATGATCAACATGTGTTTCTGCTGCAAAATGTATAATTTTGTCAGGGTTTTCTTTTATTAAAATTTTCTTTATAGCTTCATATTCACATAAATCTTCAGCATATATTTTTACTCTCTTAGAATTCTTAATTGTTGATAATGAGTTTTTATTTGAACCATAAGAAAATTTGTCAACTATTACTGCCTTGTTGTTCGTTTTATTAATTAAAAATCTACAAAAAGCAGAACCTATAAAACCAGCACCCCCTGTAATTAAAAATTTTTCACCCATAGTATATCTATTTCAAATAGCTTTTAAGTTTTTCACAAATTATTTCAATGTGTTTTTTTGATAAATTGTTATGTAATGGTAATCTCAAAATTCTTTTTGACACATTATTGGTTACTTTCATTTCAGAAACAAATTTTCCATATTTTAGTCCAGCTGGAGAATTATGTAATGGTATGTAGTGGAAGGTTGACTCAATACCAGATCTACTAAGTTTCTTAATAATTCTTGCTCTATCAAATATTTTATCGAGCACAATGTAGTACATATGGCCATTATGTTGACAATAATCTGGGAGGGTGGGTCTTTGAATTTTTCCTAATTTTTCTAAATCATTAAGGTTTTCATGGTAGTTATCCCAAAGATTAATTCTATTTTTCTTGATATTTTTGTGTTTTTCTAATTGTGCAAGCAAAATTGAGGATGACACTTCGCTTGCTCTATAAGATGACCCTAGATTAACCCAATTATATTTATTAGTTTTACCATTTACAAAATCATATCTATTATTTCCTTTATCACAAATATATTGAGATAATATAAAATCATTTTTTTTTTTCATAATGAGACAACCACCTTCAATTGAAGAAATGTTTTTTGTATGATGGAAACTTATTGCACCGTAATCTCCTATGCTTCCTAAAGGTAAATCTCTATAAAAAGATCCATATGCTTGTGCTGCATCTTCTATTAATAAAAGTTTATATTTTTTACAAATTTTTAAAATTTTGTGCATATCTGCTGCAATACCTGCATAATGAACAACTATAATTGCTTTTGTTTTTCTTGTTATAGCCTTTTCAATTTCATTTGCATCGATATTTAAGGTTGTTTCATTAATATCAACAAAAACAGGTTTTCCACCTAATAATACTATGGAGTTTGCGGTTGAAGAAAATGTAAAAGAAGGCATTATTACCTCATCACCTGCTTTAATTTTTGATAATATCGAAGCAATTTCTAGCGCAGATGTGCAAGAATTGGTCAAAAGACTATAGTTAATATTTAGAGTTTTATTTATAAGCTTTTCACATTTTTTTGAAAAAATATTAGGAGCACTAATTTTTTTTGAATTTATAAAATTATTGAGATATTTTTTTTCATTTCCAATTAAGGAGAATTCATTGAAAGATATTTTTTGCATTATGCTACCAAATTAAGATTATTTTCGTTTCTATCATCCATTACCTTTTGTAAATAGTCTCTGTATTCGCATTCTGGCATTTGATTTATATTTTTTTGTAATTGGAACCTAGTTATAAAGCCCTTGTAAAATGCTGCCTCTTCTGGACAACCAATTTTAAAACCCATATTTTTTTCAATTTGATAAATATAGTTTGATGCTTGCTGAATTGAATTTGGTGTGCCAGCATCAAACCATGCACATCCTCTTCGCAAAATATTTACTTCTAACTGATCCTTAAATAAATAATGATTTATTAATTCAATTATTTCTAATTCGTTTCTTACAGAAGGTTTGAGTTGTTTAATTAAATCAAAACATGAGTAATTAAACTTATAAGCACCTGGGATTATATAGTTACTTTTTGGGTGTGGAGGTTTTTCCTGAATTGATAGAATTTTTTTACCCTTTAATTCTATAACACCAAATCTAGATGGGTTAGAAACTTTTACCGCAAAAATTGAGGCACCTCTAGTTGTTTTTTTTGAAAGATTTTTTGAAAAATCTCCTCCTGCTACAAAAATATTATCCCCAAGAAGTAATGTCACACTTTGATTTTTTTTAACGAATCTTTTACATAACAGCAAAACCTCTGGTATTCCATTAGGTTTTTTTTGTTCTACATATTCAAACTTACATCCTAACTTTTTTCCATTACCTAGTAATTGTTTAAAGCTCTTCAGATGATTAAAGTCAGAGCATAGTATTATGTTTTTTATACCTGCTGCTATTAGGTTAGTTATTGGGTAATAGATTAGTGGTTTATCGTTTACAGGCAACAAATGCTTATTTGTTGTAATATTAAATGGATAAAGTCTTGTACCATATCCTCCAGCTGCAATAATACCAATCATAAAAAACCTTTATTTTTTATTGCAATTACAGTGCCTAAATTTTAAAAATTACTACTATCTAAGATTTTTTGAAAAGCATTCCAACCTTCACCAGAAAAATCCTTTGTA
>CABZJY010000013.1 GCA_902526175.1 uncultured Alphaproteobacteria bacterium | reverse complement strand
CGAAAAAATTTTCAGAAATGACTCCCTTGGTTGAAAAAATAAAAAAGTATGAAAAATTTAGAAAGGAACTAGCCGATACCGAAGATCTAATAAATTCTGAAGAAGGAGAAATAAAAGAAATTGCAATTACAGAAAAAAAGACGTTAGAAAATAACATAGAAAATTTGGATAATGAAATCAAAATCTTACTACTACCAAAAGATGATTCAGATCAAAAAAATGCAATTGTGGAGATTAGAGCAGGAACAGGAGGTGAAGAAGCAGCACTTTTTGCCTCTGACATCTTTAGGATGTATGTAAAATATTCTGAAATTAAACAATGGAAAACAGAAATTATTGATATAAGTCATTCTTCACATGATGGAATTAAAGAAGTTACAATAAATATTTCTGGAAAAGATGTTTTTGGAAAATTAAAATTTGAATCAGGAACACACAGAGTACAAAGAGTTCCTGAGACAGAATCAGGTGGAAGAATACATACATCTGCAGCTACAGTTGCAGTTTTACCTGAAGCAACAGAGGTGGACGTACTTATCGAAGAAAAAGATCTTAGAATAGATATTTTTAGATCAAGTGGTCCAGGTGGTCAATCAGTAAATACAACTGATAGTGCGGTAAGAATAACTCATTTGCCGACTGGTACAATTGCTCAATGCCAAGATGAGAAATCTCAACATAAAAATAAAGCAAAAGCCATGACTGTTCTTAGAGCTAGAATTTATGAAGCAGAAAGATTAAAAAAAGAACAGGAAAGAGCATTAGAGAGAAAGAATCAAGTTGGTACAGGTGACAGGTCTGAAAGAATAAGAACTTACAATTTTCCCCAAGGGAGGGTAACAGACCATAGGATTTCATTAACATTATATAAATTAGAACAAATTTTAAATGGGGAATCTTTAGATGAAATAATTTCTGTCCTACTTGCAGATGATCAAGCAAAAAGGCTTGCAGATGCACAATAATTTGAGTAAAACATACTCGGAAATATTAGAATATTGTTTTGAAGTTAAGCAATCAAAAAATGTTTCAATTTCTAGGTCTCAGATAGACCATCTCCTATCAGAAATTTTAAAAATTGATAAATTAAAGCTACTATTGAACCCCGAGATAAAAATAAGTTTTCTTAAAAAGAAGGAATTTTTAAAAAAATTTTTTCTTTTGATAAATAATAAGCCAGTATCACGAATTTTGGGTAAAAGAGAGTTCTTTTCAAAGGAATATTTAATTAATAAATATACATTAGACCCAAGACAAGATACTGAACTTCTTGTAGAAGTTGTATTAACATTATCCAAAAAATTGAAAAAAAAAAAAAATTTGACCATTCTTGAGCTCGGTTCAGGTTCGGGATGTGTCTTATCTTCGGTAGCTTGTGAGTTGAAAAAATTAAGGAATGACTTTATTGTGGTTGGGGTTGATATTTGCAAAAATGCAAATAAGCTAGCATGTAAAAATTTGATTAATCATAGAGTTACATCCAATACTAAAATTTTAAAAAGCAATTGGTTTTCAAATATTAATGAGAGATTTGATATAATTTATGCTAACCCACCATATGTTAGATCCCAAGATATCTCAGATTTAGGTGAAGAACTAAATTATGATCCAAAAATCGCTCTTAATGGAGGTAAGGATGGGTTATTTTGCTATAAGCAAATTTCAAAAAAATTATCATCATTTTTATTACCAAATGGTTATTTTTGTACTGAGATAGGATTCAATCAGGGACTAGAAGTAAAAAAGATTTTCGAGGGCATTAATTTAAATTTATATGGTTCTTATAATGATTTGGGAAGAAGGGAGAGATGTCTAGTTTTTCATAAAAAAAAAAAAGTTTGATATAACTCTGATTTATGATAAGTTTTTATATTCTCCTTTAATCGTTATTTTTAACAAAATTTAAAAAATTGAACATAAGAAAAAATTTAAATACTAAACGTAAAAATCGTTCAAACCCAAGAAGGGCAAGTTTTAATAGAGGAAACTCATTTGATTCTTCAAAAACTGTTAAACCACGGGGTAATGCTTTTCAAGTTCTTGAAAAATACTTGGTTTTAGCACAGGATGCTAATTCAAATGGAGATAAAATCAAAGCTGAGGGTTACTATCAATATGCAGAACATTACCAGAGAGTAATAAATTCTAATGGTATAAAAGATAACAATGTAACAAAGAACAATTCTGAAAATAGTTCACACGGTACTGATTTGTCAAAAAATAACAATAATCCTTCTAGGACTGAAAGAGCAATTAATGCAAAGCTCAAAAGACTAAAGAAAGTTTCTGATCAAGAAAATTATTCTAATGAGGTAACAAAGCCTGACAATACAAATAAAAATGAGAAAACTTCAGATGGTGTTGAGGCATTAAAAGCGTTTGCCACGAACATTGATCCTCAATAGTAATTTTTAATGATTCTTACTTTAATATCATTTACTTGTTTGTTCTCAAAAGTATCTTTGTAAGTAATGTGTAACTAAACAATTGTTTTACATATTTATCTGAGCTCATTAAAAAATTACAATTTTGGTTGATCGCTCGGGCAAATAATTCAACATTGTAAGTAAAAACCATATATCTGATTAATACTTTAGATATGCTTGTACAGACACTTTATTGCAAATTTTTTAATACCACAAAAAAAGTAATCTTTTTACCCCTTCTGCTATCATCAGCTAACAAATCTTTTTTGATCTTTTAATAGTTAACTAGCTTATTTTTAAATTTTACAGGTGTTGTTGCAAGTCTGTCTCTTGTGAGTGAAATGTTAGCATAAAAATTTGATATTTCCTTACTGTCAACTTGAACCTTTGAAGGTAATTTTAATGTCATGGGGTTTATTATTCTTCTTTTATGTTTAACTTCATAATGAAGATGTGGACCCGTACTTCTTCCGGTATTACCAACATAACCAATAACTTCACCTTGTTTAACATTTTTCCCTTTTTTTAAATTCTTAGCAAATTTCTGTAAGTGCCCATATCTAGTACTAAAACCATTTAAATGTCTGATTTCAATGAATTTACCATAAGACCCATTTCTACCCGCAAATGATACTTTACCATCACCTGCTGACATAATTGGAGTACCACGCTTTGCGGCAAAATCCACTCCTCTGTGCATTTTACTGAAACCCAAGATTGGGTGTTTTCTAAGCCCAAATCTCGAAGATAATCTAGCACCGTTTATTGGAGTTCTCATAATTGATTTTCTTATGCTTTTACCTTCAGAGTCAAAGTAATCAATCTTTCCATTCTTCATCTTATATCTAAAAAGTTCAATTTTTTGATTTTTTTTCATATCTAAAGATGCATAAAGCAACTTGGGATCACCAACCATCTCGTCATTCCCCACGAAATTTGCTTCATATAATATTTCGATTAAATCATTTTCAGAAATATCTCTTTGAAAATCAACACTAAAACTAAATTGATTTATAAATTCCTTTACTATCTCTTTTGGAATTTCTTCGCCTTTTAAAGAAGAGTGAATACTGTTAATAACTCTTACTTTATTTCTAAGTATTTTTCTTTCAGTTTGTGCTGCAACATATTGACTAACAAACCTGTCATAGTTGTTTAATTTTGCATTAACTTCGTATAGTTTATTTTTAAAGATAGATACTTCTGCTAATGTCTCTGAATAAAATCCTTCGTTTGAGAAAAAAAATTTAAGATTTTTTCTTGCTTCAAAGTTTATTTCTTTAAGAATCAAATCTAGAAGCTCTTGATAGTTTACAATAAATTTAATTCTATCATTTAAAATACTTTTTAGCTCTTTTTTGTTTTTTACAGTTATTACTTCAAACCTTGTAGATAGTTTCTGGGTTGGATGAGGTTTCGATTCCGGAATTGGTACTCCTGAAAACAAAATTTTGTCATATACTGGTACTAATTTATAGTCAATTTTGGTTTCATCCTCAAAATAATCAGATGTAAATTCAGGATTTCTGAATTTAGCAACTTTAACATCTTTTTTTTCTTCTTTAATTTCAATTTTTGGCTTGTTTTGTGATCTTTTAACTAATAAAAATTTTTTTTTATCATTAAAATTTTCTACAGGAATTTTTACATCTTCAGTTTCTATTAATCTATTATCCATTGAAATTTTTATTTCATCGCTTGTCGCAATAAAATCGTTTAAGGATGATGAAAATATTTTTAATAATATTACTAAAATAATTAAATTCAGATTTTTTTTGATAATTTTGAGCATTAAAATTGCAAGTTTGGTGTAAAAATGTAAAAATATTGAGTTATTGTTAAAAAAGTGTTGAACATTTTAAGATATGCGCTTATAACAAATTCACGCTTAGTATAATATGTTATTATATTTGGGCAATGCTATTTGAAAATTAAATATGATTTAAGGGATGTGTAGGTGGTGACAATTTTTACTGCCAACACATCATTTAATTAAGTAATTTACTTAAACTATTTCGTTGTGTTGGGTCAAGTTACAATTTGTAACTTTTATCAAACTTGAGAGTTTGATCCTGGCTCAGAACGAACGCTGGCGGCATGCTTAACACATGCAAGTTGAACGAAGGTCCGAGGCTTGCTTCGGGTACCTTAGTAGCGAACGGGTGAGTAACGCGTGGGAATCTACCTAGAAATGGGGAATAACTACTGGAAACGGTAGCTAATACCGCATAATCCCTTCGGGGCAAAGGCTTCGGCCGTTTTTAGATGAGCCCGCGTTAGATTAGATTGTTGGTGGGGTAATGGCCTACCAAATCTTCTATCTATAGCTGGTCTGAGAGGATGATCAGCCACACTGGGACTGAGACACGGCCCAGACTCCTACGGGAGGCAGCAGTGGGGAATATTGGACAATGGGGGAAACCCTGATCCAGCAATGCCGCGTGAGTGAAGAAGGCCTTAGGGTTGTAAAACTCTTTCAGAAGTGAAGATGATGACTGTAACTTCAGAAGAAGCTCCGGCTAACTCCGTGCCAGCAGCCGCGGTAATACGGAGGGAGCTAGCGTTGTTCGGAATTACTGGGCGTAAAGGGCGTGTAGGCTGTATGGTAAGTCAGAGGTGAAATCCCTAAGCTTAACTTAGGAACTGCCTTTGATACTATCATGCTAGAGATCGAGAGAGGTTAGTGGAATTCCAAGTGTAGAGGTGAAATTCGTAGATATTTGGAAGAACACCAGTGGCGAAAGCGACTAACTGGCTCGTTTCTGACGCTGAGACGCGAAAGCGTGGGTAGCAAACAGGATTAGATACCCTGGTAGTCCACGCCGTAAACGATGAGTGCTAGCCGTTTGAAGGTTACCTTCAAGTGGTGCAGTTAACGCGTTAAGCACTCCGCCTGGGGAGTACGATCGCAAGATTAAAACTCAAAGGAATTGACGGGGGCCCGCACAAGCGGTGGAGCATGTGGTTTAATTCGACGCAACGCGAAGAACCTTACCAGGTCTTGACATCCTGACTATAGTTATTAGAAATAATTTCTTTCAGTTCGGCTGGGTCAGTGACAGGTGCTGCATGGCTGTCGTCAGCTCGTGTCGTGAGATGTTGGGTTAAGTCCCGCAACGAGCGCAACCCTTGTCTCCAGTTGCTACCAGGTTATGCTGAGCACTCTGGAGAAACTGCCGGTGATAAGCCGGAGGAAGGCGGGGATGACGTCAAGTCCTCATGGCCCTTATGACCTGGGCTACACACGTGCTACAATGGCGGTGACAACGAGCAGCAATAGCGCAAGCTTTAGCTAATCTCAAAAAACCGTCTCAGTTCGGATTGGACTCTGCAACTCGAGTCCATGAAGTTGGAATCGCTAGTAATCGTAGATCAGCATGCTGCGGTGAATACGTTCCCGGGCCTTGTACACACCGCCCGTCACACCATGGAAGTTGGTTTTACCCAAAGATGATGAGCTAACCGCAAGGAAGCAGTCGGCCACGGTAAGGTCAGCGACTGGGGTGAAGTCGTAACAAGGTAGCCGTACCGGAAGGTGTGGCTGGATCACCTCCTTTCTAAGAGAAATTTTGGATTATTTCAAAATTCACGAATAGAAGTCACCACCTACATATCCCTTAATTTTGTAAACTTTCCACCGGGCTAGTAGCTCAGTTGGTTAGAGCACACGCTTGATAAGCGTGGGGTCGGAGGTTCAAGTCCTCCCTGGCCCACCATTTTCTACTAATGGGGGCATAGCTCAGTTGGGAGAGCGGTTGCTTTGCAAGCAACAGGTCGTCGGTTCGATCCCGTCTGCCTCCACCAACCCTTGAAAGTTTACCCGATAAGTTTTGTTTTTTGAAATCGTAAATATTTAAAAGTTATTTAACTAAAATTAATTAAATGTTGTTTGTTTACTTTATACAAACATCCGTATAATTTTTTTTACATGATTATGTAAAAAAAGTTTGAGAGTTCAATAAAGTATAATAAGGGCGTTTAGTGGATGCCTTGGCATTGAGAGGCGATGAAGGACGTAGCACGTTGCGATAAGCTTCGGGGAATTGCGAGCAAGTTTTGATCCGAAGATTTCCGAATGGGAAAACCCGGCTCATCAGAGTCATTATATAGTGAATAAATAGCTATATAAAGCAAACCTAGCGAATTGAAACATCTTAGTAGCTAGAGGAAAGGACATCAACCGAGACTCCGTTAGTAGTGGCGAGCGAAAGCGGATTAGGCCAGTAGTTTGAATTTAACAACCAGAATTAGCTGGAAAGCTAAGCCATAGTAGGTGATAGCCCTGTATGGGTAAAAAGAATTTAAACTCTTGAGTAAGGCGGGACACGTGAAATCCTGTTTGAACATGGGGGGACCACCCTCCAAGCCTAAGTACTCCTCAGTGACCGATAGTGAACTAGTACCGTGAGGGAAAGGTGAAAAGCACCCCAAGTAGGGGAATGAAATAGTATCTGAAACTAAATGCCTACAATCAGTAGGAGCCTCCTTGAGAGGTGACTGCGTACCTTTTGTATAATGGGTCAGCGACTTAATTTTATGTGCAAGTTTAAGCCGTTAGGTGTAGACGAAGCGAAAGCGAGTTTTAATAGAGCGATTTAGTACATGGGATTAGACCCGAAACCGAGTGATCTAGCTATGGACAGGTTGAAGGTAAGGTAAAACTTGCTGGAGGACCGAACCCACGTATGTTGAAAAATGCGGGGATGATCTGTGGCTAGGGGTGAAAGGCCAAGCAAACTCGGATATAGCTGGTTCTCCGCGAAAACTATTTAGGTAGTGCGTTGTGTGAACGTAGTTGGGGGTAGAGCACTGGATAGAGAAGGGGGGAGCGATCCTTACCAACTCTAACCAAACTCCGAATACCAACTAACACTGCACAGCAGACAGACTATGGGTGCTAAGGTCCATAGTCGAAAGGGAAACAGCCCAGACCACCAGTTAAGGTCCCTAAGTTATAACTAAGTGGGAAAGGGAGTAGAAAGTCCAATACAACCAGGAGGTTGGCTTAGAAGCAGCCATTCCTTTAAAGAAAGCGTAACAGCTCACTGGTCTAATTAAGTCTTTCCGCACCGAAGATGTACCGGGGCTAAAGTTATACACCGAAACTGTGGACACTTTTTTAAGTGTGGTAGCGGAGCGTTCCGTAAGCCGTTGAAGTTACGTTGTCAGACGTGATGGAGGTATCGGAAGTGAGAATGCTGACATGAGTAGCGATTAATAGTGTGAGAAACACTATCGCCGAATATCCAAGGGTTCCTGCGCAAGGTTAATCCACGCAGGGTAAGCCGGCCCCTAAGGCGAGGGCGAGAGCCGTAGTCGATGGGAACCAGATTAATATTTCTGGGCCTGCTAGAAGTGACGAATGTTTGAATATGTATTTTCTTATTGGATTGAAGATGCATTAATGATGTTCCAGGAAATAGCTCTAGCATATAGACCGTACCCCAAACCGACACAGGTGGATAGGTAGAGAATACCAAGGCGTTTGAGAGAACGATGTTGAAGGAACTCGGCAAATTACTCTCGTAACTTCGGGATAAGAGAGCCTTGTCATTGGGCAACCAATAACAAGGGGCACAAACCAGGGGGTAGCGACTGTTTACTAAAAACACAGGGCTCTGCAAAGTCTTTAAGACGAAGTATAGGGTCTGACGCCTGCCCGGTGCCGGAAGGTTAAAGAGAGATGTGAGAGCATCAAACTGAAGCCCCGGTAAACGGCGGCCGTAACTATAACGGTCCTAAGGTAGCGAAATTCCTTGTCGGGTAAGTTCCGACCCGCATGAATGGCGTAACGACTTCCCCACTGTCTCCAACATTGACTCAGCGAAATTGAACTCTCCGTGAAGATGCGGAGTACCCGTGGTTAGACGGAAAGACCCCGTGCACCTTTACTATAGCTTCGTAGTGGTACTAACAAATTACTGTGTAGGATAGGTGGGAGACTTTGAAGCAAAAGCGCCAGCTTTTGTGGAGTCACCCTTGAAATACCACCCTGTAATTTGCTGGTATCTAACCATATTCCGTGAACCCGGAATTGGGACCCTGCGTGGTGGGTAGTTTGACTGGGGCGGTCGCCTCCCAAAGAGTAACGGAGGCGCGCGAAGGTAGGCTCAAACCGGTTGGAAATCGGTTGTAGAGTGTAATGGCATAAGCCTGCCTGACTGCGAGACTGACAAGTCGAGCAGAGACGAAAGTCGGTCATAGTGATCCGGTGGTTCTGAGTGGAAGGGCCATCGCTCAACGGATAAAAGGTACGCCGGGGATAACAGGCTGATACTGCCCAAGAGTCCATATCGACGGCAGTGTTTGGCACCTCGATGTCGGCTCATCACATCCTGGGGCTGGAGCAGGTCCCAAGGGTATGGCTGTTCGCCATTTAAAGTGGTACGTGAGCTGGGTTTAGAACGTCGTGAGACAGTTCGGTCCCTATCTGCCATGGGTGTTGGATACTTGAGAGGAGCTGTCCCTAGTACGAGAGGACCGGGATGGACATACCTCTGGTGTACCGGTTGTGACGCCAGTCGCATCGCCGGGTAGCTAAGTATGGAAGGGATAACCGCTGAAAGCATCTAAGCGGGAAGCCTCCCTCAAAACTAGGTATCCCATGAGAGTCGTGGAAGACTACCACGTTGATAGGCTAGATGTTGAAGTATGGTGACATATGTAGCTAACTAGTACTAATAACTCGATCGAACTTTATTAGAACATCTCAAACTTTTTTTACATAACTTAACTGTGTTTTTATGGTCTGGTGGTTATGGCGAGGGGAGAACACCCGATTCCATTCCGAACTCGGCCGTGAAAACCCTCAGCGCCGATGGTACTTCATCTTAAGGTGCGGGAGAGTAGGTCGCTGCCAGGCCCTAAAAACACAGTGTAATTGACGCGGGGTGGAGCAGTCTGGTAGCTCGTCAGGCTCATAACCTGAAGGTCGTAGGTTCAAATCCTACCCCCGCAACCAATAGATTTTTAGATTAATTTATGAAAAAAATTTTTTTTTCTAAGCCTTTTTTTCCAGATCATATGGAAAACAAGATGAAAGGTGAAGGAGATCTAGAAAGCTCGAGAGGCATCTTTTTAAAAAAAAGGTTTGCCAATTTAGATTATCTTCTGAAAAAGAGATTTACCTGGATGAATGATTATATTAAACCAGGTATGAAAGTTTTAGAAGTTGGAAGCGGCTCCGGTTTTTCGAGACTTTATATAAATCATCCAATCATACTCTCAGATATGGAAAGTAAGCCATGGATTGATAAAGTTGTTGATGCAACAAACATAAATTTCAACGATTCTTCTATTGACGTCATTATTGCATCACATGCTATCCATCATTTTTACAACCCAGCTATTTTTTTAAGAGAATGTTCTAGGGTTCTCAAAAAAGGAGGGGTTATTCTTGTTTCGGAAACCTATACAAGCTTAATGATGAGACTGATACTTAATTTGATGAAACATGAAGGTTATAGCTATGATGTGAATGTTTTTGATTATGAAACTGTCTGTAATGACAAAAAAGATCCATGGTCGGCAAATTGTGCCATACCTGAGCTACTTTTTGATAATAAAAAAAAATTTAATAATTTTTTTAAAGATTTACAGATTGAAAAACAAAAATTTGAAGAGTTTCTAATATTTCCCTTATCAGGAGGGGTGGTTTCTAAAATAAGAATGATTGAGTTACCATTATTTCTGCTAAAACTTGTAGATATATTTGACAAAGCATTGGTATCAATTTTTCCATCAATTTTTGCATTAGGAAAAAAAGTTGTGATAAGAAAGAGATAGAATTTTTATTAATTCATTAAGTTTTTTTGATTTAAATAATGTAATATTTTAATCAATAAAAATAAAAATGAAGAAAAACGGATCTAAAGAGCTAGACTTTTATAAGTTTATAAAATCTAACAATTACATAAACTTATTATTTATCTTTTTTTTCTTCTTATCTATTTTTTTTTTCTTTAATCACATAACAACAATTTTGAATTATGACAATATTAGAATTAATCAAGATTATAAATCTTCAACAAAATTCGAAAAAATAGATTTCAATCAACTATTTTATGATGTACATATTTTTGACAACTCTGAGTCTTTAAGTTCACAAAGGGAATTAGATGGTTTTGAAGGAGGTCATGGTAGACATAAATTACGATGGCTATATAGAGACTTGCAAGCAAAAGTTTTTAAAAAAATTTTTTTATTTTTCCCTGAAAAACCATTAACATTTTATACATTGCTTAACACAACATATTGTTTCTTTTCGTTTTTTTTTATATTTTTGACAATATCTCAAATAAGCAAAAAATATAGTCAAAAAAAATTATTATTATGTGGATTTTTTTTTAGTTTCTTTACTTTTTTAATATTTTGTACTGGTTACCAATCAATTTTTACTCTTCCAGAGATGTTTTATATCTCCATGGGTATCTATTTTTCTTTAAAATCAAACTTTTTTTTGTTTTTAATACCATTATTTTTTGCGGTAATTAATAGAGAATCGGGCATAGCGTTAAGTTTTGTTTACATCATTTTTAATTTTAGAAAATTATATTCATATTTTTTGCCTTTATTTGCTGTGTTGAGCCTATTGACGGTAAATTTTGACTTGATCCAAAATCAAAACTTGTACTCATTTTCTACATATTTCCCAATTGATGAGAAATTCATAAAAAATGAAACTTCTACAACAGAAATTATTTTTTTATTATTATTTTTATTAATCTTTTTAATTGTATTATTTTTTATAATTCAAAAAAAAAACTCTAATGAAAAATTTTTTGAGTTAATAACAATAAGTTTTCTTTATTTTATGATTGCAATTTTTGGAACAAATTTAACAAATGTCTTTTCATTGCTTTTGATTGTACCAAGTATTACAATCCTATTTGTTTTTAGTTATGAGAAAATTTCGGATTAATGGTTTAACAATTAATTAGTATGATTGAAAATTCCTTTGCAAAAAAGATATATAAGAATTTTATACAAATACAATTAAAAGAACGACAGTCGAGTAATTTAATAATTGGGATAGATGGACCCACAGCATCAGGCAAGACGATTTTAGCTGATAACCTAAAAAATGAAATTGAAAAAAATGGTAAAAGTTGTTTCATATACAGATTAGATTGGGCTCTTATTTCAAGAAAACAAAGATTATTAGACCTTGAAGAAATAAATAATACGAAATCAATAATGGAATATGAAAATGCCCTTCATATGAGACTGCATATGGTAGAGGATTTTTTAAAAGAGATAAGAAATGCTGAATATTTAAAGAAAAGAAAAACTATTTCTTTAAAAAATTTATACTCTAGGGAAGATAAAGGAAGAACAATTGGAAAAAGTAAATTTAAATTTGATCCAAAAGCTATAATTATTTTAGAAGGTCATTATACATCCGAAACAAGATTATCTAGATATATAGATTTTAATATTATGCTTTTAGGCGAATGTGAAGTTTTGATCAATAGAAAAAAAAATAGAGTAAAAGACTATAGAAAATCAAATGATGTTGAGGATTATTTTAATAGAATTGACTTACCATCATTCAGAAAACACCTGAGTAATTTTTCCTTTGGTTCTGATATAGTAGTTGATAATACTGATCACTTAAATCCAATAATTAAAAACCATGACTATTTACTGTCTTGGATAAAAAAATATAAAGTTAAAGGACAAACAAAAATTGGATTAAAACTTCATGATATTATGAAATGTATTTTTTCTTGCTCATTACAAAGTAATGTTTCTAGAAATGTATTAATTAAATGTATCAATGAACTAATGGATTGGGATAAAAAAATATGTGAATATCTGACTATAAGCATTGATCATATCCGTGAGGATCTAACTGCTTATGCAAAACAAATTATTAATAACCTAAACAAAATAAATAAAAAGAAAGGTATACAATTTGAGGTTATTCATACAAATGCTATTCATAATATCTATAAAAGAAAACTTCCAGTAACCTTGGGTGTAAATATTGAATTCAAAAAAACCGAAAAACAAGTTCAGTTATTAATGGAAGTTAAAAATAATTCAATTAATTTCAGACTGGTTTGGGATGGGGGGTCAAGTAAAATTAAAATAGATAGAGAATTAGGAGCTGAAATTAATTATCAGACTATGCCTATAAAATTAGTTTACGATAATCACAAATTTCAGAAAACTAGCAAAATTAATGTATTTACTCCTACCCATTATTTGATTCCATCTTTTTTAAAAGATAATAAGTATAATGTAATCCTGACTGATCATGAGGAAGAAAATGTTTCCTCTGTGTCGTGTATAAATGATTTGATAAATAATTTTGGTATTTGGATAAGAAGATTTGCAACATTTAAGGAACTATATTTCTTCCAAACTATTTTAGTTAAAGTAGGTATAGATTGTATAAATATTGGTAATTATTTGATTGCATGCAGACTTCCAAAATCAATTTTAAAGAAAAAATTTAAACAATTCTGTTTTTATTGGGATACTTCATTTCAAAGTCAGACACTTGATAAAAAAGGTTCTAAATCTTATGACAAAATTTGTGAAAATGAGAGAGAATATGTAAAAAAATTTGTTGAAAAAAATTGTAGTGATTTTGTATATCTTGATGAAAAGTTATATTGCAAAAGAAATATGCAATCTGAAAATTTTAAGAAAATAAAAAATCAAATTCAAAAGATGCTTTTAAGTCATAATAGACTTTTAAGGAAAAAAGTAAGTAAATTAATTGATGAAACTTTTCCTAATCTTAAACTTAATACTTCTAAGTATTGGGAGGATATCAAAGTAAAAGATAATAAATTAGTGAATTATTCAGAAATATTGGAATTGCAACCAAGTATACTTGCCGAAATTTATTTATGGACAAATATTCGAGGCGATAACTCAGCTATTTTAGCTTCAAATATATATGATATCAAAGGTACTTCGCTAGATTGTTATGCTTTTTTATCAAGCTCGTTTAAAAATAAAACACCAATAGTATTACAAGCTTCATTAAATGCCATAGGTCAGAGCGAAAATTATAACGGAAGTAATATTCAGGGTTATCTGATGCCCAAAAATGGAGTCCTAGATTTTGTTTCTGCTGCCACACGATCAGCAAGAGATTTTTTTTTAGATACAGGGATAACATCAATACTTTATGGAATTGGACTTGATCATATAAATTACGAAAATGACAAACCATCTGGAAGAGCTGGAAGATTTGTTTTAAGTTCGATTAATAGTGGATTAGTAACTCATTATGTTATTGATGGATCAAAGAAATTTAAAATTAAAAAAGAGGATGATGAATCATATAAAAAAGCATTTGATCCTGTTATTGATTATGCATTATCTTTAATAGATAAGGTTCCAGAAAAGAAACATTATATTTTTGACAAAGAGATTTGTGCAGGTGAACTAAATTATTTAGAAAATAAGACTAAAGCTCTATTACCTTCTCCCGAACAATTTAAAATATTTGCAGATGTGTATAGAAAGAAAATTGATGAGAAAAGAATATATTCATTGTTAAAAAGACCTATGTTGTTTATAGGTAACCTTGGTACCACCCATCATGGAAATGATATAAGTATACCAAAAGTAGAATTAGCTGAAAAATGGAAAAAAAAAATACAAAGATATAACTTTATATCTGCAGTTTTACACGGAACAACTAAAACACATTCAGATTATTTAAAGCGATCAACAAGTGGTTGTCATAAGGTTAATGTTGCTGGAGACTTTTTAGATACCCTAGTAAAATCTTTACCCGCGGATCTTTATGAAACTTTATTAAAATCTAAAAAAGAAATAAAAAAAGCCTTACACCTTATATATCCTAAGTTAAAAAAACTAGAGAAAATTGAAAGGAATAAAATTATTTCTGCTTTAGAAAATCACTGTAGTTCAATACAGAAAAATATTAATTCACCAAAGCTTTCTCATAATGATATTTCTTATTTTAAATATAGACCTTACAAGTATACGAAAAGACAGGCCAAAGAAATTGTTGATGAGATATTTAAAAGATTAAAAAAAAAAGTTATCAATAAATCAAAAAAAAATAAATTAGGATTAGACTTTTCTGCTTCAATGATTGAGGTACCTTTCAATGATTTTTATAAAAATGTTGTAAAATCTATATATCAAGAAGGTATTTTTAATTTCCATATTGATGTGGGTGACGGAAAGTTCATTACTAGGAAAATTAATGCTATTAAAAAAGTTGAATACCTTAGAAAAAAATTCAAAAAATTAAATATTCATTGTCATCTAATGGTTGAATCACCGCACAGGTTGAAGACAAATAGAAAATCTTATATTGAAGAATATATTCAAGCAGGATGTGATAAAATTGCGTTGCATGAAAGATCATTTGAGGATAATAGTCAACTAGTTTCAGGTATTAACATGATAAAAAAATATAATGCTCAACCTGGAATAATTATTGAGACTTATAGAAGTATTGACGAAAGTTTAATTAAATTATTAATAGAAAATAAAATCGAATGGGTTGTAATTATGGGAGTAGTGGTTGGTTATGGAGGACAGATATTTGATAATAAAATAATTTCAAAAATAAATTCCATAAAGTCATATTTTGAGAGTATGAATAGAAATATCATCGTAGAAGTTGATGGAGGTCTGACCGAAGATAATATAAACATGTGTATAGATGCAGGAGCAAATATTTTGTCAGGATGGTCAATTGTCAAAAGTTCTTCTGTGAAAGGAATTTTAGAAAAAGTACGAAGAATTAATAAGATATGTGGCAAATAAAATGAATTTAAATTTATTAATTCCAATGGCTGGGAAAGGTTCGAGGTTTAAAGAAGCAAAATATGAGACTTTTAAACCGTTTATTAAAATTAATCAACATAATATGTATGAGTATGTAACAAATAAATTTCCAAAAGAAGTAAAAATTTGGGTAATTACCTGTAAAGAATATTTAAAAAGTGAGCATATAAACAATTTAAAAAAAAAAAAAATAAATATTTTATATATTTCTCCACATAAATTAGGTCCTGCCTACACTATTTGGTGTTGTAAGAATCATTTGCCGCTTAATGAAAGCTTCTTTATCTCATATTGTGATATTGATTGGTCATGGAATTTTAGTCAAATCAAAAAATATTTGTTTAATGATGGTATAGTATTTACTAATAAAGGGTTTCACCCACATAAGCTTATAAATAACTATTCAGCATTTTGTCGTACTAAAAAAAATCAACTTATTAAAATAAAAGAAAAAGAATCCTTTACAACAAATTGGATTGAGGAAGATTTATCTGTTGGAGTATTTTATATAAAAAATGGATATGACATGATTGGATCAATTGAGAGCTTAATGAAAAAAAAAATTACTGTATCAAATGAATATTTTCCATCTTTAATTTTTAATGAGCTTTTAAATGAAAAAAAGAAAATTGTAATATATCGTTTAGAATATTTTATTCATTGGGGAATTCCAGATTATCTAGAAGATTATCTAAGCTGGTATAAAAAAATACTAAAAATTAGAAAATTTAAATTTATCAATGATTTTAAAAATACTCTTATAGTTTGCATGGCTGGGAAAAGTAAGAGGATTAAAAAATTAAATTTAGGTAATAAAGCATTTATAAAAATAAATTATAAACCAATGTTTAAATTTGTATCTGATTTTTTTCCAAATAATAAAAGAAATGTAGTAATTTCAACCTTAAGAATATTCAAAGAGAACAGCAAGTATTTTAAAAATTATGAAAAAGTAATACTAAACAAACAAACTAATTCTCAAATTGAAACATTAAAAAAATCAATTAAACATTTAGAAAAGAGAAAAAATTTTTTTTTATTATCTTGTGATGCCTTTGGTTTTTTTAATCTTAAAACATTTAAAATGCTTACAGAAGAGACAGGTGTAGATGTAATAATTTTTGTTTTTGATCCATCATTAATTCAAAAAAGCCAAAAGGATTCTCATACCTATGTAAGTTTTAAACGTGGTACCATTAGTTCAATAAATATTAAAAAAAGGATTAGAAAAGATGATCTTGGATTGGCAGGATTTTTTTGGTTTAAGAATGGTGAAATTTTTAGTAAAATTAAGAAAATTAATTTGATTCAAGGTCAAGAAATTGTTGTAGATCACTTTATCCAACTATTATTGGAAAACAATATCAGTATAAAGGCAATAAAGCTTGATCACTACTTCCATTTGGGGACGATTGATGAGCTAAATGAATTTAAGTTTTGGAATATTATTTTTAAAAAAAATTATTTTAATTCTAAATCCAATAACTAGGTTTTTTTGTACAAACAGCATCAATTTTTACTTTAGCACTTCTAAAAATATTCTTAATAATCGAAACTTTTTTTAATAAATCAATCTCACTAACCAATTCAGGTGACACAATACAAAATTTAAATTTTAAAGAATTTAATATTTTAATATTTTCTTTAGACAAAGGAAATTTTGAAAAATGATCAACCCATAACCAATTCGTAAATTTTCTGAGTTTAATTGCTCGTTCAATTCCTTCAAATTCCGAAACTCTTATAGAAGAGTTTTTTCCAAAAGTTTTTATATTTTTTATATAAAATGGGAATGATTGATCTAGAAGAAAAAATTCTTTGATTTTAAATTTTTTTAAAAGTTTTTGGAGCTGAAACTCTAAACCCTCTTCCTTAATATTAAATATAATGAATTTGTGTTTAAATTTTTTAAGCCATTTTTTCAGCTTTTCTCCTTTTTTGAAAGGATCGTGACTAATTATTATTTCACGATTATAGGATCGAATATCAATTTCAGCACCATAGTCGTGCCTAAGGTTTTCAAGTTTCTTAATTGTATTTAGTCTATGTTTAATTATTAGCATTTTTCATAAATTTTAGTTTAAGACTATAAATAATTGTTTTTAATATAAAGATAAATCTAACAAAAATATTTTTATTCCATTTTGACTTACCAGAAAATCTTTTTTTAAATTCCACGTCAAATCTTTTTATATGAACTCTATTTTGTAAAGCCTTATAGTAACAGTAGAGATCAATATTATAATCTAAAGGAGGATTCTTCCATTTAGTAAAAAATTGTTTTGTAAAAACATTTGGTTGAGCATTTATTTCCCAGAAAAGTTTTAAAAATAAAATACTTTCAAAAAAAGTTAATCCTAGAGTAAAGAAAATTTCAAGAGCACTTCGGTTTTTAGGTAATCTTTTTCCTTTGATTAGAAAATCACCATGAATGTTTTTTGCTAGATCAAATGCTTTTTTTACATCGCTTGGATCAGTCTGTAGATCACCATGAGTCCACCCAATGATTTCTCCATTGGAACTTTTTAGCCCTTGAACTATCCCATAACCAATTCCTTTATTTTTTTTAACTCTTAAAAGTTTAAAGTTTTCAATACCTTTAAGATTTTTTTTCAAAATATCTAAAGAATTATCTGTGGAGCCATTTTCTACTAAAATAACTTCAAAAATATTCTTTTTGAATATTTTCTTACATTTTTGAACAAGTTTTTCTATATTACCTTCTTCATTGTAACACGGAATTATTAAACTATATCTTGGTTTGATGGGCATGAAAAATTAGATAAACAAAGTTATTTCAAGAATTTCTAAAATATTATCTATTTATAGTTATAATTACTATAGAATAAAATTAATTTTGATATGAGATGGCTTCAAATACAAAAAATGTAAATATAAAAAAACTTCTTTTTGCAAAAAGTATTTTAAAATTTGTAGAAAGAATTTTGTTTGAAAGTTTAAAACTGTTTTTTTCTGTGAAACCTGACAAGAAAAAATATTCTATGCAAATTCCTGAGAATTTTTATAGCCCATGGATTAACGACAATATCTTTAATCAGACCTATAAGTCAGTAAAATACAATACATTTCTTGATATTTATAAATTATACGAATTATGGAAAATTGTTGAACAAGTAAAAGATAAGAATGGTCATATACTTGAAGTTGGTGCATGGAGAGGAGGAAGTGCTTGTTTAATTGCAAAAAAAGTGTAAAATAGAGGGCCTTAAGAATAAGGTTTTTATTGCAGATACATTTAAAGGTTTAGTAAAAACAAGTCCTAAAGATGGTACTTACACTGGCGGTGAACATGCTGATACATCTGTTGACATAATAAAAAATTTAACCAGAAAAATGGAACTTGACAATACTATAATTTTAAACGGAGTATTTCCTGATGATACAGGAAAAGAAATAGAAAATTTAAAATTTAAATTTTGTCATATTGATGTTGATGTATATAAATCTGGAAAAGATGTTTTTAACTGGGTATGGGGTAGAATGGTTATAGGAGGTGTTGTTATATTTGATGACTATGGAGGATTACTAACAAATGGAATAAGTAGGTTGGTTGACGATGAGTATGTAAAAAAAGATAGAATTGTATTTCATAATCTAAATGGACATGCTCTAATGGTTAAAGTTTTATAGACGTTGCACTATCTTCTTACTGATTCTTTCAGAATTAGCCATTATCGTAAAAGTATGACTTTTTGCTGGTAAGGATGACAACACTGATCCATCAACGATGTAGATATTTCCTTTACCATTCAAAAGACCATTTTGGTCAGTTTGCATAAATTTGGGATTTGTTTTCATTGGAAGAGTACACGCATAGTGAACGTCTTCCCCAGGGACAATATTTAAATTTTTTACTAATAAAAAAGCACCCAATCTTTTAAAAATTTTTGTCAAAAGAAACTTTGATTGTTTTATAAGAATTGCTAAATCACAGGAAACATTTCCTAAAATATTAAGCTGATCATTTTTAGATAATTTAATTTTGTTATCTGAGTATATTCCTGGAAATACACATGTACCAAGTAACATTTTAGGCCAAAAAAAATTTCCTAAAATACTATTTATTGGTCTGGGAAGTTTTATTCTATTTATCAATTCAATAGATGAAATACCGTCTGTAGGCGCTATATGACCAAATATTTTATGATGGGGTTTTAGATTTTTTATTTGTAAATAATAAGATAGGTGCCAAAAACTAAAATAATTAAATGATTTTTGTCTATTAAGTTGTAATGGAAACAAAAGTACAAATGGAAACATCGGAGTATTTTGAATTTTTAAATATTTATCAAAACACTTATTTGCCTTAAGAGCAAGTTTTGTAGATCCTATTGTACCGGCAGCTAGAACAATGAGTTTTGAGTAGAATTTTTGATTTTTCTTTGTTGTTGTTTCATTCGCCTCAATTACACATTTTTCTTTAACGTCAATTATCTCCTCCACAAAAAAGCCTGTAATATATTTAAAGTTTTTATTCTTTTTTAAATTTCCAATTTCATGCCCAGAATTATAAACCGAATTACTTGAATCCCAAAAACCAACCATATTTTTTTGATTGAAAGGGACTCTATTATTTAGGGGTTCACTAAGTATAGCTTGATTATGTTTACCAAGTATAAATTTATGATTTTGATTAACTAATCTATTAGAATTATAATTATCTAACAATATCTGAGTTAGTGGATGAATTGGTAAACTGGATTGTGTAACATACTCATTACCAATCCATGACGATAAATTACTTTCCTTTGATCCACTCACTCCAATTCGTTTCCCAACTGATATATAATGAGGTAATAAGGTTTTTCTTGTAAATGGAAAATCAGCAAATTCATCATCCGAAAATGAACTGGTTAAAGCTGACCATGCATTCGACAACCCCCCTTTAGCTAATGATCCATGTGCTGAAAAATTTTGAGTTTTTAATTTATAATATTTTTTAAAATCTCTAAAAGCATATGATAATTCTTTTGATAGAATTTTAGGACTTGTGTTTTCTTTATTTATATTATTTTCTTTTTTATTATCTTTATCAAATCCAACATCTATCATGAGTACACTTTTTTTTGATTTAACTAATGGCCATGCAGCTGAAACACCAGCTGGCCCACTTCCAATTATTATTACGTCAAAAATTTTCATTTAAATTTACTTAAAAATATATTTGTTTTTCTCAAATCACTTTCGTTTATTTCAATAACATTTTCTTTAGATATTATTTCGAGGCTGTAAAGTCCAGAAATTCTCTCATAAATTCTATTAAAAAAACCATTAAAATATCCTAGAAAATAAAAAAGTTTGAGCAATAGTTTTGAAGGCAAATTGAAGAAAATAATTTTACGATTAAATAAAAATGCAGCTAAGAAACAAAAGAAGTCTTTAATTGAAATTTTTTTTGTATGTTGGAATATTATCGGCTTTTTGTCTGTAGAACGTTTTTGTAATTTTTTGACCATGTATATACATAAATCTTCAATATGAATCGGTTGAATTTTAACACTTGGAAAAACAATTGGCATAACTTTTTTTGTGGATAAGTTATCGACTAGATCGCGGTAAAATCCACTTGGTTGACCTCCAAAAATAAAACTTGCTTTGATGACCGTAAAATTTGATTTTTTAAATAAGTTTTCACAACATAATTTACTTTTACCATAATCAGATATTGTTTCTTTATTAGCTAGTATACTTGAAAGATATATAACTTTTTTTATATTTCTTTTTTTCACTTCTTTCAAAATTTGTGTAGTACCAATCAAATTTATATCATCTAACTGATTTCTTCTTGCTCCTGAAAATCTTTGGTGAGCAAGGTGAATTATTGCATACACTCCTCTCAGATTTTCCATTGGTTTGTTTAACTGATAGCTATATATATCTAAATATTTAGATTTCAGATGATTTAATTTTGTCACATCTCTGCAAAAGGCTTTAACATTTATTTTTTTTTCAATACAATATTTTAAAAGATTAATTCCTACATATCCTGAAGCTCCGGTAATCGCTATATAATTTTTCATATTTTTATTCATATATTCTTTTTAATTAATGTATTAAAGGAGAGTTTTTTACTTCGAAATAAGCATTCATTTTTTTAAAATACAATAGATATAAACACAAACTTTTTTCTTAAAAAAAGATTTTAACTTCTTGAATAAAAGTTATAACTCTTTTTATGAAGTCAAATTATTAGAATAACAACTTGAAGTTTTTTTTTCAAATTGAAAGATTATTGGCAGAATGAAAAAAAATCAAGATATTAGTTCCTAGCGTCAGTATATTAAGCAATAGATTTAATAAAACTAAAACTTGTTTCAATAATATTTTAAGACTAAAAAAGTTTGCTTTATTTTTACCCCTCAGATATTTAAATAAAGATGCACAAGATTTTGTTTACAAAAATGTACGAAGAATTTTAAAGCCTTATGGAATCTTAATAGTTGATAATCAGAACAATCTATATGAAATGTTTGCATTAAATAATGAAAGTATTATTTTTTGGAATAATCTTATATCAAGTTACTTTGACTTAACCCCTATTCAAAAAAAAGATGATCTTTTAGATAAGCTACAAATAAGTATATTGACTCCAATAAGAAAGAGAAAAGGACATAGTTTCTCTGGAAGTTGTGATGTGTTGTGTCTTCAGAAAATCCATTGACATACAAAGATAAAGCAAAATATTACGGTTTTGATATAACCGATATACTTTACCCACATTGTGATATCTTACCCCCATTTTTGCACAAAATATTGATAAAAAAAATGACTTAATTCAAAGGGAGTAATGTCTTAAACTTTCACGGGATTGGAAATCCATGTTTATGTGTTATCAGTTTCTTACTTTTTTAAAAAAAACTAATACTAATTTATAATAAAGATATCTAATAATATTTTAAATTAACTAAATCTTTAGTTAAGTTTCAATCAAATGTGTTATAACTTGATATGAAATAATATAGATCTTTTTTATATAATAAGAGGTTGAGAAGTAATGAAAAATAAATATTTTAAGTCTAATATAAGCTTCAAAAATAAAGTAATACTGATTACTGGTGGTACAGGAACTTTTGGACAGGCCTTCGTTTTAAAACTCCTGAAATACTTTGAACCTAAAAAAATAATTATCCTATCAAGAGATGAATTTAAACAGTATGAAATGGAGAAAAAATTCAGGTCTCAAGGTAGTGAAAAATTGCGATTTTTTCTTGGTGATGTAAGGGACGTTCAAAGACTTAAAATAGCATTTAAAGATGTTGATTTTGTAATTCATACTGCTGCTTTGAAACATGTGCCTCTTGCGGAGTATAATCCATTTGAATGTATAAAAACAAATGTTGTGGGAGCTCAAAATATAGTTGAAGCTAGTATCTTTTGCGGAGTTAATAGGGTAATAGCTTTGTCAACTGATAAAGCATCTAATCCTTTAAATATTTATGGAGCTTCAAAATTAGCATCTGATAAGATTTTTATCGCTGCAAATAATTATTCTGGAAAAGATGGAACCATATTTTCTATTTGTAGATATGGTAATGTTGTAAATTCCAGAGGAAGTGTAATTCCATTATTTAAAAATTTGTATGAAAAAAAATCAAAGACTATCCCAATCACAGACAAAAGGATGACAAGATTCTGGGTAAATATTAATCAAGGTGTTGAATTTGTAATTTCTTGTCTTGGTAATATGAGTGGAGGAGAAATTTTCGTTCCTAAGTTGCCGAGTATGAAAGTAACTGAGGTAGCAAAAATCATTGCGCCTAATATACCATTTGAAATTATAGGTATCAGACCAGGAGAGAAATTACATGAAACAATGATTTCAAAAGATGACGCTAGGTATACAATTGAATTGATAGATAGATATATTATCTTACCTCCAAAATTGCATTTTAATAAAAAAAAAATTTTTAAAAAAAATGTTGTAAATTTTGATCTTAAGGATAACTTCAAGTATTCAAGTGATAGCAATGAAGTATGGTTGAATGAAAATCAGCTACTTAATTTATTAAATAATAATATTTAGATGTGTTAAAAAAAAAAGAATTTCTGCATTATAGCAAGCAATATATTGATCATACTGACCTAAAGTGTATTGAAAAGGTACTGAAAAGTGATTTTCTAACAACTGGTCCTGAAGTAAAAAAATTTGAGAAAAAATTATCAAATTATGTAGGTTCAAAATACGCTGTTGTTTGTTCTAATGGTTCAGTAGCTCTTTACTTGGCTTGCCTATCTTTAAATCTTCCAAAAGGAACAAAAATCATAATACCTTCGATAACTTTTGCGGCTGCTGCAAATGTAGCTAAAATGTTGAATTTTAAAATTATATTTTGTGATGTTGAATCTACATCTGGTTTAGTTACCAAAAATATTTTAGAAGATACCATTATTGAGAATAAAATCAAAAAAGGGTTATTTTTACCGGTTCATCTAAACGGTCAATCTGTTGATCTACCGGAAATATCAAAAGTCTGTAATAAATATGGAATAAGCATAATTGAAGATGCTTCTCATGCACTTGGCACAAAGATAATGAAAAGACAAAAAATGTCAAAAATTGGCTCATGTGATTATAGTAAAATGACTACTTTTTCATTTCATCCAGTAAAAAATATAACAATGGGAGAAGGTGGGGCTATCACCACTAATGATAAAACACTATATGAAAAAATTATTCTTCTTAGAAATAATGGCATCCAAAGAGATCCAAAGTTTTTTTTAAGTAAAGGCGCGTATGATAAAAATAATATTTTAAATCCTAATTATTATGAGATTCAATCGATTGGTCTGAATTTTAGAGCAAGTGATCTAAATTGTGCATTAGGTACCAACCAATTGAATAAAATAGAAAAATTTATAATTAAAAGAAAAAAAATTGTGCAAAGGTATGACAAAAAATTTTCGGATTTATCAGATTTTTTGAAACCAGTAAAAAAATTTAAGTTTTGTAATACTTCCTACCATTTGTATGTTGTATTAATTGATTTTGAAAAGATAGGTTTAACAAGAGCTCATATTATCAACCAGTTAAAGAATAGAAATATTGGAGTTCAAGTTCATTACCCTCCTTTACATTTGCAAAAAATATATGGATTTTCAAAAAAACTTGAAGGGTCGGAAGAGTATTATAAAAAGTGTTTATCATTACCTTTATTCCCTCAATTAACTTTTAATGATGTTGACTATGTTGTGAAGCAAGTTAAGAATCTAATAAAAAAAACTTAAAAGTAAATGAAATTAGGGATTGGAACTGTTCAATTTGGTCAAAAATACGGAATTTCTAATAATCTAGAAATACCAAATAAAAAAGAAATAAAAAAAATATTATATTTTCTTCATGAAAAAAATATAGATTATATTGATACAGCTTTTCTTTATGGATTAAGTGAGAGAAAAATAGGTGAGCTTTCACCGCCACAAAATAAATTTAAAATTATAACAAAAACTATCAAAGTTTCTGGTAAAGAGGTAACAAAAAGTGATCTAGTAAATTTTAAACATAAAATTCAAGAATCATTAGAATCTTTAAAAAGAAAGAGCATATACGCATTATTAATTCATCGTGAAAACGATATTCTTAAACCTGGTTTTGAAGAATTATATAATCACCTACTAGAACTTAAAATGAATGGAACTGTAAAAAAAATTGGATTTTCAAGTTATGAACCCGAAATTGCTGAAAAAATTTTAAAAGAAATAAATTTAGATATTGTCCAAGTACCTTTAAATATTCTTAATCAGTCTTTTTTACAAAAAAATATTTTAAAAGTATTTAGAAAGAAAAAAATTGAAATTCATGCACGTTCGATTTTTGATCAAGGAATTTTAGCTGAAAATGACAATGCACTAAATTTGGATATCGAAGAAGAAAAAAAAAAGAAAATAGAAAATTTACTAATTGTTTTAAACAAGAAAAAATACTCTTTATTTGAAGCAGCAATTTGGTTCATCAAACAAACAAAAGAAATTGATGTAGCTATTTTTGGCGTACATAATCTGGATCAGCTTCAAATGATTCATAAGTCGTATTTTAAATTAGATAGTTTAGATTTAAATTTTAGAAATATAAACTTGTAAATAATAGTAAAAAATTTAATGAAAAAAAAAATATTAATCAGAACATGTTGCTCCTTCAAAACAGGCGGAGGTCATCTGATGAGATGTATATCCCTAGCTAAGTTTTTTGGAAAAAAAAACCATGTATTTTTATCTCATCAAAATTCAGACCCAAATTTAGTAAAAAAAATTCTAAAAAGCAAAGGAAGTAATTCTATTAAAATTTATAATACAAAGGATAAGACCTATAATTTTGACTTGACAATAGTTGATGATTATTTGATTACTGAAAAAGAAATAAAATCTCTAAAATCCTATTCTAAAAAAATTATGATAATAAATGAGCAAATAACAAAAAGTAAATTTGCTGATATTTTTTATAATATTACATTACAAGATACAACAAAATCAAAATATAGGTTAATAACAGAACTTAAATATTCAATGGTTGATCCTTTATATATAAAAATCTCTGAGCAATACAAAGTAAAAAAAAAAGTAAAAAAGATTCTTGTAAGTTTTGGTTTATCGGATAGTAAGTCGTGTACTTTAAAAATATTAAAATTATTGGATAAAAATTACATTTATTTTAATCGGTTTAGATTCGAAGTTTTTATTAGTTCTTTGTTTAGAGATTTTAAAGTAATAAAAGATTTTTGTAGGGTCTCTAAACTCAATATTAATTTAAACATTGACGATTTTCATGCTATAAAAAAATTAAGTAAAATAGATTTTGCTATTGGGTCAGGAGGGTTAGCCTTATTAGAAAGATTAACGATTGGTATTCCTTCACTAACATTTTCAATAAGTAAAAATCAAATAAAGCTGAAAGAAAAATTAAATGATTACGGTTGTACATTTTTTGTAAAAGAAAACTTTAATATTTCTTTAATAAATCAAATAAAAAAATTAATAGACGATTTTGATAGCAGAGAATTAATGAATCACCAATGCAATAAGTATTTTGACGGTTTGGGAATAAAAAGGATAGCCAGATTATTAGAAATAAATACTTGATCTATTCTAAATTTTTAAAGGATACTATTTTATTCCGCAGAATTGCAGTCTTACATCTTTTATGATTTATTTTTTTAAAATTTAATGCGGCAACAGCATTTTTACTATTTTTTAATCTTTTAAACACAATTTTTTCTAAAGTAATTTTTTCATTTTCAGATAAATCTACCTTAGCAACACAATATCTTTGCATCTTATATTTTTGTCTGATTTCTTTTTCACTAACAGAAATTTTTTCTTCACCAAGCATTTTTTCAATTTCCCTAATTTTTTTTACCATATGTTTAAACTCTTTTGGCTCAATAGAAACTTTTGCATCAGGTGGGTTATCTTTTTTATTTAGCGCAATATGTTTTTCAACTACACAGGCCCCTAGAGAAATGGAAGATAGTATTGAATCTATTCCATTAGAATGATCAGAATAACCAATAAAGGTTTTAAATTTTCTCTTCATTTCTGTGATACTTCGTAAATTAAGTTCTTTAATATCTGCTGGATAAATTGATACGCAATGAAGTAAAGCAATTTTTGAAAAATTAATCTTGTTAAATATACCAATTGTTTTTTTAATGATCTTCTCATCTGCCATACCTCTAGATATGAATGTAGGTTTTTTTAATTTTGCAATTGCTTGTACAAGAGGAGTATTTGTTATGAGTCCTGAGGAGATTTTGTACGCCTCCATACCAATTTTTTGGCATAATCGAAGACTTGAAAAGTCTCCAGGTGTTGCAAATAAAATTCTTTCCTTAAATTCTTTAAAAAGCTTTTGATAATCTTCCAATCTCAGTTTATATTTTGAAAAAATTTCATATGATTCACTCCCGTTTTCATAAGACTCTTCAGGATTCACTATTTGAAACTTTACAGCGTCTGCTCCAGATTTGAATGCCTCTCCAATTATTTTTCTCGCTGTATTATAATTACCCATGTGATTGATACCTAATTCGGCAATAATAAATGAAGGTTGATCAAAACCAATTTTTTTTTTTTTAATTTTGAAATATTTCATTTTAAATTATTTGGAGGGTTAATTTAAGAATATCACAAAAATTAAGTTGTACAAATAAAGTTAGGTAGTAAATTATATAAATGTATTAATTTTTAAATTATGAAAAAGTTCAAAATTTTAAATAACCTAAATTACACAGATGATGACATTGTAAAAGTTGTAAATGATATCCATGAATCAGGATATGGAAAACTTGAGTCTGTTCTCTCGAAAACTCTATGTGAAGATTTAGCGAATGCTGCAGATGATATTGAAAAAGACAAACTTAAATTAATAGAACAAAAGAGTTTAATAACTAAAACACTCTCAAAATCGATAAAAAATGGACAGATTTTTATCAGAAATGTGATCCTAGATAAACCAGAATTATTTATGCCACTGATTGATTTAAAACCTATCATGTTAGTTCTGGAGAAAATTTTTAAAGATATTTTTATTTTAGATGGTCTTGGAATAAGTAAGAGTCAAAAAATAACTAAAAGAAAATTCACCATAACACCTCCACATGTTGACTCGCATATTGTTTCACCCAACAAAAATCATATTTTAGATATAGTAGCTTGTATTTGTCTAGATGATTTTACTAAATATAATGGTGCCACAAAAGTTTGGCCTAAAAGTCATAAAAGCGGTGTTTTGGTTCATAAAGATCCTAAATACAAAAATAAAATTCCTTCAGGTGCGATTGATCTCATATGTTCAAAAGGCGATATTTTTTTTTTTACTGGTCAGACTTGGCATCAAATTGGAGAAAATAGAAATAACAAAAGAAGATGGGGTATTCTTTCTCATTACAAAAGGTGGTGGATTAAACCGAGTATGGATTATACAAAATGTGGTAAAAATATTTTCAAAAAATTAAATGATACGCAAAAAATTTTACTGGGATTTACATCACGAAGTCCCTCACCTACATCAGGTAGATTAAAAACGATTCTCGATATATCCAAATTGTCTGATGATTACGAAAAAGCTATTACATCATAAATCGGATATTAGTATATTAAATTTCATTTTCATATGTCTATAGATATTATTTTACAAGCAAGAGTTGGATCAAAAAGGTTACCCAAAAAAGTTTTAATGAAATTAGGCGGTAAGTCAGTTCTTAGTCACATAATTTCCAGATTGAAGAAAATAAGTAATATCAGAAATTTAATTATTGCAACTTCAGATAATAAAAGTGATGATGAAATTATTAAGCATTGCAAAAATATCAGTAATATAAAATTTTTTAGAGGATCAGAACAAAATGTACTGGAAAGGTATTATAAGGCAGCATTACAATATAGATCAAAAAATATTATTAGAATAACCGGAGATTGCCCCATGATAGATCCATCTGTTGTTGAACAAGTAATAGATCTTTTTAAAACAAAAAAATTTGACTATGTCTCAAATTCTTTACCTAGAACCTTTCCAGATGGACTAGATTGTGAAATATTTTCTTTCAAGGTTTTAGAATATTCGTTTCTTAATGCAAAGACAGAATTTTCAAAAGAGCATGTTACTGCATTTGTAAGAGGTGTATCAAATGAAAAATTTAAAAAAAAAATTAAGATAGGGAATATATCATTTTCATCAGATTTTTCAAAAATAAGATGGACTTTAGATTATATTGAAGATTTAGAAAGAATCAGATCGTTATATAAGCTTTTACCAGAAAATTTTTCGTGGTTAGATGCTTTGTCTGTAGCGATAACAAAACCTAAATTATTAGGACTCACATGAAAAATATCAAATTTACCAAAAGCGATGCATTTTACAAAAAAGTTTTAAAACTAATCCCAACAGCATCTCAAACTTTTTCAAAATCAGCAATTCAGTACTCTAAAGGTGCTTCTCCACTATTTTTAGATAAAGGTAAAGGTGCCTTTGTTTGGGATGTTGACGGAAATAAATACATAGATTATGTTGGAGCATTGTTACCTATTATTTTGGGTTATAACGACAAAGATGTAAATAATGCAATAATTAAACAACTCAAAAAAGGCATAAGTTTTTCGTTACCAACCACATTAGAATTAGATCTAGCACAGCTAATTGTAGATTATATTCCTTGTGCTGAAATGGTTAGATTTGCAAAAAATGGATCAGATGCAACAAGTGCCGCTATAAGATTAGCTAGAGCATATACTGGAAAGGATGTTATTGCAGTTTCAGGTTATCATGGTTGGCATGATTGGTACATTGGTACTACTTCAAGAAGTTTAGGTGTACCAAAAAAAGTGACACAATTTACAAAATCTTTTGAATTTAATAATATTGAATCATTTAAAAAGTTACTATCTGATAACAAAAATAACGTAGCAGGAGTAATGATTGAGCCTGAATCAGGTGTACCAGCAAATAAAAGATTCTTAAAAGAGTTAAGAAATATAACAAAAAAAAAAAATATTATTTTAATATTTGATGAAATTGTTACTGGATTTAGAGTACACTTTTCAGGTGCTCAAGCAAAATATAAGATTATACCTGACTTAGCTTGTTATGGAAAATCATTAGCTAACGGAATGCCCTTATCAGTTATAACAGGTAAAAAAAATATAATGAAATTAATGGATGATATTTTTTTTTCAGGTACATTTAATGGTGAGGCATTATCAATTGCAGCCGGGATTGCAACTTTAAAGAAATTAAAAAGGTTAGATGTTACAAATGAAATAATAGAACATGGAAGATTTCTTAAGCAAGAAATAAAAATTTTAATTAGTAAATATAAATTAGAAGAATTCATCCAAATAACTGGTGAGAATTGGCGCCCATATTTTATAATAAAAAACATGGATATTTTAGTGACAACATTATTTAGACAAACTTGTGTAAAGCACGGTATCTTAATCTGTAGTGGTTTTAATCTTTCATATTCGCACATAAAACCAGAAGTAAAGAAAAAATTTCAGATTTCGTTTGAAAAGGTTTTCCATGAAATGAACAAAATTTTACATAGCCCTAATCCCAAAAAATTTCTAAAAGGTGAACTTATAAAACCAATTTTTGAAGTAAGGAAGACGATACCAAAGAAAAATGAAAAATAAAATAAAAATAGATTTTGCATTCAATTTCCACTTAGATTCTGATGAAATATGTAATTTTTATAAGAAAAACTGGTCTAATGATATTATTCTTGGAAATAAAAATTATTATAAATGGAATTTTATTGAAAATCCTTTTAATTCAAAAAAGGATTTCAATTGTCTTGCAGTAAGTCAGTCAAACAAAATTTTAGGAATCATGGGTCTTTCAAAAAGAGATTTTTTTTTAGATAAAAAAAAAATAAATGGAGCGGAACTTACTACCTGGGTTATAGATAAGAATTTTAGAGGTAAAGGGCTTGGTAAAAAAATGTTGATTTTTTTAAAAATAAACTTTGATGTACTTATTGGTTCTGGAATCACAGATGAAGCAAAAAAAGTTTATCTTTTAAATGGATTTTCTTTTGTAAAAAATATTCCAAGATTTTTTAAAATTTATAAAAAAAAAAATATGGATAATTTTATTAAAATTAAAAATTATGCAAATAATTTCTTAGATCATCAAAAAATAAAAGAAATTGAATCAATAAGATCACTTAAATTTGAGAATGTATCAAATATTAACTCTATAATTACAGACAGTGCATTAAAAAAAACTTCAAATCTATTTTCTAAAAGTAAAAAATGGCTAATTTGGAGATATCTAAAACATCCTTATTTTAAATATTTTATTTATTGTATTAGAACAAATAACAATAAAGCATTTTTTGTTATGCGATTTGATGAAGTATCAAAAATGAAAATAGGATATGTAGTTGATATTTTTGGAAACTATAAAATAATAAAACTCATACCTAGAATCGTAGATCAATTAGCTAAAGAAAAAAAAATTAATGTTATTGAATTTTATAGTACTTCCGGAATGATAAATTCAATTTTTATAAAAAATAATTGGGTATCAGTAATAGATCATGATCATATAAAATTCATGAATAGACTATATCCTCCTAAGTGGGTTGAACCTGCAACTACCTCACTAATTTTATGGAGTAAGCACAAAAATGAAAGTTTTTATAACTTTTCAAAACTTTATATAAATAAATCTGACTTGGACTTAGACAGGCCTTCAATAGGGTTTTTAAAATCAAATTATAATGAAAAATATAAAGTTTGATCGCTTAGGAAACTATTTAGTTGTAATAAAGCTTTTTGATGTTATTTTATCTTAAAATTATGTAATATTGATGGATATCTCTAATAAAATAAAACAATTCAAAAAAACTGGAATAGAAATTTTTCCGGACATCTTAGATAAGAATACTTGTAAAAGTCATGTTTCAGAATTGGAAAAAATACTTGAGCTAAGAAAAAGTAAAGGAGATTATGTGGGTGATCAAAAAAATTTGGTTTTATATAATTTTTTTGAAGAAAATCTCAATTTATCTAGTTTGATTACACTACCTTTAATTAACGAAATTATGGAAAGCTTAATTGATGAAGACTATGTGCTAATTTCCAATCAAGCAAAAAACAGAACGAATTCTCAACACTTCAATGTAAATAATAAATCCAATGGAATTGGCTGGCATACTGATGGAAGATTTGTAGGGAAGGATCAATTGAAACCCAGTCTATGTTATACCGTTATCATAGCACTTGAGGATTTTACAGAACATAATGGATCAACTAGATACATTATCAAATCTCATAATAAAAACTATAGGCCTAAGAGAAATAAAAATTATGATTTTTCAACACTTGAAATGAGTGCAGGATCAATTGCTATAATGGATACATCACTTTGGCATACCGCAGGCCCACCAAGTAAAAAAAGTAGGTGGTCAGTTTTTAATATGTATGGACCTTGGTTTGTAAAACCATACTTTAGGTATTATGATATGTTTGAAGAAAAAAAAATAATGAAATTTTCTCGACTCCTCCACAAGTTACTCCATTTTGGTTCAAACCCTCCTTTGAATCAAAATGAAAGGCTAGCGACGCTAAAAAGGGTTGGTCTTTAATACAATTTATTTGTTGCATTTAGATCAACGAAAATATTTGATAATCTAACATAAACATTATTTTTTATGATTTTTTTTTTATAAGGAATACTAAATACATCTTTAAGTATTGCCTCAAATATGTTCAAATTTGCTGTTAATGCAGAGCTCACAGATCCACTCAACCTTCCTGACATATCAATAATACGTGGATTACTATTTTTATCCAAAGAGATATCCAAATCCAATACACCTGAGAAATTTAATGTTTCAATTATTTTTTTTACTAGTTTTTCAATTTTCAAATTTCTTTCAATAGTACAAGCCTCATTAACAGAAGATAGGTGATTAACCCAATTTCTTCTTCTAACAACTAGATATTTTATTTCACTTTTTGATGCATAACAATCAATATCAAAGTTTGTATTAGAGTAATATTTCATTAAAAAAAAATTCTTTAGCTTTATGTTTTTTTGCTTTACATAGTTGTATACATCTTTACATGGTCCAATAACACAGTTTCTATTTAAGATAGGTTCAGTAAATTTTCTCTTATTATTTATAATCATTACTCCTCTGGAACCACGGGATTGACGTGGTTTTATAACAACTTCATTTCTAAATTCTTTTCTACTCTCTTGTAGTCTTATAAGATCTTTTAATGAGTCTATTTGATGTATTTCTTCATCAGTAATTTTTTTTTTGTTGAGAAAAGACAAAAATTCAAATTTATCAGTAAGAATTTTAATATGCTTTTTTGATGGTATTAGTATTTTTGTGTCAAGTTGAGACAGATCAGAATTTGAAAGAACTTCAATTTCTGTATCTGACATTGGAAAAAAAACATCAATATTATTTTTTAAACAGTAGGTTTTAATAAAGCTTACATATTGATTCATATGAAAATATGGATCTGGACATACAGAAACTTTATAAAAAAAATCTTTATTTATAGATTTGACCTTTCTTATATCTAATCCGAAAACCTTAAACTTAAAATCTGTAATCTTACTTAATG
>CABZJY010000012.1 GCA_902526175.1 uncultured Alphaproteobacteria bacterium | reverse complement strand
ATCTAATTTGTCTAAGTCTTTAATTTTGATAATTTTATCATCCTTGCAAAAAATATTTTGTTGTGGTGCTTCGTTTTTGTATTCGATTTTTGTTAAATCTTCATCCCTAAGAATATGCAAAGATTCTATCAATAATTTGTTGTTAATTGATTTATTTGGTTTTTGAAACTCTACTCCTGAATTTTTGAAAAAATCATTTAAAACATAACTGGGGTCTAATTCAAACATTTTTATCATTTTGTTAATTGATTTTCTTATATTATTTTTTTTGGAAAAATAGTTGGCTGAACCACAAAAATTTATTAAACCATCAAACGAATTTATATTTTTTAATAACCAATTATAACCAAAAGAATGGGTTATAAAGAAATTTTTTTTACCTTGGCTTTTATTAATACTTGGATAATGAGGATTGTAATAAAATCCAAGATCGAAAGTAATTATTTCAAAACGATCACCAATTTCACTATTTAAAATTTTCAATAATGGTTTCCAGAATTTAGAATCAAAACCCCAACCATGTATAAAGTATAGTTTTTTATTTTTCAAAGGAATGTAACGCTTCTAAAAATTTTAAAATTATTTTTTTACTGATATGGGAAGTAATGGTAAGTCTTATCCTTTCCTTACCATATGGAACGGTTGGAGTCATAATTGCTGATGTAAAAAATCCCTTTTTTAATAAAACATTACTTATTTTTTTATAGTCAGTTTTTTTTGAATTTATCATTGGAATTATATTTGTTTTTGAATCAAGTGTATCGTATCCCAGCTGATTTAACTTTTTTCTTAAAAAACTAGAGTTTTCAAGTAATTCTTTTCTTTTATCGAATAAATCAGGCATCATTTCAACTGCTTTGCTTATAGATCCTAGTACATTTGGAGGTAATGCGGTGGTGTAAATGAAACCTGAACAAAAATTAATTAAATTTTTCGCTATTTCAGTGGAGCAACAAATATATGATCCGTATGAGCCAAAAGCCTTACTAAATGTACCGATAGAAATTTCTTTTTTATTTTTTTTGGATTCTAGCGCAGTAATTCCATAACCACTTTTACCCAAAATACCTGTTGCATGGGCTTCATCAATATATAAATAACAATTAAATTTTTCAGCTAAATTTCTTAGCGATTCCAAATCAATTACATCTCCGTCCATACTGAAAACTGATTCTGATATTATTAATTTATTTTTTATATGCCTAAATTTTAACAAAAAATATTCTAGATGATTCATATCAAGATGATTGTATCTTACAGTTTTGAATCCTGAAATTTTACAACCAATATTAATACTTGCATGATTTAGCTTATCACTAAAAATTATACATTCATCTGAACTTCTTGAAAAATTTCCAAAAATTGATGGAATCACAGAAATATTTAACTGGTATCCACTACCAAAAATCAAACACATTTCGGCTTGGTAAAAAGATTTAATTTTATTTTCAATTTGTTCAATTAAATCCAAATTTCCTGAAACAAGTCTTGAGGATGACAGGCTAGTACCAAACTTCTCTGTCCAAGAAATAGATTCTTTGATAAGCTTTGGACTCTTAGACAATCCTAAATAATCATTACTAGAAAAATTGTAAACAAACTGGCCGTTATATAAAATTTTACTATGTAAATTAGAGTTTGATTTATTGGTACTCAGAGAAATTCTCTTTAATTTTCTATTTTTTTTATTATTTGAATTAAATGTAAGCACAGTCTAATATATATTATTCCAAATTTTAGCAAAATGAGAGAGCAAATGAAACCAGAAACAATCGTTCTACATGAGGGACATAGAAGAGATGAGAGCACTACGTCAGTTGCAGTCCCAATATACCAAACTACATCATACCAATTTGACAACACAGAGCATGCATCAAAATTATTTAGTTTGCAAGAGCTAGGTAATATTTATACAAGGATTATGAATCCAACAGTTGCTGTACTCGAATCAAGGATTTCCAAAATTGATGGAGGAGTTGCAGCTCTTGCAGTTAGTTCAGGGCAATCTGCATCTGCATTTGCAGTACAAAATATTTGTCATGCTGGAGACAATTTTGTTAGCTCAACTGATTTGTACGGTGGAACATGGAATCTATTTTCAAATACATTTAAAGACATGGGTATTGAGTGCAGGTTTGTTGATCCCAAGAAACCTGAAGATTTTGAAAATGCAATTGACGAAAAAACAAGATGCATATATGCAGAAACACTCCCGAATCCTAAACTTGAAGTATTTCCAATCAAGGAAGTAGCAGATATTGGAAGAAAACATAACGTTCCTCTAATAATGGATAACACTGCAGCCCCACTAATTTCTAAGCCACTCGACCACGGTGCTGCAATAGTAGTTTATTCAACAACTAAATATATTGGTGGTCATGGAGTTTCTATCGGTGGTCTTTTAATTGATGGCGGAAATTTTGATTGGGAGAAAGCTGGAGATAGATTCCCAATGTTGAACAAGCCTGATCCAAGTTATCACGGTGCCGTTTGGACTCAAGCTGCAAAACCACTTGGTCCCATTGCCTATATCTTGAAAGCAAGAGTTACTTTATTAAGAGATCTTGGATCCGCAATGAGTCCATTTAACGCTTTCACATTTATTCAAGGGCTTGAAACATTACCTTTACGAATGGAAAGACACTGTGAAAATGCTAAAAAGGTTGCTGATTACCTCAGCAAACATGATAAGGTATCAAAGGTTATTTATCCGTCTCATATGAAAGACGAATACTTAAAACGTGCTAATGATTATTTAAAAAATGGCTTCGGTGCACTTGTCGGATTCGAATTAAAAAATGGAGCAGATTCTGGTAAAAAATTCATAGATAATCTAAATCTACTTTATCACGTTGCTAATATAGGTGACTCTAGATCTTTAGCAATTCATCCTTCATCAACAACTCATTCTCAATTATCTGCAGATGAGCAGATTGCAGCAGGTGTTACTCCTGGGTACGTTAGATTGTCAATTGGGATTGAGCACATTGACGATATAATTGAAGACATTGAACAGGCTTTAAACAAATCTTAAACTTGTTATGTCTGAAACTTCCGGATTCCCATTTGTAAGAAGTCAAAGACTTAGAAGTAGCAGTAATATTAGAGATTTAGTCTCTGAAAATAACATTACTATGAATGATCTTGTAATGCCTATATTTGTAACTGAAGATCAAGATAAAGATCTAAAAATTAATAAAATGCCAGGCATATTTCGAAAAAAAGAATGTGACATCATTAAAGAAGTAGAAATACTAATTAATAAAGGCATAAAATCAATAGCTCTTTTCCCTAAGGTAGATCCTCAAAAAAAAAATAATGGAGGAGACGAATCAACTAACTCAAATAATTTAATATGCAGGTGTTTGAGGATGCTATCGAAAGAATTCCCAAATTTTCCTATTATTTGCGATGTTGCATTAGATGCTTACACTTTATCAGGACATGATGGTCTTATTGACGAAAATGGAAAAATCTTAAATGATCTTACAATAAACAAATTAGCTGAAATGTCATTAAATTTTGCAAGGGCTGGAGCAAAAATTATTGCACCCAGTGACATGATGGACGGACGTATTAAAATAATCAGAAATTGTTTAGAAAAAAATAATTATGAAGATATTTGTATTATTTCTTACTCAGCAAAATATTGTTCTGAATTATACAAACCTTTTAGGGAAGCATTAGGGAGTGAAAAAAATTTAGGGTCGAGTTCCAAAGAATATTATCAACTAGATGTAAGGAATACTCTAAATGCAATTCGAAAAATTCACGAAGATATTTCGGAGGGTTCAGACATAATCATGGTAAAACCAGCTTCTTTTTATCTAGATATAATCAAAGAAGCAAAAGAAAAAATAAATGTGCCGATTGCTGCATATCAAGTTAGCGGTGAATATTATATGTTGAAGATGGCTTCACTTAATGAAATATTTAATTTTAAGAACGTGGTAGTTGAGAGCTTAAATTGTATCAAAAGAGCTGGGGCAAGCTTGATTTTTTCGTATTTTACTGAAGAAGTTTCCGAATGGTTAAAATATTAAACTTGATTTTTGAATTTTACAAGATTAATACATTATAATAAGATATTAAGCAATTATAAATTTAGGAGATTATTATGACAAGAAAACATCCAGGAAGATTTCACATATTCATTCCAGGTCCTACCAACATACCTGAAAGGATACTTAACGCAATGCATATCTCTTCAGAGGATCAAAGGAACCCAGAAATACCTGAACTAACTCTTCCTTTGTATAACGATGTTAAAAAAGTGTTTAAATCAGAAACTGGTCAAGTATTCTTGTTTCCAGGTTCAGGGACTGGTGCCTGGGAATCAGCTATAATCAATACAATGTCTCCAAATGAAAAAGTTCTCATATACAGATATGGTCAATTCAGTCATCTGTGGGCGGATATGTTTGAAAGATTAGGTCTGGATGCACAAATCATTGATCGTGAGTGGGGTACTGGAACTCCTCCTGAAGATATAGAAAAAATACTTAAAGAAGACGTCAATAAAGAAATTAAAGTCGTGTGTGTTACACAAAATGAAACGGCAACAGGCGTTACCTCTCACGTTGAAGATGTGAGAGCTGCAATTGATGCTGCAAATCATCCTGCCTTATTATTTGTTGATGGGGTTAGTTCTATTGCTTCTATTGATTTTAAAATGGAAGAATGGAAAGTTGATTGTGCTATATCTGGTTCTCAGAAAGGGTTTATGCTCCCCTCCGGAATGGCAATAATGTGCGTAAGTCAAAAAGCACTTGAAGCCCATAAATCTGCAAAACTAAAGAGGTGTTATTATTCATGGGAAGATCAGATTGCAACAAATAAAGATGGGTATTTTCCTTACACTCCACAAATTCCAATGTTACGCGCTCTGCAAGAATCTTGTAACATGCTATTTGAAGAGGGATTAGAAAATGTATTTAAAAGACATCATCGTATTGCCGAAGGTGTCAGGAAAGCTGTAATAGAAGGTTGGGGTCTAAAACTTTGTGCTCAAGATGAGTATTGGCATTCTGATACTGTTACTGCAATAGTTGTTCCTGAAGATAAGGATGCAAAAGAGGTTATATCTACAGCTTTTAATAAATACCACTTATCATTAGGTGCAGGTTTAACTAAAGTTGCAGGTAAAGTTTTTAGAATCGGTCATCTTGGTGATTTAAACGAGCTACAAGCTTCTGCTGCTATTAACGGTGCTGAAATGGCTATGATTGATTCAGGCATAAATGTACAACCAGGAAGTGGTGTATCCGCTGCTTCTGAATATTGGAGAAAGGCTTTAGATAAAGATGCAAAAATTCAAAGTATTGGTAACAAGGAAGTGGCCTGATTCAGTTGAAAAAAAACTTAGTGAAAAATTTGATGCAACTCTAAACCTCGCTGATATCCCACTTAATGAAGAACAATTAAAGGAGGCAATGCTGAACTACGACGCTTTGCTTCCTACAGTAACTGATAAAATTTCCAACAATATTCTCGCTGTTGAGAACAGAAGAGTCAAAATTGTTGGTAACTTTGGCGTAGGATTTAATAACATTGATATTGATTCTGCAAAAGATAACGGCATTGTTGTTACCAATACCCCAGAAGTTTTAACAGATTGCACTGCAGACATCGCAATGCTACTAATGTTAGGAATTGCTAGAAGAGCAAGTGAAGGTGAACCACATGTCAGAAACACTGAATGGGTTGGCTGGAGACCTACCCACATGATGGGTACAAAAGTTACAGGAAAAGTTCTTGGTCTTATAGGCATGGGAAGAATAGCTCAAGCAATGGCAAAAAAAGCACATTTTGGTTTTGGTATGAAGATTATTTTTTTTGATCCATATTTTAAAAACAAAGAGATAATTGAAAAATTTTCAGCGACATCCAGTGATTCAATTGAAGATTTATTATCTGTCTCAGACTTTGTTTCACTTCATTGTCCATCTACACCTGAAACTCAGGGCTTAATCAATACTGAAAAGCTAGAGAAAATGAAGTCTAGTGCTTATTTAATAAATACTGCTAGAGGAGATATTGTAGTTGAAGAAGACTTAATAAAAGCACTTGAAAATAATCAAATAAAAGGTGCAGGTTTAGATGTATATCTAAATGAACCGACAGTTCCTGAAAAATTAAAAAATTTAAAGAATGTTTTTTTATTGCCTCACCTTGGAAGCGCTACAGAAGAAACAAGAGAGGCTATGGGTTTAAGGGTTTATGACAATATAACAGCTTTTTTTAATGATAATGAACCCCTCGATCGAGTTGTATAGTTAAATAAAAACTTTAAAGAAATAAAAGCATTGATTGATAAAGATTTACTTCTTAGGATTTTTAACTTAGGTATTGAGGAAGTAAAGCCAAAAAGTTTGATATCAAAACACATCAAAATTGTTGGATCGAATGAAATTCATATTGGAGATAAAAAATTTGATAAATTTGAATCTATTATTCCAATATGTATTGGTAAAGCTTCAGTTGAAATGGCGAAATGTTTTAATGAAGTATTGAAAAAAAATTACTCTAAATTTAATTTTAAAGTAAAAAAGGGCTTTCTTGTAGTAAATAGAGAGAATTTTAAGACTGTTGAAAACTTTCATTGTTTTTTTTCAGGTCACCCTTTACCAGATGAAAAAGGACTTGAAGCATCAAGTTTTTTAGTAGATTATTTAAAATCTTTTGATGAAAAAGACTTGATTGTTTTAATGTTATCTGGTGGGGGATCAGCAATGCTCCCAAGCCCTCCAAACTCAATAAGTTTAGGAGATAAGATATGTGTTAATCAAATGCTACTATCAAGTGGAGCAAATATTAAAGAGATTAATACAGTTAGAAAACATTTGTCATGTCTTAAAGGTGGTAATTTTTTAAAACATAGTTATCCAGCGACTACTACTTCATTAATAATATCAGATGTTGTTGGAGATGATTTGTCTTCAATCTCAAGTGGGCTAACTGTTCCTGATAGTACAACTTTTGAAAATGCTATCTCGATTAGTAAAGAATATAATATTTGGAATGCTTTTCCTAAAAATATTAAACACTACCTTTCAGTTGGTTTAAAAAATCCTGATCTTGAAACACCAAAAAAAAATAACAGAATCTTTAGGAATTGCTCCAATTCAATTATTGCCTCAAATTCTATTAGTTTAGATTGTATAAAAGGACACTTAAATTCTTTAAATAGTAATATAGAATGCAGATTCTGGAAAAAAAATATTGAGGGTGATGTAAAAGAAATAGCTTTTGATCTCGTAAAGTATGTTAGTACTCATAAAACTAAAAATCCATTAATACTTTTATCAGGTGGCGAAACTACAGTTAAAATTGTTGGGAATGGTAAAGGTGGCAGAAATCAAGAATTTGCACTTTATGTGTGCTTATTTATGAAAAAGTTAATGCCCAAAAAAAAATTTTTTTTTCTTTCTGGTGGCACAGATGGAAGAGATGGTCCAACTGATTCGGCTGGAGGAATTGTTAGTGAAAATACCTTAGAGTTATGTAATAAGGCAAATGTTGATTGTGAAAAAGAACTAAGAAATAATAATTCATACTTTGTACTGGAAAAAATAGATTCTCATATTAAAATCAAGGGGACAAATACTAATGTTGCGGATATACAAATTTTTGCACTTTTATAAAAGATGAAACTTGAAAAAACTATAGCTCAAACTTTTTTGAAAACAAAACCTCTAAAATGCTCCTATATCAAAGACAACTATGAGGAAAGACTTTTGTTGCCAATTAATAAAAAGAATAATTTCAGGATAATTGATAAATTAACAAAACTTGGGTTCAGGAGAAATATTGACTACATGTATTTACCTATTTGTAAAGATTGTTCAAAATGTATTTCGACTAGGATAAATATTAGGAACTTTTCACCATCCAAAAGTCAAAAAAGAAATATAAATAAGAATAAACAAATAAGATTTGTACAAAAAGAACTTAATAGAGAAGAAGAGAGGTATCTGCTATTTAGAAAATATCTTCAATTTAGGCACTCTGAAGGAATGATGTTAAAAATGACTAAAAAAGATTTTAATAATTTTTTTTATAACACTCCATCCAAGAGTATAATTTATGACATTATTTCTCCTTCAAATAATTTAATTGGATCAATATTACTTGACGAAATGAGTGACGCTTTATCAGCAGTGTATAGTTTTTTTGATCCTACACTTTCTAAGAATGGTTTAGGTATTTACTTGATATTAAAATCAATTGAACAAGTTAGAAAAATGCAGAAACAATATTTATATTTAGGATATTGGGTTAAGGAATCGAAAAAAATGAATTACAAAAAATCATTTAACAGTATCCAATTGTTTATTGATGGAAACTGGGTTTCTGCTTAGAGCTTTAGTCTTTCATTTAATTTATTTAAAATTTCTTTTCTAAAAATCATTTTTTTATTATTAATTGACATTCCATTTTTTGCTTTGTTAAGAAAATGCGTTGTTATTCTAAAGCCTTCATTAAGTTCTATTGAGTGTAATAAACTTTTTTTAGTTAAAAAAAAACTTGGTAATGTAAAAAGTTTAGACTTGTACGGGTTACCTTCGTCACCTGTAACAGCGCACCCTGTTTTAGGAGATATATATTTTAGATTTCTAGTACTTCCAGTCACCACACATTTTGAATAACTTAATCCATAACCAATATTCTCTAAAAATTTGACTTCAAATAAAATATATTCTTTACATTTTTCTAAAACACCTAAACTAGAATTTTTGCTTAAATAATCAAAAATTTTACTAACATCGTTATATATATCTACATTTTGTTCATTTGTTGGAAGAAACATCATACACAACTCACCAATTGATGCCTTAATAAGAAGTGACAAAAGTTCTTCATTAAAATCAAATAAATTATAATTAGTTTCAATATTAAGAAATCCTAAATTGTCCCGATTTTTTAATCTCAAATTAAATTCTACATTTTCAAATAATATAAATTTTTTTTTTTTCTGTATCCTTGAAAAACCTTTTATTAATCCGTAATTTTTCGACAATATATTTATGAGAATCAGATTTTCACTAAACTTCTTTTGACTGATAATAAATCCTGAATCTCTTATTGTCATAATATCTACTTAGAAATTTTTACTTTCAATTCCAAATAAATTCTTCTGTTAATTTTTTTTTGGATATCTCTTCTTGCGCGCATTCCTATTTCTTTTATTTTTTTTCCTTCTTTTCCAATTAATATTGGTTTCTGTGAGGTCTTTTTAACAAAAATAAATTGTGTAATTTTATTTGAGTTAATTTCTGTTGTTATCGTAATATCATATGGGATTTCTTTATTTATCAGTTGAAAAACTTTTTCTCTTGTAATTTCTGAAAAAATGAATTCATTCTTTTGATCAGTTTTATCTTTCTTATCGTACAACCATTTATTCTTTGGAAGCTTTGACATTATAACCTCTATTAATTCATTAAGACCTTTTTTTTTTAAGGCTGAAATCATAAACGTTTTTTGAAAATCAAATAGATGATTGTATTTTTTACTTATTTTTAATAGTTCTGTTTTCTTAACTAAATCAATTTTATTTATTATCAAAAAATTATTTTTAGATGTTCGTATTAGCTTTTTTAGAATTTCTTTTTCTTTTTCACTAATTTTTCTATTTGGATCAAATACTACTAAATTTATATCTGATTCATAAGTATTATTAAATATAGCTCTTGAGAGTTGCTTTTTAAAAAATGTGCTGGGTAAAATTAATCCGGGTGTATCCGTAAAAATTATTTGAGAATGAGACTTTGTAAAAACTCCTCTGATAGCATTCTGAGTAGTCTGAACTTTGTGAGATATAATTGAGACTTTTTCATTAACTAAATTGTTTATCAACGTTGATTTACCTGCATTAGGAAGTCCAGTTATTGACACAAATCCACATTTTTTTTCTATGACATTCATTTTATTAACGATTTAATTGCCTTTTTCGCTGCCATAAATTCGGCTTCTTGTATAGATTTACCTTTACCATTTGTTGAAAGAATATTTTTAATTGTCAATGAAACTGTAAATAGCGGTTGGTGATCAGGGCCTTTTTTTTTTAATAAATTGTACTTAGGAAACGGACCCTTATTTTTCAAACACCATTCTTGAATCACTGATTTTGGATTCATAGGGGGAATTTTTTGTTTAATAATTTCTAAATTCCATAATTCTATAATAATTTTTTGAGTTATTAAAAAATTAGAATCTATAAAAATTGCAGCAAATATTGCCTCTAATGTATCAGCAAGAATTGAATCAGTAATAGTTTTTTTCTTATTTTGTAAAGACTTTGTTATTATGAATTTTTCTAAATGTATTTTTTTTGCAACCTTAATGAGTGTTTTTTTTGATACTAATTCTGAAAATCTTTTTGCTAATTCACCTTCACTTTCAAGTGGAAATCTATTGTAGATTTCATTTGCAATAACTAATCCTAAAACTCTGTCACCAAGAAATTCTAATCTTTCATTAGTTGAAAAATTGTCTAACTTAAGTTTTGTTGAGTGTGTGAGTGCTAGTTTTAATAAATCAAGATTTTTAAATTTATAATTAAATTCCTCTGATATTATCGATAAATTATTTTCAGAAATTATGTTAGCCATTATTAGGAATCAAACTAAACAAAAATCTATCTTTTCTTAATGCTGAATACCATGTCCAAAATTTTAACCAACTTCCAATTTCCGGATCAAACGATAAAAAAACGATTCTACTTTTCCCAACTAAATTACTTTTAGGAATGAAACCTACAAATCTGCTATCTTGAGAATTATCCCGATTGTCACCAAGAACATAAAAGGAATCTTTTGGTACTTCCACTTCGTCAAAATCATTGGTCTGAAAAAAATTATTTTGATTTTCCATTTCAAATATTTCATAGTTTCTTCCATCTGGTAAAAATTCTTTATATCTTATTACATCAAAATACTTGTAAGGTTCATTATTAATTTTGATTCTATTAAGTTTTATGTTGTTTAAATATATTTCACTGGAAATCATTTTAATTTTGTCACCGGGAACTCCAATTACCCTTTTAACATAATCAGTTCTGTTATCCTCAGGAGTTTTAAATACAACAACATCACCTCTTTTTGGTTCAGTATAAAATATTCTTTTTGGTATAAGTGGAATACTAAAAGGCAGTGAATGTTTATAGAAACCATAATCAAACTTTGAAACAAATAAATAATCACCAACTTTTAATGTAGGATACATTGAGCCTGATGGTATGCTAAAAGGTTCAAATAAAAAACTTCTAATGAGAATTGCGGCAGTTATAGCATAAAATAAAGTTATAACATTTTCTTTAAATTTATTTTTTTTTTTTTTCATAAAAAATCTTTGATAGAGTTACAAATGCAATAGCATAGTTATTTTCATGGGAAAGCGAAATATTGATTTGGTGATTATCAATTAAGAAGTCTTTATTTTTATCTTCGAATTTTTTTTTAAATTTTACAAAAGGTGACCCCGATTCATGTCTAAAAATTTCAAAATCACTGAATCTTGGTTTTTTAATTACCGTAGAAAAAGATTTAATTACTGCTTCTTTTGCCGCAAATCGAGAAGCAATCTTTTGGATTAGCAATTTATAACTATCAACACTTAATATTCTATTTATTTCTTTATTAGAGAGAAGCTTATATAAGAATTTAATCCCAAATTTTTTATAAACATTCTCTATTCTTCTAACTTCAACAATATCAACTCCTAGACCAACTATCATTCTTGAACCTTAATTCATCAATTTTTTATACATTTTAATAACATTTTCTAAACCACTAAAAATAGACTGTGCTACAATTGAATAACCTATATTTAACTCTGAAATACTTTTAATATCAATAATATTTTTTACATTTCTGAGGTTTAATCCATGCCCAGCATGAACCTCCAAACCAAGGTTATGAGCAAAATTTGCTGCTTCAGTTATTTTTTTTAGTTCATTATTATATTTACCTTCCTCAAATAAATTAGAATATTTCCCTGTATGAATTTCAATTGCATTAACACCAAGTTTTTTTGCTAACTTAATTTGATTCATGTCTGGTTCTATAAACAGAGAGGTTCTAATTTGTTTTTTTTGTTTGATATCAAATAAAATACTTTCAAGATTTGATAAATTATTTTTTACGTCTAAACCACCTTCAGTGGTTAATTCACTTCTTTTTTCAGGAACTATACAACATGCAAATGGACTCAGTGTTTTACATATTTTTTTCATTTCATTTGTAGGTGCCATCTCAAGATTAATTGGTAATATATTTGCTTTTACTAGATTTTCTAAATCATTATCTTTGATATGCCTTCTATCTTCTCTGAGATGCACTGTAATGCTGTTTACATCCATTTTTTTTAACGTTTTAGCAACATCTATTAAATCAATATATACTTCTTTTCGTTGATTCCTTAACGTAGCAAAATGATCAATGTTGACACCTAGGCTGAGTTTTTTCAATATCCTTCCTTATATTTTTTAATTATAAACACACTAAAATAGTAAGTTATAAACCATACACAAATCGATAGTGGAATACTACCCACCAAGGTTGGATAAAATAAACTATTAAAATTATTAATAAAGAAATCAGCAGAAATATTAATAGTATCGATTCCCTTGATTCCCAAAAAAATACCTAATTTATAGTCCAAAAAAAAAATAAATGGAAATGTCCATGGATTCCCAACAACAGTTCCAGCAGCTGCCGCTAACAAATTACCTTTCATTAGGTGTGTTCCTAAAAAACATATTAATATATGTAACCCTAACAAAGGTGTAAAAGAAACTGCTGCCCCCCATGCCAAACCAACTGAAATAGATTCAGGTGGATCCTTTAACTTAAACAACTTATATCTCAAATGAATCAAAGGTCTTAAAAAGTTGAATTTTTTTTTTATTTTTTTTAAAAACATCTCATTATTTTGTTCTTTGGACAATAACGATATTGGAGGAAGTTCTTAATGAAACAAGAATTTTTTTTAAATGATTTTTATCTAATACATCAATCTCTACATCTAGCTTAAAAAACATATCTGATCTTTCAGTAATCTTAAGGTTTCTAATATTACTTTGATTTTTTGCTATATTTGAAGATAAATCCCCTAAGGCGCCAACCTCATTTTTTAATGTAACCGTAATTTTTGCCAAAAAATTTGACCGTGTTATATTAAGTCTTTCCCAAGAAACTTCTATTGTTTCAGATTTAATTTTTTTCAATTCGTCACAATCTGATTGATGTACCGTGAAACCCTTGCCAGCAACAACATATGCTTTTACGGTGTCTCCAGGTATAGGTGCACAACATGTTGACAGATGAATACTCATACCAGGAGTCAAACCTTCAATGAGTATAGGTGAATTTTCTTTATTAATATTTTTCTTTACATTATTAAGTATGACAATCTTATTATTTTGTTTGACAACAGCCTTATCTGGAAACATTGCATCGATAACCTGATTACTTAATATTAACCCTGATCCAATTTTTATAAAAAGTTGTTTTTGATCTTCTACATCAAATTTCTCTAGGATATTTTCAATATTTTTTTCGTTAAAACTTAGATTTTCATTTTTAAAACTATTTTTTAGAATTTGTTTACCTAACTTCAAAAATTCATCGGTCTTCTTTATATCAATAAATCTTTTTATGCAAGCTTTTGCTTTTCCTGAAATACAAAAATTTAACCAGTTTGGTGAAATACAACTTTTATTTTTTTGACTAACAATTTGAACTTGATCACCATTTTTTAATACAGTATTTAAAGGTTTAACCAAATTGTTTATTAATACACCAGTACAAGAAGTTCCAATATCAGTATGTACTGAAAAGGCAAAATCTAAGGGCATAGCACCTCTAGGTAAAGCAACAAGATCACCTTTTGGGGTAAAAACAAAAACTTGATCAGAGTACATTTGAAGTTTTGTATGTTCAAGGAATTCCTCAGGGCCTCTTGATTGATCAAGTATATCAAGAATTTGTCTAATCCATTTAAACTGCTTTCCGTCTTTAGTTTTTATATTTTCTTTATAAATCCAATGTGCAGCAACACCATAATCTGCTTCTTTATCCATTTGAGAGGATTTTATTTGTACTTCAATTCTTCTTTTTAATGGTCCAATAAGTGTTGTATGAATAGATTTGTAATTATTTGGTTTTGGAGTAGAGATATAGTCCTTAAATCTTCCAGGAACATAGGAATATTCAGAGTGAAGTATGCCCAAGGCCCTGTAGCAATCATTTACATTCTCGACAATAATTTTAAAAGCCATAATATCTGAAAGCTGTGCAAAGTTTACAGATTTAATTTGCATTTTTTTCCATATGGAATATGGTTTTTTTTCTCTTCCAGAAATTTGGCATTTAACTTTATGTTTACAGAATAGTTCATTCAGTTTAATGATTGTTGGTTTTAAAATATTTTCGTCTTGATTTCTTAAAAGGTTCAATCTTTGAATTATTGAGTCTCTAATACCCGGCTCCAAGATTTTAAAACATAAATCGTCTAGCTCTGTTCTTATTTCTTGCATTCCCATTCTTTCTGCAATTGGGCTATAGATCTCTAATGTTTCATTAGCTATTCTTCTTCTTTTATTTTCATCTTTTATAAAATTAATTGTCCTCATGTTATGTAATCTATCTGCTAACTTTACAAACAAAACTCTTACATCATCTGAGGTTGCAAGTAATAGTTTTCTGAAATTTTCAGCTTGGTTGAATGAGTCTGATCTACCTTCTAACTTAGATAACTTTGTTACACCATCAACTAAACAAGATATTTCTTCTCCAAAATTTGATTTAATATCTTTAAGCCCATATTTTGTATCTTCAACAACATCATGAAGAAGTGCGGTGACTATAGTATCCGAATCAAATTTTAAATCCGCTAAAATACCAGCTACTTCAAGGGGGTGAGAAAAGTATGGGTCACCTGAAGCCCTTTTCTGGGATCCATGAGCTTTCATCGAAAAAACATAGGCTTTATTTAAAGCTTGTTCGTCTATATTAGGCTCATAAGCTTTAACTTTATCTAATAATTCAAATTGTCTTAACACAAGAAAATTTTAAGACAAAAAAATAAAAATTCAATAGTTTGATTAAAGTAAAATTAAGAACTAATTTCTGAATCAGTGTCAGCTAATTTATCATCTTCTGACTGTTTTTGTTGCATCTCTTTTCTATTTGTTTCAATAAGTTTCTGAATATCAGACTCTGTAACTGATATTTTTTTTCTATTTTTTTCTGATGCATTTTCTTTTTCAAAATTATCAAACGAAATGCCAGAGGCATTCTCTTTCAAAGGAACAGATTCAACATCATCTATATCAACCTCCTCAACTGGAGTATATCTTTGAAGGTCTTTAATAATTGCATTTTTGATTTCATTTAAATCAATTTTTTTTTCAGCTATTTCTCTTAAAGCTAAGACGGTATTTTTATCGTTTTCTTTTTCTATATCAATCTCACTTCCAGCAGAAATTTCTCTAGCCCTTTTACAAGCATAAATGACTAGTTGAAATCTGTTTGGTACAAAGCTTACACAATCTTCTGTCGTTACTCTTGCCATATCTAGACTTATATACTTTGAATTTTATTTTTCAACCATAATTTATATTTTAATTATTTTTTGATTATCATCTATAGCTTCTATTATTTTATTGATTTTTTTTTTAAATATTGGGTGAATCCATTTTGGATTTATTTCTTCTATTGGTAGGAGTACAAACTTTCTTTTATGCATTCTTGGGTGTGGAATAGTCAACTCAGTGCATGTTATTACTTGAGATTTAAAATCAATTATATCAAGATCTAAGATTCTTGCTTCATTTAATTCTTTTCTAACTCTCCCAAACCTTTTTTCTATTTGATTAAGTTTTTTTAATAATTCTAATGGATCTTTGCTGTCAAAAACAATTTCAATTATACCATTTATAAACCATGGTTGATCTGATTGAGGTATTGGCTCGGATTTATACCATGAAGACTTTTTTTTTATTTTAAAACACTTTTCTATTTCTTTTAGTGCTGCATTACAGTTATTTAGTGGTGTGCCAAATTTATTTGAATAAAGATTTGAACCAATGCCTATTAATACCATAATCTATTTTTTAACTAATCTTTCTTGTTGTTTTTTCCAGTCCATCTTTTTTTTATACTCTCTTTTATCTTGAAGTTTCCTACCCTTCGATAAACCTATTGAAACTTTAGCTATACCTTTTTTATTAAAAAAAATCTTAATGGGAATAAAAGAATAACCTTGATTATTTAATTTTGTTTTTATTTTACTTATTTCTTTTTTTTTTAATAATAGTTTTCTTGGTCTTACTGATTTATTGTTTTTGCTTTCGATATTATTTTCGTTACTATTTTCAATAAAAAAATTTTGCATCCATATTTCATTTTTCTTTTCTAGAGCATACGCATTTTCAATTGAGGCTTTTCCGGCTCTTAGAGACTTAACCTCTCTCCCTTCAAGTATTATTCCAGCTTCAAAAACAAGTTCAATTTGGTAATTGTATTTAGCCTTTTTGTTATTAATTGTAAGATTTTTTGAATGATTGCCAGGCATCAATTTTAAAATTACTTTATATTATATTTAATGAGCTTAGCACTCTTTTTATTTTTTCTTTTGTACTTTTATTAACATCTACAAGAGGTAATCGAAGTTTCGAATTACATTTTCCCATTAAACTCAATGCATATTTTACTGGAGCAGGACTTGTTTCTTCAAATAAGACCTTATTTAGGGGAAAAATTTTGTTGTTTATTTCCATTGCTTCTGATATCAGACCTTTTGACCAAAAGTTATACAATTTAGAATATAGTGACGGTATTACATTAGCAGATACAGAGATACATCCAGATCCTCCACTAATTAAAAAAGATAAAAATGTTGCATCTTCACCTGATAACAACACAAATTCATTACCACATTCAATTCTAGTTTCTAAAGGTAAACTTAAATCAGAAGTTGCGTCTTTCACTCCAACAATATTTTCAATCTCCGAAAGTCTCTTCATTGTTTCTATATTAATATTAACAACTGATCTTCCCGGTATATTATAAAGGTATATAGGAAGACTTGTTGCTTTTGAGATTGAATTAAAATGTTCAAACAATCCTTCTTGAGTAGGTTTATTATAGTACGGTGAAACTAACAATATAGCATCAACGCCAATTTTTTCTGAATGACGAACCAGTTCAATTGATTCTTTTGTTGAGTTTGACCCACAACCAGACATTACTGGCACTTTGCCATTAGCAAATTTTAGAATTGCTTCGGTTACAGATTTGTGTTCATCATGACTTAGTGTTGGGGATTCTCCTGTTGTCCCGCATGAAACTAAACCATGTGAACCACCAGATATTAAAAAATCTATGTGTTTTTCTAATTGCTCAAAATTTATATCTTCATTATCATTAAAAGGTGTAATGACAGCAGGAATAGATCCTTTAAATTTTGTTTTTACCATTTAATTTAATTAACTTAAATATTGCTATTAATTATTCTCAACATAATATAGGAATTTATGTTTTTCTCAAATAATCCTTTCAAGGTTTTAGTTTTTTTATTATCAGTACCTTTCGGAATTTATGGCCAAAATATGCCTAAGCCAATGGCTAAGCCTGAGGTGCCAGTTAAAATTTATCAAGAAGTTTTCAAAGAAATAAAAAAACAAAACTGGCGTATGGCAATTATTTTAGCAGACGAGTATGAAAATAAAAGTTTCTCTAGCTATGTGAGATGGCTTGATATTACTAGACCTGGAAGTAAACATAGTTTTAATAAATTAAAAAACTTTTTTTACAAACATAAAAATTGGCCGAAAGTAAATGAGATTAAAAAAAAAATAGAATCTTCGATCAATCCTTCTTCAGACCCAATTGAAGTCGTAAATTGGTACAAAGAAAATAGTCCTATTACAGTTAAAGGTGCAATAGACTATATGGAGTTCAGAGAAAAAATTGGAATTTTAGAAAATAAAAAAAAAGTCATACAAGATATATGGATTAATAAAAATTTAACACATAGACAACAAAAGAATTTTATCAAAAAATATAGTAATTTTTGGGATAGCAATGATAATTGGAAAAGATTTGACCGCCTTCTATGGGATGGTAAAAATTGGTCTGCAAGAAAAACTTTGCAACGTATCAAAGGAGATTATAGAGCTCTAGGTGATGCGAGACTAGCTTTAAGTAATAGAGCGGGAAATGTAACTGAATTGATTAAAAAAGTTCCTGCTCATTTAACTAATGATGCTGGACTAATCTATGAAAGAATGAGATGGAGGAGAAAAGCAAAATTACCTACTGCAATTGACTTTTTAATTGATCCACCAGAAAATATTAAAAATTATAGGAGATGGTGGGTTAACGCTAGAATTGTGATAAGAAGGGAAATTAACAAAAGAAATTTTAGTTTAGCTTACAAAGTACTTAATAATCATAAAATCCCTCTTAATACTAAATCCGGAATTGAAGCTGAATGGTTGTCAGGCTGGATTGCTCTTAACTTTATTAAAAATAAACAGTCGGCATTAAACCATTTTGAAAATGTTTTTAATAATGCAAAAACTAACTATACAAAGTCAAATGCTGCTTTTTGGTTAGGGGAAATCTATAAAACTAGCAGTAATAAAAAAGACTCACAAAAATGGTTTAAAACTTCAGCCTCACTAAAAATGTCTTTTTATGGAAGTCAGTCAATTAAAAATATTGAAAGTTTTAGTTTTACAAATAAAAAGATTCAAATAGTTAAACCTAATAATGTTGATCAATTACTTGAGGTAATTAAGATTTTACAAAAAGCAAATCAAGAAAAAAGAGCTTATCCGTTTTTAAAGAAAGTTTTTGAATCATGTAATACAATTGAAGAAAAGAACTTCGTTATGGAATTTGCATCTAAATTTTCAGATAAAAATTTTGTTGTGAAATTGTCAAAATTAGAACCAAAAATATCTACATTTTTTTCGCATCCAACAATTATGGATTACATACCAGATAAATTTAGAAATAACAAAATATATATTTCTTTAATTCACTCTATTATTTTGCAAGAAAGTGCATTTAAAATTTCAGCTAAGAGTCATGCAGGGGCAAGAGGATTAATGCAACTAATGCCTTTTACTGCAAAAAGAGTTGCTAAATCTTTAAAAATTAAATATTACAAAAAAGCATTAACTACAAATCCGCACTATAACATATTACTTGGAACAACTTATATCAGAAATTTACTTGAAAGATTTGACAATTCACTACCTCTGGCACTTGCAGGGTACAATGCTGGACCAGCAAGAGTAAAAATCTGGCTTAAAAGGTATGGAGATCCTAGAAAAGGAAAAATAAGTTATATAAATTGGATTGAATCTATACCAATTTATGAAACAAGAAATTATGTAAAAAGAGTAATTGGAAATTATAGTGTATATTCAAGAAAATTTAATGCAGATAATTTAACAGAAAATTTTAATTTGGCACAAACATTGAAGACATATTGACATTATGACTTTATGTCACTATATTATAGTTATCAGTGCCTATAAGGGCTGATATTTAATAATAATCTTGCTTAATAAAGGAGATAATAATTATGCAAAATTCATTGATTAACTTTAACACGGATCAATTTGCTCCGTTTACTGTAGGTTTTGATTCTCTATTCGATAAATTATTCGACTTAGATACATCATCAACAGGATACCCCCCTTATGATATAATTAAAACTCAAGAAAATTCTTACACTATTGAAATGGCACTAGCTGGTTTCAGTAAAAATGATATTAAAATTGAAACATCCGATGGGGTATTAACGATAAAATCTACTAAAAAAAATACCGATTCAGGTGGTAAAAATGAAACTGTTCATAAAGGCATTTCTCAAAGAAACTTTATGAGAAAATTTACATTATCAGATGATATTATTGTCAAAAGTGCTGATATGGAAAACGGTATGCTTTCAATTAGATTAGAAAGAGTATTACCTGATCACAAAAAACCAAAACTAATACAAATAAAATAGTTTAAAGGGGCTAAAATAGCCCCTTTTTTTTACAATTTGCTTGAAGTCGAAATGATAATGATTATTATCATCATATGATAATAAGAATCATTTACATTTTTTGTTTTCTAATTTTAAATGCTAACTTTCTTGTTTCTAAAGAAGTAAATGTATTTAGTTCAAGGCACTACGAATCAGATTACAAACTGTATGATTTTTTTACAAAAAAAACTGGAATAAAAGTTAACGTTATAACTGGAAAATCGAAATTATTAGAGAAGAGAGTTATAGAAGAAGGTAGTTCATGTAAGGGTGATTTACTCATTTTAGCTGATGCAGGAAGAATGGGTAGTGCTGAAAGTAAGGGACTTTTTCAAAAATTTAACTCTGACATATTAAAAAAAAAAATTCCAGAGAATTTGAGGACTGATTATTGGTATTCAATTGCCAAACGAGCAAGGATTTTCTTTTACAATAGTGCAAATATCAAAAATAAGGATCTTAAAAATATAGATTACTTAGATTTAGCTGATGAAAAATGGAATGGGGATATTCTAATCAGAGCATCTAATAATATCTATAATCAATCACTGGTTGCTTACATGATAGAAGTTTATGGAGAAAAAAAAGCAACAGAATGGATAAAAGGTTTAGTTAAAAATATGGCTAGATCACCTCAAGGAAATGATAGGGCACAAATTTTGGGTGTTGCAGCGAAAGAAGGAAAGATTGCGGTTGCTAATACATATTATCACTCACTAATGATGTCAGGTAAAAAAGGGACAGAACAGAAAAAAGCAGCCGAAAAAGTAAGTCCAATTTTCCCAGGTCAAAATTCTAAAGGAACTCATATCAACATAAGTGGAGCTGGTTTGCTAAAACATTCCCCAAATAAAAAAAATGCTATAAAATTACTTGAATTTTTGTTATCAGATAAAGCACAAAAACATATAGTAAACAATACTTTTGAGTATCCTATTTCTCAGAATGTTAATCCACACCCAATAGTTAGTAGAATGGGTAAAAATTTTAAAGAAAATAACACAATAAGCATTAGCAGTTATTTTAAGTGGCAAAGTAAGGCTTACAAAATAATGCTTGAAAATGGATGGAAGTAAGAAACATTGTTAATTCAATTTTATTTAAAAAAATTTAATGCATTATACTTTTCTGTATTTTTTTTAAGTTTGCTGATCCTATCTCCTTTTTTATCAATTTTCATTAGTTTATTTGGAGAAGTAACAGAATATTTTTTCATAATTAAAGATAGATTATTTGAATTATATTTGTTCAATACAATCATTCTTGTTGTAAGTGTTGTATTTATTACTTTTATATTAGGAACGTTTTCAGCTTTCTTGGTAAGTTTTTATGAATTTCCTGGTTGTAGATTTTTTAAATGGGCCTTAATTTTGTCCTTTGCAGTTCCTTCATATATTTATGGTTATGCATTTACTGCTTTTTTTGAAAATTTCGGAACGGCATATTCAATTGTTTCTTTTTTCCACAACAGTGAATCAGTTAATACATATATTCCAAAATTTAATGGCATGGTTGGAGCAATAATTTCATTATCCTTTTCTCTATATGTATATGTTTATATTTTTTCTAGATCAACTTTTACTAACCAATCATCTGAGATAATAGAAACAAGCAGAATATTTGGTTTATCAACAGGAAGTTTCTTTCTCAAGGTCTTAATTCCACTTTCAAGACCAGCTATCATAACGGGCTTGTCACTTGTTGCGATGGAAACTTTGTCAGATTTTGGGACAGTATATTTTTTTAACATACCAACGTTTACGACAGCTATTTATGACTCATGGATGGGATTTGATGATACAACTACAGCAAATTTATTATCAGCATTCTTATTAATTATAATTTTGATTTTTTTTACCACTGAAAAGTTTTCAAGAAAAAAATCTACTTATTATGATAGAAAGCTTAGCAATAAAAATTTAAAAAAAAATATTAATCTTCATGGGTGGGCATCTTTTTTTGCATTTAGTTTTTGTTTTTTATTATTTTTTTTAAGTTTCATTTTTCCATTTCTACAGATGCTGTATTGGTCTTTTAAATTCCCTGAGTATTTTCTTATTTATAATTTTTTTGAGCTTAATTTAAATCTTCTTAAACTAATCTTTCTCTCATTAACATTAATAATTTTAGTATCATTTTTTGTTAATTATGCATTAAGAATTCTGAACTCCAATTTTTTAAATTCAGTATCAAGTCTTTCTATAATTGGGTATGCAGTGCCAGGTTTAATAATTTCAATAGCACTAATGAGTTTTTTATCATTTACTAGTGATTATTTTAACGTAAACCTCAGAAATGCTTTTATAGGTTCTATTACAGGATTAGTTTTGGGGTATTTTCTGAGATTTTATTCAGTTTCTTTTCTTGGAATTCAATCAAATTATTTAAAAATAGACAAGAAAGTTGACGAAAGTTCTTATTTGTTGGGTTTTTCAAAATTTAAAACTTTTCGACTTATTCATTTACCTTACTTTAAAAAACCCACACTTATTATTTCAATATTACTTGTAATTGAAATTATTAAGGAACTTCCAATTACGTTAGTAATGAGACCGTTTAATTTTGAAACTTTTGCTACTAAGGCGTATTCTTTTGCATCACAAGACTTATTAGAAGCTACTGCAGTACCTTCATTATCTATAATAGTTTGGGCTACAATTTTTATTATTTTTACTTTTAAATTTTCTGATTCAGATAAATAAATTTTTTTAGTACAATCCTAGTATGAATGATTTTTTAATTGTTAAAGATTTGTCATGTGAAATAAATAGCTTTGTGATACTTGATAAATTATCTTTTTCTATAAGAAATAAAGGCGAAATTGTTTCTTTTTTAGGTCCTTCCGGTGTCGGAAAAACAACATTAATTAGGTGTATTGCAGGTCTTGAAAAAATTAGTAGTGGTGAAATAGTTATGAATGGAAGTTTATATTCAACAAAAAAAAACAGTATTGAACCAGAAAAAAGAAATATGGCTCTTTCATTCCAAGAAAACTGTTTATTTCCAAATAAAACTGTATTAGAAAATATAGATATTGGTTTTTCAAGAAAAAAAAAACCTCTTAAATTAACTAAAAATAAATTAATCAAGCTTTTTAATCTCTCTGAAATAGTTTCCAAATATCCTCATGAAATAAGCTCAGGAGAAATACAACGAGCACAAATTTTGAGGGCATTAATTTCTAATCCTGATCTACTATTACTGGATGAACCTTTTTCAAATATTGATCAAGATCAGAGAGAGGAACTTCAAACAAGCTTGAAAAATGTGCTTAAAGATAACAATATACCAACTATAATTGTAACTCATGATATTAATGAAGCTTTTTACATGAGTGATAAATGCGGTGTTTTAATTAAAAACTCAATAGTTCAATTTGACACACCATATAACATCCATCATTACCCCAATTCAAAAGAGGTAATGCAGTTTATTAGTAGAGGTTCTCTCATCAAAGTTAAGGTATTAAATAAAGAAACCGTCTTTCATGAAAAACTTGGTAAAATTAAAGGTAATTTTATAACCGCTCCTAAAATAAATTCAACAGTAAAACTGCTCATTCAACCTGAAGATATAACTCATGATAACACAAGTAAGCTCAAGCTTAAAATTTGTGATAGGAAATTTAGAGGAACAAACTTTATCTATTATCTTAAATTAAATACTAATGAAGCCATTCCAGTTTCAGTACAATCTCATAATTGTGAACCATGTAATATAAATGACGAACTTGGTATTAAATTACCTATATTTATAAACCATTTAGTTTTTTTTTAAAGAATAGTATGGTATTAATATTACATGGATGAAGAAAAGTTAAATCTTTCTTTAAGAAGATTTCTTAAACAGGTTGGAATAAACTCTCAAAGAATTGTTGAAACAGAAATAAGAAAGCAATTTGCAGAAAAAAAGTTCAGTTCACCAAAGTCATTTGAAATTTCTGTAGAATTAAACAGTAGTGAACTTGGTGTTAAAGAAAAGATTCATGGAAAGATTGAAGTATAAAATTCTGTTTTTTTTGACTTTTCATTTTTTTACTTATGTAAAAAATGTAAAAGCTCAAGATCAAGCTGAAAACAAATCTTCAATTTCTAAATATTGTGACGAATCTAATGAAAAAACATTTAGCGAGTTTATGTGTGCTGAACAACAGATACATGAGTCTATGTTAAATAATCCACTTGGATTCATAATTTTTTATGTAGTAAGTATTTTATTCCTTGCTTTCCTGTATAGAATGTCAACTAGAAATATGAGAAATAAAAAAAATAAAAATTAATAAATTTAATAACAAATTATTGATCATTTAGTTTACACCCTGAGAAGAAAAAAATACCTGTTGACCATTTACTCTGAAATTATTAATTAAACTTCTACCTTCTTTAGACTTTAACCAATATATAAATTTTTCTGCCTCTGAAGATTTTGTAGTTGGACAATTTTTTGGATTGATTGGAATAATTCCATAATTATTTACAAGCAAGGGCTCATTCTCTACAATTATCGTATGGTTCTTTTTATTACCAAATGAAATCCAAGTTGATCTATCTGAAAGTATATATGCCCCTATATTCACTGCAAAATTTAAGGAAGATCCCATTCCAGAACCTGATTCAAAATACCAATCAGATTTTTTTTTTTCGATTTTTATTCCAACTAATGCCCAAAGTTCTTGTTCTTTCAAATGTGTTCCGCTTTTATCTCCTCTCGATACAAATGGGTGTTTTGAATTATAAATAATTTTTAAAGCTTCTTTGATATTTTTTTTTATTTTTATTCCAGCTGGATCATTTTTGGGCCCCACAAGAATGAAATCATTATGCATTATAACCTTTCTATAAAGTCCATAACCATTTTTAACAAATTTCATTTCAGATTGTTCATGATGAACAAACAATAAATCTGCATCACATTTTTTCGCGTTTTCAATTGCTTGACCAGTACCTACTGCAACAAGCTTTAATTTTGTAGAGCTTTCTTCTTGATATTTATCCTGAATATAATTATAAAATCCTGAGTCTCTTAAAGATGTAGTAGATTGAATCGTAATAAATTCCTGAGCAGTAAGAGAAAAGAAAAAAAAGCAGAATTTAAGAAAAATAATTTTTTTCATAATGTAGTTATACTTAGTCATTACTTAAGTAACTTTCCACTTATATAGTTTCTCACAGATTTAGACTTTGAGTTCTTAAAAAAAATCCCCTTCTCTGAATGATCGGCTACCCTCCCTTTGTTTAAGAAAATAATTTCATCGGCAAGTCGTTTTGTTTGAAGTAAATCATGGGTAACAAACAATACCTTTACCCCTTGTCTGCTTGCTTTTTTTATTATTGCCTCAATTATAGAGGTATAATGAGGATCTAAATTACTGCATGGTTCATCTAGAAGAAGTAGATTTGGTTTTATTACCAAAGATCGTATTATTGCTAAAAGCTGTTGTTTCCCAATGGATAGTTTTCTTGCTGACATACTCAACTTATTTTCAAAGTCAGTTAATTTGATAATGTTTGAAATTCTTTTTTTTATTTCATTTTTCTGAAATTTAAATACTTTCATTGTGAATGCCAAATTTTCATAAATACTTCTTCTTAAAAAAATAACTTTTTGTGGAACATAACCAATTCTAACTCTTTTATTAAATATAACTTTTCCTTTATCTGGTTTTAGTATTCCTGATAAAATTTTAAGACATAAAGTTTTTCCAGCACCATTTGGACCCATTAAAAAAGAAATTTTATTTTCTGTTGTCTTAAAGCTTAATCTGTCAATTATTACCTTTTTGCCATATCTAAATGAAATATTATTCGCTGTAATTTCAACTGGATTACTATTTTGATTGTCAAAAGGCTTGTATATATCATTAATCATATGAAAGATTTTTTGTAAAATGTTTTACCATAAAAACAATAAAGTTAAGTGAAATTGAAATTAAAATTAATATAGTACCCAAAGCTAATGCTAATTCAAGGTTGCCTTTTGAAGTTTCTAAGGCAATTGTAGTTGTCATTACTCGAGTATAATATGCTATATTACCCCCAACAATTATTATTGCACCAACTTCTGACATAGCTCTGCCCAAACCTGCTAAAACAGTTGTAAGTAAACAATATCTTGCATCCCACAAGATTATTAAAATTGAGTCTCTAAAGCTAACTCGAAGTGATTTTAACATTTCTTCATATTCAAAATAAATTGACTCAAGTGTTTCAAAACTTATGGAAATTATGATTGGGAGAATTAAAATTATTTGAGCTAAAACCATAACAGTTGGAGTATACAGTATTTCAAAAAAACCAAGCGGTCCGGATTTTGAGAAAACAATGTAAAGAACTAACCCAACAAAAACTGGTGGCAATCCCATTAAAGAATTTACTAATAAGATAAAAAATTTTTTCCCAAAAAAAGCCTTTACACTAGAATATGCTGCTATTGGTAATCCAATCAAACATGAAATTAGTAATGCTGATAATGAAACCTTCAGGGAAAGGAATACTATATCAGATAGTTCAGTATTAAAACTAAAAATAAGTCTTATGGAATTTGTTAATATTTCACTAAAGTCTGACAAAAATACGAACTATCAGTTTTTTAAATAAAATTAATTATATTTTAATTTTCTTTTGCAATAATAACAGTTGCTGCAGGAAAAATTGCTATAACTTTAGTATTATTTTCTAATTTCATTTTTTTTGCAATATCAACGGGAATAGCAGCATGAATAAAACTTCCAGTCTCCATACCGTCGGCATCCGTTTGCTCGATAGCAATTTGTGAATAACTTTGTCCATGAATAACAGTTTTTACTTTTCCTCTAATTTGATTTTTTGCACTTATTTCCATTTTCACTCCTTTAAAATTTTAGATTACCCTAAATTACTTTTTGTTGTCACCCCAAAAATTAATTAAAATTATTGCTGAAATATTATGCCACAGACTAAATATAGCAGAGGGCAAAGCTACTAGTTTATTAAAATGTAACATTGATAATGTAACACCTAAACCTGAATTTTGCATAGCAACTTCAATTGCAACAGTTTTTTGTTGTTTTAAGTTTAAAGAAATTTTCCTAGCAATTAAAAAAGCAATAATAAACCCAATTAAATTGTGAAGTATAATTACTAATAAGAAATTAAAATCTACTAGGCTTAAATTTTCAATATTTAAAGAAACAATAATTCCGATAATTGTTGCTACTATTAATTCAGCCATACGAGGTAAAATTTTTAATATTTTATTAATTTTTTTCTTTAAAATTTTTCTTAAAATTATTCCATCAATGATTGGAAAAATAACTATCCAAAATGTACTTTTGATAAGACCTTGTACGTCAACATCAACATAAGTTTTGCCATAAAAATAAATCATTAATGGAGTTAGCACACATGCAAGAATTGTAGATAATATTGTCAAAGATACAGATAAAGCTACATCAGCATCCATTAAATAAGCAATAATATTTGAAGCTGTACCACCAGGACAACTTCCTAAAATAATAAATCCTAAAATAAATTGCTCTTGTAAATTAAACAAACCTGCAAGAATAAATGCTAATAACGGCATTATAGAAAATTGCAAAAAGACCCCTAAAATTATTGCTTTGGGACGAAATATAATTTTTTTTAAATCTGAAAAATCTATTGTCATACCCATGCCTAACATTACAAGTCCTAACAAAAAAGGAATAGAATTCTTTAAGGACAAAAAAACTGAAGGAAAATTTAAACTTATTATTAAACTAAAGAAAATAAAGAAAATGAATGAGAGTTTCACTGTAACAGTCTAGTCTTTGATTAATAACAATACAAGTTATGGATTTTTAACATTGATTTTTAATAAATGTAAAGAAATGGTGGCACAATGTTTGCACTGATTGACTGTAAAAACAATTAAAAAAAGGTCTATAAATGAGTACAAACGCAATGCACGTAGCAAAAACTGGGTTAAATGCACAACAAGTCAGGATGCAAATTATTTCCAATAACTTAGCCAATGTAAATACTAATGGCTTCAAAAGAGATAGAGCAAATTTTGAATCACTTCTTTATCAGGTTATCCGAAGCAGTGGTGCCCAAACATCTGTTGACACTGAACTTACATCTGGTTTTTCTGTTGGTACTGGCGTAAATATTGTGAACTCAAACAAGTTGCATTCACAGGGTAGCATCGTCTCAACAGATAATGCTTTAGATCTTGCAATAGATGGAGGCGGTTTTTTCCAAGTGCTTTTGCCTGACGGACAAATTGTTTATACTCGAAACGGAGCATTCGCAAGAAATAATGAAGGTACATTGACTACAAATAGTGGATTTATACTCCAGCCAGAAATAGTGATTCCAGCTGAAGCAACAAAAATAAATGTTTCATCCGATGGAATTGTATCCGTTCAAATTCCTGAACAGGTTGATGCACAGGAAGTCGGACAGCTCCAATTAGCTGATTTTCAAAATAGAACTGGTCTTCAACCTATTGGTGAAAACTTTTATATTGAAACTACAGCAAGCGGTCCACCAGTATTAGAAAACCCATTCAATGCTGGATTTGGAAAACTTATTCAGGGTTCACTTGAGAGTTCAAATGTAAATGTTATTCAAGAACTTGTAGATATGATCGAAACACAAAGAGCATATGAAGTAAATTCAAAAGCAATTACATCAGTAGATGAAATGCTTAGATTTGTAAGTAATAATCTCTAGGAGTTAGGTAAATGAAATATATTTTTTCTTTATCATTATTCTTCTTATTCAGTTGTTCAACATATATGGAACATAAGATAGGTGAAAATTTCAAAAGTATTCAGCCTGAATATACTAATATTGAAAGAAAGGAATCGAAAGATGGTACTGTATATGACGGTGGTGGCGGATTGTTTGCTTCAGACAGAAGAGCAAATAATGTTGGCGACATAATCACTATAACATTAGAAGAATCTATGTCAGCTGCAAATTCAGGATCTGAAACACTTTCTAAGAGCGACTCTTATGTTTTTGATCTTCCTGAAGCTCTTTTTGGCCCAAGTTCACTAATTGGTAAATTTTTATTCCCTGGGGGTGTCAAAGAAGATAGACTACAGGCAGGAACAACGCAAAGTTTTACTGGAAGTGGCACAGCTGCACAAGCAAATACTTTAACTGGAACAATATCAGTAACTGTGGTGAGAGTGTTTCCTAATGGTAATTTAGAAGTTAAAGGTGAAAGAAAACTATCTTATAACAGTGGGACAGAGTTTATTAGAGTTGCTGGAGTTATTAGACCTGAAGACATTTCATCGTCAAACACTGTATCTTCAACAAAAGTTGCAGATGCCCAAATATCCTACACAGGAACTGGAGATATGAATGATAGTGTAACTAGGGGTTGGTTGGGAAGATATTTTGCTTATATTTCGCCATTTTAAAATGAAAAATAAACTTAAAATTTTTATATACCTTGTATTACTAGTTTTTTCAGCTAAAGAGTTGTCTGCTGACAGAATTAAGGATTTAGTCACAATAGCTGGAATAAGAACAAATCAACTTGTAGGTTATGGATTGGTAATAGGGCTGGCTAAAACAGGTGATGGAAGTGTCAACTTAACAAAACAAAGTATCGCAGCAATGATTTCTCAGTTTGGGGTAATTGCAAATACTGCTGATATAGACGGCAGTAATTCTGCGACAGTTATGGTTACAGCTACTTTACCCCCATTTTCAAAACCTGGGCAAACAATAGATGTCACAGTTTCAACTATAGGAAAGGCAAAATCATTAAAGGGTGGAACCTTATTAATGACAGCTTTAAAGGGTGCTGATGGAGATGTTTATGCAATTGCTCAAGGAAATTTGGTAGTGGGCGGATTAGGAGTTGAAGGAGCAGACGGTTCAAGTACAATTCAAGGTACACCAACAGTAGGAAGAATTCCTGGAGGAGCAACGGTTGAAAAATTGGTTGAATCAAATTTTCTTGAAAAAGGTAATGTTATTCTTAATCTTCATCAATCTGATTTTTCACAAGCAAATAAAGTTGCTGAAACAATTAATGAAACGTTTGGACCTGAAGTTGCTACACCTTTAGATTCAACTTCAATTAAAGTAAGAACACCATCTGATCCATCTCAAAAAGTTTCTTTTATTGGTTTGTTAGAAAATATTGCTTTTGAACCAGTTCGTCCTAAAGCAAAAGTTGTTGTAAATTCTAGAACAGGCACAGTGGTAATAGGTGGAGATGTGAGAATTTCTCCAGCAGCAGTTGCTCATGGTTCTCTTTCAGTAAAAATAAAGGAAGATACAAAACTGCTTTCAGAAGGAACTGGAACAGTTGTAGGTACATCAGCTACAGTAGCTGGTACTGCTGCAGCTACTGCAGCAGATACAGAAATAGAAGTTGATCAACAACCTGCTAGAGCGTTTGTCTTTGACCCAGGTATTGAATTACAAACACTTGTGGATGCATTAAATGAAACTGGAACTACAGCAACGGATATGGTTGCTATACTCGAAGCACTAAGAGAGGCGGGTTCGTTAAGGGCTGAATTAATTATTATTTAAGGTAACCAAAATGGACAGTGTAAATCATCTTGAAAAATTTAAATTACAGATAGAACTTGGTGATAGTAACAAGAAATTAGAAGGAACACAGAATCTTGAGCAAGTTGCTCAAGAGTTTGAATCTTTGTTTGTCCATCAAATGTTAAAAAGTGCAAGGAATGCAAAGCTTGCTGAATCAATATTTCACAATGATGCTCAGGATACTTACCAAACTCTTTTAGATCAGGAGTATTCAAAATCACTTGCTAAAAATCATAATTTTGGAATTGCTGAATCACTTGTTAGACAATTTAGCAATCATGTAAAAGGAACGGAAGATTAATGCCAAGTTTATTTGACATCGGAAAAAGTGGATTACAAGCTTACAGGCAGTCACTTGCTGTTACTGGACAAAATATAGCAAATGTAAACACCAAAGGGTATAAAAAAAGAGATGCCTCATTAGCAGAAGTTTCTGGTGCGGGTGGTGGCGTAACTGAAATATCTGATCAAACAGGTTTAGGTGTAAGAGTTGAACAAATCAGACGTTCGTTTGACGAATTTTTACTCGATAAATCAAGACAAGCAAGCGCATTATTTCAAAAGTCTGATACTTTTTTACAGGAAGTAAGAGATCTGGAAAATCTTTTGTTACCAGGCGATTCAAATTTAAGTTCTTCAATATCAAATTTTTTTAATGCTTTACAGGAAGTAGCTGCTGCACCAGATGATCAAGCTCCAAGGATAGTAGCAAATGAACAAGGTAAAGATATGGCTGGTCAATTCAATCTTTATTCTGATAGAATAGATAACTTGAAAGGTAGACTGAAAAGCCAGGCAAATAATGCAGTAACTTCAGTAAATTTATTGTTAACACAACTATCAAGTATAAATGAAGATTTATTAACTTCTGGATTAACCTCTCAAACTTCAAATGCAAAACTTGATCAAAGAGACCTGTTAATTGATCAATTATCTGAAATATCTCAAATAACTGTAAATTACGGATCAAGAGGTGATGCTCTAATAAGATTGGGTAATACAGGATCTGGACCAATAGTTCTCGAAAAAGATAAGATTAGTAAAATTGATGTTTTAGAACAGGGTGAAAGATTACAACCCGTTGTTGGTCTAGGAAAAGTTGCAACAAATCAAATACAAGGTGGAATAATTAGTGGTTTAGCAGATGCTTATGCGCTTGTCGGCGATACTCAAAATGAAATTGATAACTTAGCAATAATTGTTGCTAAGAATTTCAATCAAATTAATCAAAATGGACTTAATCTTGAAGGTAATATTGGCAAAAAAATGTTTTCGGTAACAAGTCTTGAAGCCATTGCAAACCCCACAAATAGAACAACAGTTGGAGCTGAAATAATTGTTGATGATCCAGAAATACTTAAAAGAGATAATTATAGTCTACAATATAATAGTTCAAATAATTCATGGACATTAAATTCTTCATCATTAGATTCACCAATTATTTCTAATACCTCTCAAATTGAAGGTCCTGGATTTAAAGTTTCAATATTTGGCTCTGCAATGGATGGAGACGAATTCAATTTAAAACCAGTAAATGAATCAAAAGGAATTCAATATCTTTTTACTAGACCTCAAGATATTGCTGCTGCTGCCAAAATACTAATTAGCTCTGATACACAAAATTTGGGCAGTGCAAAACTTCAAGAAATACCTTTAGTAGCTTCAGTAGATGATACAACTTTAGAAAATATTGAAAGTGTCTTTTCTAACAGTCTTCACCCAGTTACTTCAACTCAATTTTCTTCTGATGGAGGTGTTGCAATTATTCAGGAAGGAACGAGTAGTGTAAATTTAAGTTCGTACAAAGCCCAACCAACTGCAAAATTTGGTTTGTCTTCTTCAGATATAAGTAGTTTGACAAATATGACATTGACCCTATCTGATTCAAGTACGGTTTCAGTTGATCTTACTGGACTATCTTCAATTCAAGAAGTAGCCCAGACCCTTAATAATGGTTTGGATGTGAATGGAAGCTCGCATAATTTTAGAACGAAAGGATTATTTGCATCTGGCGGTGATTCATCTTTAACAATTGCAAGTAATAATCTAACTTTCAATTCAGCAACACTATCTACAGGAACTACTCTTAATGGAGTAATTAATAATCCTACAGTTACTGCTGCAAGTGATATTCAAATATTTACAAGAGAGGGAAGACATTTATCTGGAACAACTCTTTCTACATCAGAAATTGCTAAATACCTTACAAAAGAAAATGGTTTTAATATTTCAGCTGAGTATAGAGCGGACTATCTAAATGGTACAGGTTCAGAACAATATCGAGGAATTGAAATAGATCGCTCAACAACAGCAGGTAATCATACAGTTAGTTTGATGGCAAATGGTAGTAATAGTTTTAGTGCTCAACAGCATGCCAGCACATTGCCAGCTAGCAACGTAACATCAGCTTATACATTAAAAGTTACATCTGGAAGTAGTTCAAGTTCGGTTAATATAAGTGTGCCAGTTGAATCATCAGCGGGCTATGTAGCAGGACTTATTAATACCCAAGCAAATAATTTAGGTGTTGAAGCTACTGCACTGACGAGAGTAAAAATTCCTGCACCAAGTTCAAATGGTACAATTTCTTTTTCTTTAAAAAGTAAAGCTGGAACAAATAGTACTGTATCAATAAACGCTTCAGTGCTTTCAGATGATTTAACTAACTTAGCAACCGCTATAAATAACTTTTCTGGTAGGACTGGAGTAACAGCATATCTTTCTAATGATAAAAATCATGTAATTATGGAAAATACAGAGGGTGATGATATAGAATTGACTTCATTTACGGCACCGGCTAATTTGACATTATCGCTCCTAAAATCAGACTTTTCATCAGCAGCAACATTAACAAATATGGGATCAACTAATAAAGCTGCTCGATTTGGTGGAGAATTACAAATTGAATCATCTGGAACAATTACAACATCAAACGATGGTGGCTCAACAAATATCTCAAGTTCAGCAAATGCTTTTAAGGATGGTTTTTTTAAAATTACTTCTTCAACAACTGGTGAAACAAAAACTATAAAACCTGTCACTCTAGAAGGTGATATATCCGGTTCTCATCCAAGTGGAATTGATGCATCAAGTTCAGTTTTATCTTATGGGTTAACACTTCCTCAAACTGGAACAGGAACACAATTTACAACTTCATTTGATGCATCTAAACTTGAAAGTGTCTCTGCTGACTCGGTAGCTAAATCACTCGCTGATGGGTTAAGATCTTCAAGCCCTTCAGTAGAAATTAGAGGGAATTCTATTAGTAGTTTACCAGCTGACGATTCGAGTTTTCAAATTAATCATGACGGTTTAACATATACTATAACTATGAAAAATGGTGAGGCAAGAATATCTGGGGGAGAAACAGATATGGTTGATGCATATTTTGAAGATCCTAATGAAATAACAATAAACACTACTGGGTTTAATAGTACCTCAACAATAACTAGCACTGAGCACGGATTAGAAACTGGTGATGCAATTACTTATAATGCTGCTGAAAAAGTAAAAGTGGATACAACAAATTTTACTTCAACTGTAAGTATTACAGCTGAAAGTCATGGGTTTACAACTGGAGATCCTATTGTCTATAAATCTGGTGGTAATCTTCCTATAAATGGCCTAACAGATGGAACTACTTACTTTGCAATTAGAGTCGACGCAGATACATTTAAATTAGCTACCACGAGCTCAAATGCGTCAGGAGGAACAGCTATAACAATTACAGGGGGTTCTGGAGGAAGTGTTGAAGATACGTTTGCAAGTCCAATTACTGGTCTTACGGATGGAGAGACATATTTTGTAGTTAAAACTGATGATCACAACTTTAAATTAGCTCAAACATTAGCATTAGCAACAAATGCTTCTCCTTCTACTATTACTATTGCTGGGCAGACAGGAGGTAACGCATTGGACACTTTTGACCCAGGAAAAAGACTTTATCTTTCAGCAGGTAAAACAATTTCAGCATCACAATTTTCATTTGCAACTGATAGTGTAAATGATACTAATGCCACAGCTTTTGGAATGCTTGATTCCAACATTGAAACAACAATAACTGGTTCTTCAATCACAACTCCTGCAGCTAGTGATTCCACCCATTTTCATCTTCAACTTAATGAGTATGCAAACCCAATTGGAGTATTTGTTAGAGCTAATTCTAAAACGATAAATACATCAACAGTCGGCGGTTCTTCAACTACACTTACATCAGCAGGTCATGGATTTAAAACTGGAGATAAAATTCTTTATACAGCAGCTGGAACTGCAATGTCCGGTCTATCAGGTGGAACTTCTTATTTTGCAAAAGTTGTAGATGCTAATACATTTAGCCTAGCATCAACTTTTGAAAATGCAACAGCTGATACCCCTACCCTATTAAGTTTTGGAGGTGGTAATGGACATGCATCTGACACATTCGCTACCGTTTATGCTCAGGCTTACATTAGTGACAATTTATCGGCACCTGCAACAACTATTGGTATATCCGCAGAAATAAATCAAGTCAGTGATACTAATGCTCAAATTTCCATTATAAAAGAGGCAGATAAAAATAGTCTAATTGTTGATACAATCACTGCAAGTGATGGAACAGCTGCAGAAAATTTTGGTTTTAAAACAAACCTAACCAGAGTCAATGTTTTAAATGATGAGATAAAAATTACATCAATTTCTACCGATCAAACTAATAGTAAGGCAATAAGTGTATCAGCTAATAATATGAGTTCGTTGGTAGGTAATAATTTGACAATAAATAATTTACCTCCTGAAGATCTAATTATTTTATCAACTGGTTCAGGTGCTAACAAAATAGCTGCAAGTTATGGTGAGAAAATACCTGTCATTGATAACTCTGAATTCAGATTTGTAATAGACTCAACTAATTCAAGTCAGGTTGAAATATTTGAGGCAGATACCTTACATTCAATTGCAACACGTCTTATTCCTACTGATGGGAAATTTAGTGCAATCGATAGATCCTTTGAAATTACAGGAGAAACAAAGGTCGAAGATATCTTTCATATTCAAAATAACAATGAAGGTGTTGGTGATAATAGGAATATTTTACAGATGATAGCTCTGCAAGAATCAGATGTAAATGGACTTAATTCAGGAAGTTTTCAAGATATTTTTAACACCACCTTAACAGAAATTGGATCAACAGTAAGGTCTGCTGAAATGAATGCCAGTAATAATGAAGCTAGTAGAGATGAGGCAAAAGCTCTTGAAGATGAAAGATCTGGAGTTGAAATGGATGAAGAAGCAGCAGCTCTAATTCAATTTCAACAATCTTACTCAGCAAATGCGAGAATCATTCAAACAGCAAGAGAATTATTTGATTCTCTAATTCAAGTCATAAGATCATGAAAAAATGCATTACGGCATAATCTTTGCAGTTGAGATTTAGTTAATGTTATGAAAATAAGTAGTAAATTATTTAATGAACAGCAATTGAATCTTCTCTCAAAACAAATGGAGAATATTCAATCTGTTCAATCTAAAATTGCATCTGGAAAAAATATAGTTTTTGCATCAGATGACCCCGTTGGTGCTGTTGAATTATCTGGGTTAAAAGATATAAACAGTAAGGTAGGGCAATATATTAATAATGCAGAACTTTCTTTGAGTAGACTTCAGATGATGGATGATACTCTGGAAGCAGCAAAAAATGTTTTTATTAGGTGTAACGAATTAGCTATTCAGGCAGCAAATGACGTTCTTGCACCAAGTGATAGAGAGTCTATTGCATTAGAGTTTGATGAATTAAAAAAGGAATTACTTTCTCTTGCAAATACGACAGATAGTACTGGAGCACATTTATTTTCTGGATTTAAAACTAAAACAACACCATTTGTAATGGATTCTACAGGCACTGTAACCTATGAAGGAGATAGAGGTGTAATTAGTTTAGCAGTTTCAGAAAGTAGAATGTTAGAATCAACTATTGATGGTGGTACTGTTTTTAGAGATATTGTTACAAGTGACGGTGTTTCAACAGATTTATTTGAAGCAGTTGATAACATAAGTAGATCTATTCGAACGGCCTCCTCTGGAGTTGAAGCAGCAAAAGCGCCAGGTATAGCAAAAATAAATCTTACAAATGAAGATCCTGGAACATATAGTTTCACAATTACTTCTGGAAGCAAATCTGCAGACTTCTCAATTGATATAACTGGTGCCGATTTATCGGATTTACGTACAGCAATTAACGCTGCTGATCTAGATATTACAGCAACACTTGAGGATTCAAATACAACTCTCAAACTTACTAATACATTTAGTCAAGACATAACAATGAGTAATGTTAAAATTCCTGGTATTACAAAAGCACAAGAACAACCAACGTCTTTTTTTACTTTTCAACCAGTAGATGCATCTGGTAACAGTCTTGGAAACTCTCAAACCCTTTATGACTTTGATCAAACAATTGCAAGTCGACTAGACGAAATGGTTACTATTCAAAATCATTTAGCTAATCAAAGAGCAAAAGTAGGAGCTAGATTAAATTCAGCACAAAGACAAACTGATATTATGAGGGAACGTCAACAGTTAATTAACAAAGATATAAGTGAATTAGCAGATGCAGATTTAGCTGAACTCGTTACACAACTACAATCACAATTAACAAGTCAAGAAGCAACCCAAAAAGCATTTGTAAGAATTTCTCAGTTAAATCTTTTTGACCATATTGGTTAAAGAAGATCCTCAATTCCAAAATCTTTTTTTATGAGAGGTTCAAAAAATTCAAGACCTTTTTCATTTTTTAAGCTCCATCCAGAGGGTGCTTTTGGAATGGAACCTGCTCTTAGAGCAAAGCAATAAGCCTTAAATTCCTTAAAAAACTTATCTTCACTAAACTTTTTTTCTTTTGTACCGTCAAAAGCACTTCCAAACAGACCTTTAAGCTTTCTTGGTCCTTTTATACCATCATGTTTAAGAATGTAATATATAAAATGATTAACTCGTTCATGTGCTTCAAACTGAGCTCCTTTTAATTCCGCCATAAATCGAATAGATTCCTCAGCAGGCTTTGTTAACTCCTCAGTTGGTATTTCAATATATTCCTCTGAAAGACCCTCAGCATATTTCTTCCCAACCATTTCCAAGGAATATTGCTTGGTTAAAAAATCGTACATAACACATCCAACAGCTAAATCATACAAAAAGTGAGGACAATAAAGTTTTTCGCTCATTAAACTCTTGCTATTTTGTTAAAATAAAACATTGAATTCTCGTTATAGCACAAAAGTTTAAAAATCTTCAAGATGTACTAAACAAATTTTTTGTTTGTCGTTTAACTTAACATGGTTTTTGGAAAAAACTGTAAATGGAAATAGTTAATGATAACTTTTAAGGAGAAACTAATATGCCTTCAGTCTCGAATTTAGCCGTTGGTGCTGCAATGGCTGGTGCCGCTGCCTCTAAGGCTCGTCATCAAATGAACGAATCAATTGCAAGATTGTCAACTGGTATTAGATCCATGTATGGTGGTGACGCTGCTGGTCAATCAATTGCAAACATGATTGGTGCCAAGGGTAAAAGTTTTGCTGTTGCTTCAAGAAATCTTGAAGACGGTATCTCTTACCTACAAGCTGCTGAAAGTGTCCTCTTGGAAATGGCTGCACTAGCAACTAGATTGAGAGAACTTGGAACTCAGTACAATAATGTGGCTCTTATGACATCATTTGATCAAGTAGCTTTGAATAATGAAGCTGCAGCGATTGGTGATACAATGGATGCAATCCAAACAAATATGAAATTTAACGGAGTATTCCTTGTTGGTGCGAGTCATAAATTTCAAATCGGTATTAATGATGCTAGTAGTACGTTAACCATAGGTGTAAACCAAACTATTGGTGTTCTAAATACTATAACTGGTGCTAATGGAGCTGATGCTTCTGCTGACACAGTTATTGGTCACATTGCGAAAGCGCTTGGTAATGTTGCTGCCGGTATGGCTGGCTTAAAGGGTGCTCAAGCTGTTGCTGCTAACTCAGCTGCAAATTTAAATGCTGCTGCTGCGAGGATTCAGGATACTGATTACGCTCTTGAAACTGCTGCATTGACAAAAGCTGCAATCTTAAACCAATCTGCGATGGCGATGGTAGCTCAAGCTAATGATGCGCAACAATCAATATTAACCGTTATACAATAACATAATTTAGGAGAATAAATATGCCTTCTGTTTCAAATATAGCCGTTGGTGGAGCTCTAGCATCCGCTGCTGCTGACAAAGCCAGACACGGAATGAATGAGAGTATTGCTCGTTTATCAACCGGCGTTAGGGCAATGTATGGTGGTGATGCTGCTGGTCATTCCGTCGGAACGGTTCTTGTAGCTAAAAGTAAGAGTTTTTCGCAAGCTGTAAGAAATATCGAAGATGGTATTTCAATGCTACAGCAAAGTGAATCTTTACTACTTGAAGTTGCAAACTTACTAACCAGAGGAAGAGAACTTGGTATTCAAGATGATGGATTAACAAGTGCTTTGGGTGATGCTAACCAGATTGCAGCAGCTAATGCTGAGGTTCAAATTATCACAGACACAATTGATTCATTGTTAGCAAATACCAAATTTAATGGTAAAGTTCTGGAAACAGGCGACTTTGCAATTGGTGTAAACGACGCAAGTACTACACATTCTGCTGGTGCCAACAAAGATATTACCGCTGTTGATGATACTGACGCAACAGGCTTCGAAGCACAAGCTGATGTTGGTTTGCAAGAAGTTGCTGCGGCGTTAGGTAACGTAGCTGCGGATCTTGTTTCTTTGAAAGCATTCCAAGCGGTTGCTGCTAACACATCAGCTAACATGGCTGCTGCTGCTGCACGTGTTATGGATACTGATTTTGCCAAAGAGACTGCTGATTTGACAAAAAATAGTATTTTAAATCAGGCAGCACTATCTATGGCAGCTCAGGCAAACGACGCTCAATCTGCTATATTGGCTGTACTACAATAAGGAAACACTACATATAGTATGTTTTAAGGGAAATGTGAGTTACTCACATTTCCCTTTTTTTTTTGGCATTGGATTTGCAGTTACTCTTTGTAAAAATTTATGTATACAAAGAGAAATTATGACAAAAATTAACACAACAATGGGGACAACAGGCGCGCTAAAAAGTCTCCTAAAAAATGAAAGAGAAATGCTTTCCGCAATGGAAAGAATTTCTTCAGGTAAAAGAATTAATCATGCAGGCGATGATGCTGCTGGTGCTGCTATTGCAGATAGAATGTCTGCTACTATTGGTGCATTAGATATGTCAATTAGAAATGCATCTGATGTTTTATCAATGGCACAGGTTGCTGAAGGAGCGCTAGATGAAGCTTCTGCTGCATTACAAAGAATAAGAGAATTAGCAATTCAAGCTGCAACAGATATTGTTAATGGTGAGCAAAAAGTTTATTTACAAACTGAAGTTGATCAATTACTTGATGAGATGGACCGTGTAACAAGAGATACAACCTTTAATGAAATTGCTGTATTAGACGGAACTTTTGCAGACAGACGTTTTCAAATTGGTTCTCATGAAAGAGAAAAAGCAGTAATTTCTATTGCTAATATGAGAAATACTTCAATTGGTGCCTATCAAGCTACTACTGAAGGAACTAGTGGTCAAGCAAACCTAGCACAAAATGCTTTTCTTGCAGCGAGTAAATCAGCAGCAACTAGTAAAGTTACAACTTCCGATGCATTCACTATTACAGGTCTTTTAGGATCAAATGAATTAACACCAACGGCTGGTGAAACTGCAAAATCATTGACTAACAGAATCAATGATTCTTTTGACAAAACAGGTGTTTCTGCAACGGCTTCTACTCAGGCTAGACTAAGAATGAAAACAAATTCAGCTGGTGATCACGTTGTTACCATGAAAGTTTATGGAAAAAACACAACAGCTCAGTCAATTTCTGCAACTGTAACTTTAACAACTGCATATACAGGAAATGATCTAACAGATCTTAGAGACCAGTTTAATTCTTTCAGTTCAGTAACAGGTATTACAGCGACTTTAAGTGCTGATAGTAACCAAATCGTTCTCGTACAAGATGAAGGTGAAGATATTGTCATAGAAGATTTAGATTTTGCAAGTGTTACAGATGCAAATACATTAATGGAAGTAACAGGACTTAATTTTAAACAAGATACAACTGGAACATCAGTTGAAGTTCAGGATGCTAGCCAAACTAATGATAGTTTTAGATTAGGTGGAGAAATTACTTTCCATTCATCTCATACTTTTTCAATTGTTGGTAATGCAGATGGAGGATTATTTGAGTCGTCTGCAGCAACTTCAAGTTTAAATTCAGTTTCAACTATTGACATCAAAACAATGGCAGGTGCTGTTGATGCACTAAAGGTAGTTGACAGAGCATTAGATAGAGTTCACATGGAAAGAGCAAAATTTGGTGCCATTATGAGTAGAATGAATGTTGTTGTTGATAATTTAACTAATGTTTCTCAAAACCAAAGAGCTTCAAAAGCTAGAATTATGGATGCAAATTTCGCTTCAGAATCTTCAAGATTAGCGAAATCTCAAATTCTGCAGCAATCTGCATTAAATATGATTGCCCAGGCTTCAAGAACAATGCAAAATGTATTAGTTTTATTCCAAGGATAAATTTTATTAAAATA
>CABZJY010000011.1 GCA_902526175.1 uncultured Alphaproteobacteria bacterium | reverse complement strand
GATTTAATGTAAACTTTGTTCCAGGATGGGATTGTCATGGATTACCTATTGAATGGGAGGTAGAGGAAAATTATAGAAAAAAAAAAAAATCAAAGGAAGATATTGATGTAATAAGTTTTAGAGAAGAATGCAGAAATTTTGCTAAAAAATGGATTGATATACAATGTGAGGAGTTTATCAGATTAGGACTTGATTACGATTGGAAAAACAAATACACAACCATGCATCATGATGCTGAGGCAACAATTGTTTCAGAATTACTTAAATTTCTTGAAAAAGGTATATTATATTTAGGAAAAAAACCAGTAATGTGGTCAGTTGTTGAAAAAACTGCACTTGCAGAAGCTGAAATAGAGTACTTAGAGAAGAACTCAAAATCAATTTTTGTAAAATTTCCAATAAAGAAAAATGAAAATTCGAGATTACAAAATTGTTCAGTTGTTATTTGGACGACTACACCTTGGACTCTTCCTGGGAATGTTGCAATAGCTTACTCTAATTCAATAGAATACCAAATAATTACTTTCATGCAGGACTACCCTAATTTCAAATTAAATAAAGGAGACAGCCTGATATTTTCAAAGAAACTTTTTAAGAATTTCTCTGATCAAAATAAAATCAAGAATTATAAAATAGAAGACAAAATTTCAGGCTCTGAATTAAAAAAAATTTTATGTTCTCATCCTTTAGCAGGGCTAGGATATGACCATACAATTCCTTTAATTGAGGGTTTTCACGTCACGGATGATACTGGAACAGGGTTCGTCCATATTGCACCAGGGCATGGAATAGAAGATTTTGAAATTGGTCAAAAAAATAATTTGAGTATTCCTAAAACTGTAATGTATAACGGAATATTTGAAAAAACCGTTCCAGAGTTTTCAGGAATTCATGTGTTTAAAGCTGATAAACCTATTATTGAGAAACTTGAAGAAAGTAATAATTTAATTTGCGTTAATGATTTTTTGCACAGCTATCCTCATTCATGGCGATCAAAAGCACCATTAATTTTTAGAACTACTTCACAGTGGTTTATTTCTATGGATAAGGAGGAGCTGAGAAAAAAAGCATTAAAGGAAATTGAAAAAGTAAATTGGATACCATCTTCAAGTAAAAACAGAATTCGTTCCATGGTTTTGGATAGGCCAGATTGGTGTGTTTCCAGGCAGAGATCATGGGGTGTTCCAATAACAATATTCATAGATAAAAAAACATTTGAGCCTTTAATTAATAAAAATCTTAATTCCAGAATAATATCTATAATTAGAGAAAAAGGAGCGGATGCTTGGTTCTCAGAACCAAAAGAAAATTTTTTGGGTAGCGAGTTTGATTCAGAACAATATGAAAAAGTTACAGATATCCTTGATGTTTGGTTTGATTCAGGTAGTAGTCATGTTTTCGTACTCAAAAATAAGGGTTTAAATCAAAAATCTGATTTATACCTTGAAGGATCTGACCAGCATAGAGGATGGTTCCAATCATCATTATTAGAATCATGTGCAATTTATGATCAAAGTCCCTTTAAAAGTGTTTTAACGCATGGATTCGTTCTTGATGAGAACGGGAAAAAAATGTCTAAATCACTTGGCAATGTAATCTCTCCTCAGGACATTATTAAAAAATATGGAGCAGATATATTACGATTATGGGTTGCAAGCAGTAATTACAATGAAGACTTAAAAATAAGTTATGAGAGTTTAGATAGACAATCAGAGAATTATAGAAAAATAAGAAACTCCTTAAGATTTATTATAGGTAATTTAAAAGATTGGGATTCAAGTGAAAGAGTTGAACATAATGAATTACCTGAATTAGAAAGATTTATCAGGCATAGGCTTTACACATTAAATAAGAAAATAATTTCAAGTTACAAAAATTACAATTTTCATCAAGCACTAAAAGAAATTTCAAATTTTTGTAACCAAGACCTATCAACAATTTTTTTTGATATAAGAAAAGATTGCCTGTATTGTGAATCAAAAGATTCATCATCAAGAAAAGCTGTCAGGACAGTTCTTGTAGATGTTTTCTACAATTTAGTTAGCTGGCTTTCCCCGTTGTTACCATTTACTACCGAAGAAGCATGGCAATGTTGGAGAAAAGAAATAATCCAAGAAGACACAATAAGTTGCCATCTGATGAGTTTTTTTGAACCACATCAGTTGTGGAATGATTTAAAATTAGAAAATAATTGGAAAATAATTAATGACATAAGGCACACTGTAAGTCACTGTATTGAAAAGATGAGAGAGGATAAAATAATAAAATCAAGCCTTGAGGCAAAGGTTTCAATATGTGCGGAAGAGGAAAAGTATAGGTTTGTTTTGAAAAAAATTAATCTCGAAGAAGTCCTAATATCGTCATCTGTTGAGATTGTAAAACAGAAGGATAAAAAATTTATAAATTTAATAAATGAAAAAAATTCTAAAATTTATATCAAAGTTGATAAATTTGATGGCGAGAAGTGTGATAGATGTTGGAAGCTATTTAATAAGAAAAACTTGATTGGAGCAATATGTAAAAGGTGTTACGATGCACATTCTAAGGGATAATTTGCTTTTTTTTCTTTTATCTATATTCATAATCTCAGTTGATCAATTTACAAAGTATATGGCTGTAGTTTTTTATGCCGAACTAATTCATGGAATTGAAATTTTTTCATTTCTAAATCTTGTATTTGTAACTAATAAAGGTATTAGTTTTGGTTTGTTATCTAACCTAAATATCTCATTTTTTTTAGGCCTAATATCATTAGCAATATCAATGGTGTTGATATTCTGGCTGGCAAAAAGTTGTAAAGCTTATGAAAAGTTTACCTTGTCATTGATTTTAGGTGGAGCACTAGGAAACGGTATTGATAGAATATATCAATCATATGTAATTGATTTTATTGATTTTCATTATAAAGGATACCACTGGCCAGCCTTTAATGTTGCTGATGCCTCAATAACAATTGGAGTTATGATATATATCATATATAATTTAAATGAAACTGTGTTCTTAAAAAAGTAAAATGTCCTTTTAAAAGTAGATAACTAATGATATTAATACTAAATATATAGGTTTGTTATTTAAAAGAGACAATATTTTGTATATTAAATGTTATTTTCAATGATTAGGGCTACATCTAGATATTTTGCATTAATTTTTTTGGTATCTTTTTTGAACTCGTGTTCATCTATTGAATCGACTTTTGATTCAACTGTTGAATCCATAAGTGAAGCAAGTGAATATTTTTATGATTCTGTTGCCTTTTGGGAAGAAGATGAGCCAGAACAAGAACAGGCCATAATTGTAGAAGAGGCAGTGGAAGTTCCTGAGTTTGCTTTACCAACAACAAATCAGATAAATCAAGATTTTGTACAACCCAACCAACAGTTTATTGAACAACAACCTATTCAACCTAATTATGGATACTATCCACAGCCCCCAATATACAGGAGTGCAAGACAATATTTTTCAGTAACGCCTAACGGCACACCTATGCCTGCCCCTCCTCCACCTCCCTTTCCTCAATATTCAATTGAAAGTAACCCAAATGTTCCTTATTCTTATGGTGCAAATTATGATTATATGAATAGAAACTCTAATATTCAAAATTATTCTCCTCCCTTGAACAATATTCAAAATCAACCTCAATCCAAATTTTTAACTGAAGACCAAGAAATGGAACTCTTTGGCATAGAAAATAATTGTATTCGTGTTGTAAAAGATTATATGTCAGGTGGATATGAATGTGATGATTTTGATTAAAGGTATTAAACTGATTAAATTTATATTTCTAATGTTCTTGTTAATTTTACCTATAACAAGTTGTGATACTATTGAAGAGCTTTCAGGGCTTAAAAAACAATCATTTGATGACTCAATGGTCATTGATACACCAGATATTATGTTACCTCCAAATTTTGAGGAAATGCCTGTCAGTTCTGCCACCAATTCTTTCAAAAATGACAAAGTTAATGAAATGTCGGTTTTTGATCAGCAACAAGGTACAAGTAACAATCAGTTTGTTCAACCTCAAGTTCAAAATTTTGTGAGCCCTCCAGCTATATTACGATCTTCTAAATCTCCATCTGATTCAATAGAAAAATTTAGAAACATGAAAAAATTCACAATTGGAGAATGGGTTTATGGTCAATCTGTTAGGGAGTTTAAAGGAAACAATTTGTACTATAGACCCCCAATCGATAAAGGTTACAATTTTTCGAGAAGATACATGCCTAACAGCAATCTTAATCAATCATATCAATCTAGAGAACAATATTATAAAAATACAAACCGCGAAAAAGACTATTCTGATTTGACAACTGGTTCCGAGGGGGAATTGTTAAATATAGATCAGGTTCCAATACTTGAATAAATGTTTCTATTTTCATTTTTGATCTTAATTTCTGCATTTTATTGTGAGATTCAAGCCAAACTTTTTGATTCCAAGAGTTTTGAACTTCAAAATGGTATGCAAGTTGTTGTAGTTGAGAATCATAGGGCTCCAGTGGTTTCAAGTATGATATGGTACAATGTTGGATCAGTTGACGAAACATATGGGAAGAGTGGGCTAGCGCATTTTCTAGAGCACTTAATGTTTAAAGGTACAAAAAAATTTAAAAACGGAGAATTCTCAGACTTCATTTCAAAAAATGGAGGGACTGAAAATGCATTTACAAGTTTTGATTACACTGCTTATTATCAAATTATTCCCTCAGAAAAAATTGAAAAAATTTTGGAGATGGAGGCTGATAGAATGAAAAATCTAGTTTTGTCAAAGAAACAGGTTGAAACTGAGAAAAGCGTTATCTTAGAAGAAAGAAGCCAGAGAATTGATAGCTCCCCGTCATCAGTACTTGACGAGTCAATGAGGAAGAGTTTATTTCCTAATCATACTTACGGAACACCTATTATTGGGTGGAAACATGAAATTGAAAACCTGACATACGAGGATATATTTGAGTTTTACAACAAATACTATGATCCATCTAATGCTGTTTTGGTTCTATCAGGAGATATAAAAATAAAAGATGCAAAAAGAATAACAAAAAAATTCTTTGGTAAAATTAAATCTAATAAAGTTAAACAAAAACGAAACTATCTTGTGGATCCGCCATTAAAAACAAGAATACAGATTAATCATGAGCACCCAAATGTAGAGCAACCAATTTGGAAAAAGCTGTATAAAACAATTTCCTTAACAGAATCTATAGATGACGGGCTTGCATTAGATATTGGGTTAGAAATTATTGCTGGGGGTAAAACAAGTATATTATATCAAGAACTGGTGACTAAGCAAAAAATTTTTGCTGCAGTGGGGGGATATTATCAGGGCTTAACAAAAGGTCCTGGCAATATTTATTTTTATGCTATACCTAATAAAAATTTATCACCAAAAGATATAGATATAAAAATTAATAACGTTTTAAAAAATGTGATAAAAAAAGGTATTAGTCCGGATGACTTTAATAGAAAAAAAAAGGAATACTATTATAATTTTATCTATCAGCAAGATGGAATTGGAAAGCCAGCCCAAATTATTGGCGAGGCATTATCGGTAGGTATTAAACTTGAAGATCTTGAAAACTGGGATCAAAGAATTAATGAACTTAGTATTGAAAAAGTAAACGAAGCCTTAAATAGATTTTTAGAAAATAAAAATTTTGTAACAGGTATGCTAAAATAATGAGAAAGATTTTATTTTTTTTTGTAATAGCTTTTTTTAGTAGTGATGTTTTTGGGTTTGAACCAATTGAACTGAGAACTAAAAAAGGTATAAAGTTTTGGTATGTTAAAGACACCTCAGTACCGATTATAAGCTTAGATTTTGGATTTGTAGGCGGTGCTTTTTATGATCTAGACGGTAAAGAGGGTACTTCTACTTTTCTTGCATCTATTTTAGATGAAGGAGCCGGAGATTTAAATTCAGTAAATTTTCAAAAAACGATGAATTCTCTTGGAATGAAACTGCGTTTTTCAAGTACTAAAGATTTATTTTCTGGCAAATTTCAAACAGTTTCAGAAAATAAAGAAAAATCTTTTGATTTGCTCAAATTAGTTTTTCTTAAACCAAGATTTGACAAAAATGAAATTGAAAAAATTAGAAATCAATTAATTGCAAGTTACAAAATTAATAATTCAAATATTTCTGATACTGCAAGCACAGAATTTTATAATAATTTTTTTAAAGGACATAAATTTTCCAGAAATGACGATGGAAATTTGGATAGTTTAAGGAAAGTTAATTTTGATGAATTAAATTTTTTTTTTAAAAATTTTGTAACAAGAAAAAATCTTATTTTGTCGATATCTGGAGATATTGATCAAGATGATGCAATAAAACTTATTGATGATTCTTTTGGTTTACTTCCAGAATCAAGTGAAAATATAAAAGAAATCCCTAAAAAAGATACATTTGAAAGTGGTATAAAGTTTGTTGAAAAAAAAACACCTCAATCAGCTGTTGTATTTGGTCAGAGGGGTTTACCAAGAAAAAGTGAAGACTTTTTTGCAGCAAGAATCTGTAATTATGTAATGGGTGGAGGAGGTTTTCAATCTCGTTTATATAAAAATATTAGAGAGAGGAGGGGGTTAACTTATTCTATATATTCATATTTTATTTCTCATAGAAATAATGATATTTTATTGGGAGGTTTTCAAACAAAGAATGAGTCTGTAAATGAGACCATTAAATTGGTAAAGAGTGAATGGAAAAAAATGAGTATTAATGGAATAAGCCAGGAAGAATTAAATGAAGCAAAAACATACTATAAAGGCTCTTTCACGAGAAATTATGCAAGTACTTCAACAATCTCCAGTTTATTAAATGCAGTTCAATTGTATGGACTAAGTATTGATTATTTTGAAAAAAGAAATAAAGTTATAGATAATCTGACTTTGGAAAAGGTTAATAGGGTAGCCAGAGAAATTTTTCAGTCTGAAAATTTATTTTTTTTAGTTGTTGGGAATGATTTCGATTGAAGACATAAATTTTAGTTTTTCAAATATTTCCAAAAATTTGAAAAAAAGACACTACGATGAAGAAGATTTAATTAATGTTCACAGAAAATTTCTCAAAGATTTTCATAGCGATGAATTAGATTGTATTTCAATTGTAAAAGATAGATCAAAAATTAAGGCTATTGATAGTAAATTGTCCATTTTTTGTGATTGTAAAGATATAATTATTGTGGGGACAGGTGGGTCAACGCTTGGATCAAAAATGATAGATTCCATATTTAGCGGAAAAAAGAAAATCCATTATGTAGAAAATGTTGATCCATCAAGTATCGAAAAACTACTAACAACTCTAAATCATGAAGTTACAGGACTAATAGTAATTTCTAAGTCTGGAGAAACTATTGAAACTTTGTCACAGTTTTTTCTTTTACTTAATCACTTTAAAAAAGAAAATAAATTAATTAGGCAGAGAACTCTTGTAATCACGGAAAAAAAAAAGAGTACACTAAAATTAATTCAAGAAAAGCTAAATTTAGAATTTGTTGAACATGACAAAAATATAGGTGGAAGATATTCTGTTTTTTCTATAGTTGGACTTTTCCCTGTAAAATTAAATGATATTAAGATTGAAAATATTTTGAATGGTGGTGAAAAAGTATTAAATAAATTACTAAAATTGGATAACCCCAACGATTTTCCACCTACAAAGTCCTCTCTGATTCATGCACAGCTATTAAAAAATAATTTCAATATGAATGTATTATTTACTTATCTTGACTCTCTTCAAAATTTTTCTTTATGGTTTCGACAACTATGGGCGGAATCAATTGGTAAAAATGGACACGGATCTACTCCAATTAATGCAGTTGGCACTGTTGATCAACATAGCCAGCTTCAACTTTACCTTGATGGACCTAAAGATAAATTTTTTACAATTATTGGGATGGAAAAACCATTAAAATCAAATAAGCTTAATTGTCATATAAATAAAATAAATTTATCTGAAAGTTTACATAAAAAAACATTAGGTGATTTGTTATTTGCGGAAATGAAGGCGACTTATCAAACAATTAAAAATAAAAATATTCCTCTAAGACTAATTAAATTAAATAAAATCGATGAAGAAACACTTGGAAGTTTAATAATGTGTTTTTTTATAGAAACAATTTATACCTGTTATTTGTTAAAGATAAACCCCTTTGATCAACCTGCTGTTGAAGAAGGAAAAAAACTTGCAATAAAATTTTTAAACAATGAAAATTAGACTATTATCAAAATCTTTAATTAATAAGATTTCTGCAGGTGAAGTTTTAGAAAGACCTGCTTCAGCAGTAAAAGAACTTGTAGAGAATAGTATCGACGCTAAAGCTAAAAATATCAAGCTTCAAATACGTAGAGGAGGTAAAGCCGAAATAACCGTAATTGATGATGGACACGGTATTATAAATTCTGATTTGAAAATATCTGTTCAAAAACATTCAACCTCGAAAATTTTTGATAATAACCTAAACAAAATTAGTACCTTAGGATTTCGTGGAGAAGCATTATCTTCAATAGGAGCAGTGTCAAAAATGAAAATCATATCTCGAACAGAAGACTTTGATTGTGGATATGAAATATGTGTAGACTCTGGGAATGTTTCAGAGATTAGGCCTGTAAATAGAAAAGTTGGTACAACAATTATCGTAAAAGATATTTTTTTTTCTACACCAGCAAGATTAAATTTTTTAAGAAGTGAAAAGTATGAAAACTTTTTGATAAAAAAAATAGTACAAAAGTTGGCTTTGTCGAATGTAACGATTAATTTTGAGTTAATCATTGACGATAAAATTATTTTCAAAACGACATGTGGAAAAGAAGAAAATTTTGACATGTTATTGAGGAAGAGAATAATCGATTTTTTTGGTGAAAATTTTTTTTCTAATCTCTTATTATTAAATGATAAAATCCAAAACTTGAGTTTAAGAGGTTTTATTGGATTACCAACCTTTCATAATTCTAATAAATCCAATCAATTTATATTTGTAAATAAAAGGGTAATTAGTGATAATACAATTAATCAAGGAATCAGGTTTGCCTATAGAGATTTTATGGCATACGACAGACATCCACAACTTATACTCTTTTTAAATTTACCATATGGCGACATTGATATAAATGTTCACCCTAATAAGAATGAAGTAAGATTTAAAGATACAAACTTTCTCAGAAAATCACTTATTTATACTGTAAAAAAAAGGCTTGCAAAGGCTGGACATTTATCCACAAATATCAATTCGGAAAAAACATTAAAAACACTTTCAAGTAACATACAGTCTCAAATAAATTTTGAAAAAGAAACTGATAAACGAAACGAAACAAAAGATTTTTCTCAAATTAAAAATAATTCATATACATCTGAGGATCATAAAAATCAATTTTCTTTAAATCCTTTAGGATTTGCTAAAGGACAATTCCATGAAAATTACATAATTTCACAATCACAAAATGGAATTATATTAATTGATCAACACGCCGCACATGAAAGAATTGTATATGAAAAAATGAAAAAAGATTTCTACTCAAAATCAATTAGTTCGCAAATTTTATTAATTCCAGAAGTAATTAGAGTAGATCCAATCCTAATAACTGTTGTTGAAGAAAAGCAAGATTATTTAAAAGAATTTGGCCTTGTGTTGGATAAATTCGGTAAAGATTCTATTGTAGTCAGAGAAATTCCATCTATTTTGGCAGGTTGTAATATCAAAGAATTAACTACAGATATAATAAATGAAATTACAGATCTTGATTCAATTAAAATTTTAGAAGATAAAATAAATAAAATATGTTCAACAATGGCATGTCATGGATCGATTAGATCAGGAAGAGAAATGAAAGTTGAGGAGATGAATAATTTACTTAGAAGTATGGAAAATACACCATATTCAGGTCAATGCAATCATGGAAGACCTACATATATAGAACTTAAAATTGAAGATATTGAAAAACTCTTTGGTAGGAAATAATTTATAATTTAATAAAATAAATAAATGACTGTCCAAATTTTTTTTTTTTTACAACATTAATTTTAAAATTTTGAAATTCAAGGTTAGAGATATTTGTTTCAATTACACCCCAACAGTTGTCTTTTAACCAGTTACTTTTAAGGAGGTTATTTAAAGAGATTTCAATTATTTTATCTTTATATGGAGGATCCATAAAAAAAAGGTCTATTTCTGTAGGAAATGAAAATTTTTTGGTATAATCAACTTTTACTATCTCAAAATTATCACTTATCTCCAAAATATTTAAATTTTTTTTTGTAAGTTTTAAAGAATAACTTGAGCTATCAGAAAAAATAACCTTTTGGGAACCTCTAGAAATTGCTTCAATTCCGAAAGCACCTGTACCTGAAAAACAATCAAGGACTACAAAATTATTTGAAATAATTTTATTTTTTTCGAAGTAAGAATTAAGCATATCAAATATTGCGCCTCGCGTTTTCTCAGAGGTCGGTCTAATATTATTTTTCTTTGGAGAAGATAATTTTCTACCCTTGTATATTCCACTTAAAATTCTCAATTTTTATACCTAATATTTTACATTTCTTTTCTAAAACTTCTTTCTTAATTTCAATTAAATCACCAATCTGCAAATTTCCAAGTTTAAAAGGACCAAATTCAAGACGTTTAAGTTTTTTAACCATTAATCCAAAATGATTTAATATTTTTCTGATTTCTCTGTTTTTTCCTTCAAAAAGGGTTATTTCTACAAAATTATTATTTTCTTTATTAGTTATTCTTTTTAAAATGATAGGTTGATATATAGTATTTTTAATAATCATTTTTTCTCTTGTTTTTAGTAAAATGTCTTCCGTAATTTTTCCAGAAATTTTAACATTATATTTCCTTTGAATTTTATTTTGGGGATTTTCTAAATAGCTCGTAAATTCAGGATTATTAGAAAGAAGTAGTAATCCCTCCGAATTTAAATCTAATCTTCCTGCACTTACAACTCTTGGAAAATTTTTAGGGAATAAATCAAAAATTATTTTTTTGTTTCCTTGTCTTGCATTTGAACATATATAGCCATTAGGTTTATTAAAAACCCAAACTTTAAAAAAAGGTTTTAATAAAATTTTATTGTTGATTTGTATGGTTTTAATTTTTTTTGAATCAAAAACAAATTGCTTATTAATTCTTCCGTTAATTTTAACTTTTCCAGAAATTATAAAATTCTCTGCTTCTTTTCTTGAACAAAAACCATAATGAGAAATAAGTTTTGCAACTCTCTCAACTTTTTTTTTCATACGTTTATACTAGATGCTTTTATAAATGCTGAAAAGATTTTTTTGTCACCTTGATCTATCAAGAATTCTGGGTGCCATTGAACCCCTAAACAGAATTTATGACTTTTATGTTCAATACCTTCAATAACGCCATCCGAGCATGTCGCGTTAACTATCAAATCTTTACCTAATTTTTTAACTGATTGATGGTGTGCTGAATTAACAAACATTTGATTGGTATTTACGATTGAGTATAATTTTGTATTTTCAAAAATTTTAATTTTATGACTGCCCTCATTTCTCGGATTCTTTTGTTCATGCTCTATATCTGTTGATATTTGATCATTTATATCTTGAAATAACGATCCACCAAGAACAACGTTTAGTAATTGCTCTCCCCCACAGATTGCTAGAATAGGTATATTTTCTTTAATGCATAATTCTGTTAATTTGTATTCAAACAGAGTTCTTTCTTCTTTTAATAAAACTTTTGATGAATTTATTTTTTCTCCATAAAAATTTGGGTTAACATCGAATGCCCCCCCTGTAATAATTAAACCATTAATTATTTTTGAATATTTTTTAATTTGATTGATTTCATGAGGTAAAAAAATTGGAGTACCTCCAAAATCTGAAACTGAGCTGGCATAGTTTTTTCTTGCTGCATACCATGGATAAACAGAATAAGATTTCTTGTTTTCTTGATCGAGAGTAATTCCTATAATTGGGTGTGACATAAATCAAAAATACTTATTTAAAAAAAATAACCTATTATAAACTACTAAAGACTTTTAATCTGCAATATATTAAATTTTATGAAAAATATTATTAAAATAAGAATGAAAATGGCTATTAAGCAAGCAAAAAAATCCTTGAAATTTAATGATGTCCCAATCGGATGTGTCATTTTTGATGAGAATAATAAATGTATTGGCAAAGGTTTCAATTCTTGTATTAGAAAGAATGATCCATCAGCTCATGCAGAAATAATGGCTATTAGGGATGCATGCAAAAAAAAAAAAACTTTAATACTCAATAAAAGTAGTTTGTATGTAACTTTAGAACCTTGTCAAATGTGTGAATCATTAATTAAATTTACACGAATAAAAAATATTTTCTTTGGAGCCTATAACTCTAAATTTAGAGGAAAAAAAAAATTAACTACAAAAGAAAATTTTTTTTACTCTGAATCAAAATACGTTTTTTTCGGAGGATTTGAAGAGGATTTATGCTCAAAAATGCTAAAGGATTTTTTTAAACAATTAAGGTAAATTATTTAATATTCTTTTCTCCTATATCATCTCTATAATGACCATATTTCCAATTGATTTTCTTTAAATAATTATAAGCATTTTGTCTAGCTTTCTTATAGTTTTTATGTCTAGAAGTAATTGAAAGAACTCTTCCTCCATTTGAAAAGTACTTTTCATTTTTTTTAGTAGTGGCTGCATGAAAGATATTTATATTCTTTGTATCCTTTAGTTTTTCTAAATTAGGAATTAATTTATTAATACCAAATTTCCCAGGATATCCTTTTGATGATAATACAACACAAATTGAATAATCTTGAGATAATTTTATTTTACAGTTTTTAACCTTATCATTAGCAGTTGCATGCAAAATCTCCAATAAATCTGAATCAAGTCTTTGTATAAGAGTTTGACATTCAGGGTCACCAAATCTTGCATTATACTCTATAACTTTAGGACCACTCTTAGTGATAATTAACCCAAAAAAGATAATACCTCTATACACTATTCTCTCTTTTTTTAAACTATTAATAGTGGGGACAATAATTTGGTGTTTAATTTTTTTTAGTAATTCTTTGCTTACAAGTTTAGAGGGTGCAAATGCACCCATTCCTCCAGTATTTGGCCCCTTATCGTTATTAAAAAGCTTTTTGTGATCTAAAGCATACCCAAGATCAAGTGAACCACTTTCATCTAGAAAAGTAAAAAAACTCATCTCAAAGCCTTCTAAAAATTCTTCAATAATAATCTTTTTACCAGCTTCTCCAAATTTTTTCTTCACAAAAATATCTTCTAGAACTTTTTTTGCAGAATTTATATCTCTACAAATCATCACTCCTTTGCCTGAAGCAAGACCATCCACTTTAATTACATACGGTGGTTCTCTGTTACTAATACATTTTATAGATTCTTTAATTTTTGAAAATTCGGAATAGTCACCTGTAGGAATATTATTTCTTTTAAGAAATTTCTTTGCATATAATTTTGAGGTTTCTAATCTGGATGCTCTTTTTTCTGGACCAAAAACTGGAATAAATTTTTTTTTTAAATAATCACTAATACCGATTTCAAGTAAATTCTCAGGTCCAACTACTACAAGATCTATTTTATTTATTTTACAAAATTTATATATAGTATTTTTTTTTTGGGGATTAAGATCAACGCATTTTGCAATTTTGCTTATTCCTGAATTACCAGGAATACAAAATATTTTTTTGCATTTAGGAGATTTTTTTATTCCCCAACAAATTGCATGTTCTCTAGCACCTGAACCTAAAACGAGTATATTCAAAATTAATCCTTTTTTTTTGTAACTAAATATTAATATTGATATAAGTATTGCATGACTTATATCCCAAACAAACATCTTTCTGTCTCTGAATTAAATAATTCAATAAAAAAAATTCTTGAGAAATCAATATCAAGAGTAAGGGTTCTCGGTGAAATATCCCAACTTAAAACGCATTCATCAGGGCATGTATACTTAACTTTAAAAGATCAATTCGAAACGATTTCAGTTGTCTGTTGGAAAACAAAAGTTCCTAGGTTAAGTTTTTTTCCAGTTGAAGGTAAAAAGGTTTTTGTATCAGGAAAAATAACGACTTATTCACCCCAATCAAAATACCAAATTGTAGTAGAAAATATAGAACTTGAAGGAGAGGGCGAATTACTCAGAATTTTAGATGAAAGGAAAAAAAAACTTTCAAAAGAAGGTTATTTTGATGAAAACAAGAAAAAAAAAATACCACTTTATTCCAGAAGAATAGGAGTAATTACTTCACCAACAGGAGCAGTAATTAAAGATATAATACATAGGATAAAAGAAAGATTCCCAATAGAAATAATTTTGTATCCTGTTCATGTTCAAGGACGTTTAGCATTAAATGAGATTATTGAAAGTATAAAGGAATTTAATCTTTGGAAGAAAAATAAAAATATTTCTAAGATAGTTGATTTAATTATTATTGCTAGAGGGGGAGGCGATCTTGAGGATTTAATGCCATTTAATGAAGAACCCTTGGTAAAAGCAATTTATGCATCTGAAATCCCAATTATTTCTGCTATCGGGCATGAATCTGATGTTACTCTTTGTGACTTTGCTGCAGATCTAAGAGCACCAACACCAACTGCTGCTGCTGAAATGGCAGTTCCTGTAAGAAGTGAACTTTATAAGAAATTTCAAGAAAAAAATAATTATTTTGAGAGTCTTGTTTCTGGTTTGATTGATCAACTAAAAATCAAGCTATCTGAAAAAGTAGGTAGACTACCAAATCTCGAAAACTCTATACAATATAATTTCCAAAAATTAGATCTTACTGAGGTAAAGCTAGAAAGTAGTATAAAAGAGAACTTAATTAAAAAAAAGTTGCTTATTAAAAAATTAGGCCAGGAGTTTAAAATTGAGTCAATGTTTCAAAAAATCAAAATTTTTAGACTTAATATTGAGAATACATTTAGTAATATTAAAAAAGAAACTAAAAAAATTCTTTTAGAGAAAAAAGCTAATATTTCAGAAAAAAAAAAACTTTTAGATTCGTTATCTTATAAAAGAATATTAGCTAGAGGATACACAGTAATTTGGCAAAAAACCAAAGTAATAACTAAATCCGAAGAAATAAAAAAACTAGAGGAATTTAAAATAGAATTTTATGATGGAAAAATAGATGCAAAAAAAATTAATTAATTTTTTGATTCTGCAATTTATTATTATTTTACCAAAATTATCAAATAGCAATAACTTTAATTTCGATATTTTAGGATGTTTCTGTGAAGGCGGGATGATATATGGAATTGTTAATAACGGTGAGCAAGTTAAAATTAATGATTTAAAGATAAAGCTATCAAGTGATAACTATTTTGTGTATGCCTTTGGGAGGAAGCATGATGAGATTATTAAGATAAAAATAGGTGAAGAGGAGAAAATATTTAAGGTAAAAAAAAAAAAATATAAAATAGAAAAAATTAATAATTTACCCACAAGAAAAGTTGAGCCTAGTCAAAAGGATATGAAAAAAATTCTGAAGGAAAGTGATGAATTAAAAAAAGTTAAAAACTTAGATATAAATAATAAATTATTTTCTGATCAATTTCTCATTCCAGTAGAAGGAAGGGTCTCAGGAAGATTTGGAAGTCAAAGAATACTTAATGGAAAGGCAAAACGACCCCATTATGGATTAGATATTGCTGCTAAAAAAGGGACGAAGATTTATGCTCCAACTGATGGTAAAATAAAAAAAATATTTGATAATATGTTTTTTACAGGAAACACTGTAATTATTGATCACGGCTTAGGGTTAATTTCGATCTTTGCTCATCTTGAAAAAATTTTTATTTCTGAAAATCAATTAGTTAGTAAAGGTGATTTAGTAGGTAGTGTTGGAATGACGGGAAGAGCCACTGGCCCGCATCTTCATTGGGGAATTTATTTAAAAAATGTTCCTGTAGATCCAGAGACTTTTATTGATTTAAATGTTTTAGAGTAAAGTTGAGAAATTTTCTTTCGGATTGCATCTTAATGGAAACTTTAGCAACCTTGATGTTTTTATGATATTTTTTTGAAATTTTTATAATATCTTTTTCTGTAGTTACCAAATCAATTTTGAGTTTTTTTGACATTGAGATCATTTCTTCTATTTCTTCTTTTTTATAAATATGATGATCTCCAAAAATGAATTTTTTATGAAGTATGAGATTTAATCCTCTTAGGTGTTTAAAAAAATTATCAGGATAGCCTAAACCACAAAAAGCAATTATTTTCTTTGACCTTAATTTATCTAATTTTAAATTCTTATAAGCATAAAAACATGGAATTTTATAATTTTTAAAGAAACCATCATTTTTGTTCACAAAATCAATTAAGATGATTGCGTTTGTTCTTTTAAAAGCTGAATTAATACTTTCTCTTAAAGGGCCAGCAGGAAAAATCTTTTTGTTACCAAATTTTTGATTACCATCAATAACAAGAAAATTTAAATCTTTGAATAAATGTTTACTTTGAAAACCATCATCTAATATAATTAAATCAGCATTATTTTTAATACATAGATCAGCCCCTTCTATTCTATTATTAGACACACAAACAGGTCCTTGTTTGAAATGCAAAAGTGGCTCATCACCTACATCTTTAACAGTGTGGATTGCGCTTAAAATACAGCTTTTTTTCTGCTGTGAATTAAATGCTCTCATAAGAACAAAAATTTTTTTAAATTTATGAAATAAAATTCCTCTCAGATACATTACAATAGGTGTTTTACCGCTTCCTCCTAAAACAATATTTCCAACACAAATCACTGGAATTGCAATTTTTTTTTCATTTTTTATAGCTCTTATAAGTAAGAATAAGAAATGGTAGATGTTAGATAATGGATAAAGCAGAATACTTCTAATTGAGTTCCTAGTATACCAGAATTTTGGTGATAAAAAATTCATAATTTCTCAATTATTTTATCTATTTTACTCCAAATATTTTCAACCTTTTTTTTTTCAAGATTACGTACTAAATTATTATTTTTCATAAAAGTTTTCCTTTTATTTGGATTATTTAATAGGTCTTTAATTATCATTGTAAGTTCATTGAAACTTCCAACTTGAATGATTCCTTTCTTTTTTTTATATTTTTCAACTGTGTCGTAAAAATTTTCATAATGTGGACCAATTATTATACAGCAGTTAAAATGAGAAGCTTCAATTGGATTTTGTCCTCCATGAGGAATAAAGGATCCACCCATAATGACTATTTTTGCAAGATTGTAGAATATTCCCAACTCTCCAAAGGTATCTACAATTAAACAATCTTTGTTCACTGAGATATGATTTGAAGTTGACCTCTTAGAAAAATTTAAATTGTTAGATTTAAAAAAATATTCAATCTCTCCGCATCTTTCGGGGTGTCTTGGAGCTATAATAAGAAATAAATTTTTCTTTTGTTGTTTAAGAGTTTTAAATTCTTGAATAATTTTGCTTTCCTCACCAGGGTGGCTACTGGCTAAAAGAATTATTTCTTTTTCTTTAAGATTTTTTTTGAAAGTCTCATAATTTTTTTTGTTAATAGGAAGTTTTTTAGATAGAAACTTTATATTTCCGTAATTTAAAACTTCTTTTACTCCTATCATTTTGAGTCTACTTTCAGAAGTCTTGTCTTGAGCAAAGTAGATTTTAAAACTACTCAGTAAAGTTATTGCAGTATTCGGAACTTTTGACCAATGATTGAAAGTTTTTTTCGATATTCTTGAATTTAATGAAATAAGTTTAAGATCTCTTTTTTTTGCTTCATTTAGTAAATTAGGCCAAAATTCGGACTCCAAAAAAAAACCAATATCTGGTTTCCAATACTTATAGAATCTTCTTACAACAAACTGAATATCAATAGGTGTAAACTGATGAATAATATTTTTTGGAAATCTCCTCTTTACTATATAAGCAGAGGTTAGTGTGCTGGTTGTAATAAGTATTCTATAATCTGGATATTTTTTAGAGATCATTTCAACTATAGGTAATACAGAAAGAGATTCTCCTATACTAACTGCATTAATCCAAATGATTTTTTTATAAGGCTTTATTTGTTTATATGAACCAAATTTTTCGTTTAAGCTTCTAAGCGTTTCTTTAGATAAAAAAAATCTAAAAATAAAGAATAGTAGAATTGGTAAATACAATATATTTGAAAATAAGGAATACAGATTAATTAACATATCAATTTACAAATGTTTCAGAAAGTTTAGTGATCCTTTTTAATTCATTCTCAATTTCTTTTGAGTGATTATCATATGTTTTATTATCATCCCAAAAAATTGGATTACCCCAAACTATTCCAAACTTATTAAATGGAAATACAAAAGCAAATCTATCCCAAGATTTAATATTTTTTTTAAATTTAGCACCAACGCTTAGTGGCAAAATAACAGCATTAGTAGACTTTGCTAGAGAAGAAATACCTTTTTTAACGACCATTCTCGGTCCTCGAGGCCCATCTGGTGTAATTCCGATTACTTTATTTTCATTAATTAACTTTAGTATTTTTTTTGTTGAGCTTAATGTATTTTTTGATGATGATCCAGAAATTGTTTTGATTTGGAAATATGATACTGCCTTTGAGATTAGCCTTCCGTCTGGATGTGAGGATATAAGCATATAAAATTGTTTGTTGAAATTCCAACAAAGTGGTGTCATCAATAAGTTTCCGTGCCAAAAGCATATGATAATCCTTTTCTTTTTTGAAACTATTTTTTCTACTATGTGGTTATCTTTTACTAACCAAATAGAGCTATGGTAGCAAATTTTAATATATAAGGAAATTATCCAAGATAAAAAACTTTGCATTAAGTGTAATCTTAAAAACTTTTTAAAAATCATCAACTCTACCTTAGTTGATTTTTGTAGAGTGTTTTATATAAAATAGACGTCTTTATAAGTTTTGAATGAGATCCTTTATCTACAACTAATCCATTATTCATTACTATAATTTGATCAGAATTTTTGACAGTAGATAATCTGTGAGCAATAATAAGAACTGTTTTACCAATCATCAATTTATCCAGAGCGATTTGAATTTTTGATTCTGACTCAGTATCAAGAGAAGAAGTTGCTTCATCAAGTAAAAGAAATGGTGCATTTTTCAAAAATGCCCTTGCAATTGATAGTCTTTGTCTTTGACCACCAGAAAGCATAACACCATTTTCTCCAATTTCTGTTTCATATCCATTTGGTAGTTTTGAAATAAATCCGTGACAACCAGCTTTCTTAGATGCACTAATTATTTCACCCAATTTTTTATTAGGAGAACCGTATTGGATATTATATTTAATTGTATTATCAAATAAAACTACATCTTGGCTTACCAGTGAAAAAAAATTCCTCAAATCCTTGAGACTAAATGTCTTTATATTTGTATCATTAATTAATATCTCTCCTCTTTGTAAGTCATAAAAACGAGGTAAAAGATTTAAAAGCGAAGTTTTGCCTGCACCCGATGGACCAACTATTGCCGTTTTTTTTGCATGTTCAAACATGATTGAAATATTTTTCAATATAAGTCTTTTAGATGAAGGATATTTAAAATTTATGTCCTTTAAGTAAATATTTTTAATTTTTTGAGAATGTAAAATACCTATGTCATCATTACCTATATCAGAGATATTAGTTTTATTATCTATTATAAAAAATACTCTTTGTGCTGCTGCCATAGCATTTTGTAATGTGGCGTTCAGACCAGCAAGAGATTTTACTGGTTGGTATGCCATAATAAGTGCTGTTATAAATGAAAAAAAAGTACCTGGTGTTGTCTCCCCGGCGATTACTTGACTACCTCCAACCCATATAATACCTGCAACTGCAAAACCACCAAGTGTTTCCATGAGTGGCCTAGCAATTGAACTAATTTTGTTAGCTTTGTATGTAAGAAAAAAAATACCCTCAATAGTATTTCCGATATTTTTTTTTTCATAATTTTCCATATTAAATGATTTGACTGTTTTAATTCCCATAAAAAGTTGAGATAACTTAGAACTTAAATCACCAAAACTTTCTTGAGTTTGGGTTGAGATTTTTCGGATTCTCTTACCAATTCTTACAATTGGAAATATAGAGATTGGGAACACAACAAATGCAAATATGGCAAGTTTCCAATCATGGTAAAACATAACCGAGACTAAGAAAATTACTGTCAGGATATCTTTTACAATATTTGTTAGAACAGTGTGAACGCCTCTTGTCAGAGAACCTACATCAGCTAAAAATCTTGAAACAAGTGTTCCTGAATTTGTGGAGTCAAAAAAACTTAAATCACTTTTTAATAATGAATTTAGCATTTCAGATTGAACATCAGCTACGATTCTAAAACCTATAAAATTCATTAAAATTGACTGAAAATATGCTGCCATTCCTTTAAAAATTGCAATTAAAAGTATCGCAACTGGAAGAATCATTAACATTTCCAAATTTTTATTTAAAAAAATATCATCTAAAACTGGTTGCATCATCCAAGCATTAATTGCAGTAGCAGAAGCAACAATTACCATGCATAAGAAAGCTAAAAATAATTTTGAAAAATGTTTTTTGACGTAGTTTCTTACTAGTCTTTTTAGAAGATATTTGGTTGTTTCTTTAGAAGGTTTATTTTTAGTTTTTAACAAATTAAATACTTTCCTTTAATTAATTACATATTATATCACAGAATTTTTTATGAATGATTTTATTTGCTGAAATTAATGAAGGAATTTTTAAGTCTTTTGTATTATAACTAATTTGGTCGCCGTTAATAAGTGAAATTTTTCCACCTGCTTCCTCAAGGATTAGTGATGCTGCAGCTATATCCCAATCACTTTTTCTAGTAAAACTCAAGGTTGCATCAATTTTACCTTTTGCTACTAGTGCAATTTTGTATGCTATTGAGCCAATCTTTTCAACATCTTTAATCTGCAATTTTTTTTTTTCTAATTTGTCAGACTCAGAACTACTTATTGCGATTGTTGCACGCTCTAGATCGTTAGTCTCACCTACAGTAATTTTTTTTTCATTGCAAAAAGCACCTTTTTTTTTAATAGCATAAAAATTTTCATTAGTACTTGGGTTATAAACTATTCCAAAAATTGGTTTTTTTTTGTCAATTAGGGCTACAGATATACTGTATTCAGGTTTCTTGTTAATAAAGGACCTAGTGCCATCAATCGGGTCAACACACCAAAATAAATCATTTTTAAATCTTGATTTATTATCAACTGACTCTTCAGAAATCCATCCAAACATTGGTGTAAGATTTTGAAAAAATCCTTTTAGAAAGTTATTAATCTCAAGATCTGCTTTTGTTACAGGCTGATTTTTAGATTTATATTCAAATGTAATATCTTTTTTGCTGTAATCTAATGCTATTTCACCAGCTTTTTTGATTGCTTTGATTGAAAGGTTTACAAGTTCATCATCAATCAGGGCCACGTTTTAAACCCCAGCAACTGTTAAATTGTTTACTAGGCAAGATGGAGCGTTAGTAGAATAGTTAAATTCTAAATCACTACAAGGTAAAAGGTTTTGAAAAATATTGAGAAGATTTCCTGCAATAGTAACTTCAGATACTGGATAAGCTATCTCACCATTTTCAATCCAAAAACCACTCGCTCCTCTTGAGTAATCTCCATTAGAAATATTAATTGAACTACCCATTAGTTCAGTTACTAGAAACCCTCTTTTTAGTGATTTAATAATATCTTTTTTAGAATCATTTCCTTTATCTAGATATAGGTTAGAAGGAGAAGGACTGGGAAGTGATGAAGCTGCTCTAGACGCATGACCTGTAGTTACTTGATTTAGTTGTCTCGAATAATCTAAATTATTAAAGAAGAATTTTAGTACTCCATCTTCAACCAAGAATTTTTTCTCTGATTTAATACCCTCACAATCCATAATTTTAGATTTTAGGTTTTTCTTCATAAGAGGGTTATCAATAATATTTATTGAAGAATTAAAAACCTTTTTTTCAATCTTATTTTTTAAAAAACTAGTTCCTTTGCTGATTAGACTAGAATTAGCTGCAGACGCTAAATTATTGATCAAACTGGATGAAACTCTTGAGTCAAATAATACATCTGTTTTGCAGGTTTTAATTTTTCTAGAACCAAGTTTTTTAATTGCTCTACTTGCACATTTTTTCCCAATAGAACTAAAATCACCAAGTTCAGAAAAAAAAATTTTTGATTTGTAGTCATATTCTTTTTCCATATTTTTACCCTCACCAGCTAGAACTGACAGAATATAACTAGAAACAGTTTTTTCATATTCTTGAAATACTCCATTTGAACCTGCTAAAATACAGCTGAGCTTAGTCCAGGAAACTTCAGCGCCTTCCGAATTGGTAATTTTTTTATTACTAAGAGCACCATTTTCAAGTATTGAGGCAGTTTTGCTTAGTTTTTCAAATGTTGGTGTTTGTTTATCAAAAACTTCGAGCTTAAGTTGGTCTTTTTTACTAAATGAATGGATCTGATTTTCACTAGCAAGACCACAATGCTGATTTTCAGGAACAAAGGTAGCCATCTCAAAAACTTTTGATATTAGTCTATCTATATTTTTTTCACTAATGTCTGTTGAGGAAATTATTGACTGTTTTTTACCTATTATAGCTCTTAACCCAATTTCTAAACTATTTGATCTTTCATTCTTTTCCAATTTACCTAATCTTTGTGTGGATGACATCGATAAACTGTCAATAAGGAATACATCACATTGATCACAACCTTTGTTTTTTAATTTTTTAATAATATCCAGTACAAAATTCTTATTCATTACACTTACTCTAATTAAGATGATATTATGTATATATATAAAAATTACAAAGGTTAAAAGGATAATTGTAAACAATGAGTTTTTGGGTAGTTGGTGGTATTTATAAAGATACAAAATTTAAAGAGTTAGCTGAAGGACAAAAATTAGAAAAGTATGGTCCATTCAAGAAATATTCAGAAGCTAAACAAAAATGGGATTATCATTCATGGCAAAACGTTGACAATTGTTTTTATCGGTTTACAATAATTCAAAAGAAGTAAATACTGTGAAGTAACAAACAAAACGAAATAGTCCCTCCAAGACCTACGTTTGATATAAATATTTTTAAAAAACCATCCTTTCTTTTCAAATCAAAGTTTTTAATTTGATTAAAAAAGTGAAAAATGATTAGAATAGTTGTAGAAAAAAAAAAGTATTTATTAATTTCAAAAAAATAAAAACTTAACATAAAAAGACTACTACTGACCATGTAAAAAAAGGTTAGCATACGTTTGGGATAGTTTCTAATTTTTTTTGCAACTGAACCTATGTGATGCTTAGTATCATCTTCTATATCTTGAAAAGCATATATTGTATCATACCCTAATGTCAGAAATACACCCGCAAAATACAAGCTTAACAAACCTATTGTGATTGACTGGTGTAAAGCGTAATAAGATATTATGGCACCCCAATTAAAAACTATACCTAAAAAAAACTGAGGGTAATTTGAAAATTTTTTTACAAGCGGGTACAAAAAAACAAAAGGAATAATAAATAGACTTAACAAAATAGTGTAAAAATCAAAGTTAATAACAATTAATAATCCAAAAAACAATTGGATGATTAGGAAATATATAGCTTCCTTTTTTGACAAAACGCCTGATGCGAGTGGTCTGTTTTTTGTCCTCTTTACTTTAAGATCTAAAGGAGCATCAATCAAATCATTGATTGTGCATCCAGCTCCTCTCATTACAATTGAACCTAAAAAAAATAAAATTAAATTTTTAATGACAACTAAATCAATTGGGTGATTGATCAAGCTACCCCAGTAACATGGCCACATTAATAGAAAGGCACCGTAAAGTTTGTTATATCTGCCTAGTTCTATGAAAAATATGAATTTATTTATAAATAGTTTGTACATTTTTAAAGGTTAAATTATAAGAATTTATGTCTAACATCAGATTATACGTCGAATCAGAAATTACCAAAAGCGTCGAAATAAAAATTTCTAAGGATAAAATTCATTACTTACAAAATGTAATGAAAGTTCGTAATAATCAAAAATTTTTTATTTTCAATCCATCTTTTGGAGAATGGACAGCAAAATTTTATAAAAATTGTCTTATACCAGAAGAATGTGTTAGAAAACAAGAGTTAGATATTCAAGACATTTGGGTATGTTTTTCTTTAGTAAAGCCAAGAAATGTTAATTTTCTTATTGAAAAAGTTTCTGAAATTGGTGTTAAAAAAATTTTTCCCCTAATTACTGAATTCTCTCATAAGCACAAATTTAATAGAAACAGATTACAAAAGATAGCAATAGAATCTGTTGAGCAATCAAATGGTTTAATTATACCTGAGATCATGGAGATTTTAGAAATACAGAATTTTTTTGAAATTATCAGTAACGACAGAGAAATTATTTTATGTGATGAAAAAAACTCTACAAATCCAATATCTTACTCATTGAAAGAGATCAAAAGAAAAAAATTTGCAATTCTAATTGGTCCAGTTGGTGGCTGGTCAAAAAATGAGAGAAATATTTTCTCAGGTTTAGATAATTGCAGAAAAGTTTCTCTTGGGGCTCGTATTCTCAAAGCAGACACAGCAGCTATTTTTTCATTATCTTGCCTAAAAGCGATGCAAATGGAGATAATCAATGAATAATTCTGATATTACAAAAGAGAAATTAGTTAAATTTTTTGAAAGTGGTTGTAAAAAAAAGGAAAATTGGAAAATTGGAACAGAACATGAAAAATTTGGTTTTCGAAAAAAAAATCTCAAACCAATAAATTTTCAAGATATTCAAGTTATTTTTAAGTCTCTTGAAGAGAAATTTGGTTGGGCAAAAGTTACAGAAAATGACTTAATTATTGGTTTAAAGAAAAATTTATCGAGTATTTCTCTAGAACCCGGAGGACAAATTGAATTATCAGGAGCACCTTTGTGCAACCTTTTTGAGACGTGTAGGGAGGTTAACTCACATCACAGTGAACTAAGTTTGGTTTCAGATCCTTTAGATATTGATTACATGGGGATTGGATTTTTACCAAAATGGGATCTTGATGATATTGAAACCGTCCCAAAGGCAAGATATAAAATTATGAAAAATTATATGACAAAAAAAGGTAAGCACGGTCTTGATATGATGCATAGAACTACAACAATTCAAGCAAACTTGGACTATGAGTCAGAAATTGATATGAAAAACAAATTCAGAGTCAGTTTAGCTATTCAACCTGCTGTTATTGCTTTGTATGCAAATTCTCCGTTTTTTTCAGGAAAATTATCAAAATTTTTAAGCTATAGATCATGGGTATGGAAAAATACAGACAATGACAGATGTGGAGTACTTCCTATGGTATTTGACGAGAGTTTTTCTTTTGAGAGTTATGTTGATTATGCACTATCAGTCCCAATGTACTTCATAAAAAGAAATGAACATTATTATGACTTTTCTGGGTGTTCATTTAGAGATTTCATAAATCAAAAAAAACCTTTTGAATCATTCCAAATTACAATGAAAGATTGGGAAGACCATTTAACAACGATTTTTCCTGAAGTGAGGCTAAAAAAATATTTAGAATTTAGAGGGGCTGATGGAGGTCCATGGTCAAATGTTTGCGCACTCCCAGCATTTTGGGTTGGTTTATTGTATGATCAAAAAAACCTAGAGGAGTTGTCAGATATTATTACTAAATGGAATATTAATCAGATAGTAAAATTTTATGATGAAGTAGCAAGTGTTGGCTTGCAAGCTAAAACACCAGATGGAAAAAATTTAAAAGTTTTTATTAAAGAGCTTTTAAATAGATCAAAACAAGGGTTAGACCGAAGGAATATAAAAAACTCTAACAAAAATGAGTCAATTTTTTTAGACCCACTATTTGAAATTTTAAATAAAGGTGAATCTCAAGCAGAAATTTGGAAAAAAATGTATTATGATATGTGGGAGAAAAATGTTGATTTTATTTACAAAGAAAATTATTTCGGCAAATAGCCTTAAGGATAAATGATGAAAAAAAAATTTAATTCAATTGAAGAGGTAAGGATTCAAATTGATAAGATTGATGAAGAAATTTTAAATCTGATTTTTAAAAGACAAGATCTTGTGATAGAGGCCGTAAAACATAAGACAAAGGAACAAATAATTGATGAAGTTAGAATAAAGTATATAATAAACAAATTGAGGAAGAAATCTGAACTTAAGGCGATTTCACCTGAACTAATAGAAAAAATTTGGAGGTTAATGATAAGTAACTTTATCGAATTTGAGAAAGAGAACTTTGATAAGATTCACAAACAACCTGACTAAACCGTGCCACCAACTGTCAGGTTGTCTATTTTGAGGCTAGGTTGACCAACCCCTACCGGAACCCTTTGACCATCTTTACCACAAGTGCCAATACCATTATCGATTTGCATATTGTTTGCAACCATAGAGACTTTTTTGAGAATTTCAGGTCCATTTCCTATTAGTGTTGCACCTTTTAAAGGTTTTCCTATTTTACCGTTTTTAATTTCATAGGCTTCAGATGCACTGAAGACAAATTTTCCTGAAGTAATATCAACTTGTCCTCCACTAAATTGAGTTGCATAAACACCTTTTTTTGTAGATTTAATAAGTTCATCCGGATGATAGTTCCCATTTATCATGTAAGTGTTTGTCATTCTTGGCATAGGTATGCTGCTAAAACTTTCTCTTCTCCCGTTTCCCGTGGGTGTTTTTCCCATCAACCTAGCATTAAGCCTATCTTGCATAAAATTTTTCAAAATACCATTTTCAATTAATACTGTATTTTGTGTGGGTGTACCTTCATCATCAATACTAAGTGAACCTCTTTTCTTTAAAAGTGTGCCGTCATCAACAATTGTAATTTGTTCTGAAGCGACTTTACTATTCACCAAATTATGGAATGCAGATGTTTTTTTTCTATTAAAATCTCCTTCCAGTCCATGTCCTACAGCTTCATGTAATAATATTCCAGGCCATCCACAACCAAGAACAACAGTTTGTTCACCAGCTGGTGCAGCTTTTGCCTCTAATCGAATTAGCGCTTGTTTATATGCAGTATTTACAGCGTTTTTCCAAGAATCATTCTTAAATATCAGGGAATACATATCTCTTCCACCAAAGCCATAAGAACCAGTCTCAATTTTATTTTTATTTTTTACAGTTACACTTACATTAAGTCTAACTAGAGGTCTTGAATCTGTATAAATCTGTCCATTAATTTTAAAGATTTGCACTTTTTGGTAATTTCCAGCAAGTGTTATTGAAACTTGACTTACGTTATTATCAAGTTTTCTTGCATAAGCATTTATTTTTTCTAACAAAGAAACTTTAGACCTGAATTCCTTTAATTCTATAGGATTGGAATCTGAATATAATTTTTTATTTGTTTGTTGTGGTAAAGCTAGAAAAATATTCTTGCCTGACTTAACTGATTTGACTGCTCTTATAGAATTTTTAATTGAATCTACATTTAAATCGGTACTATGAGAAAAACCCGTTTTATCACCATTAATAACTCTCAGTCCAAACCCTTGTTCGGTATCAAAGCTTGCGGTTTTGAGCTTATTATTGTCATAAGAAAAGTGTTCAGAAATCATCTTTTCAATAAATAATTCACCATCATCGTAGTCTGATATAGTCTTATCAACAAGTGAACTTAATAATTTTGGATCTAAATTGTTATCTAACGATTTCATTTTGTATTTTATAAATATTTATTTGTAGTAAAAAAACAATTTTTTTAATAAGCTACAATTGTTTTTTTTATATTATTAATTATATTAATTATAATTTAGAATGTATTTGGTTAATTTACAATAAAGGATTTAGGATTTTGTTTAGATTTTTATCATTTTTACTTTTCCCTGTATTAGGTTATGCCGGGGGACAACCCGAAAAGTGGCAACTTAGTTTCCAACAACCAGCTTCACCTTTGATGGAAGAATTGATTAGTCTTCATGATATGGTTTTTTGGATCATAACATTTATTACCGTCTTTGTCTTTGTACTACTCGCTTATGTATGTGTAAGATTCAGTGCAAAAGTAAATAAGAAACCAAGTAAAACAACGCACAACTCTCTTCTTGAAGTAGCATGGACATTAATACCTGTTCTTCTACTTGTTGTTATTGCGATACCATCATTCAGATTACTCTATAAACAGAATGATTTCTCTAATATTGATATGACGGTCAAAGCTACCGCCTATACTTGGTACTGGAGTTATCAGTATCCTGATCATGAAAACATTGAGTTTGATGCGATTATGTTAACTGATGATGAGCTAAGCGAGGATCAGCCTAGATTGTTAGCTACTGATAACCCTCTTGTTGTACCAATTAATAAAAACATTAAGGTGCTAATTACAAGTGATCCTACTGGTGTTATTCATTCATGGGCTATGCCCTCGTTCGGAGTTAAGACCGATGCTATACCAGGTAGACTAAATGAAACATATTTTAATGTTAAAGAGCCAGGCATGTACTACGGACAGTGTTCTGAGTTATGTGGTTATGGTCATGGGTTTATGCCGATTTCAGTAAAAGCCGTATCAGAACAAGAATTTGCTGATTGGCTCGAATTTGCTAAAACTGAGTTTGCAAATGACAAATTTAAGAACGATAACATTGCAGCGAAATAATTTTTTAAGGAGTTTATATTATGTCTGATCACGCACCATCTTTTTTTAAGAGATATCTTTTTTCAACAAACCATAAGGATATTGGTGTTCTTTACATCATCTTTGCTATAATTGCTGGTTTAATTGGAGGAATTTTTTCTTTGCTCATTCGAATGGAATTAGCTGAACCTGGAATGCAGTTATTGGGCGATGATTATCAGAGATATAATGTTTGGATTACCTCGCACGGCCTTCTTATGATATTTTTCATGATAATGCCTGCTATGGTAGGTGGTTTTGGAAATTATTTTGTCCCACTTTTAATTGGCGCTCCAGACATGGCCTTTCCAAGAATGAACAATTTAAGTTTCTGGCTATTAGTTCCGTCTATAATATTACTAATTGGGTCTGGATTTGTAGGTGATGGTGCTGGCCCTGGCTGGACTATGTATGCACCACTTTCCACCTCCGGTCATGGAGGCCCAGCTGTTGATATGGTCATATTATCTATGCATCTAGCAGGAGCTTCTTCAATCTTAGGTGCTATCAATTTCATTACTACAATTTTTAATATGAGAGCCCCAGGAATGACAATGCATAAAATGCCATTATTTGCTTGGTCAATATTAATAACAGCATTTTTGCTGCTCCTCTCTCTTCCAGTTTTAGCTGGGGCGATAACTATGATGTTAACAGACAGAAATTTTGGTACTGCTTTTTTTAATCCTGAACTTGGAGGAGATCCCGTTTTATTCCAACATTTATTTTGGTTTTTTGGTCACCCCGAAGTTTATATTTTAATACTTCCTGGATTTGGAATGATTAGTCACATTATTTCAACATTTTCTAAAAAGCCAATATTTGGTTATTTGGGAATGGCCTATGCAATGGCCGCAATAGGTGTTGTTGGTTTTGTTGTTTGGGCTCACCATATGTATACAACTGGTTTAGATGTTGATACTAGGGCTTACTTTCTCGCAGCAACAATGGTGATAGCTGTTCCAACTGGAATAAAAATATTTAGTTGGATCGCAACGATGTGGGGAGGATCTATTGAATTTAAAACCCCTATGTTGTTCGCAATAGCAATGATATTTTTGTTTACCTTAGGTGGTGTAACTGGCGTTGTACTTGCAAACACAGGTATCGATGTTGCACTTCACGATACATATTATGTAGTTGCACACTTTCATTACGTGATGTCAATGGGAGCACTATTTTCAATTTATGCCGGATTTTATTATTGGTTTAGTAAAATGTCAGGGAGAGAATATAATGAATTTCTTGGAAAAATCCATTTTTGGATCACTTTCATTGGTGTAAATGTAACTTTTTTCCCTATGCATTTTTCTGGACTAGCAGGAATGCCAAGGAGAATACCTGATTACCCAGACGCATTTGCTGGCTGGAATGCTGTAGCAAGTTATGGGGCTTACATATCTGTTTTTTCAGCGTTTTTCTTTGTCTTTGTTGTTATAGAGGCTTTTGTTAAATCTAGAAAAGCTCAAGATAATCCTTGGGGAAAAGGTGCAACAACGCTTGAGTGGAAGTTAAGTTCACCACCTCCTTTTCATTCGTTTGATGAATTGCCAAGGATTAAATAATGGTTTTGGTTAAGGATCGTGAAAGTTGATTCTTTAAATAATACAGATTCATTCAGAAAAGAAGATAGTTCTGTTGAAGACTATATTAGTTTGCTCAAACCAAGAGTGATGATCCTAGCTGTATTCAGCTCGATATGTGGTTTGATATTAGCCCCAGGAAATATCCATCCTTTTCTGTCATTTGTTGCAATTATTTGCATCTCTATGGGTGCTGGTGCATCCGGTGCAATAAATATGTGGTATGATAAAGATATAGATTCTTTAATGAATAGGACAAAAAATAGACCTGTGCCGAGGGGAGCAATATTTTCAAGTAATGCTCTTGGTTTTGGAATCGTGTTAGGTTTGTTGTCGGTATTATTACTAGGATTAGCAACAAATTATTTCGCTGCCTTTCTTTTAGCGTCATCAATAATTTTCTATATATTAATATACACTATGTGGTTGAAAAGGAGAACACACCATAATATTGTTATCGGGGGTGCTGCGGGAGCGTTCCCACCAGTAATTGGTTGGGTTTGCGTTACTGGGGAGTTAAGCCTGTATCCAATGTTATTATTTTTAACTATTTTTTTCTGGACTCCCCCTCACTTTTGGGCGTTAGCTTTATACAAGGATGTAGAATATTCTAAAGCAAATATTCCAATGCTACCTGTAGTTAAAGGTCAAAAAGAAACCAAACAACAAATCTTATTATACTCCTTGATACTTTTTTTTGTATCTCTACTACCATACTACTACGGTTTTGCTAAAGAACAGTTCTTAGTATTTGGTGCAATAATTAACATAATTTTTCTTTTGTTTTCATACAGAATTTTAGTTTGTGATGACAGTAGTACAGAAAAAAAGGCCTCAGAACTTTTTAAGTTTAGCATATTATATCTATATTTTTACTTTATAATTTTAGTAGTAGAAAAACTGACTAAAGGTTAATAAATGGATAAACACAAAAAAAAAAACATTGTACTTGGACTAGCTTTGTTTTCTCTTGTAGTACTATTTTATTTAATAACAATTATAAAGTTATAAGTGGAAAATCTTATGCTTAAAAAAAAGAGTTTCAAAATACAAGTCACATATCTAGTCTCCTTTGTATTATTTATGATAGGACTCAGCTATGCATCAGTTCCACTATATAAACTATTTTGTCAAGTAACAGGTTTTGCTGGAACGCCAATGATTAGTAGTAAGAATAATCTAGCTGTATTGGATAAAGTTGTTCATGTAAGACTTGACTCTTCTGTAGAGAAACCTTCACCATTAATTTTTGAACCAATATCAAGAAAAATAGAAACTAAAATTGGAGAAAATAAACTCGTTTTCTACAAAGCTAAAAATTTGTCAGATAAAGAAGTTATTGGTACAGCTACATTTAATGTTACGCCTCTTACAGTGGGTCAGTATTTCAATAAGATAGAATGTTTCTGTTTTGAAGAACAGGTTTTCAAACCTGGACAAGAAGTAGAAATGCCAGTCTCTTTTTTTATAGATCCAGAAATTGTTAGTGACAAAAATATGAAATCTATTGATGAATTGACACTTTCGTATACTATGTATATTAAAAATAATAATAATTAAAAATGAGTTCAGATAATAAGCATCCTTACCACTTAGTTGATCCTAGTCCGTGGCCTTTAGTTACTTCAATGGCTTGTTTATTAATGGCATGGGGCGCAATCATGGCAATGAATGACGAAGGTTCCCTGCTATTCTTTATTGGCGCGGGTGCAGTAACGCTTGCAAGTATTCTTTGGTGGAGAGACGTTGTAATTGAGTCAGAAAAAGGAGGTTTTCATAATCAAGTTGTTCAAATTGGATTAAGATATGGCATGTTACTATTTATAGCTTCTGAGGTTATGTTTTTTGCAGCGTGGTTTTGGGCATTCTTTGACGTAGCTTTATACCCAGGTGCAGATAGTCCGGAATTAACCGGAAGAATGGATGCTATAAACGGTATTTTCCCTCCTGAGGATATCAAATTAATAGAGCCATTTGGTATTCCTTTACTGAATACATTAATTCTATTAGCATCTGGTGGAACTGTTACTTGGGCACATCACGCACTAAGAAACAATGACAGAAAAAATTTCTTGGTTTTTCTTTTTTTGACTATAATGCTAGGTATAATTTTTACAGGTTTTCAGGCCTATGAATACATGGTTGCTGATTTTAAAATAGATGAGGGTATTTATCCTTCTACGTTCTATATGGCAACAGGATTTCATGGTGCACATGTAATTATTGGTTCTATTTTCTTACTTGTTTGTTTTATAAGGGGACTTTCTGGACATTTTAAACCCGAAAAACATCTTGGTTTTGAATTTGCAGCATGGTATTGGCACTTTGTTGACGTCGTATGGTTATTTTTGTTTGCATTTGTATATTGGTGGGTGTCCATTTAAATTTTAATAATGTATTTTAGTTTTAATAACCATAAGTACATTTTTGAGCCTAAAGTCTTTTCAACTTTTGTTTCAATTATCGCATTGTTAATTTTGCTTTCACTTAGCTATTGGCAGATTATTAGGCTAGAGTGGAAAGAGAAACTAATTGAACAAAGAATTAATATGTTTGAATCAGACAGTGTTTTGTTAGAAAGTGTTGAATATCCTGAAAAAAATGAATTTTTGAGAGTAAAAATCGAAGGAAAATTTATTAATGAATTAGAAATGTTTATGCCAGCTTTGAGTAAAAATGGAAATAATGGGTATCATCTTCTTATTCCATTCGAACTCGTAAATGGTGATTATATTATCTTTGACAGAGGTTGGATTCCATTAAAACTAAAAAATAGAGAATTAAGAAAAAAATACGAGGTACATGATTCTCAAAAAATTGAAGCTGTAATAAGACTTCCTGGCAAAAAAGGAAAATTTCAACCAGATAATGATTTTGAGAATAATTTTTGGTTTTTTGTAGAACCTTTAAAAATGTCAGAATTTACCAAACTAAAGTTTAGAGATAATTTTTATTTAGAAGCAACTAATGATGGTCCTAACGGGTATCCGTTAGGAAACCAAACGAGGATATACATTAGAAATAATCATTTACAATATGCCATAACATGGTTCTTAATTGCAGTTGGCCTTGTGGGGGTATATTTAGCTGCAAATATCAGAAAAATAAAGTAGAGATGAGATATTACTCAACGCGAGGTGGAGAATCATCAATTAGTTTCGAGAAGGTAGTACTTAATGGGTTAGCAAATGATGGTGGACTATATATTCCTGAAAAATTCCCTAATTTTAATCATAAGGATTTTTCTAATTTTAGAGGACTTGAATATAGTGAATTAGCCTACAAAATTACAAAGGATTTTATTGGCAAATCAATTCCATTAAAAGACTATCAAAAAATTTGTCATAATACATATTCAAATTTCTCTTCAAAAGAAATTATTAATTTAAGTAAACTTAGAGAGAACGAGTTTATACTAAATCTTTATAACGGACCAACTTATGCTTTTAAAGATTTTGCTCTTCAGCTACTAGGAAATATATACGAATACATTCTCAAAAAGAAAAAAAAACAACTTATTATACTTGGTGCAACGTCTGGTGATACAGGCTCTGCAGCCATTCATGGTTGCTCAAAATCCAAATCTATAAAAATATTTATCCTTTTTCCTTACAAAAAGGTAAGTGAGATACAGAGAAAACAGATGACTACAATTGAAAAAAGTAATGTTTTTAATATTGCAGTGAAAGGGGATTTTGACGACTGTCAGGCGCTTGTAAAACAATTTTTTAAAAAAAATAGTAAAGAAAAATCTTTAAACTTAGCAGCAATAAATTCTATTAATTGGGTAAGAATTATGGGCCAAATTGTTTACTATTTTTGGGCATACCTAAAAACTTGTAAGAAAGGTGAACAAGTTATTTTTAGTATACCTACAGGAAATTTTGGGAATGTATATGCTGGATTCGTTGCAAAATTAATGGGACTTCCAATTAAAAAATTAGTTGTTTCATCTAATTCTAATGATGTTTTAACTAGATTTTTTTCTTCTGGTTGTATGGAAAAAAAAAAGACAAAAATAACCTTGAGTCCAAGTATGGATATACAGGTGTCAAGTAATTTTGAAAGATTAATGGATTATTATCTTGAGAGAAATAGTTTAAAACTAAATAAGTTGTATCAATCTCTTGAAACAGAAGGAAAATTTGTTGTAAGCAAAAAACTATTAAACAAAATCTTATTAAATTTTTATGGAGGTAAAATAAATGACAAGGCAACACAAGATGTAATTAAAGATATTTATTTTAAAAATAAAATTGTAATTGATCCGCACACCGCAGTTGGAATTAAAGTCGGGAGAACTTATAATAAAATTAATGAAAAAATAATCTTTTTGTCAACTGCTCATCACGCAAAGTTTTTAGATACGGTAAACAAGTCGACTAAAAAAAATCTTAAACTACCTTCTGACTTAATTAAAATAATGGCTAAAAAAGAAAAATATACAGTAATTAAAAATAGTATAAAGGACCTCGAGGAATTTATTACAAAAAATTCTACCTAGATATCTAGGCTTTACCTGAATAAGAGGAAAATTTTGAAAAGTCAATTCCAGTTATTTTTATAGCTTTATCCCACTTTTTTTCAGCTTCCACATCAAATATTAGATCAAGTTCTTCTTTAATCTTTATCCAGCTATTATTTATAATCTCTTCCTCAAGTTGCCCAGGTCCCCAACCTGCATAACCTAGAGAAATAAAATATTTTTTTGGGCCCATATTTTTTGCAATATCCTCTATTATTTTTGTAGTACAAGTAAGGTTTACTGATTGTGTAATTTTTATAGTATCTTTTTTTTTATATTCCTTAGAGTGAAGTATGAAGCCATTATTTTGACTAAGGGGACCACCTATGTGTAAGGAGAAGTTTTTATTTTTATTTTTATTTACAATATTTAGTTTTTCAAAAAGGTCATCTCCAGATACATTCATGATTTTATAATTAAGTACAATTCCAATTGCACCTTCATGATTATGGTGAGTTAAATATATTAAACTTTTTGTAAAAAAAAGATCCTTTAATTGAGGTAATGCACAAATTATATTTCCTTTAAGATAATTTTTCTTTTTCATTATATAATTATGGCAATTTTAAACAAATTAATCAATTAAGCTTTTATTGTGAAGAAATTTTTTATACTGACCTTTTTTCTAATTCTAATAAAGAATGTTGTTAACGCTAATTTAGAAATTCTAACAACGGATAAGTATAGTAGTTTATCAACCTTAAATGATGAAAAATTATTAAAATTTGAAAATGACTTATTTTTTGGTATTAAAATAAATTTATTACCTGGATGGAAAACTTATTGGAAGAATCCTGGTGACTCTGGAGAAACTATTTCTCTAAAATTTTTAGACAATAAAAATATAAAAAAACACGAAATTTTATATCCTCCACCAAAAAGATATTTTGATTCAGATATTGAGACAATAGGTTATGAGAATGAGGTAATTTTTCCAGTAAAGTTAGATGTAATAGATACTAATCAAGATTTTAGAACTGAAGTAAATATCAATTATTTAGTTTGTAAGCATATTTGCATACCTATAAACGAAAAAAGAGTAATCAACTATAATCCTAGGAATATTAGTGAGAACAATAAAAGCATTCTAGCTGTTGCTATAACCCAAAATCCCATTAAACAAGATAGTTTTTTCGAAATTCAAGAAATAGATATAGGGGAAAAAAAGATAAAAATTAATCTAAAATACTTTGACAACAAAAATCAAGCGTTGGATATCTTTACTTTTTCTGAAAACCATGAATTTGATTATAGAATTATTCCTGTAGGAAAATTTAATTCACAAATTCTTTTAGTTTCCAATAGTAAATTTGAATTAAAAGATAAATTAGAAGTTCTTATAGTCAATAAAACAAATGGAAATTCAAATATTTTGAATATTAATATTGGAAATAAAAAAAATCATCAATCAATAATCTTCATGTTAATGATAGCATTTATTGGTGGAATCATCTTGAATTTTATGCCCTGTGTTCTTCCTGTTTTATCATTAAAAATTTACTCACTAATTAACCTAAATAAAGATGATAAAGATAAAATCCTCTTTTATTCATTAGCAACAGCAGCAGGGATTATTTTTTCATTTATTTTTTTAAGCATTGTAATAATTTTGTTAAGGATGTTAGGAAATGAAGTTGGATGGGGTATACAATTTCAGAGTTCTGAATTCTTGTTAATATTTGCACTTATACTATTTTTTTTCTCACTCAATTTAATAGGATTCTTTGAGATTTTTATGCCATCAATATTTAATAGACTAAATAATGTTGATTTCAAAAATAAATACATTTCTGCTTTCTTCACTGGAATAATTTCAACTGCTCTCGCAACTCCTTGTTCTGCACCCTTTTTAGGAACTGCTATAAGTTTTGCTTTCACGCAGAATGATTTGTATACAGTTTTGATATTTACTGCATTAGGTACAGGATTTAGTATTCCTTATTTTTTAATAGTACTTTCCCCGAACGTATTAAACATTTTTCCTAAACCCGGGTTATGGATGATTAAAATGAAATATATTTTGGGTATGTTAGTATTACTAACAGGACTATGGCTATTAAGTTTGATGAATCTAAATTCAACTGCATTGTATTTTATATTTATTCTTGTAGGTGGATTTGGATTTTACATCTCAAAATTAGAACTAAGTAAAAATATTTTAACTATTTTACTATTATTAATTTCTAGTTTTATAATTTTCCCAAAAAAAGAACAAAATGACGAAATGTGGTTAAAATATGAGAAAAATATTTTACAAGAAATGATTGAAAAAAATAATATAGTTTTTGTTGATGTAACTGCTGATTGGTGTGTAACGTGTAAGATTAACAAAATTTCAACACTTGACAAAAAACAAATGAGATCTTTTTTTAAAGAAAACAATGTAAAATTATTTAAAGCTGATTGGACAAATAAAAATATAGAAATTCAAAACTATATGAAAACTTTTAATAAGTATGGTATACCTTTAAATATAGTTTATGGACCAAAAAATAAAGAAGGTATTGTTTTAGGAGAATTATTATCCAAAAAAAAAATAATTGAAGCTATTAATGAGGTAAAATAATGAAATATAAAGTTAATGATAAAATTGACAATGTAGATGTCTATATAATTAATGAAAATGGTCCTGAAAAAGTTAAATTTTTAAATTTAATTGGAGATAAAAAGGTTTTATTAATTGGAGTTCCGGGTGCATTTACACCAACATGTTCTGAACAACATTTACCTGGATATGTTAAATTGTTCGATGATTTTGTAAGTAAGGGTATCCAGAAAATAATATTTATATCAGTCAATGATCCTTTTGTACTTGAAAAATGGTTAGATGCTAATAGTGCAAAAAATATTGATTTTTTGTCAGATTATGACCATAACTTTCTCGAAAAATCAGGGTTTGAAATAGATTTATCTGCTGTGGGTCTAGGTATCAGATTATCTAGATTTGCAATGGTTATAGACAATTCTGTTATAACACATATATTTGATGAAAATGGGGCTGGGTTATTAAATAGTAAAGCTGAAAAAGTAATTTTAGAATTATAAAAGGTTTGCTTCGTTTCTTGCCATTTCATCGACCTCTTCATTAAATTTGTTTCCGCTATGACCTTTTACCCAAGTCCATTCAACATCATGAGATTGTAGAAGTTTATCCAATTTTTGCCACAAATCAATATTTTTTACTTTCTGATTTGAACTACTTTTCCAATTATTATGCTTCCACTTTTCTAACCATTCTTTTGCCCCATTAATTAAATATTTACTATCCGTATGCAAAATGACGTGGTGTGCATTCGATATATTTTGGAGTGATTTTATAGCGGCTGTTAATTCCATTCTATTATTAGTTGTATTGTTTTCATTACCCGAAGAAAAGACCTTTTTATCATTTAAATAATATAGATATGCCCATCCACCAGGGCCGGGATTTCCTAAGCAAGCCCCATCTGTGTAAATGTTAATAGTATTATTTTCTAACATTTTAAATCATTACGAATATGAAAAGAAAGAATATTTAAAAAATCTAATGGATCCTTTTTTAAAAAATTTTTTTCTTCTTTATAAAAATCTAAAAGCCTAGTCAATAAAAATCTTATTGCTGCACCACGTAAGGAAATATTTAATTTTTTTTTTTCTTGGTTTGTTAATTTTCTTTCAGACTGATAACCATTTACTAATGAAGAGAAAAAACTATGTTGAAATTTATTTTTATTAAAACACCAAGCATTTATTGTTATTGCTAAATCATAAACAAAAAAATCAGTACATGAAAAATAAAAATCTATAATTCCAGAAATTTTATTATTTTCAAAAAGTATATTATCAGGAAATAAATCTGCATGGATAATACCTTTTGGTAAATTTTTTAACCAATTTTCTTTAAGAAAATTTAATTCCTTAGAAATTATTGAATCAGTTTCCGGAAAATAACTGTGAACTTTTTTTTTTAATTTTTCAAATATTTTCACCCATTTATTAATGCTGAAGTCATTATTTTTTTCTTTATGAAAATTTGCACTCAATCGATGTAATTTAGCCAGTTTTTTACCCACTGAGTAGCAAATATCTTTATTCCAATGTTTAAGACATTTGCCATCTATAAAAGTAAAGATTGCTAATTTTTTTTTTTTAATTGATTGTAATCTTTTTTTTTGTATGCTGAGCAGCGATCTTGGACAATTGATTCCTTTGGACTTTATATGATCCATAAGATCAAGATAGAAAGGTAGATCCCTTTGTTTTACTCTTTTTTCAAAAATTGTAAGAATATACTTTTTTTTATTAGTCTTTAAAAAGTAATTTGTATTTTCTATTCCTTCAGTAATACCTTTATACTCAATTAGTTCACCAACATCATATAAATTCAAAATTTTTTTTATTTCATGTTCTTCTAGTACAGTATGAACCGCCATAAGAAATAATCAAAAATTTATTTTTTTTAAAGAATTTAAAATAATATTATTATTATCTGAGGTGCGAATATTTTTTTCTATTCTTTTTTGAGTAACATATATAGATGTTTCAATAATTAATTCTTTAATATCTTGTTCAGCTTTTGAAATTTCGTTATTTATTCTTTGTTGAAAATTTATTTCTCTTTTTTCAAGTGTGGATTTAAGTCTTTGTTTCAGATCTTTTTCATACTCAATTGTATTTATTTTTGAATCTTCAATGATCTTATTTACTAAAATATCTGAATCTTTTTGTTTTTGTTTTATCTCTTCAAGAATCTTAATGGATTGATCCTTAAGCTGTGATGATTCATCTATTTCTTTTGTAATCAAATCAATTTTGTTTTCTAACGAAGTGTTAAAAAATTCTTTCAGAGGTTTTAAGGTTAACAAAATAAAAATAATAAATGATGATGCAACCCAAAAAGTTGAATCCTCGAGCATGCTAGTTGGCATGGAAATTTCCTTTTAATTTTTTAAAATTTTCTTTAGAAATCTTTTCATCTTTCTTTAGTATGTTATTGAAAATATTATCGGATATAGTGATACAATAGTTTTCAAGATTTTTTTCTACTTCATTTTTTTTAGCAGCTATTTCAGCCAATATTTTTTTTTCTTTATCTTCGAAAATTTTCATCTGAGCCTTTATCTCATTATTAAAAAACTGCATATTTTTTTCGTATGATACTTTGAATATTTTTTCAGATTCAAGCTGAGCTTTCGAAATATTTTCTTCGATCTTATTATTTAAGTCTTCTATGATTTTATTATTTTTTTCAGCTGTAGTAATATTTTCATTTATAATCTTTTTACGCTCTGAGTTAACCTTAATAATTTTTGGTATAAAAACGTAGTTAACTAGAGCAAACAAAATGGAAAACACAACTATCAACCAGAAAACCTGTGAAGAATATGAGCTTGGATCAAGTTGAGGCATACCTCCTTTTTCATCAGCCGCCAACAACAGAAGTGGCTGTTTTAAAAAAATGATTATGAATAAAAAAAAATTGATTCTTCTTAACTTCATAAATACTAAAATACAAACAATAGTAGTAAAGCAATAATTAGTGCAAATAATGCTAAAGCTTCAACTAGTGCAAATCCCAACATTGTCATCGTAAAAACATGTTCTCTAGCACCCGGATTTCTTCCAACGGCAGAAATAAAGGCTGCAAAAATATTTCCAATTCCGATACCCGAACCTATAACACCTAGAACCGCAATACCAGCTCCCAAAAGTTTTGCTGCTTCAATATCCATTTAAAATTCTCCTAATTTAAAGTTATAAATAATTAACTAATGCAAATGTATTGCATCATTGATGTATAAACAAGTTAATATTGCAAATACATAAGCTTGCAAAAAAGCAATTACTATTTCAAGCCCTGTTAGGGCTATCAAAAAAGCTAAGGGAATAATACCCCCTATAATAAATGAGTTAGCAGCTAGAACAAATACAAATCCTCCAATTACTTTGAGAAGTGTATGTCCTGCCATCATATTCGCAAATAATCTCACTGATAAACTTATTGGTCTTGATATGTATGATATAATTTCAATCGGAATTAACAAAAATAGCATAAGTTTTGGGACACCTGCAGGTGCAAAGAATCCCAAAAATTTTATCAAGCCATGTTTAAAAATAGCTATAAATGTAACAGATAAAAAAATGAAAAAAGAAATTGCGAATGTCACTATAATGTGACTAGTCCATGTAAAACTATATGGTAACATTCCGAAAAGATTACCAATAAGAATAAAAAGGAATAGGGTCATCACAAAGGGCAAATATTTAAGTCCCTCTTTACCAATATTATCTTTGATCATTCCAGCAATAAATTCATAGCTTAATTCAACAGCTACTTGTAATTTACTTGGTACTATATTCAAATTTCTTAATCCTAAAAAAAGAAAAAGCAAGATAATCGCAGCTGTAAAAATCATTGCTAAAGCTGAGTTAGTTAAGGAAATATTATAATTGGATACAACTATTGGAATTATTTCTTTTATTTCAAATTGTGCTAAAGGGCTTGCCAAGATTTACCTATTTATTTAAATTCAATACAGTACGATATATATTTAGAAAAGCTCCTGCAATACCTAAAAACAAAAAAATTAAAAAAAAAGTAGGCTTAGTTTCAAATAGCTTATCTATCCCTAGACCAATCAAACAACCCACAACAATAGTTACAACAAAGTCTGTTGCTAACTTAAACCCAAGCCCAAGTGCATTGATATTTTGTTTAGAGTTTTTTTTACTGTTTAAATTGTTGCTATTAGTTTTTTTTTTATGAGAAGCAAGTCTTTGTTGAAATGATTTTCTTTCATCGTTCATTTTAAATTGCTTCTTGATAATCTCTATTGTCATCAAAACTCACCGAAACCACATCTGATATCCCCTTTTGATTCATAGTTACTCCATAAATCTTATCGACCATTGACATTGTTATTTTATGGTGAGTTACTATAAGAAATTTGGTTCTAGTTTGATTTTTGATTTCATTCAAAATTTCACAGAATTTTCCAACATTTTCATCATCTAAAGCTGCGTCTACTTCATCAAGGATGCATATTGGCGATGGTTTAATAAGAAATATTGAAAAAATAAGAGATATTGCCGTAAGTGTTTTCTCACCTCCAGATAACAAACTGATGCTTGAAAGTTTTTTACCCGGAGGTTTAGCATATATTTCGATTCCTGTTTGTAATGGATCATCAGAATTAACTAATTCAAGATGCGCATCTCCTCCAATAAAGAATTTTTTAAATAATTTAGAAAAATTTTCATTTACTTTATCAAATGCTTTTAATAATCTTCTTTTTCCTTCTTGGTTAATTTCAGTGATAGCTTTTCTTAGTTTTTTTATTGCAAGCATTATATCATCTCTCTCAGATATCATGCCCTCTAATTCTTTACTGACTTCTTTTTGTTCAATATAAGCCCTTAAATTTACTGGTCCTATTAGGTTTCTTTTATTTATTAAATCTTCAATAACTTTCTCTACTTCTCTAAAATCCTTTGATTCAGAACTATCTTTATTATCACTATCAAAATCTTTTTCCATTTGAGTAGGATGAATTCCGAAAGTTTTTCTAATATTTTCCTCAATTTCTGTAAGTTTGTCTTTGTGGAAACGAGTATTTTCTTCAAGTCTAATTTTCTGATTATTTATTTGATTTTTTTCGTTGTTAAGTGTTCTAATTTTTTCATTATTTTGATTTAGTCTGCTATTGTTAAGTTCAATATGATTGTTGTTTTTATCAATTTTGTTCTGCAACATTTGAATTTCTGCAACAATAGAGTTAATCTTTTGATCAAAGTTGTCAGGTTGATCATCTAAGTTTTGTCTTTCATGTCGAAGTTTTGTAATTCTTTTTTCGTAGTTATTTAACTGGTTTATTGATTCTTTTTCTCTATTAAGATTTTCTTCTAAATTTTTTTCATAATGGTTTGCCTTTATCTCCATACTCAAAATTTTTTGGTTTATTTGGTTAATATATATTCTTTTTTTCTTAATTTGATCTTTAAGATTATCAAGTGTTAGTTGTGTCTGATTTTTTTCACTTGGTTTTGATGTGCCTAATTTTAGTTTATCCTCAATATCAGATATTTCCCCGGTAACTTTTTTCTTATGATCTAAAAGTAAGTTTTGTCTTTCAATCAATTTGTCTATAAAGGCCTGTTCAACCAAAACTTTGTTTTTTTGTTGAGCTAGTTTTATATTTTCTTTATCTAAATTTTTTTGAAAATTTTGCTGATTTTTATATAACTCTAAATCATTATTTATTAGTCCATTTTTTTGTATTTTAATTTTATCAAGACTCTTTTTACATTCTGACATCTTACTATTTAAAATCAAAATATTCTTTTCTAATTCACGTATTTTTTGGCCTTGACTAAACCATTTACTAATTTCAGTTTCTTTTTCTGAGAATAAACCGTCCCATCTCCAAACATATCCTTCAGTAGAAACTATATATTGTCCTACTTTCAAGTCTCTACTGGCACGAGATCCGTCAATCTTTTTTTTAACTACACCAATTTGGGATAAAATTTGATCCAATTGTTTTGGTCCACTTACATAATTTGATAATCGATCAATTGATTTTGGTAGATCTGGCAATTCATGGTTGTATTTTTCTACCCAGTATTTTTTTGATTCTGAAAGTTCTGCATCTAAGTCATAATTTAATACAGTATAAACTGCTTTTTCATAACCATTTTTAATTTTTATCAAATTGATTATGGATCTTTTTGAATTATCTATATCTTGAGCAAATTTCTTAAGTGTATTAAGTTCTGCTTTGTTTCTTGTTAAATTGTTGAAAATTACATCAAGGTCTTTTGATCTCTTTTCGATATCTCTTTCAATAATTCTTAGTTTTTTTTCATTTTCTAGTCTATCATTCTTCAACAATTTAATCTTAAAGGATATACCATTAATGTTATTTTCTAAATCTTTGAGAATTTTGATATTTGTTTTATTTTTCTTTATTTTTATTTGTACTGAGAGTTTTTCTAATTCCTTTTCAATTTCTTTTTTTTTTTTATTCAGTATTACATTTGATTCAATAAAATTATCTTTTTTAAATTCTTCACCAAGTGTCAGCTGGATCTCAGAGTAAAGAATTGATTCTAGCTTAGATATTTTTTCGTTAAGATTTGCTTCATTTGCAAGTTCGGAATCAAGACTTTTTTTTAAATTGTCAGAATTATTTGAGTCGACAATTAATTTATTAAGTTCTGTAATATTTTTCCTTATTTCCTGAATTCGTTTGTGTTCACGGGTTTGATCATTCTCAAGTGAAAGTAAAAAATTTTGTACCTCGGTTCTTCTCAATGCTAAATTTTGTTTTTTATTAACTACTGTTTCTTTTTCAAGAATAATTTTATTCATTTTTTTATCTAAAGTTAATTTCTCTAATTCGCATTTTTCAAAATTAACTTTAATGTCATTGGATGCTGCGCTTAGTTTATCTAATTCTTGTTCAATAATTTTTATTTTATTTTCAAAAATCTTGGTATTTTTTAGAAATGAAGATTTTTGTATACTTGAGTTTTTCCATTGAATGTAGAATAATTTTTTTTGGTTATATTTTATTTGATCTGAGATTTTTTGATAATTTTCAGCTTGCCGTGATTGTCTTTTGAGTGATTGTTTTTGCTTTTCTAATATTGATATATTATCACCGATCCTCTCTAAATTTTTTTCTGTTGCATTTAGTTTTAATTCTGAGTCATGCCTTCTAGTTTGTAAACCAGATATACCAGCAGCATCCTCAAGAATAATTTTTCTTTCTAGGGGTTTAAAATTTATTATTTGGTCAATATTTCCCTGACTTATTATAGAACTTGATCTCGGACCTGATCCGGAGTCTGAAAAAAGTATACTAATATCCTTTGCTCTAACATCCTTATTATTAATTTTGTAAAATGAACCAACACCTCTTTCAAGATGTCGGGATACAATGAGTTTGTCATCACCAAATTGTTTTTTATTTTCTTCATTAATTTCAAGATCAACAGTTACCTCGGCAATATTTTTTTCAGGAACATTATCTGTTCCGCTAAATATTAGTTCTTCCATAGAGGAGGACCTTAAACTTTTTGATGAACTTTCGCCCATCACCCATCGAATTGCTTCAAAAATATTTGATTTGCCGCAACCATTTGGTCCAATAATACCAGTAATTCCTTCAGGAATATCAATCTCTAATGGGTAGGGAAAAGATTTGAAGCCTGAAATTTTTAATTTTTTTATATTAAACAATTTAGTAACTAATTAAGTAGAGAATTAATCTTAAGTTCAAGTGCTTCGAGTGTTAAATCTCCAGTATATTTTTTACCATTAAGATAAATTGTTGGCGTTGCGGTTATATCGTATTTTTTTGAGGATTTAAGTCTATCTTTTAGTAATCCATCTTCGATAGATTTATTTCCAACACACACTTTAATTTCTTCATCTTTAAGTCCCCCTACTTTAGCAATTTTGAGTAAAGACTTGAATGGATCTTGAGACCTAGTCCAACTTGCCTGCTTTTTATAAAAAACATCTAAAAAACTGAAATAATTTTTGTTACCTGAGCATCTTGATATAATCGATGCCTTTAAAGCAAATTTATCTAAAGGAAAATCTTTGTAGATAAAAAATATTTTCCCATTGTTTATATATTTTTCTTTAATTGCAGGCATAACTTCATTGTGGAATCTAGCGCAATGCCCACAGGTAAGTGAAGCAAACTCAATCATTTTTATTGGAGCGTCCGGTTCGCCAAGAGATTTTTCCTCTAAAGCTTCGATAGTATCAACAATATTCTCTGAAACTAGTTCAGTATAAAAAAAGTTATAAACAAAAATAAATAAATAAATGTATTTTAAATTCATATGAACCTTACTTAATTTAATACAATATTTTTTTAAACTTAATCAATTCTATATGTTCGTGTCCATAAAATCTATTAATTTCTCTCATTATAAAATCCGAATTATAACTGATCTCTAATAACTTTTCTTCTTCTACAGATATTTCAAGAGTTTTTTTGTTATTAAATTTGTATATTTTATTTGGGAAGCTAAATTTAGAAAGATCATCATTTAATATTTTGTTCCAGTTAAGTTTAATCTCCAAAATTTTATTACTTTTTTTTTTAACAGGACCAAGAACATTAGGTATAATCGAAGAAATAGACTTTGTTTTATTAGTTCTCTTTACCATTTTAAGTATTATGCTCAAAAATAATAAAATAGACAATATAAGTTTAAAAAATAGCCATATATGGCAAAATAAAATTTTGAATTGGTACCAAGTTCATAAAAGACAACTTCCATGGAGAGAAGAAAAATATCAAAACTTTTATTGTGTATGGTTAAGTGAAATCATGCTACAGCAAACTGGTGTTAAGACAGTTATACCTTATTTCTATAAATTTTTAAGAAAATGGCCTACATTTAATTCCTTATCTAAAGCTTCTTTAGATGAAATTATGTTTAACTGGCAGGGATTAGGGTATTATCAAAGAGCAAAAAATATGTTTAAGGCAATTAATGCAATTAAACAAAATTACCCTATTAAAAGTTATGAAGAATTAATAAAAATACCAGGAATTGGGAAGTATACAGCTGCATCAATTTCCGCAATTTTGTACGACAGTACTAAAGCAGTTGTAGATGGGAATATAAAGAGAATTATATCAAGATCTATGAAATTAAATCCTGCAAATAAAACCTTTGAAAAAAAATTAAATACCGTAGCTCAAAATCTTACACCAAAGAAAAACAATGGCTCGTATTGTCAGGCGTTGATGGATTTAGGTTCTCTAATTTGTAGACCAAAAAATCCCTTATGTGAAAAATGCCCTGTTAACAGTCACTGTTACTACAATATTTATCCTGAAAAAAGGGTAAAGAAAGTTGTTAAG
>CABZJY010000010.1 GCA_902526175.1 uncultured Alphaproteobacteria bacterium | reverse complement strand
AGCCATCATTACATCTGTAGCTCTTTTAATTCCATCAACTAGACTTTCTCTACAACCATATTTATTATCAAACTTTGATTTAGTGACAGAATCATTTACATTTATAGCTGGTACTTTCAGTGTGTTTTCTTTTTGCATTTCTACCAATCTTAAAACCCCTGTTGTAGTTTCTTCTGAAAGTCCTTTTATTTTATCTAAATGTTTGGGAAACTTTTCATGAATCAATTTTGTTAGGTCACCACCATCATCAAGTATTAAATTTGGTTGCCAATTATCTGGGCCATTAATTGTTTGTTCAATGCACCACCAGAATTCTTCTTCTGTTTCTCCTTTCCAGGCAAAAACAGGTATACCTTCTTTTGCGATGGCTGCTGCCGCATGGTCCTGCGTAGAATAAATATTGCAAGAACTCCAGCGGACCGATGCACCTAACTCTAATAATGTTTCAATCAGAACTGCTGTTTGAATAGTCATGTGAAGACATCCAACGATCCTAGCACCTTTTAGTGGTTTATCATCTTTAAATTCTTCTCTCAATTTCATTAGGCCTGGCATTTCCGTTTCAGCTATCGAAATTTCTTTTCTACCCCATTCAGCTAGTTTGATGTCTTTAATTTTATAATCTTGCATTCTAACTTTCCCTTTTTTAGTTATTTTATTTTTAGAGATTTATAAAAATCTTTTAAAATTCTATTAATATTCTTATAATTTGATTCGTTGAAAACCTGGTTACTTAAATTTATAGCATCAGACATTCTCATAAAATTAACAAATTGCTTCATTTTTAAGATTCTTGACGGACTCATAGACAATGTGTTAATTCCAAGTCCAATAAGCAGTGGAGCAAACATTGGATCACCTGCCATTTCACCACAAACGCTTACTGGAATATTATTTTTATCTGCAGACTCTTTTGACATTTTTATTAACCTCAAGACAGATAAGTGAGAAGGTTCATAAATACTTGCTACATTCTCATCTCCTCTATCGATAGCTAATGTATACATTACTAAATCGTTTGTGCCAATAGCAAAAAAATCGCAATGTTTAGCTAATACATTAGAGATAAGTGCAGCTGCGGGAGTTTCAATTAAAACACCTATTGGAGGAAGTGTTTTTCTTACTTTTATATTTTTTTTTATCAATATTTTATGAACATCTTTAATTATTTTCTTGGCTGCTTCAAGTTCATACAAATGTGAAACCATTGGTAACATTATTCTTAAAGAGCCAAATGCAGATGCTCTTAATATTGCTGAAATTTGCTTTTTGAAAATATTTGGGAAAGCTAGAGTTAATCTTATAGCCCTGAGTCCAAGTGCAGGATTAGGAGATGGACCAACCATTTTATCTATTTGCTCAGAGTGTTTATCGTTTCCAATATCTAAAGTGCGAACAGTTAATTTTTTGGTACCTAAGTTTTGTATTGTTTTTTTTAATAAATTGAATTGTTCTGTCTCACTTGGTAGTTTTTTCCTATTCATATAAAGATATTCACTTCTAAACAAACCAATTCCATTAATGCCATTTTCCATAGCTAATTTTGACTCTTGAAAATTGTCAACATTTGCTTCGATAAATATCTTTTTTTTATCCAACGTTCTAGGTAAAGTATTTTTGTACTGATCAAGTTTATGAGATTGTGTTTTTAATTCATTAATTTTTCTTTCATAAATTTTAATAGTATTTTTATTTGGGTTTTTAATAATTAAACCCTTATCTCCATCAATTATAATTTTTTCTTTATTTTGCACATTATTTATAAAATTCTTCACACCTACTACTGTTGGAATTGATAAAGATCTTGCTATAATTGAAAAGTGCCCTTCAGGTCCACCGTAAGCACTAACTAAACCAGAAGTAGTGTTTTTATTAATTGAGGCTAAATCCGCAGTACTAAAGTTATCAGATACAAAAATAACTTTTTCATTTGGCTCTGATACAATTTTTTTTTTATTTCCTTTTAAATTATTTAATAACCTTTTGCAAACATCTTGGACATCGTCGAATCTTTCTTTGAAGTAATTATTCTTAATTTTATTAAAGACACTTTCATGTTTTTTTAATTCACTAATTATAGCTGATTCTGCATTTACAAATTTAGTCATTATTTGTTTTCTAGCATCTTTAACTAAAGAAGAAGAATTTAGCATAGCAATATGAGCTTCTAAAATAAAAATCATTTCGTTATTTTTAGAAAGAACTTGTTTTTTGCTCTTAGTTATAAGTTTTCTTAATTGGTTTATGGAGGCTTTAACTGCGTTGTCAAACCTTAAGATTTCAATTTTAAGCTTGCTTTTGTCTATCTGATATTTTCTAAAATTCAAACCTTCACTCTGTTTCAAAAAACACTCACCAATAGCTACACCATGCGAAACTCCAATTCCCCTAAGAATTTCTTCTTTTTTTTTGTTAAATTCTATTGCTTCCTCTTCGCCAAAATTATCTTTTACAAGTTCAATTAATTTATTAAGATCTTTTTCGGCATTTTTACCTTCACACAATATTTGAATTTCTGAACCTTTTGTCGCCGCCAAAGCCATTAACCCAAGAATTGAAGAACCATTAACACTTTTACTTCCTTTTTTTACACTCACCTGTGATTTACAACTGGAAGTAATTTTAACAAATTTTGCTGCGGCTCTAGCATGTAAACCTAACTTATTTGTTATGAAAATTTTCTTTTTGTATCTGGTGCTTGACCTCAAACTTTTTTATCCTTAAAGAAAGTTGATGCTACATTAATATATTTCCTTCCAGCTTCCTGTGAAAGTTTAACAAGTTTATCAAGCTTAACTTTTTTTCTATCAGAAATCATTTTAACGAGCATTGGAAGATTAACACCTGCAATTACTTCAATCTTTCCTTCTACTAGATTGGATATTGCAAGGTTTGAAGGAGTTCCACCAAACATATCAGTTGCTACAATCACACCACTGCCTGAATCTGCTATTTTTATAGCTTTTATAATTTCTTTTCTTTTTTTTTCCATATCATCCTTGGGATGAATGCACACGTATTCAAGCTTTTTTTGTTTGCCAACAACATGTTCTATAGCAACTACAAATTGCAACGCAAGATCAGCATGAGAAACAATTACTATTCCAATCATTTTTCTATGTCCCTGTGATCAATATATAATCCTAGCTTTGAACTAGCAAGACTATCAAAAATTGTTTCTGCAACTACAACAGATCTATGAACGCCACCTGTACAACCAAATGCAATAGTTAGATATTTTTTACCTTCAATTTTATAAAAATTGAAAAGATGTTTTATTGTATTAAGAAAATTTTTGTGAAACTTATCAAAACAACTTTGTGATTTTACAAACTTAATTACATCATTGTCTTTCCCATTCTGAATTCTGAGATTCTTATTGTAATAAGGATTTTCTAAAAATCTTACATCCATTACTATGTCTGCCTCTCTAGGTATGCCATACTTGAATCCAAAAGACATTATTCTAAGGTTAAATTTTTGATCATTTAATTTTGAAAAAATGCTTAATAATGTTTTATTTAATTCAGGCACTTCTAGATTAGTTGTATCTAATTGAAAGTCTGCTATATTCTTCAACGGCTTAAGCCATAACCTTTCTTGTTCTATAATATCATTAATTGGAATATTTAGAGACATCGGGTGCCTTCTCCTCGAAACCTTGAATCTTTCAATCAATTTTATATTCTCGCATTCAAAGAAAACTACAGAGATTGCTAATTTTTCTTTTATTTTCAATATGAACTTATTGATCTTCTTTGCATCAAAATCTCTGCTTCTAATATCTATGCCAATTGCGATATCGCTTTTAATCTTTTCGTTTAAAATTAAAGGTATTAAAGAACAAGGAAGATTATCAACAGCTTCATAACCCATATCTTCAAATATTTTGAGCGCCGTTGATTTTCCTGCGCCAGATAAACCAGTGACTACAACAATTTTTTTATTCATTACTTAATTCAAAAATCTTTAAATTTATTTTTGCATTAGCTGATATATCATTTTTCGAAATATCTATTCGTGGAAAATATTTTCCAAGTATCTTTTGCTTATTTTTTTTTGATGGAAATCTCTCACCACTTCTTTCAGTCATCTTTACAACAAGTTTTAGTTTTATTTCTTCAACAAAGGGAACGGTAAATATACCCATTCCTCTAACTTCAATTTTTCCACAAATTTTTTTTTTACAATATAAGAAGATATCATTTCTAACTTTCTTGCAAACAGTAAGGTCGTCTGATATTAGAGTAGCACCTGCATCAATAAGTCTTAATGCAAGATCTGATTTTCCTGACCCAGACGAACCTAATATAATAATTCCTGAATCTTGAATAGCAACCGAGGTAGCATGTTTTTCTTCTCTCATATTATCGCAATTTTTTGTCTATAATCAAAATGTCAATAGAATATGTTTTCGAGTCATTTGTTAAGATATTAATCTTAAACGTTTCTTTATCAATCAGTTCTTTTTCAAGACCAAAAACCATTATATGAGTACCTCCTGGTTGAAAAAAAACTGTATCTGACTTTTTAACCAGGAAATTATCTATTTTTTTCATCTTGATAATATCTTTTTCTGAAATTATCTCATGAATTTCCGCTTTCTTTGCTACATCTGTTGAAATAGAATTAATTTTTACATCTTTCTCTCCAGAATTAATTATAGTAATATAAATTGCCGCTGATTTCTGTCCTTTAAATGATGAGAAAGTATATCCTCCGTGAAAAACCAATGGTTTTTCTTTAGTTTGACTAAATAAAGTATGATTATTGTAAAATATCAAGCAAATTAGAAGTAACAGAAATTTAAAATTTTTAAGTTGTTTTTGCATAAGCATTATTTATTTATATATATTATTTTTAAGTTGAACTCTAACAACTATTTATTTATAAGGCTAGGTAATCATGAATAATGAAATTTCAAATCACTCAGTAAGACAATTAATTAGATCTTGCACTAGGGGATACTTATCTACCCAACTCGATAAAGACAAATCCAAAAAAAATATCATTAAAAGTTCAGCTTTACCAATCCCATACGCAACTTTTGTTTCTATTGCATTTGACTACGATGCAAGTCCAATATTAATCTTGTCAGACTTGTCTGAGCATACCAAAAATTTAAAAAAAAATAACTTTGTTTCTCTATTAATTTATGAAGAACAAAAATTCAGAGAATTTTTTCCGAAATTTGAGAATCCATTACCTAATATTCCAAATCATAATTATGAAGATCCTATGTCGAGGCCAAGATTAAGTATTATTGGGAAATTAGAAAAATATAATAGTATTGTTGCAAAAAAAAGATTCTTATCAAGACACCCCGTATCAAATTTATATGCAAATTTTTCAGATATGAACTTATATAAACTGCAAATAATAAATGCGCATCTGACTGCTGGTTTTGCAAAAGTTAAATGGTTTGATAGAGAAGATTTAATTTGTGATAATGTATTTGAAGAGAATGAAGAAGAATTTGAGGTTATCAGCCATATGAATCAGGATCACCAAGAAAGTATTGATTTGTATATGAAAGTTTTTTTCAAGAAGGAAAAAGGTTGGAAAATAATTGGCATTGATTCTGAAGGTTTTGATCTTAGGTCTGGGGAAAATGTATTAAGATATTATTTTGGAAAACCAATTAAAAAAACAAAAGAATTGAGAAGCATATTTGTTCGGCTACACAAAAAAGCAATAACAGTTTAACATTTAATGTGCTTGAGACCAGTCTAAACCTGTGCCTATATCAGCAATTAAGGGCACAGAAAAACTTAGAGTTGGGGAAAAAGCATTTTCCATAATTTTAGCTATTTTTTTTGGTACTTCATCTAACTCCGGCTCAGGAATCTCAAATATAAGTTCATCATGTACTTGAATTAACATTTTTGTTTCTAACTTATTTTCGTAAATAAATGTATCAATTTTATTCATTGCTTTTTTTATCATATCAGCTGCTCCACCTTGAATAGGGGCGTTAATTGCAGATCTCTCAGCAAAATTTTTTCTTATTCCTGATTTTTCGTTTATAAATGGTATGTAAATTCTTCTTCCAAACAAAGTTTGAACAAAACCATTTTCTCTACAAAATTCGACGGTATTTTGCATATAATTTTTAATTCCTGGATATTGTTGAAAATATTTTTCAATATACAGTTTTGCTTCAGAGTTTGAAATTTCCAGTTGATTAGCTAAGCCAAAGGCAGAAATACCATATATAATGCCAAAATTTATGGTTTTTGCCTTTCTTCTTAGTTCTTCAGTAACTTCTTTTTCAGTAACTTGAAAAACATCTTGTGCTGTAATTGAATGAATATCTGCCCCAGAATTAAAACCTCTTTTCAAAACATCAATATCTGCAACGTGTGCTAGAATTCTTAGCTCAATTTGTGAATAGTCAATTGAAACAATCTTTTTATTTTTCTCACATATGAAAGCTTTTCTTATTTGCTTGCCTTCATTTGATTTAATAGGAATATTTTGTAAATTAGGATCATTTGAAGATAATCTTCCAGTTAGTGTGCTTGCCATTCCAAAAGAAGTATGTACTTTATTTGAATTAGGATTCTTTCTAAGTATAAGCCCCTCACAATAAGTGGTTATAAGTTTCTTGATCTGCCGCCAATTTAGTAAATGTTCAGCAATTGGTATTTTTTCGTGTTTCATTTTTTCTAATACATTTACGTCTGTCTGATAATTTCCACTTTTCCCCTTTTTACCAAATGGTAACCTCATTTTTTCAAATAATATTTCTCCAAGTTGCTTTGGTGAACCAATATTAAATTCTTCCTTTGCAATATTAAAAATCTCTTTTTCAAGTAAATTTAATTTTTTTTGGAATTCCTGAGATAATTTTTCTAAAAATTCAAAATTGACTTTTATACCATGAATCTCCATTTTTTTTATAACCTGAATTAAAGGTTTTTCTAAATAAAAATAAAATGAAAATAACTTTTCTTTTATAAGCTCCCTTCTTAAAATTTCCCAGAGTCTGTATGCTATGTCTGCATCTTCAGCAGCATAAATCATAGCATCATTAATATTCACCATTTCAAATGTTTTTTTTTCTTTACCTTTACCAACAACATCCTCAAATTTTATAGTTGAATAAGAAAGGTATATTTTTGCTAATTCGTCTAAACCGTGTTTGTGTTTCCCGGCATTTAAAACATACGACATCAACATTGTATCATCAATATTATGTACTTTAATACCTAGTCTGTTTAGGACAATGAGATCATATTTAATATTTTGACCAATTTTAAGAACAGAATTATCTTCTAATATTGGTTTAATCAATTTTATAAATAATTTCTCTTCAATTTGTGTAAAATTTTCTTCACAATTTACATGATGTATTGGAATATAACATGCCTTACTTGCATTGATAGACATTGAAAACCCAACCATCTTTGCATTTGTTGGAGAAAGACTATCTGTTTCACAGTCTATTGCAACAACCCCATGCTTATATATTTTTTGAATCCATAATCTTAGTTTTTCTTCATTGTTAATTAACATGTAATTTTCGGTATTTATTTTTGTCTTTAAATTTTCAGAACTATTTGTTTCAATTTTCAGTTTTGCATTAGATTCTGATTTAGGCTCAGTCTGTAATTTCTTTGATCCATATCTTTCTAAAATTTGGCTCTTTATTCTTTTAAATTCCATTTCATCAAGAAAGTTTACAATCTTATTTATATCAATTGGAACAAACGATAAATCCTCAATAGGAATTGGTAGTTCTAAGTCACTTTTTAATGTTACAAGTTTTTTTGATATAAGGGCTTTTTCTTTGTTATTTTCAAGTGCCTCTCTTCTTTTTATTTGTTTAATATTTTTCGTATTATTTAATAAGTTTTCCACGTTTCCATATTCATTAATTAATGTAGCTGCTGTTTTGACACCGATACCTGGAACACCAGGAACATTATCTGACGAATCTCCTGCAAGGGCTTGTACATCAATAACCTTCTCAGGGAAAACACCAAATTTTTTGAAAACTTCCTCTCTATCAATTTCTTTATTTTTTAATGGATCCAGCATTGTTATATTTTTTTTTAAAAGTTGCATTAAGTCCTTATCTGAAGAAATTACTGTGACTCTTGTACCAAGCTTCTCCGCACACTCTGCATATGATGCAATTAAATCGTCTGCTTCGTATCCTACAGATTCAATAGATTTTAGATTAAAAACTTCTGGTACTCTTTTAATAATATCAAATTGGGGTATCAGATCATCTGGTGGATCTGATCTATTTGCTTTATACTCCGGATAAATCTCATTTCGAAAAGTTTTTCTTGCCGCGTCAAATACTACTGCAACCGAGACATTACCACCTTTTTCCATTTGAATATTTTCAAGTTGTTTAAAAAGCATGTTACAGAAACCGAAAACTGCATTTACAGGTATACCTGATGAGGTAGTCATTGGTGGTAACGCATAGTAGGCTCTAAATATATATCCGGAACCATCAATTAGTACAAGTTGTTCAATCTTTTTTGTCACTCTAATTTACTATTAAGATTTATTGTTGTATTTAATTATATGCTCATAATCATATGATCATAGGAATAATATATTATTTCTAAAACTTAAATTACTTTTAAAATATGCCAAAAAAAAATGCGATAGAAGTCCACAACCTAACAAAAAAATATAAAGGAAAAGCCGAACCAGCTTTAAATAATATATCAATGCATATTCCGTATGGATCAATTTTTGGTTTATTAGGACCAAATGGTGCAGGTAAGAGTTCTTTTATTAATATTCTAGGCGGTTTGACACTTAAATCGGAGGGTGAAGTGAGAATATGTGGTATAGATATTGATATAGATCCAAAATCTGCGCGAGGAGCTATTGGAGTTGTTCCACAGGAGATTAACATTGATCCTTTTTTTTCCCCAATTGAAGTTTTAGATTTTCAGGCCGGTTTATACGGAGTTACACAAAGTAAAATGAATAATCTCGAAATACTTAAAAAAGTAAACCTTGATGAAAAAGCCGATGCTTACTCAAGAAGTTTGTCAGGTGGAATGAAAAGAAGACTAATGGTTGCAAAAGCAATGGTCCATAATCCTCCTGTTCTAGTACTAGACGAACCGACGGCAGGAGTAGATGTTGAATTAAGAAAAAAACTTTGGCTGTTTATTAAAACACTAAATAAAAAAGGTGTGACGATCATCCTAACAACTCACTATTTAGAGGAAGCCCAGTCTCTGTGCGATTATATTGCTATAATAAATAATGGAAAGTTAATCAAATGTGAATCCAAAAACACCTTAATGAGTATTATTGATGAAAAGGAAATAAATATTAAGCTAAGTAAAAATGTAAAGATTCTTCCTAAATCGATTGAAAAATATGTAAAAGAACATTCCAATAATATGGTTACGTTAAAGTATGATAGAAATAAAATTAACACTGGTAAGATCATTCAATTAATTTTAAAGAGCAAAATAAATATTGAAGAACTTTCAACCAAAGACCCAGACCTAGAAGAAATATTTTTAGAATTAATAAAAACATAAAATTATGATTTTTTTTTTGATTTTATTTACGTTGATTAGTTGTAAATCTGTGGAATATCAAAATATAAATGAGCTTTCACCAGATATTAAAAATAATTTTTTTATTTCATCAGATGGTTATTCTCATTCATTAAAAACTTGGGTTTCAGAAGAAAAGTCAAACTATGTAATAATTGCTGTGCATGGATATTCGGATTATTCAAATGCCTTTGATATTCCTTCAGAACATTTTAACAAATTCAATATTGATGTGTACTCTTTTGATTTAAGAGGCTTTGGCTCTAATATTGATAATGGAACATGGGTAGACCCTCAACTACACGAAAAAGATATTATTGAATTTATAGATATAATCATTGACAAGAATATAGGGAAAAAAATTTTTTTACTTGGTGAAAGTATGGGGGGAGTATTAGTAATAAACTCAATTATTGATAAGAAAAGACTAGATATAGATGGGGTAATTCTTGTCGCGCCAGCGATTTGGAATTTTTCTGAAAAAAATTTTTTTAAAAGTACTTTTTTAAGTGTTGCTTCTTTTCTTTTACCAAATTTAACAGTTGAAGGTAGTAGTCTTATAAAAATCGAGCCTAGTGACAACCTCGAAATGTTAAGAGAATTTTCTAGGGATCCTAAAGTTGTTCATAAAAAATCATTAAAAAGTTTAAATGGAATAAAAAAATTGATGGATAGCTCATACAAAAACTTTGTTTCATATTTAAACTTACCAACTTTTAAAACGTTACTAATTGTTCCTTTAAATGATCAGATAATACCTAGAAAACCTCTAATTGAGATAATTGATAAGGAGTCATTTAAAGAACAATATTCTTCTAACCAATTGAAAATTGCAGCCTACGAGGGATATTATCATATGATACTGAGAGATATTGACGGAACAAGAGTGACAAATGAAATTAAAGACTGGATTGTTAAACCTAACTCTTTAAATTTTAAAGTCTCTTCAGAAAACTCATTGGAACAAATTATGTCTAAACCCTTTTATCATGAACTTGATTAGTAAATCAAAAATTGATTTAATATAATCAAATTATGTTTATAAAAATTTTTTTTATTTTTTTTTTCTCATTAGCCTCAGACTGCCTTTCTGATCAAATAATAAAGAATTCTGCTGGCGATTTTTATTTGCTCAAAAATGATGGTAGTTACAAAAAATTACCCCCTCCTAAACCCGGACACACATATAAAATCATTAAACAAAATAAAAGTAATTCAGTTATTCCCAAAAAATCAATATTTTCTAGAGTGAAAAAAAAAGGTAGAAAAAAAACAAATACTAGAATAGGAGGTTTTTAATTCACTAAATGTTATACAAAAAAAATTATATTTAAAACTATGTCAAATAAAACAGTCTTTACAAAAACTGAACTTAATAAATTTCTTTTATTAGGAGATACGGGTGAGTATTTAATAGATAAAATAAATCCTTGCATCAGAGCGATAAAAAGAAAAGAAATCTTATCTATATTTTGTACAGTAAGAATAAAAAAAAATACAACAACTGTTAAACTGGGTGAATTTCCTAAAAATGATCTTGAAGAAATATATAGTAAATTTAAAGTTGCAAAAAATATATCTACTAATGGCAATAACCCAAATATTGTACTTTCATCTATAATTAAAAAAACTGATTCTTTTAATAATAATCAATTAAATAATCTGAATTTTGAAAAACTATTAGAGATTTTTTTCCAGAACAAACAAAAACTTAGTGAAAAATATAGAATTGATTTTCTAAATTGTTTAAAAAAGAATTTAAAAAAAAATTATTATCAACCTGTTAGATTATTTAAAAAAAAGCAATATCTAAACATAATAGAAAGTCTACATGAAAATGGGAAGTTGGGTACAATAAAAAGTTTTATATATAAAATAAATACTCTAGGATGTTTTTTCCTTGTAAACGAAAATTTAGATTGCTCTTTGCAACTAAAAGAATTAATTGCTTTAACTCCAAAAATTTCAAAGAAATACATTAGAAGTATACAAAAAGAAAAACCAGTACTAAAAAAAATTAATAATGAATTAAAAAAGCTAAAAAATTCCGATCTTCAATTTATTCTACAAACAATAAATGATTTAAAAAAATGAATAAATTTAGAAGAGAAGAATTGTTGAAAAAAAATTTTGCTAAAGGATACTCATTGAAAGGTAAGTTACCTCCTCATAAATTGTATCCTGTCAGTAATTCATAACGCTCATATGTATTTGGCGAATAAAACAAATTATAAAAAATCCTATAAAGATATTTCGAGTAATTATTATACAGATGTAACCGATTTTATAAGAAGAATTGATTAATAATATGGAAACTACTAATTAAAGGGAGGCAATTAAAATTTTGTAGTTTCCATAGTATTTAACTCTAATAACAGTTAAACATTTGCAATTAATATGCCATTATTAAAAAAAATTATTAGTGCGCCCGTAGCTCAATTGGATAGAGCATTTGATTTCGGCTCAAAAGGTTAAGGGTTCGAGTCCTTTCGGGCGCGCCAATTTTTTAAATGAAATTTTATGAAAACGTTGTTGAAATCAAATGATCTAATATATATTTCATGGGTGAAAAGTATCTTATCAGAAAATAATATCGAGTTTTTTGTCTTTGATGAACATATGTCTATGGTTGATGGTAATATTTGTGCGATCCCTATTAGATTAATTGTAGAAAATGATAATTATGAATTTGCAAAAAAACTTATTGAACAGAAATGACAACAAAAAAAATTGAAAAAGGTTCATCCGAGATTTTTAATCAGCCAGCTGGTTTATTCACACTTTTTTTTACTGAACTATGGGAGAGATTTAGTTTTTATGGGATGCGTGCAATTCTAGTTTTATATTTAGTATCTGATTCTCATCTGGAAAACCCAGGCCTTGGTTGGTCAAACTCAGATGCTATCTGGCTTTATGGATGGTATACTGCACTTGTATATCTTGCTTGCATTCCAGGCGGTATTATTGCTGATAAATATTTGACAAACAAAAAAGCTGTTGCAGTTGGAGGAACACTTTTGTGTTTAGGTCATCTATCACTTGCTTTAAAGACTTATTTTTTTTTTTACTTTGGTCTATCCTTAATAATTCTAGGGGTAGGTCTTCTCAAACCAAGTATTTCATCATTGGTAGGTAGTTTGTATGAAAAGAATGATTTAAGGAGAGATCAAGGATTCACTATATTTTATATCGGTATTAATATTGGTGCTTTCCTTGCAAGTATTGTGGTTGGTTATGTAGGAGAGAATTTTGGTTGGCACTATGGATTTTCTCTTGCTGGGTTTGGAATGATAATTGGACAAATTTGTTTTTTAACTGGTCACAAAAATATAAAAGTTAATGAACAAAAATATTTCAAATTAAACTTCGACACTAAATTTTCTAAAGTTGAAACTGATAGAATAAAATTAATTATCCTAGCATCAATTATTTTAATAATTTTTTGGGCCAGTTTTGAACAAGCAGGTGGTTTACTTAACCTTTATGCCTATCAAAAGACTGATAGATTTATTCCTTATTTGAACTTTGAAGTACCAGCTAGTTGGTTTCAATCAATTAACCCATTACTTATAATATTACTTGGTTTTGCAATTTCTTCATTTTGGCTTAATGTTCAAAAAACAAGACAATCTTTGTCAATGTTAAAAATGTCTGTTGGCATTATGATAATGGGGCTTGGATTTGTATTCATGGCATTCGCGTCAAATGAGGCTGATATTTTTGGTAAATCGCAGATGTACTGGTTAGTGTTTGCTTATCTATTCCATACAGTTGGAGAGTTGTGTGCATCTCCGGTAGCCCTATCATTTATAACTAAATTATCACCCAAACAATTTGTTGCATCAGTTATGGGTATTTACTTTGCTGCAATTGGTATTGGGAATAAAATTGCAGGTTTAATTGGACAATATTCCGAAAAATTAGGTGAAAAGACAATTTTTATAAGCATCACTTTAGTTTGCACGTTAGTTGGAATTACAGTAATATTTTTTCAAAAAAAATTAAATAAACTTGCACACAATGCAGATAACTAAATTAATTTTTCTTTTCAAAAAAATTATCACCAAATAATTGTATTTTGTAATTTGTAGATTCTTTTTTCAATATGGATAACGATCCGTATCCAATTTTTTTCCAGTTCTCTCTAACTAATCTTTCAAAGGGGATTCCAGCAAGATAAGATATTATGCAATTTATCGAACCTGCATGAGCGACAACAAAAATATCCTTGCTCAATTTTGTTATTTCATCACAAAAAGATTTTAATCTCTCGAAAAAAACTTTATTTGACTCTCCATTTGGAATTTCAAAATTAATAATATCATTTTCCCAGGATTTTATTTGCTCTTTAGGAATATCTTCAAACTTTTTCATTTCCCAATCACCAAAATAAAGTTCTTTTAGACGTGAGTCAGTTGAAAAACTTCTAAATAGATTTCTAGCTAATAAAGAACATCTTTTTAATGGGCTAGAAAATATTTCTATTTCATCTTCTTTTATTTTATATTTTGTGATTTTTTTTTTTATCTGAGACAGTTCATTCTTAAAATTTTCTGAAACGTCTAAATCAGTTTGACCATAAAAAGTATTTTCCCTCACATTTAAAGAGGTATGCCTTAATAAATATACCTTCATCAGAAAATTTTAAACCCTTCAAAGATTATATAATTTGTAGTTTGTAAATTAACCGATTTAATAAATGCGTTACTTGGACCCTGATTACAAATTTTTTCTAATTCCTTAATTTTAGCCTTATTTCCTGAAGCAAGAATTTCTACAGACCCATCTTCGAGATTTTTTGCATAACCATTAATTTTCAATTTTTGGGCTTGAACTTTTACCCAGTATCTAAAACCCACTCCTTGAACTCTTCCATTTATTTTCAATTTCACTGTTTCTTTCATTTTTTATCTAAGTCTTTATATTCACCTTCAATTATATTTTCTTTCTTAATATTATTGTCTTTATTTGATTTATTATTAAAGTTATACCCAAAATTAATAAATTGACTCGGTAAGAACGACCATATAAATTTTCTTAATGGCTTAATAAGCACAAGAATTCCTACAAAATCAGTAATAAATCCAGGAATAACTAATAAAATTCCTGCAAATCTCTTAAAAATCCATTCAACGGGTTCAGTTGCAATAGTTCTAATATCAACTTTATACCCCTTACTTGGAAAAATAAGCCAAAATCCAAAAATTCCTGTTAACAAGATATAAGTTAGTACATTAAAAAAACCAAGAATGTCTCCAAAAAGTATAAACAAAATTAACTCAAGGAATGGCAATAGTATTACAAATTTAATCATAATTTTTATTCTACTTGTTTGTTGTAGATTTTACTATTATATGATGATCAATGGAATTTAATTTAAATATAGATCATTTAATTACAATTGTTAAGTTTGTAATACCGTTCCTTTTAGGTAGTCTTCTTTTTTTCACAATTATTATTGCTCCTACAATTTTTAGCACTCTTGATGCCAAAAATTCAAGAAGTATTATTAGGAATATTTTTCCTAAACTTTATACATGGTCAATTATTTTAAGCTTAATAAACCTCATCGTAGTTTTTTCAATTTTTAGTGTTAGCTTATGGTCTAGTTTGTCTTTTCTAATTTTAATTTTATATGTAATAAGTAGACAAATCTTGATGCCAAAAATAAATATCTTAAGTGATACAAATGATAAGAGACGATTTAGAAAGTATCATTCACTAAGCGTCACTATTTTTATTATACAGGTGATTTTACTTCTAATAGTCTACATAAATGTTTAGCTGTTGTGAATCTTTTTTAATAAGTCAACGTTCACAAAACTATGATTGAAGGTCTCACCGCCAATTAATTTAAATTCTTTATCAGGTTCTCCTAAATCAGAAATAATCAAATTACCTTTTTTAAAATCTTCATCAGATGTGTACTTTGATGGAGTAATAATCACTTTAAGGCCAGCATCAATTGCAGAATCAACTCCTTTTGGAGCATCTTCAATGGCAATACATGCCTCTGGCGGTAGTTTCATTTTGTCTAATACCCAAAAATATATTTCTGGAGACGGTTTTTTGTTAGGTGTACATTCACCATGCCCGATAACTTCGAAAATTTCTTCCGGAGCAACTTTAAGTCCTATCTTAAAAAGATTATTCAAATTTTCTTTGCTTGTTGAAGAAACTAGAGCTACCCTTATATCGTTAATTTTTAAATCATCCAACAGTCTCTCAATTCCAGGCCTAAAAACTGTTCCCTTTTCAAGAAGATTATCTTTGTAAATTTGACTTTTTACTTTGTGAAGAGCCTGAATGTAATCTGTTAGATTTTTGTGTTTAAGCATTTCTGGACAGGCTCTTTCAATGTAGTATTTTATTCGTTCTTTTCCTCCACCTATAAATGTAAGTTCTTTGTAGATTGCCTCGTCCCAATACCAAGATAAACCGTATTCTTTAAAAGATTCATTAAATGAAATCCTATGTAATTCTTCACTTTCTGCAATAGTGCCGTCAACATCAAACAATACTGCACTAAGTAACATCTCTAATCCTTTTTAAAATATTTGTTGTAGACAAACCTGTTAAGTAATCTATCAAAATAAGCTTTCCACCCCATTTTTTTATTTCTTCCTTTCCTACAACCTCTTCCTGTAGATAATCTTTGCCTTTAAAAATTATATTAGGCTTTAATTTTTTCATCAATGCAAGTGGAGTTATCTCATCAAAAAAAATAATTAGGTCTATAAAAGGGAAACATGCAAGAATTTTTGCCCTTTCTGATCCCTTCATAATTGGTCTTAACCTGCCTTTATTTAGCTTTATTGATTTATCTGAATTAAGACCTAGAACTAAAAAATCACAGTGTTTTTTTATGTCTATAAAATATTTAATATGTCCATAATGAATTAAATCAAAACATCCGTTCGTAAAACCAATAATTTTTTCTTCATGTAGATTATGAATTATTTCTTTAGCTTTACTATCTGAAACAATTTTTTCAAAAAAGTCTTCTTTAACCAATTCTGAAGAACTTACACTTGCTGTACCAAATTTACCAACAGCAATTCCAGCAGCTTTGTTAGATATCAAAGCTGATTGATGGAGTGTATTTCCAGCTGATAGCCCAAGTGCAAGATATGCAACCACAGTATCTCCTGCTCCAGAAACATCGTAAACTTCTACTGCCTCAGATTTTAGGTTGATCACTTCTTTATTTTTTTGGTATATTTGCATACCTTTTGAGCTACGAGTTGTAATAATTGTATCGATTGAAAATCTTTTAGATAATTCCTTAGATAAAAATGTAATATTTTCTATTTCATCTTTTTTTTGATTAGAAATAATTTTAGATGCGTCAATCAGTTCATTAAAATTTGGGGTAATTATACTTGCGCCTCGATAAAGAGAAAAACAGCTTCTTTTGGGATCAACTATAACAATTTTTTTTCTTTTTTTAGAAAGCTTAATAATTTCTTGTGCTAAATTGTCAGTCAACACACCTTTGTTGTAGTCCGATAAAATAATAACATCAAATTTGTTAACAATTTTTTTAAATATAAATAACAGTTTTTTTTCAGTTTCACTTCTTATTTTATCAATTACTTCTTCATCAACTCTCAATACTTGTTGATTATCTGATATAAATCTTTTTTTTTTTGTTGTTTTCCTATTTTTCTCAGTTATTAAATTTGATTTTAACTTCGATATCTCTGATATTTTTTCTCTGATTATTTTACCATTTATATCATCACCTATTACAGACAAAATATGACATTTAGCACCCCCACTTGTTATGTTTCTTGCAACATTTCCTGCACCTCCTAAAACATAATTTTCGTTTACAGATTTAAATACTGGTATCGGAGCCTCAGGAGAAATTTTATTTACAGCACCAAACTCGTATGAATCAAGTATTATGTCTCCGATACATAAAATTTTTGATTTACTAAATTGCATAATAAAACATTATTTTTTTAACAGTTTTTTAAAATATTCTACAGTTTTTTTCAAACCTTTATCTCTGGTGACCTTAGGCATCCAATTAATTTTTTTTTTAGCTAAATCAATGTCAGGACATCTCATCTTCGGATCATCGATTGGTAAGGGTTCGTAAACAATTTCTGATTCACTCTTTGTTAATGAAATAATTTCCTTTGCAAGTTTTGTTACTGGAATCTCTGATGGATTACCTAGATTTAATGGACCATTAAATTTTTCTTGCTCCATCATTTTAACCATACCTTCTACTAAATCATCAACATAGCAAAACGACCTAGTTTGCATACCATCGCCATAGACAGTTATTTTTTTATTTTTTAATGCCTGTATTATAAAATTTGAGACAACTCTTCCGTCATTAATTTGCATTCTAGGTCCATAGGTATTAAAAATACGAACAACTCTGATATCAACATTGTGTTGCCTTTTATAGTCCCAGAATATTGTTTCTGCACACCTTTTCCCTTCATCGTAACATGCTCTTGGACCACTAATACTTACTGCTCCTTTATAATTTTCTTTTTGAGGATGAACTTCAGGATCTCCGTAAATTTCAGATGTTGAAGCTTGTAATATTCTTGCTTTTGTTCTTTTTGCCAGGCCCAACATATTTATTGCACCATGAACACATGTCTTAATTGTTTGAACAGGATCCTTTTGATAATGAATTGGAGCAGCAGGACAAGCCAGATTATATATTTCATCAACTTCTAGAAATAATGGAAATGTAATATCGTGACGAATAATTTCAAAATTTGGATTATTTACAATCTCCATCAAATTTTTTTTATCACCAGTATAAAAATTATCACAGCAAATAACATAATGTCCGCTTTTTAATAATTTTTCACATAAAAATGATCCGAGAAATCCTGCTCCACCTGTTACTAAAACTCTTTTTTGTTTCATTTTAAATCGATGTCAAGTTTTAGATTTACATTTTCTGATAAAAAAAAACTAGCTTCCGAAAACTTTGGTGGGCCAAAAAAAACTTTAGCATTTTTACTGAATCCATATTTTTCAGCAGGCAGACCAAAAAATGTATCAAACTCATTGTTATCGTTTTTGTCATGGTAGATCGCAATTGCATATTTTCCCATGTTAAGCCCCTCTATCAAAATTCCTTCTTCAAGAACCTTCCTGGTTTTTTTTTTTAAACCAAGAAATTTTCCATCACTTTTAGGAAACATATCAGGATTATTATACAAAGCAACGTGAATTGATCCCAGAGGGTTATCAATATTATTAACATTAAGTTTTATCTCACTACATTTTATTTGATTATTGAATATTAATAAAAAAAATAAAAAAAATATTGTAAAACGCGCCATTAAAATAATACACTTACTCTGAATTAGATTAAATTAATAATATTATGCAAATTAAAAAAATACTAACAATTTTTACTGTTTGTTTTTTTTCATCGTTAATTTTCAAGGATTCAAATGCGCAAACAGAAAAATTTTTAGATGCATTCGAAATTGTACAAAGATCAGAAAATACCTTCAAAATTGTAATTAAAAATAGTGACCTTGAAAATTTTAAAGGCTATTTCAAAATAGCTAAAGCTATTATTATTTTTCCTGAAATAAACGAAGGAGGTCTTTTTGTTGGAGCAAAAGGAGGTAATGGATTACTTTTAGTAAGAAAAAATAATTCGTGGTCAGGCCCTTTTTTTTATACTATGGGCGGAGTTAGTTTTGGAATACAGTTTGGGCTAAAGTCAAGTAAAGTTATTTTAACTGTAATGACTGAAAAAGGATTAAAATCAATTTTGAAGGAAAGAGTGAAGTTTGGGGTGGACGTGGATGCCGCTGTTGCTAACCAAGGTGTTGGTTACTCTGCAGAAAGTACTGTAAGATTGGCAGATATTTATTCATTCTCAGATAATTCCGGACTTTTTATAGGGGGTTCGTTCGAAGGATCGTACATGCAACCAAGGAATGACTTAAATAAAGCTTTTCACAAAAAAAGTTTTTCCTCTGATGATATTTTAAATACAAGTGTAGTTCATCCTAAAGCAACCAGCTTGATAAATGTACTGAAAGAAAAAAAATAACTTGTCTAATAAAACCAAAAAAACTTCAGTTCTTTTGTGTGGTCACGGATCTAAAGACTCAGATTATCAAGAAGAATTCCAACTTCTCGTTGAGTATATTCAAAAAAAGAATAGAAATTGTGAAATTTCAAAATGTTTTATTGAAATTAACAATCCTACAATAAAAAAAATTTTCTCTGAATATAAGGAACTTGAAACAAGAAAAGTTTTTGTTTTCCCAATTTTAATTTTTCAGGGAAACCACATGGAATTAGATATAAAAAAACAAATTCCAATTAATAAAAATATATCATTATGCAAAAATATTGATTTAAACAACAACGTTCTAAAAACTTATGAAAAAAATATTAAGCCCATTATCAAAGAAAATAAAATTGTGCTTGTTACAATAAGTTCTTACAGTAAAAATAAGAATGTTTTCTTTGAATTAGAAAAGTATACAAAAGAACTCTCAAAAAAAATTTCTTCTTATAAATCTTATTGTTGTTTTTATGGATTTGAAAAGGATGTAATAGAAAAGTTAAATAACTTAGAAGAAAAAAAAAATATTCATCTTGTAATTAATCCAATTTTTTTATTTACGGGATTTTTATATAAATCTACAAAGAAAAAATTTGGAAATCTAAAATTTAAACATACGTCCTATACTAAACCGTTAATGAAAGAGCCAGAAATATTAAGTATTTTATCTCAAAGAGTCACAAATGTTATAAATTCTTAATAGCATTAACTATTGCAGTATTTCTTGAATATTCAATATAGTCAAATATTGTTTTCCCAGAATGATCTGTAATAAATTTATCAAAATCAAACTTAATGATCTCTTTTACGAAGTCAGTGTGATTTTTTTCAATTGATATCATTAATGCTGTTCTACCTAAATGATCTTGCATATTGATGTCTGCACCTTCTTTTATTAAATGTGAAACAAGATTGTAACGATTTTTAATTGATGCGAAAATAAGAGGTGTCATTTTATTTTTAAATGTTTTATTTATATTTGCTTTATTTTCTACCAGCATAGAAATTAATTCTTTGTTGTTAGATCCAATTGCATAAGCAAGTGGGATCATTCCACTTGAATCACTTATATTGGATGGCATGCCTTTTTCTAACATTTCAGATACTTTTTGAAGATCACCCTTTTTCAATGCTGACCAGTAAACCATCTTTGGGTAAACATCACTGTCATCTACTGAATGAGTAATATTATTAAAAAATAAAATAATTAATGATAAGCTTATTACAAAAAATTTCATAAGTTTAATAAATGAACATACAAAATACCAAAAAAAAAACAATTTATCTAGTAGGTACTTCAAGTTTAAACTTCAATAACCTTACAATTGAAGCAATTAAAATAATTAATAAAAGTGAATGTGTTATTTTAAATGATAAAACACCCGAAAAATTTATATCACAACTAAAAAAAATAAATTCTCGCATCCATTTAGTTAGACAACTGCCAACAAATAAAGAGGAATTTAAAAATTCAACTTATAAACTTACATTACCTTATAGAATTATCTCAATTCTAGCGATTGATGATCCAATATTTTTTGAGGAAGAGATTAAAAAATATGAGTTTTTTATCAAAAAGGGTTTTCAAGTAAAAATAGTTTCTGGGATTATTAATTTACTGGATTTTTTAAATTTGAAATTAGAGCCAATCACTAATAGACAAAAAAACTCTTCAGTGAGTTTTATTGAATCAAAAAAAATAATTATTGACAATCAAATAGAGAATTTAGATCAAATCCAAAAACTTATTATAAAACTCAATCATGACAAAGGTTATAAAGATTTAGTAAGAATCTTAACTAATCTTAAAGAATTTTCAGAATTGAATTTTGTAAATACTCTAACCTTTCAAAAAATAAGTTTAAAAAAAGAAAGTGACTTATTAAATGAAACTATAGAGAATAGAAATTTTAATTATTTAATACTGGAAAGAATATGAAAAGATTTAGACCAAATATTAAAAGGAATATGTTGATGATTTTCCTTCTTCTAGTACTCATTTTTATTTTAAATTTATTTGTTCAGAATTTGATTGTAAAACAAAACGAACCATATTCAAAAATTCAAATTGGAGGAAATTTTAATTTAATAGACTCTAGTAATGAAATTTTCCAAAGTAATAAAATAAATATAAAAAAACTTTTATACTTTGGTTATACATATTGCCCTGATGTATGCCCATTAGATTTAAACAATGTTTCAACTATTTATCAAAAAAACAAAGAATTAATAAATAAAATACAGCCTATATTTATTTCTATTGATCCCACTCGAGATACTCCTGAAGTCATCAAAAATTATCTAACTAACTTTGATTCCTCTATTATTGGGTTGACAGGAAGCAAAGATGATATTGTTGACATAAAAAAAAAATTTAAGATCTATACTAATTTAGTTGAAAATGAACTTGAAGACGATTTTTATACAATTGATCATACTTCAATTTTCTACCTAGTTGATAAAAATGATTTTTATATAAAACATTTTAGTAGAAAAAACTTTGTCGAAGAATTTTCTTTATATTTAGAAGAAGAAGGATTAATTTAATTTCCTGAAATTAAGTCTTCAATTATTCTCTCAAAGATTGACCCACTTTCTTTTTTTGTTTTTTTATTAATATTTTGTTCATTAATAACTGGTTTGGAAGGCAACATTAAATTTGATAACTCTTTTTTAGGGATATCTTCATGTGCTTTAAGCATAAAATCGCTCCACAATCTTGCGGGAGCTGTTCCACCAGTAATTTCTTTCATTGGAGAGTCGTCATCGTTACCAAACCACACACCTGCAACTATGTGAGAAGAAAATCCAATGAACCAAGCATCTCTTAACGATTGACTTGTCCCGGTTTTACCAGCAACTGATCTATCTATTTTTGCATTCCTACCTGTACCATTCTCAACAGTTTTTTTTAACATTGACGTTATTTCTTTTGCTATATTATTTTGTAATACTTTTCCGTGCCCGAAACCTTTTCTAGAATACAGTTGATTTCCTTCTACATCTTCAATATACATGATTCCATGATTCCAAACCCCATTTCCTCCATTTGCAACGATATTGTATGCTCCAGTCAATTCAAGTAAATTTACTTCCGATGTCCCAAGAGCAACTGAAGGGGAATTAATTAAATCACTAGTTATTCCAAAAGATTTTGCTTTTTTTATAACCTTTTCTCTTCCTATACTCTCCGATATTCTTACGGCTACTGTATTGATTGACTTTGCAAAAGCATCAGATATTGAAATATCTCCTAAAAATTCTTTTTTATAATTCTCAGGTGACCAGTCTCCAATAGAGACCTTGGAATCATTTGTAATATCATCTGGTGAAAAACCATTTTCTAAAGCAGCCAAATATACAAAGAGTTTAAAAGCCGATCCTGGTTGCCTTTGAGCTTGAGTAACCCTATTAAATTGAGAATCTCCGTAATCTTTTCCACCAATCATTGCAAGTACACCACCAGAGAAATCTAAAACTACTATGGCAGATTGATTCGCAGACTTATACTGATTTGATATTTTCAAAAGGGACTCCTCAGCTTTTCTCTGAATTTCAATATCTAAGGTAGTCCTGACAATTAAATCTTGTTCAATCTCACCCATATATGATCTCACTCTAGGCAAAACCCAATCTATGAAATATCTTGTACTCTTTGGTGGATCAAAAATTGTTGGTTTATGATTTGAATTTTTCTTTGTATTTTCCAGGGTTTTAATATCAATTAATTTATTTTTATACATATTTATAAGAACTTTTCTCGTCCTCTCCTCAGATAATTTTGCATTTGAAATTGGATTATATTTAGACGGAGCCTTCAATAAACTTGCAATCAATGCACTCTCATAAAGATTTAAGTTTTCAACTTTTTTGTTAAAATATTTTTCCGCCGCTGCCTGAACCCCGTATGTTCCTGACCCGAGATAAACCCTATTTAAATAAATGCTTAAAATTTGTTTTTTCGTAAATCTAAATTCCAACCAAAGACTAAGTATGGCTTCATGAATTTTTCTTGTTATTGATCTTTCTGGTGTTAAAAATAAATTTTTAGCTAATTGTTGAGTAATTGTACTACCACCCTGAACGACTCTTTTTGCTTTTATATTTATAATTAGAGCTCTTATGATTCCCCTAAGGTCAATACCGTTATGATCAAAAAATCTCTTGTCCTCAGTCACTATTACAGCATTAATTAGATTATTTGGAAGCTGTTCATAAACAATTGATTGTCCATAAATATCGCCATATGAAGCAAGGATTCTTCCCTGCCTATCTAAAAACGTTATACTTGGTTGCCTTGTAATTTTAATAGATTCAGTTTCTGGAAGATTTAAAAAGGCCCAAATAGCCGTAGCACCTACAAATAAAGTTAACCAAATTGAGAAAATCAGAGTTAACCTTATTAGTGAAATAAAAAGATCTCTCTTTCTTAGCATAAAGTTAAATTAAATGTCTAGATTCGCAACATTTTTAGCATTGCTTTGAATAAAATCTTTTCTTTTTTCCACATCATCACCCATTAAATTTTCAAATGCCTCACTAGCCTTTTGAGCATCGACCACTTCTACTCTTAACAAGGATCTATAATTAGGATCTAGGGTTGTTTCCCAAAGTTGATCAGGATTCATTTCTCCAAGACCTTTATATCTTTGAAATACCAATCCTTTTTTCCCATTTGCCATTATTTTATTTACCAGATCAAGGGGTCCATGGATAATTATTGATTCGTCGCCGATTTTAAGTTCTATTTTTTTTAAAAAGTATTCTTGTAAGAATCCAGTTTTATCATCCAAAGCCTTAATATTTTCATTTTCGAACATCTCAAAATCCAAAAAAACTGTTTCTTCAACATCCCTAACAATTTTACGAACACTAAACCCATTATCTTTTAGTTTAAAATTCCAACCTTTCTCAAAATCATTCTCAAAGCTATTTAACCTACTCACCAAATAATTCAAAGATTCATCCATTTGATCTTTTGATTTGAGAATTTCTTTATTTAAAACTCCTGATATTGCAGATTGCTCAAGTACTTTTCTTTTATCATCATTTTTATTCGATAATCTCTCTATTATATCAAATATACCTGATGATTTTTTAAAAACAGAAAGTAGCTCATCTCCAGCAATTTGCTGACCTTCTTCAGTTATCAGGAGCGCGTCTTTAATAACACTATCTACAACAAAATTTTCTAGCTCAATTTCATCTTTAAGGTATATTACTTGTTTTCCTTTTTTTATTTTAAATAAAGGCGGTTGCGCGATATATAAATATCCACTTTTTATTAATTCTTCCATTTCTCTGTAAAAAAAAGTAAGAAGTAAGGTTCTAATATGTGAGCCATCGACATCAGCATCAGTCATAATAACTACCTTATGATACCTTAGGTTTTCAATATTAAAATCTGTGTAGTACCCTGCTCCTAATGCTTGAATAAGAGTTGAAATTTCTGCAGATCCAGCAATTTTATCTCTTCTAGATTTTTCTGTGTTTAAAATTTTACCTTTAAGAGGAAGTACGGCTTGATTTTTTCTATTTCTTGCTTGTTTTGCAGATCCTCCAGCAGAGTCACCCTCTACGATGAAAAGTTCACTCTTGCTTGGATCCTTTTCTTGACAATCTGCCAATTTACCCGGTAAGGAACCAATTTCAAGGCTGGAGTTTTTTCTAGATACTTCCCTAGCTTTTCTAGCAGCTTCACGCGCAGATGCAGCTTCATAAATTTTTGTAACAACGCTTTTACTATCTTTTGGATTTTCCTCAAACCACTGTGAAAGTTTTTCTGATACAATTGATTCAACAACAGGTCTAACCTCAGATGAAACTAACTTATCTTTGGTTTGGGAAGAAAATTTTGGGTCAGGAACTTTTACTGAAAGTACACATGTTAAACCTTCTCTAGCATCATCACCGGTAAGATTGATTTTTTCCTTTTTTTGCCTGCCAGTTTCATATGAAACGTTATTAATTGTTCTTGTTAAAGCCGCCCTAAAACCAGCTAAGTGAGTACCACCATCTCTTTGAGGAATATTATTAGTAAAAATAAGACAATTCTCATGGTAACTCGAATTCCATTGAAGTGACATTTCAACCGAAATATCATCTACTTTCCCATTAACTGAAATTACTTCACTTATAATTGACTGTTTTGATTTGTCGAGAAATTCCACGTACCCTTTCAAGCCACCTCTGGATGATAGAAGTGCATTTTTTTTATCACCCGACCTTTCATCGATTAATTCAACCTTAACCCCTGAATTTAAAAATGCTAACTCCCTTAATCTAGTTTCAAGTTTTTTAAAATCATATTCAACAGAAGAAAAAATTTGATTTGATGCTAAGAAAGTAATTTCTGTACCGGTTTTTTTTTCTGTTATTATCTTACTCTCTAAAGTTTTTTTTGTAGTTCCATTTTCAAAAGATAAGAAAAATTCTTTACCTTCTCTATATATTTTTAACTTTAACCATTCAGAAAGAGCGTTGACTACCGAAATACCAACACCATGTAATCCACCAGATACTTTATAAGAGTTTTGATCAAATTTTCCACCTGCATGTAATTGAGTCATTATCACTTCAGCAGCTGAAACCCCTTCTTCTTTATGTATATCTACAGGAATACCCCTACCATTGTCTCTTACTGTCACTGAATTATCTTTATTTAAAATTACCTCTATTTTGTCACAATGACCTGCCATAGCTTCATCAATAGAGTTATCAACTGCCTCATAAATCATATGATGTAACCCGGAACCGTCATCGGTATCTCCAATGTACATTCCGGGTCTTTTTCTTACTGCGTCCAGTCCCTTTAATACCTTTATAGACTCTGCGCTATAAGTTCCTGAAGTTGAATTATTAATTTTTGATTTCAATTTATGTACTTTAAGTAATTAATTATAATTTATTATAACATTAAATATTACTTTTTCACCTGAATATCTTCAATATTAATAAACTTTGTTTGATTATAAAAGATTGACTTTTCATTAATAATTTTCATTTCTATGTCAGTTATCCATGTTTGAACATTTAATTCTGATAAAGATCTAAGTATGAGTTCGGCATACCTTTGATCTAAATTTGAAAAGATATCATCTAATAAAAAAATAATTTCTTTAATGTCTTGTTTCTTTAACATTTTAATAAAAGAGAAAAAAATAGATAATAAAATAACTTTTTGTTCTCCAGTCGAGCAATTTCTAGCGTCTGTATTTTTTTCAAAATTTTGTACTTTAAAATCTGAACTAATAGCACTGTATCTTGTCTTTCCAATTAAACCATCTATTTTTCTATTTTCGGTTAACTGTTTGCAAATCTCTTCTTCAATTGTTAAAGCTGGTACATTTTTTAACTGTTCTTCAATTCCACTTATTGCAAAAACTTTAATCCTTGGTAGTTGCTCTATTTGATCATCAAGTATTTGGTTTAATAGATCATATAAGTTCATTCTTTTTTCAGAGATGACAACTGCTTGTGATGCCATTTCTCTTTCTATTATATCCAACCACCTTATATTACTTTTTTTTGTTGAAAAATCTTTTAGAATTGAAATTCTCTGTCTTTGCAAGTTTTCATAGGTCTTAATTCTTTTATTATGAGTCCTATCTAAAGAAGAAATCATAGCATCTATAAAGTCTCGTCTGTCTTTTGATTTTGATTGAAATAAATTATTCATATTTGGTAAAACCCAAAAAATTTTAAAAATATCTTCCACATTTTTATCGGTATTTTTTTTTTGAAACTTTATAAATTTTTTTACTCTTTTATTTTTTTCTACTAGTCCCACACCAATATTTATCAATTTATTCTGAGACATTATTTCAATATTAACACCGAAGTTTAAAATCTTCTTTATGTCAGAGTTATAAATAAGAGATTGTAAGTCTGAATTTCTAAATCCTGTTTTTGAAGACAGCAAGGATACTGCTTCTAAGATATTTGTTTTGCCAGTCCCATTTCTACCGTAAAATAACACAAAATTTTTATCAGTATCAATTTTTAATTCCTTGTGATTTCTATAATTAAAGAGTTTAAGTTTATTTATTCTGGTAACTCTTAAACTTTCTGATTTCTCCATTAAGATATTATGCTCTCATTTGCATTATTAGATATAATGAATTACTTTCCTCATTATCTCCTTTGAGCACAGTTGGGGCAGTGTTATCAGCAAAACAAATGTTAATTTTTTCAGACGTTATAATACTTAAAACTTCTAGAATATATCTTGCATTAAAGTTTATGCTTATATCTTTTCCATCATAAATTACATCAATTTCTTCAGTTCCAGCGGACTTCTCTTCTCCAAATGAACTCACAATACATTTGTTATTTTGAATTTGTAACTTTACAGTTCTAAACTTTTCACTTGAAATTGTTGAAACCCTGTCAATTGTTTCGGCAAAAGCTTTTGTATTACATTTTACTATTAAATTATTGTTTCCTGGGATTACGGTTTCGTAATCTGGAAAATTTGCATTTACCAATTTTGAGATAAGTTGAATATTATTAATTGTAAATTGGACCTTAGTTCTTGAAATTTCTACAACTACATCTTTATCAGATTCATCTAATAGTTTTGCCATTTCGTTCACAGTTTTTTTAGGGATGATTACACCATCAAATCCGTCATTGTCACTTTCATTTTTTACTGAACATTTTGATAATCTATGTCCATCTGTTGCAACTGTTATTATTTCATTTTCAGTGGAATGCATATAAACACCATTAAGATAAGGGCGAGATTCATCAACACCCATTGAAAACTTACAATCATTAATTAAATATTTTAGTTTTTCACTTTCTATCTTAAAAGCATGCAATGATTGCTCGCTCTCTATTTCAGGGTAATCTGTTGCAGGAAGGCAAGGTAATGAAAATTTTGAACTATTGAAAAAAATGAAAACCTTACCATCATCTTTATTCTCTTTAACTTCTATTTGAGTATTTTCTGGAACTTTTCTAATTATATCAAAGATCATCTGAGAGGGTAAAGTAACCTCTCCTTCATCTATGACTTCTGCTTTAATTTCTTCACTTAATTGAATTGATAGATCAGTAGCAGTAACCCTAATTAGGCTTTGTCTAGCTGAAATTTTTTATATTCGACAAAATTGGTATTGTATTTCTTTTTTTCAACAACACTTTGAAAATGTGTGAGCGATTGAAAAAGCAGGGACCTAGATATTTTAAAATTCATATTTTTTATATCTCTAACATTCTAATCAAAAGTTCAACATCTTCATCAAAACTAACATCCGTGTTTCTTAGCTCTTCAACTTTCTTTACGGCATGAATAACAGTTGTGTGATCTCTATTCCCAAATCTTCTGCCAATTTCAGGTAAAGATCTTGACGTTAGATTCTTCGATAAATACATTGCTATTTGTCGCGGTCTTGCAATTGTTCTTGATCTTCTCGCAGAACTCATATCCGACATTTTAACATTGAAATGTTCTGAAACTTTTTTTTGAATTTGCTCAATATTTACTTTTCTTTGCGACGATCTTAACAGATCTCTTAATACTTCTTGAGTCATATCAAGTGTAATTTCTTTTCCTACTAGCGAAGAATAAGCTGATATTCTGTTAAGTGCACCCTCTAATTCTCTTACATTGGAAGTAATTTTATGGGCCAGAAACTCTAAGACGCCCTGTGATATATTGACCTGAAGCTTTTCTTCTTTAGCTTGAAGAATGCTTAATCTTAATTCATAATTAAGAGGATGGATATCAGCAACTAGTCCCCACCCTAGTCTTGAGCGCATCCTTTCCTCAATACCCTCTAGGTCTTGGGGAGATTTATCGGCTGATATTATTAGTTGTCTATTTTGGTCAACAAGTGCATTAAAAGTATGAAAGAACTCTTCTTGGGTTGAATCTTTGCCAGAAATAAATTGAACGTCATCTATCATTAAAACATCAACTGTTCTAAATTGTTCTTTAAAAGAAACTGTATCTTTAAATCTTAATGCTTTAATAAAATGATACATAAATTTTTCTGCAGACAAATAAATGACTCTTCTTTCTGGATTTCTTTTCTTTATTTCATGGGCAATAGCGTGCATTAAATGAGTTTTTCCAAGACCTACACCTCCGTACAAAAAACAGTGGGTTGAAGGGTACATTCTGAGATTCAGCCACTCTTCGGGCTGCAGCAAATGCAAGTTCATTTGGTTTCCCTACAATAAAATTAGAAAATGTAAATCTTTGATCGAGTTCGGCACTTATTGTTGGTGAAATGGGGGTGTGCTTTTTATTTTTAATCTCCTGTGGCCTAGGGTTATGTTGTTTTTCACTCTCGTCTTTTGTAAGTACAATTTCAACTGATTTAATCTTTTTGTTATGCTGTTTCCAAGTTAGTTTAATTAGATCGTGATATTCTTCAATAAGCCTAGTCCTGACAAAGTTGTTAGGCACACCTAAGATTAAAACATCTGATTCATATCTAATTAGAGTTAGAGGTTTGAACCAACTTTTAAATAATGCCTCACCAATTTTTCTTCTAATTTTACCTCTTACTGATGCCCACTGAGCCTGTAGTTCTGTAAGATCATCACTGCTTCTAGACATAACTTAAATCTGCTTCCATGGTAATTTGTCAAATTTCCATCCGCTTATATTACTTCTGTGCTCATATTTGTCATGGGCACCTTCAAAACCGTGTACACAATTATAACAGTGATTAAAGCCTTTTGACGTTAAAAACTCGGCAGCAGATTTTGATCTTCCCCCCGATCTACATAAAATTATAAGTTTGCTATCATCCGATAAATTAGCACTTTTAACATCATCATAGAATTTTTCATTAAGTGCCATTGATGGGTAGAGTTGCCATTCAACTAATACCACGCTTTTTTTTATTGAAGTTAAGTCAGGTACACCGACAAATTGCCATTCTGCTTTAGTCCTACAATCAATTAGATGCGCATTATCGTCACTCTTTAAAAGCTCCCAGCAATCTATGGGTTCGAGGTCACCTTCATAATCTAGCTCCAATTTATTACTCCCGAATTATAATATTAGGTCTTATAGAATAGCTAAATTTAAAAATGAATCAATAGAACAAAAACTTATTTTAAAGATTTTATTTTTTTTGATAGTCTTGACAATGTTCTTGAAACAAGATTTTGTTTAAATAAGCCCACATTCACTGATTTTGCTAAAACAGGTTCTAGTTCAACAAATTTTTTCTTTGCTTCATTTGAGTTTCTGTCTTCAATTAAGACATTAAGCTTTTTTATTTTGTTTCTTAACAAAGATCGTCTTTTTTTATTTATTTCAGATCTTTTATTATTTTGAAGAATTCTTTTTTTTGCAGATTTAATATTAGCCATTTGCCAGATACTACTTATCTAATGACAATAGTCAAGCATAAGAAATTATTTTTGAATCAATTTAAATTTTACAATTGCAATTTGGTTTTCTGAAGAATATTTAAGCTCAAGAGAGTCTTTTCCCCTTACAAATTTGGTATTATTTTCTGACTCCCAGCCAAAATTAGGTAAAACTTCGTTGTAAAACTTACTGATATTTTCAATACTAGATTTTCCTTTAATTTCAACCTCAACAAAATTGCCCTGATTTGTATCAAACATGACCAAGCTATTTTTTATCACGGTCATTTTGTGATGTAAGGGTAAGCCCTCTATCCCATCAACAAATTTTGTTTTATTATTTTTAGAATCTATTACTGAATAAAAAGCAAAACAAAAAAAAATTAGTGCACTCAGAACTTTTGACATATTTCACAAAAAAAGGTTGATCTCCCCTGTATAATTATTTTTTTTATTATAACATTTTTTTTGCAGTTTACGCACGGTTTATTATCCCTTCCATAGACTTTAAGTTGATTTTTAAAATACCCAATCTTTCCCATTGGGTCTTTGTAATCTTTAATACTGGTTCCTCCCAGCTTGATTGCTTTTCTTAGAATTTTTTTTATAGAAATTATAAGTCTATTGATTTCCTCATTACTTATTGCTGAGGATAATTTGCAGGGGTGAATAGCTGAATCAAATAATATTTCTGAACTATAAATATTTCCTATTCCAACAATGTTCTTAAAGTTCATCAGATAAGCTTTTATGGATTGTTTACTATTATTAATACTTTTTCTTAAATAATTTTTATTTAATTTTCCATCCAAAGGCTCTAAACCAAGATTAACCAGATGTTTTGAATGATTTACGTTTTCGCTTTTATATACTTTTATAAATCCAAACTTTCTTACGTCGTTATAAATCATTTTTTTTTCTTTGAAGTCAAATATTATATGATCATGTTTTATAAAGTTTTCATCATTACAAAATCTAAAGTACCCTGTCATACCTAAATGCAAAAGAATTACAATATTTTTTGTAAGATATAATATCAAATATTTACCTCTTCTTGATATTTTTTTTATACTTTGATTAACCACTTTATTTGAAAAATTGCACTCAATAGGGTATCTAAGATTTTTATTTAAAATTTGAATTGATAATATTTTTTCATTCAATATTTCTTTTTTTAATGTTATTCTGACTGTTTCAACTTCGGGTAATTCAGGCATGAAAAAAAATTCTAATAAAATGTTAGAAAACTTATCTAAATTAGAAAAAAGTAAATACGTCAATAAAATTTTTTCAAATGTTTCAAAAAGTTATGATCTCATGAACGATATAATGTCATTTGGATCCCACAGACTTTGGAAAAAAATTTTTATAGATTTTATTCAATTAAATGAAAATCAATCTGTGTTAGACCTTGCTTGCGGGTCAGGAGACATTTCTGAATTATTACTAAAAAAATATCCTTATTTTGAAAATTTAATATTATCTGACAAAAATCTACTGATGTTAGATTTGGCTAAAAAAAGACTTAAGGGGTATAAAACAAGAATTATTTGTAATAGTGCTGAAAATCTTCCATTTAAGAGCAATTATTTTGATTTTGTATTGCTTTCGTTTGGCCTAAGAAATTTCTCAGATATGAACAAATCCCTCTCTGAGATAAAAAGAGTTCTTAAAAAAAACGGATACTTTTATTGCATGGAATTTAGTCAAGTAAACAAACCTAATTTTAGAGGTTTGGTAAATCTTTATTATGATGTTCTGCCTAAATTAGGTTCTATATTTGCAAGAAATAAAGATGCATACGAATATTTAGTAGAAAGTATAAAATTATTTCCCAATCAAATAGAACTTACAAAAAAATTTGAGTATATTGGATTTAGGGAAATTGAGTGTTTCGACATATTTGATGGAGTAGCAAGTATCCATATTGGAAAAAAATAATTATGAAAAAAAAAAGAATACTTTTAATTGTTACGGGAGGAGTCGCTTCATATAAGGCTTTGGAGTTACTACGACTATTAGCAAAAGATAATTTTGATCTAGAGTGTGTTTTAACAGATAATACAAAAAAATTTATTAACATCCTAATGTTTGAAAGCTTACTTGGGAAAAAGGTATTCACAGAACTATTTTCTCTTAATGAGACTTCTGAAATGAACCATATTCAACTTGCCAACAACTTTGACCTAATTTTAGTTGTGCCTGCAACGGCAAATTTTATAGGTAAAATTTCGAATGGACTTGCAGATGATTTAGCTTCTACAATTCTTATGGCGACAAAAACGCCCACATTTTTTGCTCCAGGAATGAATGTTAACATGTGGGAAAACAGAATAGTAAAGAAAAATTTACAGAAATTAAAAGATATAGGTTATAAAATCATCAACCCATCACACGGCAAGTTGGCCTGTGGGCAAATAGGTGTGGGAAAATTAGTAGAAATTCAAGAAATTCATAAGATTGTGAGGAATTTTTTTAATAGCAACAACCTTCTTAAAGGGAAAAAAGCAATTGTCACCAGTGGACCATCAATTGAAAAGCTAGATCCAGTTAGGTTTTTAAGTAATTTCTCTTCAGGATTACAAGGGTACAAGATTGCCGAACAACTTTCAAGATACGGTGCAGAAACAACTCTTATAAGTGGTCCTACAAGTATTGAAAAACCAGACAATGTAAAAATAAGAAATGTTGATACTGGTATTGATTTTCTTGAAGCATCTATTGATGAACTTCCTGCAGATATATTTATATCTGTTGCTGCAATTTGTGATTATAAAATGAAAAAAGTTTCCGAGCATAAAATTAAAAAAAATAAACACCTAGAAAAAAAGTTTGTCTTTGAAAAAAATGTTGATGTACTCAAGGAAATATCCTCTAACAATATGCGTCCAGAGCTGGTAATTGGTTTTTCTGCTGAAACTGAAAAATTAGTCACAAATACACAAAAGAAACTCAAAGAAAAAAGATGTGATTGGATTTTCGGAAATTTAGTTTCTAATAATAAAGCGTTTAATTCAGACAGTAATAAAGTTTGCTTTATAAATAACTCAGATATTATAAATTGGCCTATGATGAAAAAAGAAAAGGTAGCAGAAAAAATTGTAAAAGAGATCTCTTTATTTTTTAATAAAAGTTGAGTTAACTATATGAATAAAGTGAAATTAAATTTTAAGCCTAACTTTAGAAGGCTTTACAGTTTAGAAAAAGCGACTGTAGGAAGTGCTGGCTTTGATCTAGTAGCCGCTACTGAGAATAATGTTATTTTGAATCCAGGATCTTCGAGCATAATTCCATGTGGGTTTTCAATGGAGATGCCAACAAATCTTGAGGCTCAAGTTCGCCCAAGATCAGGATTAGCATTAAAAAATATGATTACAGTTCTAAATTCACCAGGAACCATTGACTCAGATTATAGAGGAGAAGTTTGTGTAATATTAATAAATCATAGCAAAAGTGACTTTATTGTTGAACATGGAATGAGAATAGCGCAACTAATATTTTGTGAATTACCAAATGTATCCATAATGGAAGCAGACAGTTTATCTGAAACTGTTAGAGGAAAGGGGGGGTTTGGGTCAACTGGTTTAATCAAGGATGATAATAAATGAAGTTGTCAATAAAAGTAATTTATGCAATTGAATCAGTTTTAGATATTGCATTTAATGCGGGAGAAAATCCTGTTCAAAATATAGATATTGCAAAACGTCAGGGAATTCCCAAACGCTACCTTGAGCATACACTCCAATCATTAGTCAAAAGTAACATTCTAATTGGATCAAGAGGACCAAAAGGTGGCTATCGACTTGCAAGAGAAAGAAGAAAGATAAAGTTATCAGATATAGTTGCATCTGTAGACGACAAAAGCAAAAAGGTTGAAATGATAAAAGGCTCTGAATCTGATATATCTAATAAAATTGTTAACCCACTCTTAGATGAAATTTATAGTATATGGTTTGATCATTTAAAAAAAATTACTATTGAAGATATTTGTTATAGGGCTGAGAAGAGTGGATTGGTAAAACAAAACAATGAGAAAATAGACTTTGTCATCTAACCAAAAAATTAATAAAATTTTAGATTCAATTACTGATACGATTGGTAGTACACCACTAGTTAGATTAAATAAAATTAAACAAAGTTTTAAACTACAAGGACAATTGCTTGCTAAATTAGAATATTTTAATCCATCAGGATCTGTAAAAGATAGAATTGGCTTGGCAATGATCGAGGAAGGTGTAAAAAAAAAATTAATTAATAAAAATACAATTATTATTGAACCAACCTCTGGAAATACAGGTATTGCACTAGCTTTTATTTGTGCATCGAGGGGATATAAACTATTCCTTACCATGCCTGAAAGTATGTCTATAGAAAGAAAAAAAATGTTAGTTCTTCTTGGTGCTAAAATTTTTTTAACGCCTTCAAAACAAGGAATGCATGGAGCGGTTGAAAAGGCTAAGGAATTAAAAGAGAAGTACAAAAATTCATTTATCCCACAACAATTTTCAAATGATTCAAATCCCCTAATACACTACAAGACAACTGCTGATGAGCTCTGGAAAGATACTGATGGTAAAATCGATGCACTGGTTGCAGGAGTAGGTACCGGGGGAACAATTTCAGGTATCGGGAAATATCTTAAAGAAAAAAAAAAAAATATAAAAATATTTGCCGTTGAGCCAGAGGATTCATCTGTGCTTAATGGAGGGATAGCGGGGAGTCATCAAATTCAGGGAATAGGCGCAGGTTTTGTCCCAAAGGTTTTAAATCAACAAGTAATTGATAAAGTGCTATCTATAAATAACAATACAGCCTTTAATTTTTCCAGAATTTTAGCTAGACTTGAAGGAATTCCTGCTGGAATATCTTCCGGTGCAGCGGTTGCAGCTGCAGTAGAAATCAATGAAGATATAAAAATGAGGAATAAAAATACTGTCATTATTATCCCGTCCTTCGCAGAGAGGTATCTCTCAACGCCATTATTCTCAGATATAAAGTCCTAAATGAAAAAAGTAAAAACATTAAATGATCACGAACTAGAAAAGTTTTCTCGTCAAATTATTCTTGAGAAAATTGGTGAAACAGGCCAGCTTAAAATCATAAATAGTTCTATTTTGATTGTTGGTTGCGGTGGATTAGGAACTTCGGCTGCTACATATTTATCTATGAGTGGAATTTTAAATTTTGGATTAGTTGACTTTGATAAAGTTACGCTTAGTAACCTCAATAGACAGCTTATGTATACTGAAAATGACATTGGGAAAAAAAAAATAAATGTTTTGGGGAAGAAACTCAAAGAAATTAATTCAAAAATTCAAATTGAATTTTTTGATACAAAATTTGGTAAAAAAAACAGTCAAGAAATTTTAAAGAATTATAAGATAGTCTTAGACTGTACAGATAACTTTCCAACTAGATACGAAATAAATAGGACTTGTCATTTAAATAAAAAAATACTGATTTCAAGTGCATTACACAATTATGAAGTACAACTTTTTGCTTTCAAAGCTTGGTCTAACAAAAATTTACCGTGTTATAACTGTATTTTTCCACAAAACAAAAAAGACATTCCGTACGGTAATTGTAATGATCAAGGAATAATTTCGAGTGTAGCAGGAATAGGTGGCTTACTTCAAGCTAATATGGTTTTAAACATAGTTACAAATGCGAGAGATGACAAATTCAAAGAATTTGTTATTTTTAATTGTGAAAGTAATAAATCTACAAATATCAAAGTAAAAAAAGATAAGAGATGTAAAATTTGTAGATGATTGTGATTATATCTTAGATCTAAGCTTAACTATATCTTTAGGCTTTTTCCCCGCCAAAAATAACTCAATGTTTTTCAATACCCTATTACCCATGGCAACTCTACTTTGTGACGTTGAAGAACTAATATGTGGTAACAATACAACATTTTCAGCTTCAAATAATTTAGGGCTAACTTGAGGCTCATTTTCAAATACATCTAAACCTGCTCCAAATATTTTTTTTGATAAAAGCAATGAAGCTAGTGCGTTTTCGTCAACTATTTCGCCTCGTGATGTATTTATTAAAATACTTGTTTTCTTCAATAATTTTAGTCTTCTCTTGGATAATAAATGAAATGTCTCAGGTGTATAAGGACAATGTATTGAAATAATATCCATATTCATTAATAACTCATTAAGGTTGGGCCAAAATTTGGCTTTAAACTTCTTTTCTATACTTTTAGGAAGCCTTTTTCTGTTATGATAATTAATATTTACACCTAGTTCAATTGCTCTTGATGAAACTGCTTGACCAATTCTGCCCATTCCAATAATACCCAGTTTTTTTCCATTAATACTCTGTCCTAGTGTTTTATTTGGTCCCCAACCTGACCATGTACCATCAGATAATAGCTGTTGAGCTTTTGGAATACTTCTACACAGCATTAATATTAACGATATTACAATATCTGCAGTATCGTTAGTCAATACTTCGGGTGTGTTCGTAACAACGATATCTTTCTCTTCAGCAGTGACTAAATCAATATTATCTACTCCGTTAGCATAATTAGCAATCATTTTTAATTTTCTAGCTGACTTGATAATTGAAGCATCAATAGTATCGCTAATACATGGTACAAGAATATCAATATTACTTATTTTTTTCTTTAATTCGTTGTATGTAAGAACTTTGTCAGATTTGTTAAAGATCACTTCATATTTTGAACTTAGTTTTTTTTCTATTGAATCAGGCAATTTTCTTGTTAAAAGAATACTTAAGCGTCTATGTTTCATAAGTTTGTTAAATTTACTTTAATTCCATTAATACTCTTTTATCCTATCATAAACTATGGTGAATCAGGTTATGCAAAAAAATTTTTTTCAACAAAGTTTAACGAAGTTAACGTCAGAAATGGTCCAGGAAAAAATTATTATGTTATAGGGAAACATCTAAAAAAAGGATTGCCTGTTTTGGTTACCGGTGAATTTGATAACTGGAAAAAAATTGTTAACTATATAGGTAAAGAGGGTTGGATAGCTAATTCACAACTCAGCAAAAATAGATACGGAATAACTAATAAAGAGATATTTTTAAGGAGTTTTCCTAAATTAGAGTCTAAAAGTCTTCTTATAATTGAGAAAAATGTAAATTTTAAAATATCGTCATGTAGAAAAAATTGGTGTAAAACAAATATCTCAAGTGTTTCAGGATGGATTAGAAAAGAGGATTTTTGGGGAGCCTTCAAAGAAGAGACATTTTAAAATTTATTATCTAAAGTCCTTTACTTATCCTATCCACAAGTTGCTTAACTTTTGGAATAAAACCATTCTTGTAAAATGGATCTGTAGCAAATCTATACGCGGAGTGCCCCGCAAACATTAACTCATTTTCAATGGATGATATACCATGACTTATTCTTTGAAGTGTTTTCTGAATGCAAAAAGATCTTGGATCAGCTTTTTTGCCATTGTTTCCTTTCTCATTTTGAGACCAATTACTAAATAGACATGATGATAGGCAGCCCATGCAATCTATTTGATCTTTAACAATCTGACTTGCCTTCTTTAGTGTAACCCAGATTAAGGTGTCGTTAGGGGTAGTGAGTGGTTTTTCAAATCCTTTTTTTATCCAGTTTACTATTTTAGATTTATCTGCGTGTTTAATATAATAAGCTCTTTTCCTAGGGCCTATTTCAATCTTGTGGTTAAATTCATTTGTTTGCTCTCTAAGATAGGGAGTCTGTCTTTCTGACCTTGATTCAAGTTCTTTTAAAAAATCATTTCTTACAGCTGATGAATAAAATCCGGTTGGACTGAATTTGTGCAAACTAACTTCCCCCGGTTTGATATTCAGAAGTCTTTTTTTCCATTCATCAGAAATTGGACTTTCCTTAGTTAAGAGTGGTCTAGTTCCAAATTGAAAAGCAATAGAACCTAAATCTGGATTGTCAATCCAATCACTCCACTCACTCAAATTCCAAACACCACCTGCCATAATAATTGGAGTGTCATTTAAATCAAACTGGTTCATCAGCTTTCTTAGGTCTTTTACTCTAGGGTATGGGTCTTGAGGTTTTTCTGGATCCTCGCTATTAGATAATCCGTTGTGTCCTCCCGCCAGCCAAGGATCTTCATAAACAACTCCACCAAGATATTCAGAAGTTTTTCTATATGATCTTTTCCATAAAGCATTAAAAGCTCTCGCTGAAGACACTATAGGATAATAATAAACACCGTAAGATGCTGATATTTCGGATAGCTTGTATGGCATGCCTGCTCCACAAGTCACACCATCAATAATTCCATTTGCTTTTTCTAAAGTACGACTAAGTATTGTTTCAGCAGCACCCATTTCCCAAAGAATATTTACATGAATTGCTGCATCATTCCCAGCAATATCCCTGGCTATTTTAGCCTGTTCAATTGCACCAGATACAGAATATTCAACAAGTTCTTTATGTCTTAGAGTCCGGGTTTTTTCCTTATATACCTGAGGTATAATGTTGCCTTCTTCGTCATAAGAATCTGCATTTACTCCAGAAAAAGTACCAATGCCACCTGCCTTCGCCCAAGCCCCTGAACTAACACCACTTGAAATAGCTATTCCCTTGCCACCTTCAATCAAAGGTAAGACATCTTTTCCTGACATTTTTATGGTATTCAAATTTATCATTTACAAAAATAATGTAATTTTACACTGCATCCTTTAGACTTAATTTTACCTTACCTCTATCGTCAACTCCAATCACCTTAACCTTTACGAGATCTCCCTCCTTCACAACATCTGTTGTTTTTTCAACACGTTCTGGCTTTAATTGGCTTATATGAACTAAGCCATCACGCTGACCTAAAAAATTAACAAAAGCACCAAATTCCATTGTTTTAACAACTTTACCTTCATAAATTTTACCAATTTCAGGTTCAGCAACTATATCTTCGATCATTTTTGTTGCAACTTCACCAGACGCTGAATCATTGCAGGATATTAATATATTTCCATCGTCATCAATTTCAACTTTAGCATTAGATTTTTCGCAAATTTCTTTAATAACTTTCCCTCCAGATCCAATTACTTCTCGGATTTTGTCTTTTTTAATTTTCATTTTTAATATTTTGGGAGCGTTATCACTTACATCATCTCTCGACTTTGAAATTGTTTTTCCCATTTCTTTTAAAATATGAACTCTTGCATCCTTAGCCTGCTGAAGAGCTTTTTCCATAATTTCTTCAGTTATGCCGTTAACTTTAATATCCATTTGGAGTGAGGTAATTCCTGAATCGGTTCCAGCAACTTTAAAATCCATATCTCCAAGATGGTCTTCGTCACCAAGTATGTCAGTTAATATAGCGAACTTCTCATCTTCAAGTATTAAGCCCATAGCTACACCTGCAATTGGCTTTTCTATGGGTACTCCTGCGTCCATCATAGACATTGATGTACCGCATACAGTCGCCATAGAAGAGGACCCATTTGACTCTGTAATCTCTGATACAACCCTTACTGTATAAGGAAATTCTGTAATATTTGAAAAAAGAGGGTTAACTGACCTCCAAGCCAATTTTCCATGACCTATCTCCCTTCTTCCGGTTGATCCTATTCTTCCAACTTCATTTACTGAAAATGGGGGGAAATTATAATGAAGCATAAATTTTTCTCTAAAATCTCCGTCAAGTGTATCTTTTATTTGTTCGTCTTGACCTGTTCCCAGAGTGGTTAGAACTAATGCCTGTGTTTCGCCTCTTGTAAACAATGCACTTCCATGAACATTATTTAGAAAACCAACTTCACATTTTATATCGCGAACAGTTTTCAGGTCCCTACCATCAATTCTTTTATTTTCATTCAGAATAGAATTCCTAACAACTTCTTTTTCAATTTGTTTTAATTTAGAATTAAATTCATTAATCTCCAAATCATCATTTGAGTTAAAATCATCAAAGAGTTTAATTTTTAAATCCTCAATCTTGGATTGTCTTTCTTTCTTTTCTTTAATTTTATAAACTTTTTGTAATTCGGGTACGGACACTTTTTTTAGTTTATCTACATAATCTGGTTCGATTTGTTCAGGCACAACCCAAGAATCCTTTGCAGAAGATTCTGCTAATTTAATTATTGAGTTAATGACTGGTTGAAATTGTGTATGACCAAATTTTACAGCTCCTAACATAATATCTTCAGGAAGTTGATTAGCTTCAGATTCCACCATTAAAACACCATTTCTTGTACCAGCAACAACTAAATCCAATTCCGTTTCTTGCATCTCCTCAACTGTTGGGTTTAAAATATATTCTCCATCCTTGTACCCAACTCTAGCACAGCCCACGGGTCCTAGAAAAGGTAATCCGGAAATCGTTAGAGCTGCCGATGCTCCAATTAAAGCGCATATACCTGGATCATTTTCTAAGTCATAATTAAGCACAGTACAAATTACCTGCGTTTCATTTTTAAAGTCTGGATGAAATAAAGGCCTAAGCGGTCTATCTATTAACCTTGAATTAAGAGTTTCTATTTCAGATGGTCTACCTTCTCTTTTAAAAAAACCACCTGGTATTTTTCCAGCAGCATAAGCTTTTTCAATGTAATGAACCGACAAAGGGAAAAAATCTAACGCTGGGTCAGCATTCTTTGCAGCACACACAGTACATAAAACCTTTGTTCCACCTAAAGAGGAGATTACTGCACCATCAGCCTGCCTAGCAATCTTTCCTGTTTCCAATTCAAGTTTTAATCCATGCCAGTCAAGTTTTTCATTAAATATTTTAAACATATATTCCAATCCATTTTTTCATTAAACTATTTTCTTAACCCAAGACCTTTAATAAGCTCTTGGTATTCTTTTATACTCTTTTTCTTTAAATAACTTAGAAGTGATTTTCTTTTTCCAACTAATTTCAATAGGCCTCTTCTTGTGCTTTGATCTTTTTTATTTACTTTAAGATGTTCTGTTAAACCAGAAATTCTTTTGCTTAATAATGCCACTTGAACATTTGTTGAACCATTGTCATTTTTTGACTTAGAATATTTCTTTATAATTTCACCTTTTTTTTCCACAGACAATTTCATTTTTTCTCCTTACTCTGATAAATCAAATACTTCTTTTGGATAGAAATCATTCTTAATTAATTTCCCAATCGCTAGAAAATCTCTCTTATAACTTACAATAAAAATTTTACCTGTAATTGATTGCTTAGCATTTATTTTGTCTAATATACTTTTTTTAATTGATATTTTTACACCATTAAGTAAAAGTTTTACATCATTATAATCAATTTCTATTTTTATTTCCTTATCAAATATATAATCAATTGGTTTCAGTTCTTCTATCAAACTGTCAATATGCATCAAACTTGACAAAGAATCCAGTGAAATAAGTTTTTTATTTAATTTTCCAAAACCTGTTCTTCTCAATTCAGTAACATGACAGATTGCATTACACTCATCTGCAATACTTTCAGCTAAAGACCTGATATAAGTTCCTGAGCTGCACCTAACATAAAAATCTGTAAGATTTGATTGGTTTGTACTAATCATTTTTAAATCATAGATTTTGATTGGCCGTGCATGGATTTTAAAGCTTATTCCTTCTCTAGCAAGTTTATAGGCCCTTTTTCCGTTCACTTTAATAGCTGAATAACTTGGGGGAATTTGAGTTTTAAGACCTTTAATAATTTTTAATGAATTTCTGATTTTTGTTTCTAATGGAAATAAATCACTTTTGCTAATTGTATGTCCTTCAGAATCACCCGTAGAAGTTTTTTTACTCCAATCAACACGAAATTCATATTCTTTTTCACAATTTTCTAAATATTTAATTGTTTTGGTAGCTTTTCCAATTGCAATTGGAAGAAAGCCAGATGCATTAGGGTCGAGCGTTCCTACAAATCCTCCTTTCGAAAAACCGTATAGTTTTCTTACTGTTTGTAGTACTTTATTGGATGACGGTCCTGCTGGTTTATCTAAAAATAACCAACCATTAAAAACACAATTCTTCATCCATATATTATCTATTTGAGATCCTGCGAAACTTTTGGGCTCTTAAACAGATCATCCAACTTTTTTGTTTTTTCATTCAAATCATCAATTTTAAAATTCAACTTTGGTGTAAATCTGAGATTCAGTGAGCCAAGACTTTTTCTTATTTTACTAGATTCAACTTTAATTAAATCTAATATTTCTTTGTTATTTAAGTTATTACCTACTGGGAAGAAAGGAAGTATAAATACAGTTGCATTTTTTAAATCACTTGAAATGTAAACTTCTGTCACTGTTAAATAAAATACCGATGTTGAAAAATCATTGAACACAAAAGATTGAAAAATTTTTGCTATTTCCCTTTTAATTAGTTCTGAAACCCGTGACTTTCTCGAAAACTTTGTCATTATTTAAATTATTATTTTGTATTCTCGCTTACTATATAACACTCTAAGATATCACCTTCTTTAAAATCATTAAAATTTCTAATCCTTATTCCACATTCAGTTCCGCTACTAACTTCCTTAACTTCATCTTTTTCTCTTCGCAAACTATCAATTTCTGATTTATAAATTTCTTCATCTTCTCTTATTAGCCTTACTTTACAATTATTCGTGACTTTACCTTCTTGAACAAAACAACCAGCGATGCTAGTTGTTTTAGAAATATTAAAAACTTTTCTGATTTCCACATTTCCAATAATTTTTTCATTCAGGTCAGGTTCTAACTCTGAATCTAGCATCCTTTTCACTTCATCAATGACTTCATAGATTATAGAATAATACTTTATTACAACCCCTTCTCTTTTTGAGAGATTTCTTGCTTGGACATTTGTTTTTACATTAAATCCAAAAATTAAAGCATTTGATGCAGATGCAAGAGATACATCAGATTCATTTATTTCACCAACACCTGAATGTAAAATTTTTATTTTAATCTCTTCGTTTTTAAGTTTACTTAAACTTTGTTCTAACGCCTCTTTCGAACCATGAACGTCAGCTTTTATCAGTATTGGTAAGTTTTTTTGAACCGCTTCAGATGCACTGGAAATCATTTGCTCGACTGTACCTCTTTTAACTGAAGAATTTTCCTTCAGTCTAATTAAACGATCTCTATATTGAGTAACTTCTCTGGCTCTAGATTCATTTTCTACAACAACAAATTCATCTCCAGCACTTGGTGCCCCTGATAATCCTAAGATTTCAATTGGATAACTTGGCACTGCTGAAATCACTCTTTTACCTTCGTCATTTGATAGTGCCTTGACTTTACCCCATTCTTTACCCGCAATTACAATATCACCAACTTTCAAGGTTCCTTTTTGGATTAAAACACTTATCACTGGTCCACGTCCAGTTTCTACTTTAGATTCAATTACTACACCACTTGCATCTCTGTTTGGGTTGGCCTTAAGTTCAAGCAATTCCGACTGAAGATGGATACAGTCAATTAAGTTTTCGATGCCTTGTTTGGATTTTGCAGATACTTCAACTACAAGATTCTCACCACCCATTTTCTCACTTACAATTCCATGATTCATAAGATCATTTTCTACTTTTGCAATGTTGGCATTAGGTAAATCTATTTTATTAATTGCAACAATAATTGGACATTTTGCTGCTTTTGCGTGATTTATTGCTTCAACGGTTTGGTCATTTACACTATCATCAGCAGCAACAACTAAAACAACTAAATCAGTAATATTTGAACCACGAGCTCGCATCTGGCTAAAAGCTGCATGTCCTGGTGTGTCTAAAAATGTAATTTTTCCCTTTTCAGAATCTACCATATATGCACCAATATGTTGTGTGATACCACCTGCTTCTGACTGACTTACTTTTTTTTCTCTGATCGCATCAAGTAAAGAGGTTTTACCATGGTCTACATGACCCATTATAGTAACAACAGGCCCCCGAGAAACCATTTCCTCGTCTAAATCCTTTTCACCGTCAAGCCCAATTTCTACATCAGATTCGCTTACTCTTTTGGGTGTATGACCAAATTCTATTACAACTAGCTCTGCTGTATCACCATCGATTGTTTGATTTATTGTTGCCATCACTCCAAGCTTCATCAGTACTTTTATTACATCAGAATTTTTCTCAGCCAACCTTGAACCTAATTCGTTAACAGCTATAAAGTCGGGTATAATAATATCCCTCTTTTTCTTTTCTTTTTGAAGGTCTTTGGGCTCAGAAACACTGTTTAGCCTTAACTTTGCCTTTTCACGTGCTCTTTTAACGGCAGCTAAGGATCTAACTTTTTCACTATTATCATTTAAAGCCTCCGAAATTGTTAGCTTACCTTTTCTTCTGTCCTCCATTTTCTTTGGAACTTTTATTAATTTAAAACTACTGAGTTTTTTATTTTGCTCCTCAGGTTGATCTACATCTTTATTAGGAATACTTTTATGGAATTTTTTTTTCCCTTCTTTTGTTTCAATCCTTTCAGTGGTGCTTGTTTTAGTTTTTAATTCAGGACCCGCAGCCTCTTTCTGGGTTATTTTTTCTTCAGGAATTTTATTTGGTGTTTCTTCTACATTTGAGTCATTTTTTGTATTATTATTTTCTGATTCTAAATTTTTTTCTAAACTTTCTTGACTAGAAATGAATTTTTTATCAGAAAAAAATCTTTTTTTCTTAACTTCAACAGAAACAGAGCGAGACCTTCCATGAGAGAAACTCTGTTTAATTTTTCCAGCATCAAAAGTTTTTTTTAATTCTAGCCTAGGTTTTTTCTGTTCATCAGACTTTTCTGTCATTTTTTATCAAACCAGTGCTCCCTGGCCTCCATAATGATTTTGTCAGCTTGTTCAGAATTAAAAGTGATATCCTTAAGGTTCTCAACTAACTCCTCACTAGAAAGATCTGCTAGATCATCTCTTGTTTTTATACCATGTTCCGCAAGTACAAGTAATTGACTTTGATTAAGTAATTTATTTTTTAATAAATATTCATCCAAGCCCAATGATTTTAATTTAGTTAAATTTTCTTGATAAATTTTCTTCAAATGGTTAGCAGCTCTCTCTTTTAATTCTGTAGCTAAATTATGATCAAAACCTTCAATTGAGGATAGTTCTTCAACAGTCACCATAGAGATTTCATCCACATTACTGAAACCTTCGGTAACAAGCAAATGAGCAATAACTTCATCAACATCTAAGCTTGAAATAAAAATCTGTGAAAGTTTTTTAAATTCTTCATTTCTTTTTTCAGATTCTTCAGAAATAGTTAAAATATCAATATCCCAACCAGTTAAAGAACTTGCTAATCTCACATTTTGCCCCCTTCTTCCTATAGCTAAACTTAGTTGTTCGTCAGGGACAATTATATCAATTTTTTTTAATTCTTCCTCAATAACCACCTTGTCAACCTCAGCAGGACCTAATGCATTCACAACAAATGTTGCAGTGTCTTCCGACCATAACACAATATCTATTTTTTCTCCTTGTAGTTCATTTACAACTGCTTGCACTCGACTTCCTCGCATTCCTACACAAGCTCCAACGGGATCTATACTTTTATCTTTAGTTGTAACTGCAATCTTCGCCCGACTGCCTGGATCCCTAGCAACAGATTTTACTTCAATGATACCATCATAAATTTCCGGAACTTCTTGTTTAAAGAGCATGACTAAGAATTCGTTATGCGCTCTTGAAAGGAATATCTGAGGACCATTAGTTTCTTCCCTTACATCATAAATATATGCCCTTATACGGTCAGATCGTCTGAAAGTCTCCCTATTTAAAAGCTCATCACGTTTAAGCAGTGCTTCTGCCTTTCCTAAGTCAACAACGATATTCCCATACTCAACTCTCTTAACAATTCCATTAACAATCTCACCAACTCTATCTTTAAAGTTCTGAAACTGAACAGATCTCTCGGCTTCTTTCACTTTCTGAAAAATTACTTGTTTTGCCGTTTGAACTGCTATTCTCCCAAAATCGATTTGAGGTAATTGATCAACAATGAATTCACCTATTTTTGCTTTGGGTTTTTTAAGTAATGCCTTTTTTAAATCAATCTTGTTGATTCTTTCTTCCTCTGGTTGTTCTTCTAATGAATCTACAATTTCCAAATACCGATATAACCCTATTTTACCAGACTTTCTGTCAACTTGAGCTCTAATATCAAACTCCTGACCGTATTTTGTTCTTCCAGCTTTAGCTATAGCTGTTTCCATAGCAAGCAATATTTCTTCTGAATCTATACCTTTTTCCTTAGCTAAATTCTTTGAGATTTCTATTAA
>CABZJY010000009.1 GCA_902526175.1 uncultured Alphaproteobacteria bacterium | reverse complement strand
AAGAGGATAGTAAAAAAATTAACTTAGTTGATATCTCAAAAAATTGGATTTTCTACCTTCTAGTTAATTTAATCATATTAACTTTCTTATTATTTCTTTTTAGTGAAATTTTTCTGACAAAGATTTTTTTATTTTCTGGCCTTTTTATTTTTTGTGGAATATTTGCTGTTAACTCGTCCATTCATTCTTATTTGATTTTACATTTTTCAGAAAAAAAAACAGTTTCTCTTGATGTTGGGTTTTACTACATGGCTAATGCAACAGGAAGGTTTGTCGGAACATTCCTATCCGGAATATCATACCAATTAGGTGGACTGACTTTAAGTTTGGCAACTGCATGTTTACTTGTAACTGTGTGTTTGTTTTTCACCCATCATCTTTCAGATATGGATTAATAGAATCATTAAATTCATTGTCATAAAATTGTAACAAAACTGTCATAATTTAATCTTTAATGTTTTGTATGTTGAGTCTTTAATCATTAATTAAAGGAAATAAAATGAAAAAAACAATTCTTACAGCTAGTTTAATAGCTTTTGGATTTTCTGGTTCTGCGTTTGCTCGTGATCAGATCCAAATCGTGGGTTCGTCTACTGTTTATCCTTTTGCAACTGTAGTTGCAGAAAGATTTGGTAAAACCAGTGGTTTTAAAACCCCAGTAATAGAATCAACCGGCTCAGGCGGCGGTCTAAAACTTTTCTGCAAAGGTTTAGGTACTGAACACCCTGATATTACAAATGCTTCAAGAAGAATAAAAGCAAAAGAGGTAAAAAATTGCTCAAAGAATGGAGTTACCGATATTACTGAGATAAAAGTAGGCTTCGATGGTATTGCTATGGCTAATGCGAAGGCAGGACCAATGCTTGAGCTTTCACTCAAAGATATATATCTAGCACTTGCCAAAGATGTTCCCGCAGATCCTAATGGGGACACAGTTAAACCAAATCCCTATAAAATGTGGAATGAGGTAAATCCAGCTTTGCCAAATGCACCAATTGTGGTAGTTGGCCCTCCCCCTACTTCCGGTACTAGAGACGCTTTTAATGAATTAGCAATTGAAAGAGGTTGTAAAAAATTTCCTGGAAGAAAAGCCTTGAAGAAAAAAGACAAAAAACTTTATAAGAAGGAATGTCGTTCAATAAGAGAAGATGGACCATATGTTGAAGCAGGAGAAAATGACAACCTTATTATTGAAAAGTTAGTTGCGGACCCTGGTGCCCTTGGCGTTTTTGGTTACTCTTTCCTTGATCAAAACAGAGATAAAGTGAAAGCAGCTAAAGTTGACGGTGTATTTCCAGAATTCGAAGCTATTTCTTCTGGTGAATACCCAGTATCACGTTCATTGTTTTTCTATATCAAGAATGCACATGCGGCTGTAATTCCAGGTATAAAACAATATGTTGCTGAATTTACAAACGCTAAGGCGATTGGTAGTGACGGATACCTTGTATCTAAAGGACTTATACCTCTACCTGAATCTGATAGAGCTAAATTTGAAAAGGCAGGGAAAAGTCTTACTAAATTTGACGGAAATGTGTTAAAAAAATAGTAACTAGAACTTTAGGATAATGTATGGGGCTTGGCTCTTTTTGTGTTTTAATTATTTTGATCGCAACCTTTATAACGTGGTATGGAAATAATAAAGCTTTAAGAGTAAACCATGCTCTAGACAAAGATCTCAAGCTCCCATCCCTTCCGAAGTACTATAGTTTTTACGCCATTCTTTGGTTAATCATACCATCTACCATATTAATTCTAACTTGGTATATCGCTAAGCCATTAATCTTGGATGCAATTGTGTTGTCTTTTATCTCAGAGAATACGATAACAAATTTCCCTGGCAATACATCAATGCTGGTAGATAGAGTTAAATCCATTAATATCGAAAGACCTTTTCCTGGCACAGATAAAAATCTTATTGAGGCAGCAGTATACTTAAAACAAACTTTAGAAAGAGTTCAAACCTTTACTTTGCTAGGGATATTATCTTTAGGTTGCTTTTTAAGTTTTATTGCAATAAAGAAAATTGCCCCTGCTTTTAGAGCCCGACAAGTTGTTGAAAAGTATAATGTAGCTATCCTTTTAGTTTGTTCAGTTGTTGCCATAGTCACAACAATCGGCATAGTGTTTTCATTGATATTTGAAGCCTTAAGATTTTTTGACAAAATACCACTATTTGATTTTTTGTTTGGGTTATCCTGGAGCCCTCAAATGGCTATTAGAGAAGATCAGGTTGCAAGCCAGGGATCTTTTGGTGCGATCCCAATTTTCGCAGGCACTCTCTTAATTACCATAATCGCAATGACTGTTGCGATCCCAGTTGGCTTAACTTCGGCTATTTTCTTATCCCAGTACGCATCTCCCATGACAAGAAGTATAATCAAACCTATTTTAGAGATATTGGCAGGAGTTCCAACTGTAGTCTATGGATTTTTTGCAGCAATAACCGTAGGGCCTTTTCTGAAAGGATTAGGGGATGTTTTCTCGCTTAATATTGCATCAGAAAGCGCTCTTGCTGCAGGGAGTGTGATGGGTATTATGATAATTCCATTCATTTCTTCTTTATCAGATGATGTTATGTCTGCGGTGCCTCAAAATCTTAAAGATGGTTCATATGCTATGGGAGCTACAAAATCAGAAACAGTTAAAAAAGTAATATTACCCGCAGCACTTCCTGGAATTGTTGGGGCAATATTACTAGCGGTATCAAGAGCTGTTGGGGAAACAATGATTGTTGTAATGGCGGCCGGTATTGCCGCTAATCTTACGGCAAATCCTTTAGAAGCAGTTACCACAGTTACCGTTCAAATTGTAACTTTGTTAATCGGTGATCAGGAATTTGATAGTGCTAAAACATTAGCAGCATTTGCACTTGGGATCACATTGTTTGTTGTGACATTAATGCTAAATCTTTTTGCACTTAGAATTGTTCACAAATATAGAGAAAAATATGAATAAAAATACAAGGATTATTGCCAAATCATTAAAGAAAAGAAATAGGTCTGAAAGCACATTCAGACTTATGGGATTATTGGGAATTATATCTGCTATTAGTTTTCTTGTTATAATTTTGTTCTCAATAATAAATGAGGGTAAGAAGGCATTCGTTTCAACTCAAATTAAACTTGATATATTTTTCGATTCAAAAATACTTGATCCAGGTAATTCTGGAAAAATTACCGAAATTGAAAATGCAAACTACCAAACACTGATCAAAGCCTCACTATTAAATTTTTTTCCTGATGTAAAAACACGAAATGATCAGAGAGATCTACTAAGTATGATTTCAAGTTCTGAACAAGAAAATTTGATGAGAACGCTTACTAATGACATATCTCTTATGAACACAAAAAAAGAGTTTTGGCTAAAATCCTCATCAAAATATGATGTAATTAACAAAAACCCTGAAATGATTGATTTTGCAGAAGAAGACCGATTGATTTCAAATCAGCAATTATTTTGGTTTAACGAATTGAAAAAAGATAATAGAGTTAAGTTTGGCTTCAATAAAATATTTTTTACTGCTGCTGATTCAACTGAACCTGAACAAGCGGGAATTTGGGGATCAGTAATGGGGTCTTTTTTTACTCTTTTTGTAACATTATTATTGTCATTCCCAATTGCAGTTGCAGCTGGTGTTTTTTTGGAGGAACTAGCTCCAAAAAATAGATTTACTCACTTCATTGAAGTAAATATTAATAACCTTGCTGCTGTTCCGTCAATTATTTTTGGACTACTAGGTTTAGCAATATTCCTCAATGTTATGCATCTTCCGAGATCGGCTCCACTTGTTGGTGGGATGGTTCTAGCTCTTATGACATTACCAACAATAATTATTGCAACAAGAGCTTCTTTAAAAGCAGTGCCCCCCTCGATAAGAGAAGCAGCTATTGGCATGGGTGCCACCAAAATGCAAACTGTGACACACCACGTACTTCCACTTTCAATGCCCGGAATATCAACTGGAACAATAATCGGGATGTCTCAAGCCTTAGGAGAGTCTGCTCCTCTATTAATGATTGGAATGGTTGCATTTATTGTTGACGTCCCAGAATCATTTTTAGACTCTTCAACTGTTCTTCCAGTTCAAATATATTTGTGGAAAAGTACAGCTGCAAGGGGCTTTGTTGAATTAACCGCCGCTGGTGTGCTTGTATTGTTAACGTTTTTAATATTAATGAATAGTTTTGCTGTTATAATTAGAAAAAAGTTTGAGAAAAAATGGTAAATAAAAAAAACATAAAAGTATTAACAAAAAAAGTAAGTGTTTTTTATGGAGATAAGCAAGCTATTAAAGATGTAAATTTAGAAATTTTTGAAAATCAGGTTACTTCTCTGATCGGTCCAAGTGGATGCGGAAAGTCAACTTTTTTGAGATGCATCAATAGAATGAACGATACAATTGATATCTGCCGAATAACTGGAAAAGTTTTGATAGACAACGATGATATTTATAAAGCTACACTTGATCCAGTTTTACTGAGAGCGAGAGTTGGAATGGTTTTTCAAAAGCCTAATCCATTTCCTAAAAGTATTTTTGACAATGTTGCATACGGTCCTCAAATACACGGCTTAACGAATAGCAAAGAAGAGCTTGAAGATTTGGTTGTAAGAAGTTTGCAAAAAGCAGGACTATTTAATGAAGTTAAGGATAGAATGAATGAACCAGGAACCTCACTTTCTGGAGGACAGCAACAAAGACTTTGTATTGCTCGAGCAATTGCAGTGAGTCCTGAAATAATTTTAATGGATGAACCATGTTCTGCACTTGATCCTATTGCAACAGCAGTTATTGAGGAATTAATTGATGAGTTAATGCAAAATTATACAATCGTTATAGTAACTCATTCAATGCAACAGGCAGCTCGTGTGTCACAACAAACTGCATATTTTCATATGGGGAATTTAATTGAATTTGGAGAAACATCAAAAATTTTTCAAAATCCTAAAAATAAACAAACACAAGACTACATAACAGGAAGGATAGGATAAAGATAAAGTGGAAAAACATATTGTAACAAATTATGATTTAGATTTAGATCAATGTAAAACAATGATTGGAGAAATGTCTATATACATTGATAAATTACTTGTCGATGTAGTTGGTCTGGTGTCGAGTAAAAATACAAATCTAATTAATGGTATTTTTAGAACAGAAGAAGAAATTAACAAGCTAGAAAAAAAATTAAGATCATTCACCTTAAATGTTCTCAGTAAACGTCAGCCAATGGCTGATGACCTCAGGGCCGTTCTTATCACCTTAAAAATATCTGGTATTTTAGAGAGAATCGCCGACCATATAGTCAATATAACTAAAAAAATTGACCATCAAATTAAAATTCCTGAATATTTTTCAAGCAAGATGGACTTAGAAGCACTTGGAAAACTTGTTGGTGAGAATTTTTCAACAGTTATCAATCTTTATAAAGAACCTTCCAATGAAATGGCAAAAGAAGTTTTAAGGAAAGATATGCTTTGCAACGAATTATTTTCTGAAATTTGTAAGAAAAACCTGGACGATATATCAAAGAGCAATGAGCAAAAGGAATGCAAGTTTTTTATAGAAATTAATTTTATTGCTAAGGAGTTTGAAAGAATTGGTGACCTAGTTAAAAATATTTCAAAAGAAGTGCGTTATAGTATTTCTGGGAAAGTTAGATAAAGTGGGAAATACTATTCTTATAGTTGAAGATGACGAATCATTACTTCCAATGTTAACATATAATCTCAAAAAAAAAGGATTTAATGTTAAGTCTGCAAGCACAGGGGAAGAAGGCTTGATTCTTATTAAGGAGCTTATTCCTGATTTGTTGATTCTAGATTGGATGATGCCTGAACCATCAGGTTTAGAAATATGTAGACAAATAAGACAGAATAAATTGACTAAAAATATACCTGTAATATTTCTTACAGCAAAAGGGGATGAAGACAATAAAATTACTGGACTTGAGGCGGGAGCTGATGATTATATAGTAAAGCCTTTTAGCCCAAATGAATTAATTGCAAGAATTAATGCACTTCTGAGACGACATTCAAGAAATAAGAGTGATAATTTAAGTTTAATTGTGTCTGATCTCTTTTTAGATCTAAAAGAACACAAGGCATATAGAGATAAAAAAAGAATTAATTTAGGACCAACCGAATTTAAACTTTTAAAATTTTTTATGGAAAATCCAAAAAGAGTGTTTAGTAGAGAACAACTTTTAGATTCAGTTTGGGGTCATGGAATATTTGTTGAGTTTCGAACAGTTGATACTCACATACGAAGGTTAAGAAAAGCTATTAACTTACCGAACCTTCCAGATGCTATCCGTACGGTCAGATCTGCAGGATACTCTCTAGATCTCGAATAGACTATAATGCTATTGTGCATTTAAAAAAATTTTTCTAAACTTAAACATGAATTTTCCAAGTGGTATTTCTTTTATAATCACACTTTACAACAAAGAAAGCTTTATAGTTGATACACTGGAATCTGTTTTCAAATACTTAAAAAAAAATAATCAACTAATAATTATTGACGATGGATCAACTGATAAATCTTTGGAGTATGTAAAAAGAGCTCTTCAACAAAAGAATAACATTGACTACAAAGTTATAACTCAGGAAAACACCGGTCCGAGTGTAGCCATAAATAATTGTATTAGATATATAAAATATTCACACGTAAAGTTTCTAGATGGAGATGATGTACTTTCGCCTAATATCTCTACTTTTATGAAGAACGAAATGGATACTCATAACCTTGATTTAATGTATGGGCACTGGATATGGAAATCTAATCACACTAAATATAAATTTAATACCAGACGATATCCTACAAAAATATTCAAAAATGCATTTCATGAGATAATATCCCGTGGATGGGGTGGCTCAAGCAATATGATGATAAAAACATCTGTATTAAAAAATATATCTGGCGCTGACGATAAAGTATTTGTGCAAGATTTTTCTATACCACTAAGGGTGTCTGGTTATTTTCTAAAGCATAAGAAGAAATTTATAATCGGACTTAATAAAACTATTATTTGTTGTGCTCCAAAAAATCGTACAAACAGAATAATCAATAATCATGCTCAAACACTGCATGATTTATCAGTGGTAACTTTAAATTTTTTGACTGAAAATACCTCTATTGACAAAGTATTACAAAAAAAAGTCTTAAATAATATTCTTAGAAGATGTTGGAAATGGAAAAGAAGAAATCTTGGATACTCTTTTTTTTCATTAAGTTTTATAAAATTTTTGCTTTCCTACGTAACACCTAATCCCTCAACAAAGATGGTAAAAAATGAAGTTTTAAAGACTTGGGTATTTGATGAAAATATTAAAAGGCCTGAAAAAAAAGATTTGACAAAAAAAAAAATATTAATTTATGTTGGCCTTGATTTGCTTGGTGATGCACTAATTAAAGTACCTTTAATACAGTCTATCAGAGCTCGTTTCCCAAATGCCAAAATCACGTGGCTTGCAGGTAAGGGCGAGACAGTTTTCAATAATTCCTTGAGTTTTATTTCTGATAATTTAATTGATGAAATTTTGGAAAATCAAAATATAGGGTCTAGAGTAATTGAATTGTTTAAACCACCAAAAATAAAAGAAGAGTTCGATATCATTATTGATACACAAAAAAGAGTTCTAACAACTCTTATATTAAAAAAATTAAAGACAAAATTATTTATTTCTCAAACAGCTAATTTCTTATTTTCAGACATTAAACCAGCGGAAAAGTCAAAGACAAACTTAACAAAGCAATTATTTAGCCTAGGTCAATTGATAGGTGCATCAAATAAATTAAGGTTACCAATTATAAAAGCAAATAGACATACTAAAGAATTAACCAAAAAAATTTTTCATAAAACTTTACAGAAAAAAGTTTCAATCTGTCCTGGTGCTTCAGTTGAAAAAAAATGCTGGCCACTAAAAAATTACATTGAAATAGCAAAATATTTATACAGTAAAAAACTTATTCCTGTTTTCTTTCTTGGACCAAATGAATTGAAGGACTATGAACAATTAAAAAGGGAAGTACCTTTTTCTATTTTTCCTCTACAAAATAAATTGATTAAAACCCCAACTGCTGCACATACATATTTTTTATCGAAACACAGTCTATTTGGAATAGCGAATGATTCTGGTTGTGGCCATTTATTATCCATCTCAGATATTCCTATGATGACATTATTTGGCCCAACAAAAGCATCAAAGTTTCAGCCGTATAATTCTAAAATTAACATACCAATAGAGGCATTCCAATTTTCGAACTCTACAAAAATAGAGAATATTCCGGTTTCTGTCGTTAAAGAAACTATTAATAAGTTATTGCGTAAAATAAGATAATTTATGTTTTTTAGCTGTTTTTTATTTTATGATTTTTCTAGTCTAGCACCAAATTGTTGAATAATTTTTGCTGCCAGTTCGCACCCGTTTTGTAATGATCTTTCAATTGAAAATCCATTATTATATGAATTAATAAATCCGGCTGCAAAAAGATCACCTGCTCCAGTAGTATCAATAATGGGTATATTTGCAATTGCATTTACTTTTATAACTTCTTGATTTAATACGCAAAAAGCCCCTTCTTTACCAGTTGTTACAACATTCACTTTATTTGAGTGTTCAGTTAAAGTTGTTTGAATTTGATTATCATTATTTAGATTGTAAAGTGCGCAAAATTCTACATTATTTCCAATGACAATGTCTGTGTCTAATTTTATAAAATCAAGAAATTCATTTCTAAAAGATTTTACTAGCTGAGGATCTGATAATGAAAAAATTACTTTTATTTTAAAGTTTTTTGCAATTTGCACCGCTTTTTTAATTGCTTTTCGAGCAGACTCAGAGCTCCACAAATATCCTTCAATAAATAGCATGCTTACATTTTTGAAATGTGATTCAATTATATCATTTTCGGATAGATTAACACTTGCCCCAAGAAAGGTTTGCATTGTTCTTTCTCCATCCGGAGTAATAAAAATCAAACATTTAGCTGTTGGAATTCCATCTTTTGATGGCTTGCACAAAAATCTTACTTTTGCTTTTTCAATATCTTTTATAAACTCAATGCCTAAATCATCTTCTTTAACTCTCCCACAAAAAACAGCATCTCCACCTAATTCAGAAATTCCAACGATTGAATTTGCAACAGAGCCCCCAGAAGTTTTTTTGATGGCTTTTACTTTTTCTAAAATTACCGAAGATTCATCTTTTTCTACTACAGTCATAATTCCCTTTTTTAATTTCATTTGCATGATTTCATGATCGTCGCATGGAATTAATACATCCAACACTGCGTTACCCATTCCCATAATTATTTTTTGTTTTGCACTCATATTTTTACAGACATTTTGTAAATAAATTTATTTCTTTATTATTTAGTCTAATATACCATATCAGTACTATGTTAAATAAACACGATTTTCTAAATTTAACAATTTTCCCTCACAGGAGCCTTTCAAAAAAAGGCTTTACGATATTAATGTGTATTATAACCTTTATATGTTTAACGGGTGGAGCAATCTTTTGGTTTTTAGGCGCTTGGCCAGTATTTGGATTTTTAGGGTTAGATATAGTCTTGATATATTTTGCTTTCAAAATAAACTATAGAAGTGGTGAAATGTATGAAAGGTTTCAAATTATCTCGCAAAAACTAAGGATTCTTCGTTCCTTTCCCTCCGGCAAGATGCAGATATGGGAGTTAAACCCGTATTGGGCAAAAACAGAAATTGTGGACATAAATAGTAATCATAAGCAACTTATGATTCACTCTAAAGATAAATCAGTTTCAGTAGGTTCTTTTCTTAATAATTATGATAAACAAAAACTTGAAAAAAAGATTTCTTCCTCATTAAGATCTTTTAGAGAATCACAGACAATCTAATTATTATTTAACGTACAATTAATTGTGAACTAGAATACAAATTACCTCTCATCTTTGACGTACATTGTAATGTGACTATTGCTACATCCGATTGAAATGTTCATTAAGACATTTTACTGGCCTATATGCTCTAATGAACTCTAATTATAATACTAATATCATTAGCTAGTATTATAAGTTTAGTGTAAGGTTCATTTTTTATCTTTAAAGAACTAATTTATGAAAAAAAAAACGCAAATAATTGATTATACTGGGCTTTTTTTTCTGTCAGCCATTTGGGGTAGTTCTTTTTTATTTATAAAACTGTCCGTTGAAACAATGCCTCCATATATTCTTACTTTTTTTCGTCTTTTGATTGCGTCAATTATTCTATCTATTTTTTTGAAGCTTTCTTCAAAACAGCAAATTTTTGAAAAGCAAGATTTGTGGAAAATGTTCTTCATTGCCCTTGTGGGTAATTTTATTCCGTTTAATTTAATTAGTTGGGGTGAGTTGTATGTAGATAGTGTAGTAGCAAGTACTCTAATTGGTACTATGCCTTTATTTACATGTATTATTTCACATTTTTCATTAACAGGAGAAAAAGCTAATTTTTCTGTATTTTTTGGTCTTTTTCTAGGTTTTTTAGGTATGATTGCTCTTTTTGAGTTCCCTAATACAGAGTTCTTATCACGAAATAATTTTGTTAATCTTATAATACTTTTTTCAGCATTTTGTTATGCCCTATCAGCAAATTGTGTAAAGAGTGTTCGTACCTTAAGTTCATTACAAATTGCAACATCCTCAACGATTTATGCAACAATATTATCTTTTGTTTCTCTGCCATTTATTATTTCTAGTCAGAATAATTCGATACACAACATACTCATATCAATATCATTAAAAAGTTTATTTGCTTCACTGGTTTTAGGTGTTTTTTGCACTGCAACAGCTATAATTGTATTTTTTTATTTAATTAAAAAAAAAGGGGCAGTTTTTGCTAGTCAGAGTAATTTCTTAATTCCCTGTTTTGGGATACTCTGGTCCTACCTCTTTTTAAATGAAGACATTAATAATCAAATTATTGTTGGCCTAACAATAATTCTGTTCGGTCTTTATTTTGTTCATAGGGGGAGAAATTAATTATTTTTTAAGTTGATCACTTGCATCTGGAATTTCTCCAACATCGTATTCTTTATGTTCTAATATAGGCTTGACCTCAATATTATCTTCTGGCTGGTATAAAACCTTAATAGCACTTTGAAAATTAAACCTTGCCTTGTCTACTGCGGTTTCAGCATAACTTACTGACCCCCCAAGCCATGCTTGATCTTCAAGCATATTAACTGCAGACATTAAAAGATCAGATGCATCAATCAAAGAATTATGTATCTCCCTTATTTTTTTTGAGTTAGGAATGTTAAGTTCTTTTAATTCGTCTGACCTTCCAAAGCTATCTAAATTGCTTTTTATCAATTCTTCGGCTTCTTTAAAATGGTCCTCATCCGCACTTTCGCTTCTTAGATTGTAAGCATCAAGAAGTCTTCCTTGGATAATTATTGCATTGCCTAAGTACCCTAACTTAATATCCATTATATCTTTATAATTATCAACATCTTCCTGAGACAGTTTCTCCTCACATGAACTAGTTAAAAAAATAATAAAACAGAGGGATAATATTTTTTTTAACATGTATTTTCTCCTTTTTAAATTTTTACAAGGTCTTTCATAGAATATAAACCTTGCTTTTGATTTTTAATCCATTTTGCTGCAACTAAAGCGCCTTTAGCATAAATATTTCTATTACTTGCTCTATGAATAATTTCAATTCTTTCTCCATCTAAAAAAAAGAAAACCGAATGATCACCGATCACATCTCCACCCCGTATTGAAGAAAAACCAATTTCTTTTTCTTTTCTGTCCTTATTTTGACTTTGTCCTCTGAATTCGAATTTGAAATTTTTTCCATTTTTTTTTCCACTCTTAACTTCTTCTCCTAGTGTCAATGAAGTCCCAGAGGGAGTATCTTTTTTCAGTTTATGATGTGTATCTAAAATCTCTACATTTGCGTCATCCGGTAATATTTTTGTTAACTGTTTAGTAAGGTTAAACATCAAATTTACACCTATGCTCATATTTGAGGCTCTGAGAACCTTAAGGCCTCTTTTTACTATTCCAAATTCTTCTTCTTGTTTTTTTGTAAACCCAGTTGTGCCAATTACTAAAGCTGGAGTATCTTTTCTATTAATGCTTTTCATCAAATTCAGAGTGGATTTAGGTGAGGAGAAATCTATTATCACGTCAGATTCTTTGATGCTTTTTTCAACTCTGTCTGTAACTATCACATTATCTAGCGTTGATCCTACGCTTTCATGCCCTTTCGCCTCAACTAAGTATTTAATTTTGAAATTGGGAATTTTCTTTGACTCCTCAACTATGGCCATACCCATCCTTCCTGATGCACCTATAATACTGATATTTATTATTCCCATCTTACTTTTTATTTAGTTCATCCCAGAAATCCTTTACCTTATCAAAAAAACCAGTACTTTCAGGTATGTTCTCTCTGTTGGATTGCTGATCAAATTCTTTTAACAACTCCTTTTGTTTTTGCGACAGATTTTTAGGTATTTCAACATTTAACGTTATAATCATATCTCCAAATGAAACTGATCTCAAGGCTGGCATCCCTTTGCCTGATAGTCTTAACTGATCTCCACTTTGTGTGCCGGCCGGAATTTTAACTTTTGCTCTTCCTCCAGAAACAGTTGGAACCTCAACAGAGCCTCCGAGTGAGGCTTCATAAATTGATATGGGCACATTACAGAAAATATTTGTGCCATCTCTATCAAATAACTCATGAGATACTATACTTATAAAAATATACAAGTCCCCGTCTTCAGCCCCATTTTGCCCTGCTGTTCCTTCTCCAGCAAGTCTTATTCTGCTTCCTTCCTCTACGCCTGCAGGTATACTAACTTCAATATTTTTGTTTTTCCTTTGTCTTCCTTCTCCATTACATTCTCTACAAGGATCAGTGATTACTTGGCCACTTCCTCCACATGCTGGACATGTTCTTTCAACAGTGAAGAATCCTTGAGAAGCCCTGATTCTACCACTACCTCTGCATGAACCGCAGGAGCCAATACCATCCTTATTTTCTGAGCCAGTTCCTGAGCAAGATGTACAAGATACCAAAGTATCGTAGCTGATTTCTTTTTTTACTCCTAGATAGGCATCCCTGAGAGTAATTGACATTTCATATTTTAAGTCTTCACCCCTTTTTAATCTTTCATTATTTCTTTGACCGGTTGCATCACCAAAAAAATCTTCAAAAATATCTGAAAAACTTCCAAAACCCGATCCAAAACCTTCAGAAAACCCACCTTGACCGCCGCCAGGGCCTGTGAAAGCGTCATGCCCATATTGATCATACGCAGCTTTTTTCTCTGGATTAGATAAAACTTCATATGCTTCAGAAATCTCTTTAAACTTCTTTTCTGCTTCAGAATCACCAGGGTTTTTGTCTGGATGGTATTTCATCGCAAGTTTTCTGTACGCTGATTTTAAAGAATTGCTGTCGACCTCTTTGCTTACTCCTAAAACATCGTAGAAATCTTGCTTAGACATTTATCAATTTACTTGTCATCGGTTCCTGTGGATCCTTGTTTAGGTTTTGGATCTTTCTCAGGATTCTTCTGATTTTCAGTGATATCTTCAAAATCAGCATCGACAACTTTAGGATCTTTTGGTTTTTTTCCTTTAGTTTCTTTCTTATTTTTTTCAGAAGCTTTGTTCTCTTTCTCAGCCTTTTCTTGAGCTTCCTTGTACAAAACTTCACCAAGTTTCATTGACGATTGAACTAGATTTTCAGTTTTTTCCTTCAAATCTTTATTTGAAATCTTTTCATCTTTCAGAGCCTTCTTTAACTCCTCTAGAGATTTTTCAATCTTTTCTTTATCTTCTTTAGGGACCTTACCTCCATGCTCCTTAAGATTTTTTTCTGTGCTAGAAATCATAGAGTCAGCATTATTTCTTAATTCAATTGTCTCTAATTTCTCTTTATCAGCCGCTGCATTTGCTTCAGCATCTTTAACCATTTTATTAATCTCATCTTCTGAAAGTCCTCCAGAAGCTTTAATTTGAATTTGGTGCTCCTTACCAGTACCTTTATCTTTTGCAGAAACCTTGACTATTCCGTTTGCATCAATATCAAATGTAACTTCAATTTGTGGCATCCCTTTTGGAGCGGGTGGAATGTCAACTAAATCAAATTGGCCAAGAAGTTTGTTATCTGCAGCTATTGACCTTTCTCCTTGAAAAACTCGTATCGTGACTGCAGACTGATTGTCTTCAGCCGTTGAAAATGTCTGACCTTTATTTGTGGGTATTGTTGTGTTCTTGTCAATAAGCTTTGTAAACACTCCGCCTAACGTCTCAATCCCAAGAGATAGTGGTGTTACATCAAGTAATAAAACGTCTTTGACATCACCTGATAAAACTCCCCCTTGAACTGCAGCACCAAGTGCAACAACTTCATCTGGATTTACACTCCTGTTTGGATCCTTTCCAAAGAAAGTTTTAACCGTTTCTATTACTTTTGGCATTCTCGTCATACCCCCAACAAGAATAATATCGTTGATCTCACCAGCTTTTAGTCCAGCATCTTTTAGTGCCTCCTCACACGGTTTCACCGTTCTTTGAATCAGATCATCGGCTAAAGATTCAAATTTAGATCTTGAAATCGGTTCGTCCAAATGTTTAGGACCAGATGCATCTGCAGAAATAAAAGGGATATTTACTCTTGTCTGCACTGTGGTTGATAATTCAATTTTTGCTTTTTCTGCACCCTCTTTTAATCTTTGTAATGCAAGCTTATCGTCACGTAAGTCAATTGAATTCTTCTTCTTAAATTCATCAGCTAAATAGTTAATTAAGACATTATCAAAGTCTTCTCCACCTAATTTTGTATCACCATTAGTTGCTTTTACTTCAAATACACCATCTCCTATTTCCAGAATTGAAATATCAAAAGTTCCTCCACCTAAATCATAAACTGCAACTGTGCCAGTTTTCTTCTTGTCTAAACCGTAAGCAAGTGCTGCTGCTGTAGGTTCATTAATAATCCTTTTTACATCAAGGCCAGCGATTTTCCCTGCATCTTTAGTTGCTTGTCTTTGGGCATCATTAAAATAAGCCGGTACAGTTATAACAGCTTCTTTGACAGGGTTTCCAAGATATTTTTCTGCTGTTTCTTTCATCTTTTGAAGAATCATTGCACTTATCTGACTTGGGGAATACTTCTCATCATCAATGCCAACCCAAGCATCTTTGTTGTCTCCAGGCACTATTTTGTATGGTAATGTTTCCACATCTTTTTGAACTGTTGAATCATTCATCGTCCTGCCTATTAATCTTTTAATTGCAAACAATGTTTTTTCTGGATTTGTAACTGCTTGACGTTTCGCAGCTTGACCGACAAGCTTTTCATTATTATCGGCAAATGCTACCATTGATGGTGTTGTTCTTGCACCTTCAACATTTTCTATGACTTTTGGGTTTTTACCATCCATTATGGCAACACAAGAATTAGTGGTACCTAGATCAATTCCTATAATAGAACTCATAACTTCCTTCTCTTCCTTAATAAGTTGGACAGATATATGCTTTAAACCCTATAATTAGGCATTTAAAACATACGGTCATTTATTTTATAGTAACTTAAAAAAATAAAATCAAGGGTTTTTTTCAATTTCCCGCTTTTCAGTTAATCTTGGTTAGCTACTTTTTCATTTTTTTTTCATCTTGCTTCGGTCCTTCTGAAACAACAACCATTGCGGGTCTAAGCAATCTGTCTGAAATTTTAAATCCCAATTGTAATTCATCACACACAAAGCCCTTCTGAATTTTTTCATGATTAATTTTAGAAACAGCTTGATGTATTTCTGGATCGAATTTCTGATTAATGGAAGAAAATTTTTTAATTCCATTTTTTTCAAATACCTCAAAAAACTCTTTTTCAACGGCCTTTATTCCTATAATTAAATTATTTACTAAAGTATTCTGAGTTTCTTTTTCAGGAACTGACTGCATAGCTCTTTGAAAATTGTCAGCAATACTTAGAAGTGATGAAGCAAAATTTTTAATGGCATATGACTGACTATCTTGAATTTCTCTTTCGTGTCTTTTTCTCAGATTTTCCGATTCCGCCAGTAATCTAAGAATCTTTTCTTCAAGTTCTTTATTTTTTGTTAAAAGATCGGTAATTTTCTTTTCAGAATTAGAAACTTGAGTTTTTGTTTGATTTGTATCTTTATTACTAGATTTAACAATTTCTTCTTTTAAATCTCTTTTTTCTTTTGAAAATTTTTTTGACTCATCTTTATTCATAATATCTCTCCTTATTTAATTCCAATTTCTCTACCAAGAAGCTTGGCCGTATAATCAACAACTGGAATTATTTTTGCGTAATTTATTCTTGTGGGACCAACAACCCCAATTGCTCCAATTATTTCTTTATCCTTGTTTCTGAATGGACTGATTATTGTTGAACATCCTGTCATTCCAAAAAGCGAGTTTTCTGAACCTATAAAAATTTGGATTCCATCTGCTTCTTGAGTATTATCAATAATGTGCATTAGGTTTTCTTTGTTTTCTAGTTTTTCAATAAGAATTCTTATATTTTCAAGTTGTTCAAGTGCTTTTACATCCTCAAGAAGTTTTGAAGTTCCTGTTAAAATTAATTTATTTTTTTTTGAAGCGTCAGCCCAACAAGCTATCCCCTGCTCAATTAAAGCTTTAGATTCCTTATCAAGATGTTTTTTGTCTTCAAATATTTCTTTTTGAATAATTTTCTTGCTTTGTAACAAGCTTCTTCCCCCTAGCTTTGAATTCAAGTAATTTGTAATTTGACGAAAAACCGAACTAGGCAATCCTTTAGGTATCTTAACTAATCTATTTTCTACCAAACCATTTTCCATCACCATTACAACTAAAGCTTGCTCAGAACTAACAGGTAAAAATTCAATATGCTTCATCCCCCCGTCAAGTTTTGGTGTTACTACTAAACCAGCGCAATCTGACAATCCAGACAATAGATGTATTGCATCATCGTATATTTGATCAACACTTTTCTCTTCTCTTCTAAATTTTTTTTTTATATTTTTACATTCGTCTTTAGAAAGATTACTTATTTGCAAAAGCCCTTCTACAAAAAACTTCATCCCAAAATCTGTGGGAACTCGTCCTGCAGAAGAATGTGGAGAAGTTAAAAGACCTGCATCTTGCAAGTCTGACATTACATTCCTGATTGAGGCAGCAGACAAATTTTTCTGTAATTTTGTTGAAAGTTTTCTTGATCCAACTGGCTCTCCATTTGTTACATAATCTTCGACAATTAGAGTAAATATTTCTTTTGATCTCTCGTTTAAGTCAAAAATAGGAGAGTTTCCATTTTTTAAAATATTCTTAGGAATCTTTTTCATAAAATTTAGTATAACCTAATTTAATAATTTGATAATTGTTGATTTACAATAAATATTTTTAAAAATGAGAAAGTTCAACAGAAAATATAATGAATTGAGACAAATAAAAGTTCAAATATGTGAGGATCATTTTGCGGAGGGTGCTTGCATAATAAATCTTGGTAAAACAAGTGTTTTGTGTTCTGCAACTATTGACAGTTCCTTACCAAAATGGTTAAAGAAATCAAATTCTGGATGGATAACTGCTGAATATAGTATGCTACCTAGAGCTACACAAGAACGTAACATTAGGGAAATTACATCAGGAAAAAAATCTAGCAGGTCATCTGAAATTCAAAGATTAATTGGTAGATCCATTCGATCAATTTTTGACTTATCACTAATACCAAATAAACAAATCATTCTTGACTGTGACGTTATTCAAGCAGATGGCGGCACCAGAACGGCAAGTATTACAGGCTCTTTCATTTCACTAAGTATTGCAGTTTCCAAATTATTGAAGAGAAAGATTCTAAAAAGTAATCCGATTAAAAATTATATCTGTGCTATCTCATGTGGGATAGTTGAAGGTCAGCCTCTATTAGATCTTGATTATTCTGAAGATTCAGTTGCTGAAGTTGATGCAAATTTTGTTTTCTCTAATAATAGTGGTATTAGTGAGATTCAAATTTCAGGAGAAAAAAATACATTCTCAAAAAAACAGCTTTTAGAACTTTATGCTTTGGCCGAAAAAGGTTGCAATGAAATTCTAGAAATACAAAAAAAAATTCTTAAAAATGAATAAAATTGAAAAAAATGAAACTTTTTTAGTTGCAACGCATAATAAAGGTAAGGCAACTGAATTCAGAGAATTATTCCGAAGAGTTAATGTTTCTACAAAATTTTCGTTCGAATTAAATATTGAAGAGCCAATTGAAAATGGAAAAAGCTTCGAAGAAAATTCTATTATTAAGGCTAAGAGTTGTAGTGGTCTAAATTATAATGTAATTTCTGATGATTCAGGCTTGTGTGTTAATTGTTTAAATGGAGAACCAGGAATATATTCTGCTAGATGGGCAAAATTGTATGGCGGGTGGAAAAATGCCATGCACGAAATATATAAAAAAATTCTGAAAACCGAAAACAATGATTTTTCAGCAAAATATTGTTGTGTACTTACAATATTATGGAAAAACGGTCATATCAATACATTTTATGGAGAGATAGAGGGACAAATAGTTTGGCCGCCGAGAGGAGACAATGGATTTGGTTATGATCCTTTTTTTATGCCAAGCAATAAAAATAAAACCTTTGGTGAGTTAGAAAAGAAAGTAAAAATGGATATGGATCATAGATCTATTGCTTTTAATAAAATATTAAAAGATCACTTTAGCTACTAGATATCCAGAATAATATTTTTGCATTCTCCTATATTAATTACTTTTCCATTTTTATATTTTTTTAAATATATATCTCTATAAAAAAAATTGTTATCTAGAATCTCTGTGGTCCCCAAAATTCCTTCAAACTTTGCATTTAGGAAATTGCCTTCATTTTCAATAAACTCAAATAATTTTAGAAGATCGTGAGTTAAATAATTAATATTATTAGGGCTTTTGTCAAAATTACTCTGATATCTAGAATCGTATTCTAATCTTTTTTTTGACTTGCTTGAAACAAAATATGCATCTTCAAAAATATTTTCATCATATGCTATAAAGTTTTCCCATATACTTGTACCCATAATAAGTGTATTTGATGAATTAATGTCATAATATGCCAGCAACGACATTATTTCCAGCAAACGATTTCCTGTTGCATTTATTATAAGTGCATCAAAAGGTAATGGGCCATAAGTATCTAAGACTGAAAGTTTTTTAATTTCTATATTTTTTAATTCAGGGGGCAGATCTGAATTATTGACCTTAATTTTTTCTTGGTCCAGTTGTTGTTTTCTTTCATCGAATTTTGAGAAATCTCTCAATACTTTTTCCACTGATATTTCATTATCAAGAATAATAAATTCTTTATTTATTTCTGGGTTAATTGAGCTGATTATTTCATTAATGTTTTTTGACGATTTACTCTTGAATTGTATAATACCCAAGTTGTTAATTCTTGAACTATTTAAGTTTCTGAATATGCAATCTAGTTCCTCTCTTATACTGATTCCTGTGATGTATATATTGCTTGAAATCAAGTTTTCATCATTTGAGAGACTAAACACCGGTGCATTGTATTTATCACTTAATTCTTTAATTGAATTTGTTGAATCTGAAAAAACAGGCCCAATAAAAAAACTAATTTTTTTTGAGATTGCATTCAAAAAAGCTTCCTTTGCTCCCTCAGCTGTCCCTTTGGTATCAAAAATCATGAATTCTTTACTAAGAGAAGAATCTAACATTTTTAATCTTATAGAATTTGTTACATATTCTCCTACATGTGATTTTGTCCCTGTTAATGGAACAAGAACGCCAATTTTGTCTGGTAAAACAAAATTTTGTCTTTTCTTTTTAATCTCTTCTAATTTCTTCTTTGTTAATTTGGGTAGCACAAGTGCAAACTTTTCAGCTTGAATCTTTTCTTGATTTTCTGATTTGTCATATTTAGAAAAGTTTTTATCTAAATTTTCTTTCTTTTTGCTATTTTTTATTAACTCTGTTTCCTCTTTATTTTTTTCAGTAAATTCTTTTTTTATTTTTGATTGATTTGTATCCTTTTGAATTACATATTGTTCATCAGTTTTCGGTATTAGTTTATCTCTGATGTTATCTCTTATTTGAGCAATTTCTTCGTTTAATTGACAGCTACACAAAAAGAAAATAAGAGGAAAGAAATATAGATTGATAAATTTTTTTTTTTTTTTCATAAATCTAGATTATAAAATATTATGACGAAAGTGTATTTTAAAAAAATTATTTTTATATTTTTGTTTTTAAATTTGTGTGGCTGTACAGCGTCCTCGGTTACTTCTATGGCTGGAAATGCAGTATTTTCAGAAAAAGGGTTCAAAGCTTCAGTCAATGATGCTTATATTTTTTCACAAGTAAAAGCAAAAATAACAAGCATCAAGCTTACTAATTTATCAAATGTTGGGGTTCATGTATTAAATGGAAAAGTTTTATTGGTTGGCATTTTGGACTCATCGCTCGAAAGGCTAGAAATTATTAAATCTGCCTGGTCCGTGCCAGATGTAATAGAAGTTTTTAATGAAATCCGGATAGGACAAGAATACACTCTGTTAGAAAGATCCAATGATTTATTTTTAGAATCAAAAATTAGAGCAAAATTATTATTAGACTCATTGATTCTAACAAACAATTACTCTTTACAAGTTTTAAAAAAAGATCTATTTATAATTGGGATATCTAGGAGTATTGAAGAGAAAAATAGATTGCATAAGGTTCTTAGGGAAATTAATGAGATTAATAAAATTGTCAATTTTGTAGTCTTAAAAAATCAAAGCTTGATAAATAAATGACAAAAAACAATTTGTCTGTGCTAGTGCAGATGGATCCATTAGAAAATATAAATTTTAACTCAGATTCAACTATTTCAATTATTGAAGAGGGTTTAAAAAGAGGTCACAATATTTTTTTTTGTAGACCTCAAGATATTTTCATTTCTTCACAAAGAAAAAAAATAAGGTGTAAAAAATTTAAATTTAAAAATAGTGGTGTTTCAATATCAAATAACCTTTCCGAATATGAGTATTCACATTTTAAAGTTATTTTTTTACGTCAGGATCCCCCTTTTGATATTAGTTATGTTACAAATCTGCACCTTCACATGGTTCAAAGTGAATTAAGAAATGCCGACAATATCTTTTTTATCAATAGTCCTCTGGGAATTTTAAAATTTAGTGAAAAACTTTATGCTTTAGATTACCCAGAAATTACTCCGAAGACGGATATTTTAAATGAGCTTGAAGACATCAAAAAATTTATAAGAAAAAATAAAAAAATCGTCATTAAACCTTTATATGACAAAGGCGGATCTGGCGTGACCTTAATTGAAAAGTTAGACAAAAATTCAATTGGACGTATTGCTGCCCTTACAAAAAATTTCACCCAAAAGATAGTTGTTCAAAAGTTTATGAGTAAAGTTTCCAAAGGAGATAAAAGAGTTCTACTTATTGATGGCAAACCAGTCGGTGCTATTAATAGAGTCCCTTCTCCAGGAAGTTTTAAAGCTAATTTGCACTTAGGTGCTCAAGCAAAAAAAACCAATTTATCTAAAACAGAACTGAACATTTGTAAACAAATTTCTCCATCATTAAAAAAAAATGGGTTATTCTTCGTTGGCATAGATATAATAGATAACAAACTTACTGAAATAAATGTTACTTCACCAACTGGTATCAATCAAATTAATCGGATGGATGGAGTCTCAATTCAAAAAACTTTATGGAAGCAAATTGAAAAGAAAATACAATTCAAGGCAAAATCTTAGTCATTTTTTTTTTTCCTAAAATATGTATATGAAAATGAGGCACTTCCTGTCCTCCGTCATCACCAATGTTACTAATAATTCTGTATCCGTTTTCTAATTCCAATTTTTCAGAAATCTTTCCTATACTCCTAATCATTTCTAATATTATTTTGTCACTAGCGTTTAATGAGAAGTCTTGTAAACTACAGTAATTTTCCTTGGGAATAATAAGAACATGAACAGGAGCTTGAGGATTAATATCTTCGAACGCTAGAATAAACTCATTCTCAAATACAGTTTTACAAGGAATCTCACCTCTCAAAATTTTCGAAAAAATATTTTTTTCGTCGTAAGTTTTTATGTTAATCACTTTTTTCTTTCATTCTTTTATTAAGTACTTGTAAAACACTATCAAAGTCAACTTCTGAAAACTCAATTAATACAAAAAGATGATAAATTAAATCTGCGATTTCATCAGATAAATCTTCTTTGTTTTGTGATAAAAAAGCAGTAACCGTCTCAAAAGCTTCTTCACCTAACTTATTAGCAATTTTCTGTTTCCCTTTTTTAAAAAGTCTTGCAGTATAGGAGCTATTGGGGTCTTGATTTCTTTTAGTTTTAATTATATTTTCTAATTTTACTAAAACTTCTAAATTATTATTCATAATCCATTCTCACATCAATGCCCTTCGAATATAAATGTTTTTTTGCTTCAGTTATAGAAAATTCTCCAAAATGAAATATTGACGCCGCTAAAACTGCACTCGCATTACCCAAGATTATGCCATCTGCTAAGTGTTCTAACGTCCCAACACCCCCTGACGCAATAACAGGAATACTAACCGAAGATGAGATTTTTTTTGTAAGATCAATATCGAAACCTTTTTTGGTTCCGTCCTGGTCCATTGAAGTTAAAAGTATCTCGCCAGCACCTCTTTTTTCTGCCTCCATTGCCCAGATCACAGCATCAATTCCAGTGTCATTCCTTCCTCCATGTGTATAAACATTCCATTTTCCTTTTTCTGAAGAATTTTTTTTTGCATCAATCGCGACAACTATACATTGATTCCCAAAAATTCTTGATCCATCATTTATTAACTTTGGATTTGAAACTGCTGAACTATTAATAGATACTTTATCAGCCCCTACTCTCAGGAATTTATCAATATCATTCACTGTTCTTATTCCCCCGCCTACTGTAAGAGGAACAAAACACTTTGACGCTGTGGCCTCTATAACGTTTAACATAGATTCTCTATTATCTGAGGTCGCGGTTATATCTAAAAAAGTAATTTCATCTGCACCAGAATTGCTATAAAAGAGTGCTTGTTCTGTTGGATCTCCAGCATCTCGTAGATTTAAAAAGTTTATACCTTTTACCACCCTTCCATCTTTAACATCAAGGCATGGTATTATACGTTTTTTTAACATGTTTTAAATACCCAGAATTTGTAATGCATCTGAAACGCTAAACTCTTTTTCATAAAGAGCTTTACCACAAATTATACCATTTAAATTTGCTTTTTTCAGATTTTTAATAACTTTTAAATCATTAAGATTTGCTACACCTCCAGAGGCTATTACTTGCATATTTGTTGACTTTAGAATATTTCTTAATTTCCGTAAATTAGGGCCTATCATTCTACCATCTCTTGAAATATCAGTAAAAATAATGTGTGATACACCAACGTCTTCAAATTTTTTAATAAAATCTGTATCACTTATATTTTCTGATTTTGTCCATCCTTCAATAGAAACTTTATTGTCTTTGGAATCTATTCCTAAGGCTATTTTTCCTGGAAATTCTTTACAAGCGTCTACAATAAAATTTGGGTTTTGTACTGCTACAGTTCCTAATACAACTCTCTTGATACCATTTGATATCAACTTACTAATTGTTTCTAGTGATCTTATTCCTCCTCCAACCTGAAGATTACACTTTGAGATTTTAGCTAACTCAACAATTTTTTTTTGATTTTTTTGATTTCCAGAAAACGCACCATCTAAATCCACTACATGAACCCAATTAGCGCCTTGTTTTTCATAATTTTTAATTTGGTCTAAAGGATCAACATCATAAATTTTTTTATGTTTTAACATGCCTTGCGATAGTCTTACGCATTTACCATTAATAATATCAATTGCTGGGTAAAAAATCATTAAGGGTTCCAAGATAGAAATGATTTGAGAAAATTTAAACCAAAACTATGGCTTTTTTCTGGATGGAATTGAGTTCCAAGAATATTTTCTTTTGCAACCATTGCAGATATTTCTTCGCTATAATCAGTAGATAAAATTATGTGTTTTTTATCCTCGGGTTTACAAGAATAACTGTGAACAAAATATGCATTCGGCTGCATTTCTTTGAAGATAAGACCATTTTTCTCAAGTGTATTCAAAAAAGGGTGGGTGTTTTTTAAAAATAAGTTGTTCCAACCAATGTGAGGTATTTTATAATTATGGTGTTTAGGGTTAATTTTTGTAACTTTACCTGGGATAAGTCCAAGACCTTTTGTTTTTCCGTCTTCATAGCCCTCAGAAAAAAGCATCTGCATACCAACGCAAATACCTAAAAATGGTTTACCTTTCGAAGAAATATTGTCGTGTATAGTTTCAAATAAAGTTCCCTTATTTTTAAGGCCGTTTACACATGATTTAAAGGAACCTACTCCTGGAAGTATCAAATGTGATGAATTATCAATAGTTTTTTTATCACTTGTAACTTTAATTTTTGAGCTTCCGTGCTTGTTGTCACAGCAAAGCTTTACGCTGTTATATACAGATTTCAAATTTCCTGAGCCATAATCCACTATTGAAATATCTATCATTTGCTAATTTCTGAAAGTCTTGTAATCAACGCAGTGAATTTACTTTCTGAATTTAAAACTTGAACTGGTTTATAATTTTTACTTTTAATTAAAAAATTTATGAAGATTGCATTGCCGAAAATCCCCCAATAAAAAGAATTTAAAAGCATGATAATTGCAAAGGCTTCAAAATCTAGAACACCAAAAGATGTTAAATATAGTGATATTATAAAAAACAAAAAACTTATCAAAGCATAAAGATAAATACCATTTGAAAAACCCCAAATGAAACTAAAAACAAATGCAAGCTTAGAAAAACCTATTTTTGCAATATTTACATCAAGTGAATTACTTTTTTTCTCTAATATGCAATATAAGGACATAAAATTAAAGTGACCCTCCAAGTGTCCCTTTTGTTGAAGGAATTTCATTAGCTCTTTTATTGTCAATTTTGATTGCTTCTCTGAGGGATCTGGCTAGTCCTTTAAAACAGGATTCAACAATATGATGCGAGTTTTCGCCATACAAATTTTCGATGTGCAGTGTAATTCCAGCTGTTTGAGAAAATGCTTGAAACCATTCTTTAAACAATTCTGTATCCATTTCACCAACTTTTGGTTTAGGAATTTTTACCCTCCATGCCAAATAAGGTCTATTCGAACAATCAACAACTATTCTTGATAAAGTTTCATCCATGACTGACAAAGCTTGACCAAATCTAGTTATTCCTTTTTTGTCTCCTAAAGCTTTATCAAATGCTTCGCCTAAAGCAATTGCAGAATCTTCTGTTGTGTGATGGTAATCTACATGTAAATCACCTTTAGCTTGGAGCTTAATGTCAATAAGACTATGTTTCGATAATTGATCTAGCATATGATCTAAAAAGCCAATACCAGTAGATATTTCTGATTTTCCTGAACCATCAAGTTGTACCTCAACTTCAATAGTTGTTTCCTTGGTTGTTCTATTAACTGTGCTTTTCCTCATAATGTTAAACAAAAGAATGAAATTTTTTAAAAATTATACACTATTAACACTATATAAGAATTAGTATATTGTTTAAACATTAAGTTATGAAAAGACAAAATAAAAAATCATGGCACTCAACCACTGTTGTTTCAATTAGAAAAGCAGGTGAAGTTGTAATTGCTGCTGATGGGCAGGTAACACTTGGTGACTCAGTCATGAAAGACAACGCAAAAAAGGTTAGAACACTCTCAGAGGGCAGGGTAATTACCGGATTTGCCGGTGCAACTGCTGATGCTTTTGCTTTGTTTGAAAGACTTGAGGGTAAATTAGAAAAATCGTCAAATAATCTTATGCGAGCATGCGTTGAATTAGCAAAAGATTGGAGAACTGATCGTTACCTTAGAAGGTTAGAAGCTATGATGCTAGTAGCTGACAAAGAATATAGTTTAATACTCAGTGGAACTGGTGATATACTCGAACCCAAAAATGGGATGATGGCTATTGGTTCGGGTGGAAACTTTGCACTAGCTGCGGCAAGAGCATTAGAAAAAAGTAAAATGAATGCTGAGGAAATTGCAAGAAAAAGTCTAGAAATTGCCTCCGATCTATGCATTTACACTAATAACAACATTGTATTGGAAAAAATTGTTTGTAAAAAATGACTTCATTTACCCCAAAAGAAATTGTTTCTGAGTTAGATAGATTTATAGTTGGCCAAAATAGCGCTAAAAGATCGGTCGCCGTAGCTTTAAGAAATAGATGGAGAAGGCAACAAATAGATGAAGGATTAAGAGATGAAGTTCTGCCAAAAAACATTTTAATGATCGGGCCTACTGGAGTTGGAAAAACAGAAATTGCCAGAAGGCTTGCGAGGTTAGCACAGGCTCCTTTTTTGAAAGTTGAAGCTACAAAGTTTACTGAGGTTGGGTATGTTGGGAGAGATGTTGAACAAATAATTAGAGATTTGGTTGAAATATCAATTACAATGAATCGTGACTTCTTCAAAAAGGAAGTTACTGCCAAAGCAGAAATTAATGCAGAGAAAAGAGTCATAGACGCCCTTGTTGGTGCCTCAGCTTCAAATCAGACTAAAGAAAAATTCAAGAAGATGCTGAGGAATGGTGAACTAGATAACCAAGAAGTTGAAATTGAATTATCCGCTAAATCTGGAGGAATGCCATTAAAATCTATGGAGATTCCTGGTATGCCAGGAGGTATGATGGGAATGATTAATCTTGGTGAAATTTTGGGAAAAGGCTTTGGACAAAAGAAAGAAAAAAGGAAGCTTTCAGTAAAGGATTCATACAATTTTTTAATTGAAGAAGAATCAGATAAGTTAATTGATGAAGAAAGCTTAATTAAACAATCTCTAAAAAATGTTGAGGATAATGGCATTGTTTTTATTGATGAGATTGATAAAATTTGCGGAAAAAATTCCAAGGGAACCGTTGAGGTAAGCCGGGAGGGAGTGCAAAGAGATTTGCTCCCCTTGATTGAAGGAACGTCAGTATCAACGAAATACGGCTCTATCAAAACAGACCACATCCTTTTTATTGCATCAGGAGCATTTCATGTTTCTAAACCGTCCGATCTTTTGCCCGAGCTTCAGGGAAGGCTTCCTAATAGAGTAGAATTGTCAGCACTTTCAAAATCAGACTTTAATTCAATTCTAAAAGAACCTGAAAATAATTTAATTCGCCAATATGTTGAGCTCATCGGCACAGAAGGTGTCGAATTGGAATTTACGGAAAGTGCGATTATGGAAATCTCAGAAATAGCAACAAAAGTTAACGACGAGATTGAAAATATTGGAGCAAGAAGACTTCATACCATTCTAGAAAAAGTTTTAGAGGAAATTAGTTTCTCCGCTTCTGATAAAAAAATAAAAAAAATTGTTATTGATAACAAATATGTAAAAAAACAAATTGGAGATATTTATAAAAGTTCGGATATAAGTAAATTTATCCTCTGAGTTTCTTTAAATATACGATGTATGCTCCATTGCCTCCGTAATTAGGCGGTGCAACATTAAACCAGGAAATTTTTTCTTCAAAAGCTTTGTTTGACAGCCATCTGGGTAAACTTTGTTTAAGAATTCCTTGTCCTTTCCAACCATTTTCTATTCCTAATCTTTCTCCCTTCCCCGTTATTATAAGTAATACTCTTTTTCTATTCGCATACGAAGAGGTAATGAAATCAAAGACTTTTTCATGCGATTCTTTGTATTTCAAACCGTGAAGATCAAGTTTAGATTCTACTCTAAGTCTTCCTTTTCTAATTTTCTTTAAAATATTCATATCGGGTATTCTTTCACAGATATTTTCTGTATGGTCGGCTTCAAAATAATTAAAAGTATCGGTATTTTCTTCGTCACCGATATTAGTTTTAGAAATTCTCGTTTTAAATTTTTTTTCAGATTTAATAATATTTTTTTCAATTGGCTTTACTTCTTTTATGAATTCTAACCACAATTCTCTGTCTTTATCTTTCATTATGTCTTTATTCATTTTTTGGTGTTAAATAATATAGTTTTAGTTTTTCAAGAAGCTTTCCAGCCTCAGATCCTGCTTTTTCTCCCCGTCCAACAAACAGATCCCCCCTATTCGGTCCTTTAATGGCGGATCCCGTGTCATGAGTTATCAATAATAAATTATATTTTTTTTTGTTTGTTTGTGTCAATACAGGAATTCCATAAGGATAGATTTTGTTGTCAACAGCTATACTAATTTTAGGTGTAAGAGCAATGCCTCCGGCACCTTTTGGATATGATTTATCAAATTTTTCAAATTTAAAAAATATGTATCTCCTATTCTGACTAAATACTTCATTTCGCTTCTTTTTATTTTCTTTGAGCCATTTTTTTATCTTATCCGCAGATATATCTTCTTTTGTTAAAAAAGATTTTTTTATTAGATATTTCCCAATTGAAGAATACTTATATCCATTATTGCCAGCATATGATATTTTTATCATGTCTCCGGATTTAAGTAACCCGATTCCTGACCCTTGTATTTGTAAAAAAAAAAGGTTTATATCATTTTTTGCCCAACCGATAACATCTTTCTTTTTGTAACTCGTTAAAATTTTTCTTCTGGGTATCATTAAATGTTCACTTTTTTTTAAAATAGGGTACTTGTATAAGCTATCTTTATCATATGATATATGAACTAGAGGTTCATAATAACCAGTCAATAGTCCCGTTTCGTATGAGAAAATCTTCGCATCAAGATTCCTGAGCAAAAAATCTTTTGGGTCTTTTGATGAATTTAACCTAACACAAAAATTTTTCCAGCTTTTTACACTTCCAAATCTTGGATAAGATGAATGATGTTTTAAGTTTTTTATCAACAATCCAGTGTTACAGGATTCTTTAAGAGGTTTTATAAAAAGATTAAGGTTTTCAATATCTTTTTTGTTTTTGAGTATAGCGCCTGCATTACCCAGAGGTAATAACAGAGTAAGAGTAATCCATGGAAGAAAAATAAAGATTAAACGTCTAAAATTTCTTCTAGAGCCCATATGGGAGACTTGCTGTTAAGTTTTTTTGAGAAAATCCAGATTTCTTTTATTGAAAGTATTTGATTTAAGTCACCTTCAATTATTTCGTCATTCTTATTTTTGGTAACTTGAATTTGTTGACTCTTATACTCGACATGTATACGTGCATTATTACCATTAGTTTCAACATTTTTAATTATAGGCTCTTTTAACTCGATAATTTCAATCTCTAACTTTTCATTGCTTTTCGTTCTCTTTTTAATCTCTTTTTTATATTCGCCTAGAATCTGTCCTGAAAGAAGTTTTGAAAGCTCCTTTTCATTATTATTGATGTAAGAATCTATTATGTACTCGAATGCTTTTTTTGCTCCATCCAAAAAGGTCTTAAGATTAAAAGTTTTGTCTTTTTGTTTTATATAATTTAATTTTTCATTCAAAGAACTATTTTCTTTATAGTCAATTGGAAGGTCTTTTGATGTTTTTTTTGTGTTAATCTCTAAATCAGGCTTTGTTTCGCTTGATGTATCTTTTCTAGTTGTAATTCTTTCAACGAAATCGGGCTCGTTTCCAGTTTTTTTGCCCAAAACACTTCTTAATCTGTTAAGGATAAAAATTGCTATCATTGCTAAAATTAATATGTCTATATAAATCATCGTCTTTGCTTTTTTCCGTATAGTTATAGCATATAGTCTTTTAAGAGATTTTAGAATACAAATGTTGTTTTTTGTAATATATTGTAGTTTTTTTAACTAAAGAAAGAATTTTATGAAAAAAAAAGAAGAAAATAACCAAGAAAAACAAGAAAATACAAATTTCCAGTTTATAATTAATGCCCAGTATCTTAAAGACCTTTCTTTTGAAAATCCAAATGCCCCTGATTCTTTAAAGCAATTTGAGGAAAAGCCGGAAATTAAAATCAATGTAGACATAAACACGAAGCCTCTAAAAGATCATGGGGATAGTATCTACGAAGTAGATCTAATTATTAAGGCTACTACGTCAATTAAAGAAAAAAATTTATTTTTAGTTGAGGGAATATATTCAGGAATTTTTACTATTAAAAACGTAAAAGATGACATATTGGAAAGAATGCTTTTAATTGAATGCCCAAAGTTTTTATTTCCTTTTCTAAGATCAATAATTTCAACATCAACCAGAGAGGGTGGGTTTCCCCCCCTAATGATTACTCCAATCGACTTTATTGCCTTATTTGAGTCTAGAAAGCAAAAGAAGAACTAACTTTTTAATTTTTTCCAAATCGGGTTTTTTAATTTTTCTATTAAGTTATGGTGTTTTTTGTTATCTTCTTTACTGGGATATATTGTTGGAGTTTCTAACTTATTACGAAAAGAACTTTCTTTTTTTTCATCCTTTGATGTAACTTCTTTTCCATAAGTATTAAGAAAATGTAATGGCGTTTGTCTGCCGCCTATAAGCTCGAGGTATACCTGCGCTAACAAAAAACAATCAGTTAATGCGCCGTGGGTTTTTCTAGATTCAAGGCTAATATTAAATCTTCTACAAAGAGCGTTAAGATTGACTTTTGATCCAGGAAAATTTTTTTTTGCCAACTCAAGAGTACAAGTGCACTGACTTTCATCAATCAGCTTATGCCCAGCTCTTTTAAAATGACTGTTAATAATAGAAAGATCAAAGGCTACATTATGAATCAATATTTCTGAATCTGACAAAAAGGAAACAAATTCTGCTATTTGTGACTCAAAGGATGGAAACTTTTTTAAAAATTGGTTGTTTAGTCCATGAATCTTTTCTGACTGTTCAGAAATAATTTTGTCACCCGGATTAAAATACCTGTGGTATTTCTCACCTGAAGGAATGTCATCTATAAGCTCAATACAGCCTACTTCAATGATCTTGTCTTCATTTGAATCTAGTCCAGTTGTTTCGGTATCAAGAACTACTTTTCGTTTAAGTTGTACTGCATCGGCCATATTCTTTTTATTTTCTTTTGTTTAACTTTTTTTATGAAACTAATAAAGCTTTTCCTAACATAATTTTTTCCGATTCCAGAATTAATTCTAGTTACAAATTTAGAGTAAAAAACTTTTTTTAGTTTTTTTTGTTTCTTTAAGATAAAGCTCATTTTTCTTTGATTCATATTCTTTCTTCTTAGTATTCTTTGTTTTTGTATATTTTTATTTACATACATACTAATTATATAATCATGTGTTTTTCTATGCAGAGATTCATTAAAAAGCGGAATATCCAAAAAAACAACTTTATCTCTATTAATCGAACAGTTTTTCAAGAATAATTTTTGTTTTTTCCTTATTTTTGGATGCAGTATTAATTCTAATTTCTTCAGTCTTTTGGTGTTTGAGAAAACATATGCACCCAAATTTCGTTTGTCAATTTTCCCATTTTGATCAAATAAGAATTTTTCCTTAGATTTAAAACACTTTTTAATTTCTTCTTTAACTTCTACATTACCAAGTAGTTTATGGGCACATTCATCCGCGTCAAACACCCTGTATTTTTGGTACTTTATCATTTTAGTTAGGGTTGATTTTCCTGTGGCCACCTGTCCAGTAATCACTATGATTATCATGTCTTATTTTTTACAAGTTTTTTAACCGATTCTATTTGTTTCTCAGTTGGATAAATGTTGAACCAATAATGGAAGGATTCTGCTGCTTGTCGAATCAACATTGGCAAACCATCGGAAGTTTTGTATCCCAATTTAGAGCTCTTTTCTAATAAAAAAGTTTTTCCTTTCTTATATACAATATCATAAATAAATATTTGTTTTTTTACTTCAGAGAAATCTAGTTCTAGCTTATCATTAGCTTTCATTCCAATAGAAGTAGCGTTGATAACAAGATCGGCTGTTTTTGGTATTTTCTTGTCTTCCCATTTTTGCAAATTTATCTTAGTTTTGAAATTGTTGCACATTAATCTCAACTTTTTTGCTCTTTGTTCATTTCTGTTTAAAATAGTAATTTCTCCAGCTTTTGCCCTACATAAACTTATCACAATTCCTTTTGCTGCCCCTCCTGCTCCAATTAAGAATATTTTACTTTTTTCTATTGTTAGGCCAAAATCTTTTTTTAATGACGTTACAAATCCTTTACCATCAGTGTTCGTTGCACAAATTTTATCACCTAATTTATAAATTGTATTTGATGCTCTGCATTCTTTTGTTTCTCTGTCTATTTTATCTACTATGTCTATTATTTTTTCTTTATAAGGGACAGTAATATTAGCACCAAGCACATTGTCTTCCATTATGATTTTTTTAAGCTTCCTAATTTGGTTTTTTTGAACTAAACGTTTTTCATACTTTGCGATTAAACTATTTTCTTTAATCCAATAATTATGAATATCTGGTGATAGAGAGTGTTTTATTGGATTGCCTATAACATAAATTTTCTTTTTTTCCTTAGTTCTATTTATGAATTCTTTTATCGGAAAACCCATCACATCTTCTTTCGTTCCAGCAATGACCTTAATACATTTTAGTTTATCATCTTCAATCTTATATCCGCCAACTGTTTCTAGTAAAGTTTTTTGGTTTTTCTTTGTATAATCAAGAATTTCTTTTTTGTTTAATTTTCTTAATCTTACTGTTGCCTTGGTTGTTTTGCTCCAAATATATTTGTTGTTTTTTACTATATATATTGCGCTTACAAGGTCGTGCTTTTTACCAGAAAACATTTCTAAATTTTTAATGCCTTCTTCAATGCTTTTTGCTTTATTAAATATTTTTTCTTGAAAGACCAGTACTTGATCTGAACCGACGGTAGTGTTTTTGGGGTATTTTTTTGCTACAGACTCTGCTTTTTCCTGCGCTAGTTTTAATGCAAGCTTTTTTGGAGAAAGACATATGTATCTTTTTTTTTCCGCTTCTTCGTCAACTGTATGTGGAACTGCTTTAAACTTTACTTTGTAGTTGTTCAAAATTTGTTTTCTCGCGTTACTTTTGCTTGCAAGGATAACGATTGAGTTTTTTGTTAGCTTTTCTTTTTTTTCAGTCTTTTTTTTATTTTCATCCGATTTATTCATATTTTATTATTTTTTTATCCACTTGTTGTTATCTATGATATTTTTTTGAGGCATTATGTTTATTTATCTGTTAAAAATTTTATCACCGTTTTTCTTATTTAATTCTCTGCCACAAATTTCTTTGTTCATTGTTTTTCCACAGGTTTTACTTTATTTTACCTGTTAATCATTTGTTAGTATAATCTTATTCCAAATATACTGCAGACAACAACAACAACAATAATATATATATAATAGTAGAAGAAATGGGGAAAATATTGCGAATAAACGATAAAAACAATATTCCAATTTGGTTTATGAGACAGGCTGGTAGATACTTACCAGAATATAGAAGATTACGAGAAAAAAAGGGTTCTTTTCTAGAATTATGCTTTGATCCTGAAACAGCGGCAGAAGTTTCTTTACAACCCATAAAGAGGTTTGACTTGGACTTTATAATTTTATTTTCTGACATACTTGTCATCCCCTATGCATTAGGTCAAGATCTTCAGTTTATTGAGGGGGAAGGCCCCATTTTAGGAGACTTGATGGATTTAGAAAAATTAGAAAAATTAAATTTTGACAAATGTCTTAAAAAAATAAATCCAGTTTTTGAAACCCTTGGTATTTTAAAGCAAAAGAAAAAAAGTAAAACTTTAATTGGGTTTTGCGGTGCACCCTTTACTGTAATGAATTACATGATTGAAAGAGGTACATCAGTGTCACACAAGAAAATTCTTGATTTTATTAGGAGACACGAAAGAAAGGCAGAAAGATTAATACATATTCTTCAGGAAATTTCTGTTTTATATCTTAGGAAACAAATAAAAGCAGGAGCAGAGATAATTAAAGTTTTTGATTCTTGGGCAGGAATATTGTCGGAAAAAGAGTATGAGAAATTTGTAATTCTACCAAACAAATACATAAATGATGAAATAAAAAAAAGTTACCCAAATATAAAAACAACATTTTTTCCTAGACAATCTGGAAGAAAGGTATTGAAATTTATTGAACAGGTACAGTGTGACATACTATCAGTTGATGAAAAATATCCAAAAGAACTAAAGAAAGAAGCAAAAAAAAGAGATATTATTCTTCAAGGAAATTTAAGCCCAGAAATCTTGCTTACTGGAGGTTCAAAAATGGAAAAAAAAATAAAGGAGATATTGTTTGATTTTAGCAAAAACAAACATATTTTTAATTTATCACATGGAGTTTTACCTAAAACACCAGTGCATAATATAAATAAAACAATTGACATTATAAGAAATTATGAATTTAACAAATCAACATCCTAGTCTTCCAAAAAAGAAAACAGGTGTTCTCCTAGTAAACCTTGGAACACCAGACTCAACAAATTGGTTTGACATAAGGAGATACTTAAAGGAATTTCTATCTGATAAGAGAGTAATAGAGGTTAATCCAATCTTGTGGCAAATCATACTAAACTTATTCATTCTAACTTTTAGACCTTCTAAAACAGCAAAAGCATATAAAAAAATTTGGATGAAAAAAGAAGATATGTCTCCGTTAAGATTCTACACTCAACAGCAAACGAACAGAGTGGAAAAGCTGTTAGATAATAAAAATATTTTTGTTGATTATGGCATGAGATACGGAAACCCAAGCATAAAAAGCAAATTGAAACAAATGCACCAACAAGGATGCCAAGAGATGATAATTTTACCTTTGTATCCTCAATATGCAGCGGCTACTACAGCAACAGTATGTGATGAAGTTTATAGGACATTGATGGAAATGAGATGGCAACCAGCGCTACAAATAATTCCACACTATGAATCAGAGCCGCTATACATAGAGGCTTTAAAGAACAGTGTGAAGCAAAAATTAAGAAAAATTTCATGGAAACCAGATGTTATAGTAGCGTCCTATCATGGTATTCCAAAAAAATATTTCGAAAAGGGGGATCCATATCATTGTTATTGTCACAAAACCACAAGGTTGCTTACAGAAAAATTAAAAATAAAAATTCCCATAGAAACAACTTTCCAATCACGATTTGGACCAGATGAATGGTTACAACCATACACAGATAAAACACTAGAAAGTCTCCCAGGAATGGGTAAAAAGAATGTTTTAATTATTTGTCCAGGATTTGCTTCAGATTGTGTTGAAACACTTGAGGAAATAGCTCTAGAAGGGAAAGAAAGTTTCATTGAAAATGGAGGTAAAGAGTTTGACATGATACCGTGTTTAAATGACAATAAAGATCATATCAAATTATTCGGACATCTAATAAACAAGTACATAATAAACTAATGGAAAATATAGACTTATATTCTTTTTACAAATATTTTCACCTAGTTTTCATGACAACGTGGATGGCTGGTCTGTTTTATTTACCAAGACTTTTCGTTTATCATTCAAAAGCAAAGTTAGAATCGAGAGAATATGAAACGTTCATAATCATGGAAAAAAAGCTTTTAAGATTTATTATGAACCCATCAATGATTTTTACATGGATTTTTGGGTTTTTACTAGTCGTACACCAAGAAATCTACACTGAGGTATGGTTTAAAATAAAATTTATATTTGTAGTATTAATATCAATTTTTCACATGTATTGTGCACGAGTAAGAAAAATGTTTGAGTTAAAAAAGAACATTTCAAAAGAAAACTTTTTTAGATGGATTAATGAAATACCAACAATAATATTCTTAGTTATAATATATCTTGTTATTTTTAAACCATTTAATTGACAAGTCACACATAATATTTTATAAAAAATACTTCTTCGTTATTCCCATTTCATATGCATTTAAAAGATTTAAAAAAGAAAAATCCCTCTGAGCTTTTGAAAATTGCCGAAGAACTCAAAATCGAGAATGCCGGCACTTTAAGAAAACAGGACATGATTTTTGCTATACTTAAACAGAAAGCAGAAAATAACACTGCTATACACGGTCAAGGTGTTTTAGAAATACTACAGGATGGTTTTGGATTCCTAAGGTCACCAGAGGCAAATTATCTCCCTGGACCAGATGATATATACGTTTCTCCATCGCAAATAAAGTCTAATAGCTTGAGAACAGGTGACACAGTAGAAGGAGAAATGAGAGCCCCAAGAGAATCAGAAAGGTATTTTGCAATAACAAAAATTGAAAAAATAAATTTTGATGTTGTTGAGAAAACCAAACAAAGAATAAATTTTGACAACTTAACTCCACTTTATCCTGACGAAAAAATTAATATGGAAATTGAGGACCCTACAAAAAAAGACAATACCAACAGGATCTTAGATTTAATTTCTCCACTAGGAAAGGGTCAAAGAGCTTTAATTGTAGCCCCACCTCGAACCGGGAAAACTGTAATGCTTCAAAATATCGCCCATTCCATAACCACCAATCATCCTGAGGCCTATTTAATTGTCCTACTTATAGACGAAAGGCCTGAAGAGGTTACGGATATGATCAGGTCTGTTAACGGAGAGGTAGTATCCTCAACTTTTGATGAGCCTGCGGTTAGACATGTCGCTGTTGCAGAGATGGTGATATCTAAGGCAAAAAGATTAGTAGAACACAAACGAGATGTAATCATCCTTCTTGATTCAATTACAAGACTCGCTAGAGCCTATAATACTCAAGTTCCGAGTTCTGGAAAAGTTTTGACAGGTGGAGTCGACGCCAATGCTCTTCAAAGACCAAAGCGTTTTTTTGGAGCTGCAAGAAACATAGAAGAAGGAGGATCACTTACAATTATTGGAACAGCATTAGTTGATACAGGATCTAGAATGGATGAAGTTATTTTTGAAGAATTTAAAGGAACAGGAAACTCTGAGATTATTCTTGATAGGAAGCTCTCTGACAAAAGAGTTTTTCCATCTATCGATGTAACAAAATCAGGAACTCGTAAAGAGGAGCTTTTATGTTCCAAGGAAGACCTCTCTAAAATGTGGATATTAAGAAAAATACTAATGCCTATGGGAGTTACTGATTCAATGGAGTTTTTAATAGAAAAAATAAAGAGCTCAAAAACAAATAGCGATTTTTTTGAGTCAATGAATTCTTAGCTCTTATTTTTACCGTCTTTTCCCGAAAATTGCCGACCCAACTCTAACATGAGTTGCCCCACACTTAATTGCCTGTTCATAGTCATTTGTCATACCCATGCTAGTGTAAGGAAGCTCGAGTTCATCTGATAATTTTTTTAACTTAATAAAATGAAAAGTGGAATCTTGTGTAATTGGGGGGATACACATTAAACCGACAACGTTAAGATTTTGTTCATATTTTGACCATTTAACAAATTCAATTGTATCTTTGAATCTTATTCCAGACTTTTGCTCTTCGTCACCAGTATTAACTTGTACAAAAAACTTGTGGTTTTTTGATTTTAATTCTTCATTACATCCAAATATGTCATTTATTTTCTTTACTAATTTTTCCCTATCAATTGAATGAATACAATTAAATATTTCAAGAGCTTTTTTTGCTTTATTAGACTGAAGTGGGCCAATAAAGTGTAAATCAATATTTTTGAATTTCTTTTTAAGATTACTCCATTTATTTTCAGCTTCTTGTATTTTGTTCTCACCAAAAACACGGTGACCTTCTTCAAGCAATTTTGAGATAATATTTTCCCCAAATGTTTTGGAAACAGCAATTAATTTAAAATCTTCAGGAAAAGATGGAGAATTATTTTTTATTTTTCTAATATTTCCTAAAACTGAATTATAATTATCAAGTAACTTTTCCATTCTATATAATATAATATGCGTTTTCCTAATACCTGGTTTTTTTTTGATCCATTTGACAAAAGTTCAAAAATTAATTTTTCGCGAGCAAATAAAAGCATTGGTATCATTTTTTACAGTAACTCAAAGCTTAAAAATAAGTTTAGTGCAAAAATAAAAGATTACATAGATTTATGTAAACATAATAGAATTTTTTTTTTGATACAAAACTCAGTCGATCTTGCAATTAGGCATAAGGCCATTGGAGTTTTTTGTAATTTAGATTATTTTAAAAATTCTTCAAATCTAAAACTACTCTCTTTAAAACGACCTAGTCATATCAAAATATTTACATCAGTGCATAATTTAAAAGAAATAAAATTTTCAGAAAAAAAAAATTTTGATGTAATTTTTATTTCGCCTCTTTATAAAACGCAAAGCCACCCAAATTATAGACCGTTAGGTCCAGTTAATTTTATTAACTTGTGTACAAAAAGCAGCTTGATAAATCTTGCTTTAGGAGGTGTAACAAAAAAAAATTACAGACGAATAAAAAACAATAACATAGCTGGATTTGGTGGTATAACTTATTTTAAGAATAATTCAGAGTATTTATGAGTAACATTGAAAAATATCCACACAAAACTTTAGAAAAAAAGTGGCAAGAGGAATGGAACAGAAGTAATGTTTTTAAAAGTAAGAAAATAGGTCCAAAAAAAAAATATATTTTAGAAATGTTTCCATATCCTTCTGGAAATATTCATATGGGTCATGTTAGAAACTACACAATAGGGGACGTGATAGCTCGATTTTACCGTTCTAATGGCTTTAATGTTCTTCATCCCATGGGATGGGATAGCTTTGGAATGCCGGCAGAGAATGCTGCAATTATAAATAATCTCAACCCTAATGACTGGACTCAAAAAAATATTTCAACTATGAAAAAACAGCTTAAACGCATGGGGCTAGCAATTGATTGGGACAGAGAAGTTTCTACTTGTTCTAAAGAATATTATAAACATCAACAAAAACTCTTTATAGAATTTTATAAAAATGGATTGGTATACAAAAAAGATAGTTTAGTCAATTGGGACCCAGTAGATAAAACAGTATTAGCAAACGAACAAGTTGTTGATGGAAAGGGTTGGCGCTCAGGTGCAGAAATTGAAAGCAAAGTTTTGTCTCAGTGGTTTTTAAAAATTTCCAAATTCTCAAAGGAATTACTTGATGACCTTGATAAGCTAGAGGGTTGGCCAGAAAAAGTCAAAACAATGCAAAGAAACTGGATTGGGAAATCGGATGGATGTGAGATTGAATTTAAATTAGAAGACAAAGGCTTTGAAAACATAAAAGTTTTTACCACAAGACCAGAAACAATTTATGGTGCTGCCTTTTTAGGATTATCATTTGATCATCCCCTATCTGAAGTGTTTTCAGATGATGCAGTTTTTCAAAAATTTAGGAACGATGCAGAAAAAATTTCCCAAAAAAAGGAACTTCTAGATAAAGCAAAAAAAACAGGATTTTTTACGAATTTATTTGCTTTACATCCATTTTTGAAAGAAAAAGTTCCAATTTATTTTGTCAATTACGTTTTGTCAGAATATGGAACAGGCGCCATTTTTGGATGTCCAGCACATGATGAAAGAGATAAAGAATTTGCTTTGAAATTTAAAATCAAATATAAAAGTGTTTTACAAGATCAATCCAATGAATCTTCTTTAAATAGTGGACAACCACAACTTATAAATTCTGGATCCCTAAACGGTTTAAGTGTTTCTGATGCCAGAAAAAAAATAATAAGAGAGTTTGAAAATAATAAATCAGGTATTAAAAAAACACTTTACAGGCTTAAAGATTGGGGAGTTTCAAGACAGCGTTACTGGGGATGCCCCATACCCATTATTTATAGAGAAGATGGAGAAGTAATTACTGTTCCAGAATCAGAGCTTCCTGTTCTGCTTCCAGATGCACCAGACTTTAAAGCATCTGGTAACCCATTGAATCAAAAAGAATGGAAAGAAACCAAGTGTACTATAACGGGCTTGTCAGCAATAAGAGAAACTGACACTTTAGACACTTTTGTGGATTCATCTTGGTATTTTCTTAGATTTTGTGATCCGAAAAATGATAAACAGGCGTTTGATATTAGTGAAGTAAAATATTGGTTGCCTGTGGATCATTATATTGGTGGAATCGAACATGCAATCCTACACCTACTGTATTCTAGATTTTTCATGAGAGCATTAAAACATTGTGGCTATAATGTCGGTAAAGAACCATTTAAAAATTTACTTACTCAAGGTATGGTCAATCATGAAACTTACAAAGATTCAAACAACATATGGATTGAACCAGATAAAGTGATAAAAAAAAATAATAGTTACTTCACTGCTGATGGCAAAGAATTAAAGAAGGGTAGATCTGAAAAAATGAGTAAATCAAAAAAAAATACTATTGACCCAGAAAGTATTATTGAATTGTATGGGGCTGACACAGCAAGGTTTTTTATGATGGCAGACTCTCCACCCGAGAGAGATCTAGAATGGTCAGATGAAGGGATTAAAGCCACATGGAAGTTTCTGAACAAGATATATAACCATTTAAAATCCATAAAGCATAAATTTGTAATTTACGATAGTATCCCAGAAGAAAAATTTAAAGAAGAAGAATTTGATGCTTCGAATCAGAAACCTTATCAAGACATCATAGATATTGTAACTAACACAACTGTGGATATTAAAAATTATAGATTTAACACTGCTGTAGCAAAATTACGAGAATTAGCAAATATCTTATTTAAAGTTGAGAATAAAAATAAGTTATTAAATAATTATGGATGGTCAATTTTTATCAGACTTATTTACCCTTTTGTTCCCCACCTTTCAGAGGAGCTTGCGTTTTTAGGTGGTTTAAAAGGGGAAACTATATCAGAAATGCCGTGGCCAGAGCCGTCAAAAAATATCAATTTTATGGGCAAAGCACCAGTAAAATGTAATCTTGTAATTCAAGTAAATGGGAAAAAGAAATTTGTGATCTCAGTTGATACTAATTTAAATCAAGATGAGTTTTTGAAGGAATTAGATAAACAAAAACCCGACTTTAGAATTACCTTAAAGGTAGTTAAGAAGTTAGTTTATATAAAAAATAAAATTGCAAATTTTGTAGTATGAGGAAACATTTCAAAACATATCTAGTCTTATTATTGATTTGTAGTTGTGGTTATTCTTCGCTGTACAAAACCAATAATGAGCTCTTAAATTATAGAATAAACATAATTGTTAAAACAGAAACAAAATACAGTAAGGACAGACAAACAATAAAAAATTACTTGTATAAAAAACTAAGTAAAAAAGAATCTCAACCTTCCTCACTTAAGCTTATAATTTCGTTGCAAAAAAATGTTTATAGTTTGGGTTTGCAAAAAGATCTTACTAACACTCGATCAGCAGTTAACTATAATTTAAATTATACCTTTTATGATAAAAAAGGGATCCTATCACAAGGAAGCTTAGATAAATCAACCAGCTTTAATGTTGGAGAAAGTCCATATGCTAATATTGTTGCAGAAGAAACATCCAGCTTGAATCTACTCAAATCACTTGCAAATGAAATTTCTTTAATGGTTATGACGCTTCCAACAAAAAGAAAAATTTACCCATGATTATTCAAAGTAATTCTTTGAGAATTGACCAAATTTTAAAGTTTAATTCATTTTTAATATACGGACCAAATATTGGAAAGGTAGATGATATTCTCCGAAAGATTGTAGGAATTTTGAAAACTGATTGGAATAAAGAACTTTCATTAATTCATTTTAATAGTGAAATTGAAAATAAAAATAAAGATTTTATAGATGAACAGTTAAATAGTGAAGATCTTTTTGGGAGTAAAAAAGTAATTATTTGTTCATTTGAATCTATAGGAGTGCTGTCAAAAAAACTTAATTTTGACAAGTTAAAAGAAAGTAAATTTGCAAAACTGATTCTAAGAACTGGTGAGATTGAAAAGAAAAATGTTGCTAGGCAACTTTTCGAAAAGAGTCAATATTCTCTTTGCATTCCGTGTTACGAGGATAATGAAATAGAAAAAAAAAAAATTTTTTTTGATTTACTTAACAAAATGGGCATCAACATCCCATATAGTGTATCTTCTACAATAAATTTTAAAGAATTTAAAGAAAGGAATATTTTAAGGCAAAATGCAGAAAAAATAATTTGTCATATTTTAGGAGGCGAAAAGAAACCAGAGGGAAACTTGAACTATATCATTAAAGAATTTTCAGCATTTAGTATGGATGAACTAATTTACTCAGTTTTTTCAGGAAAGATAAATTTTTTTGAAAAAAGTTATCAAAGCTTGTGTAATCAAGGTAAAAATCAAATTACAATTTTAAATGCCTTTTCGAGACATGTACAAAAACTTAAATTATATCTCAGTTATTACAGTAAAAATAAAAATGTAGAATTCTCCATGAAGAAATTATATCCGCCTATTTTTTTTAAACAAAAAAAAGAATTTCTATTTCATACTAAAATTTGGGAAATTAAAGATCTTGAAGTAATTTCTAAAGACTTACTTGAAGCTGAAATACAAATTAAATCAGGCTCATACAGACATTCTCTAATTGACAAAAAAATCTTTTTAAAGATTGCAATGACTGCATCAAAAAAAAGAAAAAACTTTAAATCTTAAATTATTCAGCTCTAATTACAAAATCCGTCGGTCATAGTACACGGGCTAACTGAGATTGATTGATCGGGAGTAGTTACGGTCACTTTTCTATCAAGTCCCATTCTAGAACGATGTTGAGTTTTAGATGGCAATAATTTATCGTTAAGGTTTTCAAGCTGTTGCAATCTTAAGAGAATTCCTGCACGCGTACGAGGCCCAGGCCTTCCTCTAAGAATGTTAAATACAAGGTTTCCAAAGTCATAGTTTGATGCAAGGCCTGAACCATCTCCAATACTTAATGTCCCTCTATTAATTGTGTAAGAACCTAATTCATCTGCGTTATTTATATATCCTACACCACTTAGGGCCAGAGATTCCCCAGATACCAAGTTCTCAAATCCTAATTCTGAAGCATTAACAGATAAACTACCGCCTGGATCGCGCCTTCCAGTTAAGTTAAATAATCTTTTTGATACTATTAATGTAGCTCCAGATAAATAATAATTTGGATTATTTGAACGCAATGTTCCAATTGTAACACCCTTTGATCCAACTAATGCTGTGCCAAAAGAACCAGTTCCGGATAGTTGGATAGAATCCCCTGATATAAGCCCAGAAAAAGTTGAAAAGTCGCTACCTTGAGCTGAGGTTGTGCCATCATAAGCTCTTGATCCGGATGCAGTTGTTGATTTTGGCGTAATGCTCAATTGAAGGGTTCCATCCGATAAAGTGTAATTATTTGCATTCCCAGAATTATTGCCTAAAGCTAGAGTCCCTATACCTACAGATTTATTTGTTCCTACATCCTTTGATCCTAAAACACCTGAGCCTGACAAAGTAAGCGTTTCACCACTAATAAGATTTCCAAATGAGCTTAAGTCGCTAGACGATGCATTCGTTGTTCCATCATAAATTCTTGTTCCAGATAAATTAACAGGTCTTTTATTGATGTTTGCTAAGTGGGTTCCTCCAGTTAAGGTATAATTAGATTCAGAACCAGTTCCGCTTGATAGGGCTAAACTGCCCAATGTAACAGATTTTCCATTTGCCGCATTTGAAGAACCAATGCTGCCAGAACCTGAAAGTGTTAATGTTTCGTTTCCAATTAAGTTGCCAATTGAAGGATCATCGGAGCCACTAATATTTGTTGTGCCATCATAAACTCTTGTTAAAGTTACATTGACCGGTCTTTTGCTTATAGTAAGAGTTGCCCCATTTAAATTGTAGTTTGTAGCTGCACCACTTCCATCTGCCAGAGCAAGATCACCTAAAGTTACTACTTTGCTTGATTCAACAAGTGCTGATGAAACAGTCCCTGATCCAGAAACCGAAAGTGTTTCACTACCAATCAACCCTGAAAAGGTACTGAGACTTCCAGAATTGGCTGCATTTGTTCCGTCATAGACCCTAGAGCCACTTAGGCTAATATCCTTTTGCGTAACATCCAATAAAAGAGTACCTCCACTTAGAGTATAATTGTCTGATTCGCCTGAACCATCAGAAAGGGCAAGAGTCCCAATACTTACCGACTTATCACTACCAACTGCTGCTGAGGCGAGGGTTCCTGTTCCACTCAAGTTTAATGTTTCTCCACTGACCAAGTTACCAAGTGTTGTTAAATCACTTGCAGATGCATCTGTTGAACCGTCGTAAAAGCGCGTTCCACTTAAATCCACAGATCTTCTTGTAATATTAACTTGATGAGTTCCACTAGAAAGAGTGTAATTTGAAACTGAGCCACTTCCGTCCGATAATGCAATTGATCCCAATGTTAATGTTTTGTTGTTCTCAGCGGCACTTGAAGAAACTGAGCCAGTTCCACTCAGAGATAGTGTTTCTCCAGTAACGATATTTCCAAAAGTATTTATATCTGAAGCAGTTATTGAGGTTGTTCCATTATAAGTTTTGGAACCAGAAAGATTAATAACTCTTCTAGTAACGGAAACAGTACCACTTGAAAGATTATAATTTGAAGCCGATCCAGACCCATTTGCTAAAGTGAGGGTTCCCAAAGAAATCGTTTTGTTAGATCCTACAGCACCTGATGATATAGTGCCCGATCCAGTTATAGTTAGTGACTCGCCTGAAACAAGGTTGTTAAATGTAGAGATACTTGAGTTACTTACAATATTGTTTCCGTCATATGACTTAGACCCGCTTATTGTGACATTTCTAGTTGTTACGTCCAGTTCTAGAGTACCTCCGCTTAAAGTGTAATTGTCTGATTCGCCTGAACCATCAGAAAGGGCAAGAGTCCCAATACTTACCGACTTATCACTACCAACTGCTGCTGAGGCGAGGGTTCCTGTTCCACTCAAGTTTAATGTTTCTCCACTGACCAAGTTACCAAGTGTTGTTAAATCACTTGCAGATGCATTTGTTGACCCGTCGTAAACACGCGTTCCATTTAAATTCACAGGCCTTTGAACAATTGTTAAAGTTGCTGATGATAAATTATAATTTGATGAAACACCGGTTCCTGATATAAGGCTAAGATCATTTAATGTAACGTTTTTGTTTGACCCTGGAGTAGCAGTCCCCACAGAGCCGGTTCCTGACAATGTGAGTGATTCCGAGCCAACGAGATTACTAAAGCTTGTCAGATCTGAAGCGCTTGCATTAGTTGTTCCGTCATAAACTCTTGAACCAGAAATTGTTATTTGTCTTTGACTTATACTCAACTGATGAGTTCCGCCAGTCAATGTATAATTTGATGCTGTTCCTGATCCATTACTCAAAGATAAAGACCCAACAGAAATTTCTTTGTTACTCCCAACTGCTGCTGATAGTACTGAACCAGTTCCACTCAGGCTTAAAGTCTCTCCAGAAACAAGATTTGACAGGCTTAAGTCCGAGGCTACAGCATTTGTTGAGCCATCATAGACTCTTGATCCACTGAGACTTAAAGGTCTTTGGAATATTTCAAAACTCGTTGTGTAATTACTTAGAGTATAATTGCCTGATCCTGCGCCAGTGAGAGCAAGTGACCCAGTTGAAACGGTCTTATTGTCCCCAACTGCTGCAGAGGCAACTGAACCACTCCCCGTCAAGGACACTGCCTCACCACTTACCAGATTTGTTAAGGTAAGAGTTGATCCGTTTACAGTTGTCGTTCCATCATAAATTTTTGATCCAGTAACATTTACGGATAGCTGGGATATGTCAAAAGTGTGAATACCTCCAGATAATGTATAATTAGAAGCATTTCCTGACCCGTCAGAAAGGCTTAGAGACCCTAGAGTTAAGCTTTTGTTCATCCCTGCATTTGCATTCGTTACAGTTCCTGACCCTGATAGAGCAAGAGATTCTCCCGAAACAATGTTTCCAAACGTGGAAATATCAGAACTTGAAACTGTTGTATTTCCATCGAAAGCTCTTATTCCATCTAAGCTTAGAATTCTTTTATTAATATTAATTGTTACATTTCCTAAAGAATAGTTTGATGCTGCTCCAGAACCATTTGCAAGAGCTAAGGTTTGATGAGAAACTGATTTATTGCTGCCTACTGCAGAGCTTGCTACTGATCCATTACCAGAGAGTGAGAGAGTTTCACCACTTACAAGATTAGTAAAAGAAGTAAGATTAGATGCAGCCGCGTTTGTGGTTCCATCATAAAACTTAGAACCTGTGACAGTAACTGGGCGCTTAGTTATTGCCAATGATAGGGCGCCTGTAAGTGAATAATTTGATGCACTAGAGGAGCCATCTGAAATTGCAAGACTACCAATATTTGTTATAGATTGAGATCCAACAGCAGCTGAACCAAGAGTTCCTGTCCCTGACAATGAAATGTTTTCGCCTGAAACCAAGTTACCCAACGAGAGATCTGAGGCGGCTGCATCCGTTGTACCATCATATACCCTGCTTCCAGATAGATTAACTGGTCTTAGAGTAATGTCGGCTGAAATAGTATTTGCAATACTATAATTAGATGCTAATCCACTTCCGTCTAAAAGTTGGAGTGATGTGTTGGTTACAGTTTTATTATTTCCAATATTACCAGAAGCTACAGTTCCTGAACCAGTCATTGATAGAGTTTCTCCGCTTACGATACCAGAAAATGTTGAAAAATTTGATCCTTGAATAACATTAGTTCCGTCATAAACTTTGCTACCTGAAATAGTAAGAGATTTTTGAGTAATATCTAGTGTGGCTGATCCTAGAGTGTAATTTGCAGAACTTCCTGTTCCATTTGATAAAGAAAGTGATCCTATTGTAACAGATTTTGATAAGCCAACATTTGCTGAAGATACCGTTCCTGATCCAGTAATATCTAATGTCTCACCGCTAACAAGATTATTGAATACACTCAAATCTGATGAATTAACAGTGGTTGAGCCATTATATGATCTACTTCCAGACATACTAATAGATCTCTGAGAAACGGAGAGCTGGTGTGTGCCTCCATTTAACGTGTAATTAGAAGCTACCCCAGTGTCATTGTTTATTGCAAGTGTATTTAGAGACACCGATTTATTATTACCCACATTTGCACTTGTAATTGTACCAGTACCAGACAAAGCAAGAGTTTCAGAGCCAACTAAGTTAGACAAAGTTAAATCAGATGAAACTGCATTAGTTGTACCGTCATAAATTCTAGTACCACTAATGTTTAAAATTCTTGGTGTTATATTTAATGTTCTTGTTGATCCATTAAGTGTGTAGTTAGCTGCTAATCCTCCATTTGAGCCATCTCCAAGTGATAGTGACCCCTGAGATACATCATAATTATTGGCTACTGCAGAAGATGTTATTGTTCCAGCGCCACTAAGAACGAGTGTTTCTGAGCCTATCAAGCCGCTAATAGTTAGATCAGATGCAGAGGCTAGGGAAGAGCCATCGTAAGTTCGTGAACCACTGAGAGAAACTGCAACAGGATTCACTGAAAGAGAAGCAGACGAAATAGAATAATTTGAGGCACTACCAGATCCATTTTGCAAGGCTAGTGTGCCTAAAGTTACTGTTTTTGAATTACCAGTATTTGCTGATGAAACTGATCCCGAGCCTGAAAGACCTAAAGTTTCACCACTTACTATATTACTAAATGTATTTAAGTCAGAATTACTTACAGTTGTGTTTCCGTTATACAATCTAGATCCTGATAATGTTAATGGGCGTGATGTCACAGAAAGGGTAAAAGAGCCTCCTGAAAGTGTATAATTTGAGGCGGCTCCAGATCCATTGCTTATTGAAAACCCGTCTGATGTAACACTTTTATTGTTCTCAACTTCAGCACTGCTAATTGTGCCTGATCCAGAAAATGTAATTGTTTCTGACCCTGCTAAGTTGTTTAGGGTCAGATCTGAAGATGTAACATTTGTTGACCCATTATAAGCTCTGGAGCCAGAAGCATTTAATACCCTTCTTGTAATTTCGAATGATGTATTTCCGAATGTGTAGTTAGATGCCGTTCCACTCCCAGTATTTCCTAACGCTAATGTCCCAAGTGTAATTGCTTTATCTGAACCTACTGATGAACTTGATACAGAGCCGGAACCACTTATAGTTAAACTCTCACCAGAAACAAGATTACCTAGTGCGAGACTTCCAGCTGTTACTGAAGTAGATCCGTCATAAGATTTATTACCAGTAATATTAATCCATCTCTTCGTTACATCAAATGTCCCGCTTCCTAGGGTATAATTACTTGCTAAACCTGTTCCATTTTGTAAACTCAGTGTTCCTGTTGTAACGCTCTTACCTGTTCCTACATTTGCCGAGGATATGGTACCTGAGCCCGAGATGCTCAATGATTCACCTGTTGCTAGATTTGAAATCGTCGTTAGATCTGATCCGTTTACCGAAGTAGATCCATCATAAACTTTTGTCCCACTATATGTAACCGCTCTTGAGGTAATGTCGTAAGTATGAGTGCCACCTGTAAGAGTGTAATTTGATGCAGAGCCTGATCCATTAGAAAGCGATAACGTATTTAATGAAATCGTTTTATTTGTTCCAACATTTCCCGAGGTTACCGTTCCAAAGCCTGATAAGGAAAGGGTTTCTGATCCAACTAAATTACTAATTGTGAGGTCTGATGAATTTGAATTAGTTGTTCCATCGTAAACCCTAGATCCATCTAAAGATAAAATCCTCGGCGTTATTGATATGATACTAGATCCTCCAGAAAGAGTGTAATTAGCTGCCAAACCACCATTGGAACCATTTTGTAATGTCAAACCTGATAAGTTTGTTAAGGGTTTATTATCACCTACATTGGCATTTTCAACAACTCCATTCCCAGATAGAGTAAGAGTTTCACTACCAACTAGATTATTTATTGTTGGAAGGTCAGCAGCTATTGCGGTTGCAGAGCCATTATATTGTCTTGAACCGCCGCTTAAACTGACAACTCTTTTATTAATAGTAAAACTGTGAGTCCCTCCTGTGAGCGTGTAGTTTGAAGCAGTGCCCGTTCCATTGGAAATACCGATTCCGGCCAAATTGTTAATAGTATAACTGCCGGCATTAGCTGAGCTTGTGGAGGCTGTCCCAGAATGAACCAATGTTTCACCTCCTGCTAAATTAGATAGTGTGATTGCATTTGCCAGTGCATCAGTATTAGCATCATAGGCTTTCGATCCTGAGGAATTCAAAGGACGCTGAGTAACAGTCAGCTGGTGGGTTCCACCAGACAAAGTATAATTAGCTGCCAGTCCACCATTTGAACCGTCAGCAAGTGTTAGTGTCCCAACAGACACTGTCTTATTTGACCCGACATCCCTGCTTGCAATTATGCCGGTCCCTGATAAGACTAATGTTTGTGACCCTACTAAATTAGTTTGTGTAGACAAGTCAGACGCTTCTGCATTGCTTGTGGCATCATAAAGACGAGTTCCATTAACACTTATTGCACGTTCGGCTATTGTAAAACTATGCGTCCCACCTGTGAGTGTATAATTTGAAGCAGTGCCAGTTCCATTGGAAATGCTGATTCCAGATAAATTATTAATAGTATAGCTTCCTGCATTAGCTGAACTTGTGGAAGCTGTTCCAGAATGAGAAAGTGTTTCACCACCTGCCAGGTTAGATAATGTAATAATACTTGCTATCGCATTAGTGTTAGCATCATATGTTTTTGAGCCAGAAGAATTCAATACACGTGGTGTAATATTGATCACAGTAGAATTTAAACTATAGTTTGAGGCTAAGCCAGCCGACCCCCCCGACCCATCTGCAAGCGCTAAATTTCCGTTATTAGACAAAGAAATGCCATTGGCTACATTTGCAGATGATGCTGTTCCTGATCCTGTCATGGTTAAATTTTCACCGCCTTGTAAGGCGTTAAAACTACTAATGGTCGACCCAGCTGCCGTTGTGCTAGCGTCATATTGTCTGGCAAGTGTTGCATTCAATGGTCTTTGATTTACAGTTAATTGATGTGTTCCACCTGATAAAGTGTAGTTTGCTGCTAGCCCACCATTTGAAC
>CABZJY010000008.1 GCA_902526175.1 uncultured Alphaproteobacteria bacterium | reverse complement strand
TATTAGTATGGAATTAGAAAATTATTTTTACAATCAAGGAAGTAATTATTATAAATTACCGATATATGAAGTGAAAAAACAATGTTCAAGTAATAAGGGATTTAGAGATTATTTGGAATCAACTCATAATTTAATTACAATATATTCCTCAAAAACTGCATTATCATTTGTAGAAACCATAAAACGACTCAATCTCGAAAAATATTGTAAAGATAAAATTATCTTTGCCTTAAGTTCCAAAATTTCTGGTCATTTAGCAGATTTAAACTTCAAAAAAATATATGTTCCTGACTCCCCTTCTGAAAGAAGCCTAATTGAGATTGTTAGAAATTTTAAAAAGGGTGAAAATTGAAAAAAAAAAGCGATACCAAAAACGCAAATTTTATTGACCTCGATAAAGAAGAATTTAAAAAAAAAAAAGGATTTCTAAAATACTTTTTTTTTTTAAGTTTATTCATAATTATCTTTATCTCGATTTTATATTACACAAACGAGAACCTAAGATTATTTGACAGAAGTTACATTGTTAGGGACTCTTCTGAACATAACGAAAATGTTGTTCTTAAAATTGATAAACTCGAGAGTCGGATAGACAAAAATGAACTACAAATTTCAAATGCAGCTGACAATTTAAATATTACTCAAAAAAGTATTGAAGAAGTTAGAAGTAAATCACAAGACAACTCTGACAAAATCAGAGCATTAAGTAAAGATAACGAAACGGAAAATATAACTGACTTTGAGAATACAAACACTAGTTTTAAAGAACAAGATAAGTATCTTATCAGATATATATTATTTAGAACACTAATTAATAAGTTTCTTAATAGTAAGGATTATTCTTTAGAAAAAGACTTACTTATTTCGATATTAAAGCAGGATAGAATCGATATAGATTGGGATGAGAAATTCGAATTTCTCCAAAAAAATAATTTTAAACCCATGGAGTTTTTACTAAATTCAATAAATAAATTAATCCACGAGCATAAAATTGATGATAGGTTAGAAGAAAATTTTAACTCACAGAAATCCAGATCAATTAGCAACCTTGAGGATTTAAGGTTATATTTTCTTGAGGAAATCAATTCTTTAATAACAATAAAAAAAGTTCAAGAAAATTCCTTGGAAAATATTTCCGAAAAGGTTCAGATCAAAAAAAATAATTTAAAAATTGCAAAAGAGTATCTGCTAATTGGAAATATACAAGAATCAGTTGAAATATTAAGTTCAAAAGAAAATAACATAGATAAGGATATAAAGAGATGGGTAGATTCTGCTAAATTATTTTTATCAACTATGGATAAGATAGAAAAACTTGAAAAAGAGATTTTTATTAATGAATAGAATAAACTTATTATTAAATGTTTAAAATTCTTAAATTTTTTATTTATATTTGTATTATTGTCATTCCGGTTGTGTGGCTATCAAACTATCCAGGTGAAGTTAATATTTTATGGAAAAATTATTTAATTGAAACTAATGCCCTAGGGTTACTTGCAGTAATTTTTGTATTATTTGCTGTAATTATACTTTTCTTTAGGATTTATTTTTATATAAAAAATTTTCCGAGACAGTTTGTGTTAAAAAAAAAAGAAAGAAATTTAGCTCTGGCTCAAATCACATTGTCAAAAATATCTTTAGCTTTGTCGAAAGGTGATTTAAGATCCATTGAAAAAAATGCCCGAAAGATAAAAAAACAACTTAATGAACATGTTTTTTCAACGTTTTTAATTGCACAGTCTGCAATACATGCAAAAGAATATAGCAAAGCTGAAAAATATCTTAACATCTTAAAAAATAACAAAGATGTAGAATTTCTTGCATATAAAAACCTAGCTTATGTTTCAATTAAACAAGCGAAAGACGAGCAAGCTGTAAAATTTTTAAAAAAAGCATATTTGTTAGATGACAAAAACCTATGGGTAACTGAGCAACTTTCATTGATGCTAGCAAAATTAAATAAATGGTCTGAAGCAGTCAAAGTATTAAAGTTTATAAATAGCACCAATAGCCCTTTATTACTTGAAAAAAAGGCATATTATATGGTTGAGTCTGGCATTGAACCTACCCAAAATCCTGATTTATCCTTGGCGTCAATTCCAACAGTTCTGAAAATAATAGAGTTCTATGTAGACAACTCTAATGAAAAAAAAGCTTTAGATGTCATATCAAAAACTTGGGAGAAATTTCAGTATTTGGATATGATTTTAATTTTTTTTAAACAAGAATCTTACGACGTTAAAGTAGCGCTACGACGATTTAAAAAAATATATAATACAATCAAAAATGTTGATACAGACGAGACAAGACTCGCGATAGCTTTTTCAGCTTTTGAAGCAAAACTATGGGGGAAGACGAAAAATTATTTACAATTAATTTCTAAAAATAATATTGATAAAAGAGTTATAAATTTATGGGATAGATTATCAAATTCCTCTGCAAAAATTGACACACCGAATTTACCCAAAAAGGTCCATGAAGATCCTTTATGGACATGTTCAATGTGTAATTTTAATATTGAGGATTGGATTATTAAATGTAAAAGATGCGGAAGTATAGGAAGTTTTTACTGGCCAAAAAGTAAAATTGCACCAACAGAACTTAATTTAAACAAAAATTTTTTTCTTAGTTAATTAGAATCTGAAAACTTCCAAAAATGTAAGGCAAGAATTGACTGAAAAGGTTTAAATTCCTGGGTAAAGTTTATCATTTTATTTTCATTAATCTGAACACTTTGAGATAATTGATTTATGATTAAATCACCTTTCGGCCAAATATCTAATCTGTTGAAGTAGAAAATTTCTATCATATTACACGACCATTCCCCAATACCCCTGAAATATTGAAATTCCTCTCTGAAATCCTTAGATTCTAAATTTCGGTAATATTCTTCTTTTTTGTCTTCTTTGGTCATTTTGGTTATTATACCAGAAATATACTCAAGTTTTTTTTCGGATACCCCAAGTTGATTGAGTTGTTTGAAATTTTTTGGATCGCTTAATAGGTAATGCAAGTCATCACCTTTTTTCTTAATCAGTTTGATTACATTAGACCAAATTTTTTCAGATGCTTTATTTGATATTTGTTGAGAAATAATTACCCAAAAAATATATAAAAGAAATTCTTTATCGGGTTTAGCAAGTTTGATTATTCCATTATTTAAAATAATTTTATTTAAAAATTCGTATTTTTTGGTTTTATTTAATAAAAATTTGTGAATATATTTATAATCTATCATTTAAAGTTTCATTATTTTTGTTGGATCAGAGTTTTTTTTTGATGCCTTGTTGTCCTGCCATATCAAATATAAATTTCTAGAATAGATTAGAAAACCACAAGACTGACCAACAATAAAAACAGGGTCCTGTTTGTGAATAGCATAACTTAGTAAAATTAAACTTCCAGCAATGCTTATCCACCAAAAAATATTAGGTATTATACTTTTTGATGCTCTCTCGCTTACTATCCATTGTATTAAGAACCTGGATGCAAATACCGTCTGTCCTATAAAGCCAATAATCAGCCAAATTTGTGGTGTTAAAATCATTTATTACTCCTTTTAAACTTTAAAATATAAAAAACTTTTAATAAATCAATTATACCAACCCAAAATCTATTGTTAAAATTAAACTTAGATGTTCCTTTTTTTCTTGTTCTATCAATAATAGGTATATTTATAACTTTACCTCCATTATATTTGAACATTGCAGGCAAGAATCTGTGCATATTTTTAAAATAACTTAATTTCAAGTAATCCTTTTTTTGAAAAACTTTTAATGCACAAGCAGTATCATAGCAGTCATCAGTTAGTATCAGCCTTCTTACATAATTCGCTATTTTTGAAGAAATTCTTTTAATAAAATTATCCATTCTATTTACTCTGTGACCACAAAGTATTTTAAAATCAAAATCATCTTCCCTCATCCAGAATTCTAGCATTCTTCTCGCTTCTGAGGGTGGATTTTGACCATCTCCGTCAATAACGCAGATTATATTGTTTTTAGAGTTTTTAATACCTGTTAGCATCGCAACACATTTCCCCTTATTTGTGTTATGCGAAACTATATTAATTTTTTTTTTAAGAAATTTTTCTTTAGATTCGTTGATAAATGTATCAGTACTTCCATCATTTACAATTAACAACTCAAATTTATAATTTTTGAAAACAGAAAAAATTTCCTCTACCAATTCAAAAATTGACTCAACTTCATTAAATATAGGTATAACAATTGTAAATTTTTTTTGCACTAGGTGTAAATATACATAAAAAAGCTTAAGCTACAAACATGGACTTATTTAAAATTAAAAATTCTAAGTTTTTTATTTTTTTTACTCTAGGGTTACTAATTTTTTTACAAGGTATATTCATACTACCTGTACTAGATAGGGATGAAGCTAGATTTGCAACTGCAACTAAGAACATGCTTGAAACAGGTGATTTCATTGATATAGAGCTAGAGGGTGTTAAACGCTACAAAAAACCGATAGGAATTTATTGGGCCCAGTCTTTCACAACTAATCTTTTAGGCTCAGAGCCATATGACAAAATATGGACTTATCGCATTCCGTCCCTTTTAGGCATAATGTTGAGCATTCTTTTAGTGTTTTATTCGACAAAAAATATTTATGGGGAAAATATAGCATCAACTGCAATAGTTTTATTAAGCTGTTCTTTTTTATTAATTACAGAAATTCATCAAGCAAAATCAGATGGGTTATTATTTCTATGTATTAATGTGTGTAATTTCTTACTTTTATATTCCCTAAAGAATAAGGGGAGAAATATAAAGCGTAACACAATTTTATTATTTTGGATATTTTTGGCATTCGGAACTTTAATCAAAGGGCCAATAATTTTTATCTATTGCATAGTACCAGTTATAGTATATACCCTATTTAAGGGTAATAATGAGTTAAAAATTTTTTTTAAGAATTATCTTGGGTATATAGTTTATTTTAGTATCGTTCTCCCTTGGTTTATTTTAATAACAATAAAATCTGATTGGTTTTTTTGGAAAGAATCTCTTGGACATGATCTATTCAAAAAGATTGTCTCGTCTCAAGAATCTCATGGTTTTTTGCCAGGATACTACTTTATTAGTTTCTATCTATTTTTTTGGCCAGGTTGTATTTATCTATTTCCAGTTATAAGAAGTTTCTATGCTAAAATAAAAAAATTTGAAATTAATCAAGAAAACCTTTTTTTAGTATGCATAATAGTGCCAGGTTATTTAGTTTATGAACTAATCCCTACAAAACTTCCTCATTATATTTTACCAATCTATCCTGCGCTTAGTATTCTTGTTGCAGTTTTCTTAAATGAGAATTCTAAAAACACTCAGATTCTGCTGAGACCCATTTATTTACCTTTATTTATAGTCTTCCCTATTTTAATAGTTTCGATTCATACATTTGCAATATATGAATTTTCATTTTTTGATCTATACTTTTTCATACTAATATTTCTTTTTGTTGTAATCATTCTTTTTTGCTTAAATTTTTTTAAAAGAAAAAAACTAAAAGAATTTTTGATGTTTGCACTACTTTTTCAGACACTTAATTATTTCTCTATTATTTATTATTTAAATCCTAATCTGGAAAAGTTATGGATTGCAAAAAATATTAGTAATTATTCAGATTTATATAAAAATTACGAAATTTTCCATTATGGTTTTAATGAACCAAGTTTAGTATTTATGATGGGACATAAATCAAAGAGAAAAAGTATAGAAGACTTAAAGGATATCATTAACAATAAAAAAGAATTTTTATTTTTTGTATCTGGTCATGAATCAGATGAATTTATGAAATTTTCAAGAGATAATGAAAATTTTAAATTTGTTGAGAGTTTTATCGGTTATAATTATTCTCAAGGAAAATATATTTCAACTAGTGTTTTTAAAAATCATGGATCACATTGAAAATAGGTTTACTATATTAAAATCTTTTAATTTTTTTATAATCATTACTTTATTAACTATAGTTGTTTTTAACTTTTTTGATATTTTGATATTTAAATTTTCAAGAGAGCTGAGTGGTGTATTTTTTTGGTTTTTTAAAAATGTTGTAAATTTCTTGGCTAATATCTTTAATCCTTTAAATGTTGGAATTTGTCTTATTCTTTTTTTAATTCTTACCATCTCTCTTTGCAACATCATTAAAGAGCCGAATAAAAAAAAACTTATTCTTGATAAAATAAAATGTTCGGAGTCTGAATTAAAAGAATCTGTTTTATTTTATAAACTAATTGTTAGTCATTCAATTTTGTCAATTATTGCAACAGGAGCAATTTGTCACATTTTTAAGTATATACTCGGAGTTTCAAGACCAAAATATTATTTTTTGTATGGATATGAAAGAATAGACAATTTTAATTTAGAGCATAAAGTAAATGCACTTCCCTCAGGCCATACCCAAGCATCTTTTACACTTGCCATATTATTTTATATCTATTGCAACAGATATGCTTTAATTGCTTTTTTCGTAGCATCTATGATAGCTTTATCAAGGATATTTATGTCCATGCATTTCCCAAGTGATTTAATATTTGGTGCATACTTAGGTTCTGTATTCCCTATAATTCTGTATTATTATATGTATAAAAAAAAGTTTCTAAAAATAGATATGAAAAAAATCATTAAATTTAAAACTTATTGCAGGTTTATATGTTATAAAATATATGTATGAAATTAATATTTATTCTCTTAATTTTGTTAAACTTCAATAATAATGCTGAAGCAGGAACGTGGTGCAAAGCAGTATATCCTTATAAAGAAGGACAATTTTTTGAAAATGAATTTCAAAAGCAACTTCAGATCTGTAAAAATAATGACAATCTATTCATATCAATTAGCAAAAAATATACTAACGCTTCACATTTAATTAATGCTGCTATAGCAAATTATTGTGATCTAAATAGGCAGGTACTAAAATCTGAACCATATAATGAAAATGACTCTTTTTTTTCTGCTGTTTGTGTGTTTAGGAAGCATTTTTTAAGAGAAAATTAGTTTTAACTAAACATTTCTCGATTTAGACGTTTATAATCTTATGTTGAGTTTAATATCTAACATAAGAACTACTAGATTAAAATCTAAATATGATTTTGGTTTCAAAACTGACCTAAATAATATTTCCACTGACGAAATGCTCCCTCATAAACCTGATCAAAATATTATATATTCAAAAAATTGGTTAGATTTATATAGATGACAATAAAACCCTGAGAGTTTACAGGGTTTTATTGGAGGAAATTAAAATAGACTAAGGATTAGTAACATTAAAAAAATTGAACTTAAACTTAAGGCACAAATTTTTGTTAAATACATACTAATCATAGTACAATATATAGTAATTTATAATTCAAGTCAAACAATATATTGATTTTTTTCATTATTTATTTTCTATAATTTTTATAATATTTTTTAATGAGTAAATTAAAGATAGGCGTCATTGGTACAGGTATTTCAGGCTTATCATCAGCATGGCTTCTTTCAAATTATGCTGAAGTCGATGTATTTGAAAAAAATGATTACTTGGGAGGACATACTAATACAGTAACAATCAACACTTCATCTAATGAAAATATAGATGTAGATACTGGGTTTATTGTTTTTAATAGATTGAATTATCCAAATTTTTCAAAATTTCTAGATTATCTCAGGATCAAAACATATAAAAGCGATATGTCATTTTCTGCATCTATAATTCACAAAGATTTAGAATATGGTGGTAAAAACATCAATACAATTTTTAGCCAAAGAAAGAATATTCTTAATCTTTCGTTTTGGAAAATGTTAATGGATATCATAAGATTTTTTAATAACGTTAAGAAAGACTTGAAAAAATATTCGAGTTATACAATTAGCGATTATTTATCTGATAAGAAGTATTCTGAACAATTTATATATGATTTTTTGTTCCCAATGGCAGGAAGTATTTGGTCAATGAAACTTAAAGATATAGGGAAATACCCATTTATAAGTTTTGTAAATTTTTTTGATAATCACGGCCTTTTAAATTTTTTTAACCGACCACAATGGGAAACAATTAAAGGTGGCTCAAAAAAATATATAAAAAAAATAATGTCAGAAAAAAAAATTAAAGTTCATTTAAAAGAAGAAGTTACTTCAATTAAAAGAAACGGAAAGAATTTGGATGTTTTCACCCAAAATATAAAGAAAAATTTTGATCATGTTATTTTTGCTAATCATTCTGATGAGGCACTCAAAATTCTTAAAAATTTCAATTTGGATGAAAAAAAATATTTGTCAAAAATTAAATATCAAAATAATACAGCTTATTTGCATTCAGATATTAGCTTAATGCCTAAAAGTATTAAAACTTGGTCGAGCTGGAATTACATATCATCAAAAAAAGATAATTTGTGTGTGACTTATTGGATGAATTTGTTACAACACCTAGAAACAAATCAAAATATTTTTGTAACGTTAAACCCATATAAACTGCCAAAAAAAACAACAATTTTTAGGAAAATCAACTATTCACACCCAATTTTTGATAAAAATGCAGTCTATGCTCAGAAGTTCATTAATAATCAAAATAATAAAAATATATGGTTTTGCGGTGCATATCTCGGCTACGGTTTTCATGAAGACGGAATAAAGTCTGGTTTAGAAGTTGCTGAAAAAATTATTAAATCTAAAAGACCATGGTAAAAACTATATTCGTTGAAGATTGTCTATTTAAGGGGACTGTTTTTCACGAAAGATTTGTCCCAATAAAACATAAGTTTGAATATAAAATGGTGTACTTTTGGCTTAATATATTGCCAAAAAAACAATTCAAATTTATAAATTTTGACTCTCTATCTTTGTTTAATTTAAATAGTTTTGACTTTGGTTGTAGTAAAAGAACAAATTTCTCAAGTTTATTTGAATATTGGAAAAGTGAAGTAAAAAAATTTTATGATTATGATATCCAGACTATAAAAGTATTGTGTTTACCAAGAATCTTTAATTATTCTTTTAACCCTATAACAGTATTTGTTTGTTTTGATAAAAGTAAAAGAGCAAAAATCTTGATTTTTGAGGTTAGAAACACTTTTGGTGAGAAACATGCATATATCTCACAGATAAATAATAAATCTTTAAGAACCAAAAAAAAATTTCATGTTTCTCCATTTTTAAAAACAAGAGGTGATTATTCCATAGGATTTAGTGTTACAGATAAAATTGTAGATCTAAACATTACATATTATGTAAAAAAAAAGAAAATTCTTTACGCTTGTTTTAAAGGTAAAAAAATTGAATTAACTGAAATTAATCTCTTCAAAGTATTTTGTAAAAATTTTTTACAAAATATCAAAGTAACATTAGGAATTCATATTGAAGCATTGAAATTGTGGATTAAAGGTGCAATCTATGTTAAGAAACCTAAGTCTCCAAAAAAATTTATGAGTAAGATTGATTAATGAATAATTTAGAAAATTTAAATACAAATAAGTTACTTAAACTTTTTATATCTGTATTAATGCAAGCCCAATGTGGAAAAATTTATCTTTTATATAAGAGAAAAGTGATATTCAGTTCGCAAGGAAAAATCAAGGGTCCATTGGCCAAAATCTACATAAACGATTTGAATTGCCTAAAAAATTTTTTTATAAAAGGTGATCTAGGTTGGGCTGAAAGCTATATTGAGAACTTGTGGACAACTGACCATCTATCAGATTTTCTCCAATGGGGGGCGATGAACTTTAAATACTTTTCTAAATACATAAGAGGAAAATGGTATATAATATTGTACTTAAGATTAAAACATTATTTAAATTCAAATACTAAAAATGGATCAAAGAAAAACATAACTTACCATTATGATCTTGGAAATAATTTTTACGAAAGCTGGTTAGATAAGTCGATGACTTACTCATCAGCAATTTTCAAAAATGAAAATCAAAAACTATATCAAGCGCAGATTAATAAATTTAAAAAACTAGCAAGTTTATGCAGAGTTAAAGAAAATGATAAGGTGCTTGAAATTGGTTGTGGATGGGGTGCTTATTCAATCTTTCTTGCAAAAACAAGAATGGTAAATGTGGATGCAATAACGATTTCAAAGAAACAATATGAAGTCGTAAAAAAGAAAATCTTTGAAGAAGGCCTAAATCAAAAAATAAATGTAAAATTACTAGACTATAGAGATATAAAAGGAAAATATGACAAAATCTTTTCAATTGAAATGTTTGAAGCTGTAGGCGAAAAATATTGGACCATTTATTTTGATAAAGTTAAATCTCATTTAAAAGAAAATGGTAAGTTTGGTCTTCAAACTATTACTATTGATAACAATTTCTTTCAATCATATAGAAAATTTCCTGATTTTATTCAAACTTATATTTTTCCTGGAGGGATGCTCGCATCACAAGAAGTATTGACAAAAACCTTGGGAAAAAATGGCTTAAAAATTTACAAAAAATACCTTTTTGGTGATCATTATGCTAGAACATTAAATTATTGGAAAAATTCCTTTGAACAGTCTTGGGATGAAATAAAAAAATTTGGTTTTGATTCTAATTTTAAAAGACTTTGGGAATATTATTTTTCTTACTGCGAGGGAGGCTTTAAGTCAGGTAATATTGATGTTGGGCAGTTCTTAATTGGAAGGGAATAAAATTAAAAAAATATCCAGAGATATCATATACAGTCTCCCAGCATTTTCCTTTGCTATCCCAACTTTTCCTGTAATGATTTTTTTACCAGCATTATATGCTGAAGAATATAAAATTTCGCTCGTATCAATAGGAGTAATAATATTTTGTGCAAAAATTATTGATATTATTTCCGATCCAATCATGGGATGGTTAAATGATATTAGTGTTTTAAAAAGAAAGACATGGATGATCATTGGAGGCATAATATGTGGTTTTTCTATGTATTATTTATTTTTGCCAGTTACAATGCCTAATGAAATTTACTTAGGTATTTTCATAACATTGCTGTATATAGGATGGACGATATTCCAGGTACCATTTCTATCTCTTGGCTATGATTTAGAAAAGAACTATTATTTGCGAACTAGACTAAGTGCTACTCGAGAATTTTTTATCTTAATGGGTTTAATAGCCTCTGTATCTCTTCCAGTACTGTTAAATTTAGAAGATTCAGAAGTATTTATCACTTATCTTGCAATAATTACAGGTATTTGTTCTCTAACTTTATTTTATTTTTTAATTAGTGAACCTCTTAAGAAAAAAACTATTAAGAGACCCAAAATAAATTCATTGTTAAAGGATAGTAATTTTCTGCGATTAATTACAGCTTGGTTGATAAATTCCTTATCTAATGTATTCCCTTCTGTATTATTTGTTTTTTTTGTTACATACGTAATTGGAGGTAATGAGGAATCAAGAGATAAAATTTTATTATTTTATTTTCTCTCAGCTTTTATTGGAATGCCATTTTGGGTTCAAATTTCTAAATTTATTGAAAAAAAGAATGTTTGGCTAGTATCAATGCTATCATCAGCTGTATTTTTCTCTTTTGTTTTTTTTTTAGGAGAGGGTGATATAAATTTCTTTATAATTATATCTATTTTAACTGGAATTTGTCTTGGGGCAGATCTGTCTATACCTCCTTCAATTCAATCAGATTTAGTTGATAATCATAAATCTACTTTTGGTGTTGATATTTCTGGGCTTTTTTTCTCCTCACTTACATTAGTAAATAAGCTAGCTTTTGGAATTGCTAGTATAGTCTCATTTTCGCTATTAGATGTATATGAATTTCAAGCAGGTAATAATGTGGATAATGAAATAAAATTCATACTCTATTTTTTATATGCTGGTCTCCCAATATTATTAAAGCTGTTTGCTTGTTATTTAGTTTGGAAATTTTCATTAACTCAAAAAAATGTCGAAGAGATTACAAAAAAACTTTATGGTTAATAATTTTCTATTATATTAATTCATGTGAGATTTTTTTTTTTAATAAGTTTATTTTTTACATTTTCATGTACTGGAAAAATGGATATATCAAATTTCAAACAAAATAGCCCTGAGTTTATATTTGAAGAGTATTTCTCTGGAAATGTTACTGCATGGGGCTTATTTCACGATAGGTTTGGTAACCTAAAAAGAACATTTAGAGTAGAAATGATAGGTAAACTTAAAGATGACATTATGGTCTTGGACGAAAAATTTTATTATGATGACGGAGAAGAAAGCCAAAGGATATGGACAGTAAAAATTCATGGTAATAAAACTTACACCGGAACCGCAGATGATGTCATTGGCGAGGCAAAAGGGGTAGCTTCTGGAAATGCACTAAACTGGAGTTACGATTTAATGCTTAATGTTAAAGACTCTAGTATTAAAGTTACTTTTGATGATTGGATGTTTCTTCAAGAAAAAGGAGTTATGATTAATAGAGCCGAACTAAGTAAATTTGGTATCAAATTAGGGGTTGTTACTTTATCATTTTTAAAAGAATAATTAGGATACTAAATCCTCCTCAGAAGTTTTCTCATCAAAAAGAAGTATAAACTATATGGAAGTAGTTGTAGAATTTTCATGGGTATTATTAGTCTTTTAGGGAATGATATTTCAAAAGTATCTGTGTCCAACCCCTTGATAAGCCTTTTTGCCGCTTCCTCAGAACTCATTATGAATGGCATTGTGAATTTATTTTTATCAGTCATTGGTGTTTTTATAAATCCAGGATTAACTACTTGAACTTTAATATTATTTCTTTCTAATTCCAGATATAAACTTTCTGACAAAAATGTAAGGGCAGATTTTGTAACCCCATATAATCCAGAATTAGGTAAACCTTTATACCCAGCTGGTGAAGACATAAAAACTATATGTCCATGTTTTTGTCGTTTCATTATCGGAAGAATTGTACTTAAGCAATTAATCTGTCCCATGAGATTAATATTTAAAATACTTTCTATACTTTCTAGATTATCAAAATTAATTTTTCCAGGATTATATGTTGCAGCATTTAAAATGACAAGGTCAATGCTCCCAAATTTAGTATCAATGCTTCTAACAACTTTTCTACAATCTTTTGCTGAACAAATATCCAAAACTTTAACAGTAATTTTTTTGCTATCGTATAATTTAACTTTATTTAAATTTTTTAATCGACGCCCACTAATAATTACATTGTGACCTAAATCTACTAACTGTTCTGTAACTGATTTTCCAATTCCGGTCCCTCCACCAGTTATCCAGACTGTTTTATTATTTTTCATCGTATCCATCTAGAATATAATTGATTACAGAACCATCTTTTAAGAATCTCATTTTCACCCATTCAAGATTTTCATCATACCAAATGTCAATATCAAGATATTCACCATTACTTTCTTTACCGGTTAACTTATATCTGGTTGCCATTAATTTAGAATTATATATTGTATCTGGACCTAAATTCTTGATGTTAAGATATATTAATGAACAATCCTGTGTATTTAAAACACTCTTATTTTTTTTTCCTTCGACAAGAATGTGATTCCAGTAACTTGTAGGAATTAAACCATTAGATACTTGTTTTGATTCGCATTTTAATATTTTACCGTTTTTGTCAGTACTTGCGTTTAGTGATTGGAGCCTATTTTTGTTCCATTGTTCAGAGTTAATATGAAAATAGTCGTAAAGTGTGAAACCTAAGAACTTAACTTTAAAATTTATTTCTACATTTGCTGTGGTATTTTCTTGGCCTCTATTAATTTCAACCTTGTGATACCCAATATTTTCATTATTCCTATATACATTAAATAAAATATTTGAGGTATTTGAAGCGCATAAATTGCTAAACACCATAAGAAATACAAAGGGTATTGATATACTAAAGTTTTTCACAAAAAGTAGGTTGACCAAAAAAATTGGCCAACCTTAAATATTATCTTCTTTGACCAAAAAGCTGTATGAGCATTATAAATAGATTAATGAAATCAAGGTATAGTCTTAAAGACCCCATAATTGCTAATCTACCATCACTCCCACCACTTTGAAAATACATATTCTTAATTTGCTGAGTATCATAGGCAGTTAAACCTGCAAAAACAAGAACACCTATTACTGAAATAGCAAATTGTAGCGCTGTGCTACCTAAGAAAATGTTAACAATAGAAGCTATTAATATACCAATAAGCCCCATAAATAAAAAAGAACCCCAACCAGAAAGATCTTTTTTTGTAGTGTAGCCGTACAAACTAAGCGCACCAAAAGCACCAGAAGTTATGAAAAATACTCTTGCTATTGATTCGCCTGTGTATTGTATAAAAATAGAAGAAAGTGACAAGCCCATTACTGCGGCAAAAGTCCAGAAAAGTATTTGAACTGTTGACTCTTTCATTTTGTTTATACCAACACTTAGTGCAATCATGAAACCAAGTGGAGCCAGCATAATAATAAATGCAAGAGGAGATGCGTATAAAGTAGCACCGAAACTAGTTAGTGTATTGGTTTGGAAGTCAAAAGCTAAGCTTGAAACTAAATGTGCAACGGCACCAGTTAAACCCAGTCCAACAGCCATAAAACTGTATACTTTATTCATATAAGCTTTAAGACCAGCGTCAATACCAGTTTCAGTTATTGTTTGCTCTCTTTTATCGTAATCGTAAGCCATATTAAACTCCTTAGTTAATAATTAAGATAAAGTTACTACATTTATCTTTAAATTACTACATTATTTATGCTAGATTATTCATAATTCAATGGGCAATTTACATGAAATATAAGAAGTTAGGTAAAACAAATGTTGATGTTAGTCTGATTTGTCTAGGTACAATGACTTGGGGTGAGCAAAATACTGAATTGGAAGGTTTCTCTCAAATGGACTATGCACTTGAAAATGGCATTAATTTTTTTGATACAGCTGAATTATATTCTGTACCTCCAAGAAAAGAAACATTTGGAAGTACAGAAATTATAATTGGGAATTGGTTACGAAATAAAAAATGTAGAGAAAAAATTATTTTAGCGACCAAAGTTGTTGGCAGATCTGGAATGAAATGGTTCAGAGGCAAAGAAACAAGACTTAATGAAGATCAAATAACCAAGGCAATTGAAGGAAGTTTAAAAAGACTTCAAACAGATTATATAGACCTATATCAATTACACTGGCCAGATAGAAAAGCTAACTTTTTTGGAAAATTAGGGTATGAACATCACGAAGAAAATGACATTATAGACATTAAAGTACAACTTGAAGTGCTTGATAAATTAGTAAAGCAAGGTAAAATAAGATTTATTGGATTATCTAATGAAACACCTTGGGGACTTATGAAGTTCTTATCATTATCTGATAAATATGATTTACCTCGAGTTGTTTCTGTTCAAAATCCATACTCATTATTGAATAGAAGTTATGAAGTTGGTATGGCTGAAATCTCAATTAGGGAAAGCTGTGGATTATTAGCATATTCACCCCTAGCATTTGGAATGTTGACAGGGAAATATGATGATGAAAACTTCCCAGAAGGTGCAAGATTAACTTTGTTTGGTGACATGTTTACAAGATACACGAAAGACAAGGGTAAAAAAGAATCAAAAAAATTTAATAATCTTGCTAAACAATCCGGCTTATCACCAAGTCAAATGGCCTTAGCATTTGTTAATTCGAGAGATTTTGTAACAAGTAATATAATTGGGGCCACAAATATAGATCAGTTAAAAGAAAACATTAATTCTTTTGAGATAGCTTTAGATGATGACCTAATTTCAGAAATTGAAAAAATCAACCAAGAGAATCCTTATCCTTGTCCCTAATTTTTTTGTTTATTTTCAGTGTTGATAAAGTTGTTAAAATAATTATTAAAAGACCAAAGAGTTGGCTGAAATCTAATTTTTCATTGAAGGCAAAATAACCTAGTAAAAAAGAAAAAAAAATTCTTGTATATCCAATAATAATTATTTTTGAAGTCTTGCCATTTTTATAACTTTTTATATTAAAGTATTGACCGCTCAGAGCAGTTATACATATTAAAATTACACCGAAATAATTAGACAGAGACAAATAATCAAGCGAGGATCTAAAAATGATAAGTGTTATTATTGTAGATATGAATGAATGATAAAACAAAATAGTTAGAGTTTCTTCTTTTTTTGATAGATAACTTATCGAAATAATTCCACAAGCCACACACAAAGCTGCTGATAAGCATAGAAATGATCCATAGATATGATTAATATCATCTGGACTTATTGAAAAATATACTCCAAAGAACCCAAAAATTGCCAGAATTAGATTTGATTTCTCGAATTTTTCTTTTAAAAAAAGGGTTGCAAGAAGAATAACAAAAAAGGTCTTAGTGAAACCGATTGCAGTTGCTTGAGCCAATGGAATATATAATAATGAGGAATATCCAAATAACATTGCGCAGGTTCCAAAAGATGCACGCAAAATATGAATTTTTAAATTTTTTGTTTTTAATGATGTCATTCTCTTTTCTTTAATTAATATAATTAGTGAAACAATAATAAAACCTAGTAAACATCTATAAAAAACAATACTTTCAATATTTATTTGATTTGAAAAATATTTAATCTCCATTCCTAAAAGTGAAAAAAAAAAAGAACTTAATATTTGAAAGGTTACAGATTTCACTTGAGATTTTTAGTTAATATTAAATTACATACAATAATACCTATTCCTGAGATTAAAATCCTTATTTCTAATTGCTCATTAAAAAAAAATAAGCCTATTAATGAAGCAAAAACTAGTTTAGTGAAATCGTAAGGCATTACTTCAGTCACATCACTTTTACTTAATGCTGAAGTCCAAAAATAATTTCCAAGTGTTCCAACTAAAGCAAGTAAGAACAAATAAAACCAAGTTACTTTAAATTTAGGAATCTCCCAATAGACCAGTGCAGGGATAAATGTAAAAAGCGACATAAAGATTACCATAAAAAACATAAGTGATAAAACACTTTCCGTTTTTGTAAGTTCCTTTACAATTAATCCTGCTATCGCGTGACATATTGCAGCGAACAACCCTACATAACACCCAAATGAGATGTTTATTGTTGGGTCCAATGCTATAATAGTAAATAAAAAACCAAATAGTAAGGCTAAGATTTTAAATAGATTTGCTTTTTCTTTAAAAAAAATAATTCCCCCCAAAAAGATAAATAATGGTGTTGTAAAACTTATGGTTATTGCCTGACTCAGTGGTATTAATGTATATGACAAAAACAAAAGTACCATTGTTAAAGAGCCAAAGAAACTTCTTAGAAGTAATAACCACATCTTATTAGTTTTCAAAATATTTCTTCCTGAATATAAAACCAGCGGACCAATTAAAATTATGCTAAATATATTTCGGAAAAAAGCTTGTTGAAAAGCATGTATTTCATTTCCAATAAATTTTATCAAGCCAGCTAAAATTGAAAAAAATAGGCATGATGTTACCATGTAAATAATACCTGTTTTTTTTTGATATATTAAATTCATATTGTCTTTCTTGGTTTCTCTTCTTGCAATTTTATAATATTTATGTCAATAAAAATTATGTTCAAAAAAAAGTTAATTAATAAAAAACAAATCTTAGTTATTCTTGCATTATTAATAATGTTACCAAGTGATTCAGAATTAAAACAAATAGGAAAATTTAAAGACTGGACTGCTTATTCAGAGGGAGAAGGTAGAAACCTTGCGTGTATGGCTGTTTCAAAGCCTAAAAAAGAAGAAGGAGACTATAAAAAGAGAGGTGAAGTTTTTTCAATAATTACTCATCTTCCAGGTCAAGATAAGTTTAATGAATTTAGTATTGTAACAGGTTACAATTATAAACAAGGAAGTAACCCAGAAGTAATTATCGGAGACCTAAAATTTCAATTATTTACATCTGGTTCAAGAGCGTGGAGTTTCAGTGTTGCTGAAGATTTAAAGATAATAAATACAATGAAAACATCTTTAAAGATGAGAGTGAAAGGAACTTCATCTCGAGGAACAATTACTTCTGACACTTATTCATTGCTTGGTTTTAGCAAAGCATACCAAAAAATTAATGAAGCGTGTAAGAAATAATCTTATTTCATGAAAAAGAAAAGGATTAAAAAAATTGTTTTAGCTTTTTCAGGTGGGCTAGATACATCGGTAATTCTAAAATGGTTACAAGAAAAGTATTCTTGCGAAGTTGCCACATTTACTGCTGACATTGGACAAATTGGTGAAGTAAGCAAAGCAAAAGATGTTGCAAGTAATCTTGGTGTAAAACAAATTTTTATTGAAGATCTTAGAGAAGAATTTGTAAAGGATTATGTATTCCCCATGTTTAGAGCAAATGCAGTTTATGAGGGAACATATTTGTTAGGTACAGCAATAGCTCGCCCATTAATTGCAAAAAAACAAATCGAGATAGCAAAAAAGATTGGAGCAAACTGTGTATCACATGGCTCAACAGGTAAAGGAAATGACCAAATTAGATTTGAATTGGGTTATTATTCACAAAATCCAAACATTATAGTTATTGCACCATGGAGAGTATGGGATTTAGATTCCAGGCAATCATTACTTGATTATGCAAAAAAAAATCATATCAAGGTAAGTGAAGATAAAAGAAATACTCCGCCATACTCAATGGATGCTAACTTATTACACACTTCATATGAAGGTAAATCGCTTGAAGACCCATGGGAAAGATATGATGAGAGTATGCTTACTAGAACAGTTTCTGTAGAAAATGCTCCTGATAAACCTCAAGAAATACAAATAAATTTTGAAAAAGGTGATCCGGTATCTATCAACGAGAAGAAAAAATCTCCTGCAGAACTTTTAACCCAACTTAATGAAATTGGTGGTAAAAATGGAATTGGAAGAATTGACATTGTTGAGAATCGTTATATTGGAATGAAATCAAGAGGTGTTTATGAAACTCCTGGGGGGACAATATTATTTCACGCTAGAAGAGCGATCGAGAGCTTGACTCTTGACAAAGGTTCTCAGCATTTAAAAGATTCGATAATGTCAAAATATGCTGAGATAGTGTATAATGGGTTTTGGTTTTCCCCGGAAAGAGTGATGCTTCAAAAAATGATTGACGAAAGTCAAAAAATAGTCACTGGAAGTGTCGTATTGAAATTATATAAAGGAAATGTTCAGATACTCCAAAGAAAATCTGAGAAAAGTCTTTATGATCATGAAATCTCTACATTTGAATCTGATAAAATTTATGATCAATTTGATGCAGAGGGCTTTATAAAATTAAATGCGTTAAGGCTGAAACTTTTAAAAAAGCGAAGATAACTTTATTCCAGGCAATGATTTTTGGGAAAGAGATGCATTTAGTGTATTTAAGAGAAGACATGCAATTGTCATTGGACCTACACCCCCAGGAACTGGTGTAATTTTAGAAACGACATCGAACACATCAACATAGTCAACATCACCCACAAGTTTATTTTTCCCATCTTTTTCGATTCTATTTATTCCAACATCAATGACGATTGCATCTTTCTTTACCCAAGATTTTTTTACCATCTCAGGTACTCCTACAGCTGCGATAAGTATATCAGCCGCTTTACAAATTTTTTCGATATCTTTTGTTCTTGAGTGGACAATTGTGACAGTTGCATTTTTTTGTAGAAGCAAAGAGGCCATTGGCTTTCCTACAATATCAGATCTTCCAATAACAACCGCATTTTTTCCGGAAAGATCATCAAATAATTTATTTAACATAATACTACAGCCTAAAGGAGTACAAGGCACTAGAGTATCACGTCCACCCCATAGTTTACCTACATTAGTAGCATGGAAACCATCAACATCCTTCTCAGGTAATATTGAGTCTAAAATTTTTTCAGAATTAATATGTTTTGGTAATGGGAGCTGTACTAAAATTCCATTAACTTTAGAGCTTAGATTTAACTCAGAAATTAAGTTTAATAAATCTGTTTCTTTAACAGATTCATCTAATTTATATTCATAAGAATTAAAACCAACTTCTTCAGTTTGCTTAATTTTATTTTTAACATAAACTTTGCTGGCAGGATTTTCTCCGACTAAGACCACAGCAAGTCCAGGGGTTATTGAAGTTTGATCTTTAAATTCTTTACCAAGATCTCTTATTCTCTCCCTTAATTTTGATGCAATCTCTTTTCCATCAATTATTTTGTTTTCAACCATAATTAAATCCCATACTTAATTATTGCAAATTGCAATGTTTTTAATACAACTAGAAGTATAATTGGTGTTATATCAATATTTCCAAAGTTTGGAACTACTTTTCTGATTTTATTAAGCAGAGGCTCAATAATGCTGTATAAGAAATTCATAATTATATTTACTAAATTATTTGATTGATTGATAATAGCGAATGAAATTAGGATGTTTAATAAAACATAAATTATTATGCAATATCCATATAAATTTAGAAATTCATGTAAAAAATAACCTAAAACAGACATGATAAAATTTGAAAAAATTTTTTTTAATTGTATGATTTTATAATATGAAAACTGTGAAGGATCAATTAGATTATAATTTTAGCAGGAATATAGATTTTCAAAAAAAAATTGAGAGCATTAAAGACGAAGACTTAGATAATCTTGGTCTAAAAACAATCAGTCCAATTAAAAAAAAACATTTGAAATTTTTAATAACCGATTTGTTTGCTGCGTGGAAGGAATCCCCCTCTCAGTTTCTAAGTGTTTCTATGTCTAAAAGAGGTTACAAGGCAAATTCAAGATATAATCCTAACCGGATTTCTTCTTTAACAATTGAGGGAATTAAAATACTTAAAGAAAAAAAACTTATAGAATTCCATCCTGGTTTTTTCGATTTGAGGCGGAAAGTAAGTAGACAATCAAGAATAAAGGCTATAGGACAGCTAGTTGACATGTTTGAGCATTACAATATCACAGCAAACGAAATTTTATTTTCAAAAAACAGAGAATTTATTTTTCTATTAAATAGAGAAAAAAAATTTTCTGAATATACCGATAATTTTGAAACATATGAAATACGAGAAATCTTAAAAAATTATAACAATCTAATATCTAAAACATTCTTTGACATTCCATCTGTAAAAGATAACTATATTAAAAGGACAGATAATTCAAAAATAATAATATCTGATTTTTGCAAATGTGAAAACTTAGTATTTAGGGAAAGCATATCAAGAAATTTTATTTTTTCAGGAAGCTGGTGGCACAAGCTTGATAATATTACGATTGAAAATTTATCAAACCATATGATTATTAATGACTCAGATACTAGCTTTCTAAATTTATCAAACTTATATTTAGTTTTGTTAAATAGAAAAACTGGTGTTTTTTTAAGGGAGTTTGATATTGAAATTATAAAAAAAAAGTTTCAATTTATAAAAAATAGTAAAATACTCTATTTTGTTCTTAATAAATTGATCAACTCGTCTTCATTGCCTGGGTTTTTTAGATCATTCTCTAGTGATAGAAAAAAAATCGGGATTAATGAGGTCGTTTCAAAAAAAGTTATAGAACAATTCGTAGATTATTTAAAAAAAAAACATCACAATTTCTATAAATTGCTTTACTCAAATATTTTTGATTGGGATGTAACAATGTCAGAAATTTTCCATAAATTATTAAAAAAATTTGGTAGTGCAAACTTGAATATGCCAATTATTAAAGTAAAGGACTTTTTCTTTTATCCAAATCAAGTTGAAAATAATTTTATAAACTATTTTGAGATTGTACTGTCAAAAGAGATGAAATTACTTAAATATAAATTAACGAAAAAGAAATGTTATTCTTACAAAAAGAGTAATGGAAAATCTATATTTAATTCGCTAATATCAAATAATTTAAATTATTCAAGTAGGTATAAGAGTAATAAAAAGAAATTTATTAAATCTATGAAATTAAATGGTTTCTGGAACAATCACCCAATGAACTAAGAAAAGATGAATAATTACTCAAAAATTGGTTTAGAACAAAAAAAAATTTTAAAGGGAAAAAAGATTTACTCTAAAGGTGAGAAGGCTTTTTTTGCCTATTACATACATGCAGGAAAAGTAAATATTTATAGCCCAGGAGGGTTATTACTTGGTCAAATCGGAGAGGGAGAAATTTTTGGAGAACGAGGACCATCACTAGATGAATCAAGGTCAGTAACTGCGGAGGCAGCAACAAATGTTATTTTATATCCAATAAGTGAACAAACTCTAAAAGAAAAAATATCTAAAGCTGACCCAGTTATTAGAGCAATATTAAGAAGTTTACTCTTAAGACTTAATGATATTAATACAAAAAGCGAAGAATTCTGGAGGAGTTTAAATGTAATGGCCTCTCTCACAGAGGAAGAAAAAGAAAAGTAGTTTAAAGTTGATTTTTGCCTTGTCTATGAAGTGTATTTTCTTCACCTTGAACTAAATTCCAGAATTTTTTCATGTAATCATCTTTAAATCTTTTGATGCTAAATTTTTTGTAATCAAAGTTAGAAATAACATTATTTTCATTCATTATTTCTTCTGCAATAGATTCCCCTAGTACAGGACAGTATTTCATAGCCTGACCAGAACCAAGATTGTGGAAGAGATTACTAAATTTAGAGTCTCCACCCAATATAAATCTCAGGTCAGGCGTTATATCAAAAAATGATCTGTAACCAGAAGCATAAACTGTTTTATCTATATTAGAAAATCTCTTTTTTGAAATGTCTTCATAATTTTTAATTTGATTGTATGCAAGAGATTGATTCATTGGTTCATTTAAATACTCCCCACCATTAACTTGAGTAAGGTCATTAAGAAAGTTTTTTGCAATTTCGTAAACTGATCTTTTTCGGGGCTGATGTGCGTGCATCTTATTACCTCTCCATGATCTGAAATAACATAAATTCGTGTAATCAGCTATGATAGGGTATTCATAGCGTATTTGTTTAGGACTCTCCATCCAGTTTACAACAGAAACAGGCTCAATAGTTACAGGAATTTTTAAACCTATTTTAGAAAAAAGTTGTGAGCTCCAAGCTCCAGTTGCGTTAACAAAATTCTTAGCATCTAGCTTTCCATTATTTGTAGTAATACCAATCACTTGATTTCCTTTAGTGAGTATAGTGTCAACTTCAGTCTTTTCCATAAGTTCAACACCATTACTATCAATTGCATCATATAATGTAGATCTTAGAATACTTGGATCAAGCTGGAAAGCACCTGGTTCATAAAAATAAGACTCATCTTCATCGGTAAGAAGTGTTTTACCACACTTGTCTATAGCTGAACGAGTATCTATTTCTTCAAAGGTCAAATCTATTTTTTTCATTCTGTTAGAAAGTTCGTGCCAGGCCGGGTTTTCCCCATCAGAATTTTTTTTTGCAATCCATATAGCACCAAATTCGTCTATTTCCATTTTCAAGCCCCAAACACCAGAGAGGTCCCTCCACATGTTAGTACTTATAGAAGCCATAACTGAAGCATCTGGATCAGCATTGGCTGACCTGACAATTCCTGAATGCCTAGAGGATTCTGCAGCACACAAAACCGCTTTTTCAACTAAACAAACTTTTTCATTTTTACCGACTTTGTTTAGTTTCCTCTGAAGAGATATGGCAGTAGCTGCACCTAGGCAACCGCCACCAATCACTAAAGTATGATACATTTTACCTCCAATAAAACAAATAATATGATATATATATGTTAAAAAGTTAATTTCTACCATTTTATTATGATTAATACAAAAATACTTGAAGGAGATTCTTGTTTTATTAAGATCCTTGATACTATTCCATCTAAATTTGACATACTCGAATTCTGTGAAATTGATAAGGAACGATATCCATATTTACTAGAAAGTTCAGCGAAAGGAAATGAACTAGCGCGATTTTCTATAATCTTTTTTAAACCTAAAAGAGTTTTGGAAAAAAGAAAAGAAAACTCTAAACAAAAATTTTTAAATGATTTAGATAAATTATTTCTGAGTAAAAGAGTGGCTCAAAAAGTCCCAAATGGTGCATTAAAACTTAAAATTCCATTTTTGGGAGGATGGTTTGTTTATTTAGGTTATGAATTAGTCAAAGAAATTGAATCTAAACTATCAATTCCAGATTCTCCATTTGAAATCCCTACTGCGTTTGTTGACAGAGTTAACTCCTCTATCATTTTTGATAAACTTGAAAACAAACTGTATTTTATATCCGATAAATCCAACGCTGAGATTCTAGAAATGTATGCTGATTACGAAAAAATTTGTGGTATCGCTAAAGAAAAAGAAAAAAAAAAAACATGGAGAATTAAACTTTCAAAAAAAGAGTCAGCTTCTCATCATATTCAAGGAGTAAAAAAATGTATTGAACATATTTTTAGTGGGGAGATATTTCAGGCAAATTTTTCAAGATTATGGGAATTCGAAACTGAAAAAAGTCTCAGTGATGTGGAGATATACAAAAATCTGAGAGCTTGTAACCCATCACCGTTCGGGGGCTTAGTATCAATTGCTGAAGGTGCTATTATTAGCAGTTCACCAGAAAGACTTATTCAAGTTCAAAAAACAAAACTTCAAACCAGACCTATAGCAGGAACTAGACCTAGAGGATATTCTGGATTGACAGATGTTGCATTATCAAAAGAATTAATCGATTCAAATAAAGAGAGGGCAGAACATTTGATGTTAGTTGACTTGGAGAGGAACGATATATCAAGAGTCTGCGAACCGGGGAGTGTTAAGGTTGACGAGATGATGGTGATTGAATCTTACGCGCATGTTCATCATATTGTTTCAAATGTTAGTGGTAAATTAATTAAAAATATCACACCAGGAAGAATTCTCTCAGCAGTTTTTCCTGGGGGAACAATCACTGGGTGTCCAAAAGTAAGGTGCATAGAAATACTAGGAGATTTAGAAAAAATTGGCAGAGGGCCATATACAGGGTCTTTTGGCTACATATGTCATTCTGGTGACATGGACTTTAATATTTTAATAAGGTCAATTGTAAGAACTAAAGATAAATTATATGTCCGTGCTGGTGGAGGTATCGTTGCTGATTCTCAGCCTGAAAAAGAAACTCTTGAAACTGAAGCAAAAGCAAATGGCATGTTAAAAGCATTAAATTTAATTAATAAATGAAAAAATTATCACTTATAAATGGTGTTTTCTCAGAAAACATTTCAGTTTTTGATAGAGGTCTAGCATATGGAGATGGTCTGTTTGAAACTATGTCATGGCAGTATATAGAAAAAGGAAATAAAAAAAATCAAGTAGAGTTTTGGAAAAGACATCTCAATAGAATTTCATTTTCATGCAAAAGATTAAAAATTAATTTCCCAAAAGAAAATATCCTTCAAAATTATAAAGATAAGATCTTGAATAAAGCTAATAGACTAGGGATTAAAAAAGGAATCTTGAAACTTCTTATAACCAGAGGTGAAGGAATGAGGGGTTACAAATTCGAAAAGAATATGAATCCAACCATAATTTTTTTAGCTTTTCCTTTCAGTGATTATTCAGATGATTTTTTTCAAGTAGGAGTTACTGCTGAATTTTGCGAGTCTTACATTACATCAAACCGTAATCTTGCTGGATTAAAACATTTAAATAGATTAGATTCAGTCTTAGCTAGAGCTGAATGGAATAATGAAAAAATATTTGAAGGTATGTTTATTGATGAAAAAAAAAATATCGTTGAGGGCACAATGACAAATATTTTTTTTGTAAAAGGAAAAACCTTATTTACACCTAGGCTTTTAGATTATGGAATTAATGGGATAATGAGAGAAGTAGTTTTAGAAAATTATGATAAATTTTTTGATAAACTTAAAATAACTGAAATCAAAAAAACATCAATAAATGAATTTGACCAAATGTTTCTTACTAATTCATTGTTAAAAATTGTACCTGTCAGAAAAATAGGAAAACATAAGTATTCAATTTTTGATAATACAAGAAGGATCATTGAACATTATCAATCGGCTAGGAATTTAGAATTTAGTTAGACTTTATGTCGTTTAATTTTTCTAACCAACTAGAATCAAGGTCAGTCTCTTTACTTAATTCATTTAGGCTTCTATTTGCTTTTTTTAACTCCCCAGTGTGCAACATCAATTCGATATAAAGCATTTTTGCAGGAATATTTTCAGGGTACAAATTTAGTAGTTTATTGACATATGTAATAGAATTTTCAAAATCAAAATTAGATTTTTTAAGGATTGCTGTTTCGAGTAGAAGGTCTTGATTTTCAGGAAAATATTTTAGAGCTTTAAAATAATATAATTCAGATTTTTGGATATGGCCAGTAATCAAACAAGTTCTAGCCAAAACCAACCACGCATCAATATCTTTAGGATTCTTATTAAGTTTCTTTTCTAAAAAAATAATCACTTCATTAGCATTTATATCATTTCCCTGCTCTATGTTATTTTTTAGATCGTTTAAGTATGTAAAACTCTTTAGGTCACTCTTGAATATATAGATTGTGGCTGTCAAGATAGATATAGATATAGATGTGATTAAGACCTTTTTACTAAATATACTTGACCTTAATAAAAAGATAACCACGACAGTAGATATTATAAGTAAACTAGTGCAAAAGAAAATTAAATTAGTCAATTTTTTTTTTCCTAAAGAATAATAAGAATAAGAAAAAGAAGATTACAAAAGGTGATATCCATAAGAAAAAAGTGTAAAATTTTAATGGTGGTTTAAATAACACATAGTCTCCATATTTATTATGTACAAAATTTATTATCTGAGAGTTTGTTTTTCCTGCTATTAGTTCTTCCCTTATCAAAATTCTTAAATCTTTTGCAATTCCAGCATTTGAATTATCAATATTTTCATTTTGACAAACCATACATCTCAATACTGAGCTTATTTCTCTTGCTCTTTGCTCTAATTGAACATCTTCAAGAATTTCATCTGGTTCAATAGACATAACATTGGTAAAATTAAAAAAAAGAAAAAGAATAAGTATTTGGTTAATCTTCATTTTCCAACACTCTAATGATACTTTTAATTTCTTCTAAATCTCTTTGCATTATTGGGCCAACGTGTTTGTAACGTATTTTTGAATGTTTATCTAAAATAAATGTTTCCGGAATACCATAAACTCCCCAATTAATACTAGCTCTTCCCTTAGTATCTGAACCTATGGCCTGATAGGGGTTCCCTAGTTTATTTAACCAATTTAAAAGATCATTTTTTTTATCTTTTTGATTGATACCAAAAATAAAATGTTTCTCAGATAATTTTGAGATTTGTGAGTGTTCAATTTTGCATGGGGGGCACCAAGATGCAAAAACATTTACAATCTTTACATCATCTATTTCTAGTAAGTCTGTTCTATTAAAATTTTCAATACCATTACCTATATGGTCGAGTTTAAAGTCTGGAACGGAAGTATTTATCAAATTTGAAGGGATTTTTTTTGGATCTTTTTGTAGCCCAATGATAAAAGTTAAAATTGTTATTACACAAAAAATTAATCCAACAAGATATAATCTCATTTCAATTCCTTAAAGGATCTTTTAAGTGATATAAGCCCACCAATAAACATAAATAAGACTCCAAGCCAGATCCAGATTGTGTACGGATTAAACCAGATTCTTGTAGTCCATAATCCAGAATTATTATCTCCTATAGAAATATAAATATCTCCAAGTAGTGTAGAAAATATTGCGGCTTCTGTTGTTACCTGTTTCCCAAAATTATATATCCTTTTCTCAGGATTTAAAACACTTACTAATACCCCATTTTTATAAAGCTCAAATTTTGCGAAGTCCGATTTATAATTAGTTCCAATTTCTTTACTAACTCCCATGAATTTTACTTCATATCCAGATGTACTTATAACTTCTCCTACTTCTTGAAACTGGATATTTTCTTTTTTTAGAATGGAAGTACCGGTTGCACCAATTATTAAAATTGCTATACCAAAATGTGCTAAAGCTTGTGAAACTGTTTTTAAAGGTATATTAAATGATTTTTTTTTTTTAAGATTTATTAATACTAGTTGATAAATCTCAAATAAAGAACTAGTAGCAAGCCAGATTGCTAACGCAATAAATATTACAGCAACCACTGGCCCACGATATGTAAAATACCATACTAAAAGCATTAATAAAAAATTAATAAAAATCACCGGCCTAAGTCTAAAAAAAATTTGCTTTAAGTCGTCTCTACCCCATTTCATTAATGGGCCAAGTATCATGCCTAAAACCATTGGAATTACCAAAGGAGAAATTGTTGCATTAAAAAAAGGTGCACCCACTGAAATTTTTTTTTCGAAAAAAGCATCTGTAAACAAAGGATATATTGTACCAAGGAGAACTGTGCCAGTTATTGTTAACATAAAAATATTATTTAGAGAAATGGCCCCCTCTCGGGAAAGAAGATGAACATTATTTTGATCACTATATTTATGCAAATTTTTATATAAAAGAATTCCACCAGCACCAGAAATAAATACTAAAAGGCATAGTATATACACACCTCTACTCGGATCATTTGCAAATGCATGAACTGATGTGAGTACGCCAGATCTAACAAGGAATGTGCCAAGCAAACTTAAACAAAATGTAATGATTGATAGGGAAATTGACCATGAAAGTAATTTTTTTTTTCTTTCAGAGACAATTATAGTGTGCAGTAATGCAGTTGAAGTTAACCAGGGTAAAAGTGATGCATTTTCAACGGGGTCCCAGAACCAAAAGCCACCCCAACCCAATTCATAATAAGCCCACCAGCTTCCAAGACCAATTCCAAGAGTCAGGAAACTCCATGATAGGAACACCCAGGGTTTTAGAATTTTTATAAACTCTTTACTTGAATCTTTGCTAAATAGAAAAGCAATAGCTAATGAATAAACTACTGAACATCCAACATACCCAATATATAAAATCGGTGGATGAATTGCTAATCCTGGATCTTGGAGCAGAGGATTTAAATCTTTTCCTTCAATAGAAGGTGGAAAAATTCTTTCAAATGGATTAGAGGTAAAAAAAATAAAGGAACTAATTAAAAAACAAAGCAAGGCATGAACAATAAGAGTATTTGTTTTTAAAAAACTGTTTTTAAAATTATGTTTAGAAAACAAAAATCCAAAGAAAGTCATCACCAAAAGCCACAAAAGGATTGATCCCTCATGATTACCCCATACACCAGTTATCTTATATAAAAGCGGTAGTTGACTGTTGGAATTTTGTGATGTTATCTGCAATGAAAAATCTGAAACGACAAAACAATAAACTAAACAACAATACGAAACCAAAGTTGTATAAAATATTAGTTCACTATTTCGCTCAACTGAAATAGTTATTTTTTTTGCTCCATTAGGATAAACTAAGCTTTGATATAATGGTAATAAAAATTGAAATGCAGACAACAACATTGAAAGAATCAGAAAAATTAGACCGTATTCCGCTATCATTTTTCAATCCCTTTTCTGTCTAAGTTCTTAATTTCTGGTGGCATGTAGTTCTCATCATGTTTGGCTAAAACATTTGTTGCATTAAAAACTTTATCTTCTAGGTCAAAAAACCCTTCAGCAACCACTCCTTGACCTTCTCTAAACAAATCAGGCAAAATTCCAGCATATTTAATTTTCAGTAAAGTTTCATTATCAGAAATTGTAAATGAAATTTCTTCATATTTTTTTCCACTATCTTCGATAATTCTTCTTTCCAGACTATTACTATCAACCATTCCTCCCACACGAATTTTTTGGTCAGCTTTTGGTATTTTTGTTAGTATTTCCGAAGGAGAATAAAAGAAAACCAAATTATCTCTTAAGTTTGTTAATAAAATGTAAGCACCAACAGAAACAAAAGTCATGATAAAAAGTATAAATATTGATCTCTTATGTTTGGCCTTCATTTTTATTTTCAAATCTTTTATGTTCTTTTTCAAATCTTTTAGTCCTAATCTTGGATAATAATACTAATCCTGAAATCAGGAAAAAAGAGATAAAATATGCTAAACATACATATTTTAAATGAACTTTGTTATTTAATAGCCCAATAAAATATTCCATATCAATCAATCTCCTGCTTGAAAAGTTCAATTTTTCTCAAATAAATTTCACCTTTAATTCTGTCTAGAAGAATTGAAACAAATAAGAAAGTCAGACCCAAAGCCATAAAAATAAGAGGAAATAACATTACACTGTCTATTGATGGTGCCCCAAATTTTGTTAAACTAGCTGGTTGATGTAACGTATTCCACCAATCAACAGACCATTTAATTATTGGTAGATTAATTAAACCAACTATTGCCAAAATTGCTGCATTCTTATCACCCTTTCTGAAATCATCAAATGCATTTGACAAAATTATATGCCCTAAATAGATAAATAAAAGAATTAATTCAGAGGTTAATCTTGCGTCCCAAACCCACCAGGTTCCCCAAGTTGGTTTACCCCATATCGAACCTGTTATTAATGTAACTAAAGTAAATGAAGCACCAATAGGCGCACATGATCGAGAAATAATATCAGCTAAGGTATGTTTCCATATCAAAGAAATTATACTACAAATGCCCATTGAACTGTAAATCATGAGAGATAACCAAGCTGAAGGAACATGAATATACATAATTCTGACTGTTTCTCCCTGAAGATAATCGGGTGGAGAATTGAAAAACGAATAATATAAGCCTATTAATATAAAAATAAAGGCCAAAAAGTTCATCCATGGATAAACGTTGTCTGATAATTCTTGGAATTTTTTTGGGTTAGAAAATCTAAACATATTATTCACATATTTGATCTATACATAATTTCCCGAAAACTAAGGTCAATGGTAAAGTAATCATAAAAAAACCAACTAATATAATGAAATTTTTATCAGGAATAAAACCGAGCTTAGCGACATCAACTGCGCTTACCCCAAAAATGAGAATCGGAATATAAAATGGTATTATAATTAACATCAACATTATTTTATTTTTTCTAGCTCTAATTAATAAAATTTCTCCAAGAGATGCTAATAGAATTAGTGATGGTGACGCTAAAAAAAGAGAGATAATTAAAGTTTTATTGTATGGATACACTCCAAAAAAACTATACAAAATAAGAGGTGCTATAATTATAATTGGTAAAGCAATGAAGAACCACATAGTAAATAATTTAGATATAATTATTTCAACTGAACTATAACCCAAAATTTTTAGCTCTTTCAAGCTTCCATCCTTAAAGTCTGAGTCATAAAATTGATCAACACTAAATATTAGACTAAACAATAATACAGACCAAATTATTCCATGACTGAATTCTATTATTGCTTCAAATTCCGAGCCAAATGACAGAAAAAAAATAAAACTACTAATCACAAAAAAGAAAATATTGAATAGAGCACTTTTGAAATTTTTAATACTCAATTTAAATTCTCTATTTATCAGTAGAAACAAGTTCATCATAAATTTTCCCAAGTATCGAATTTAGTATTCTTATTGGTTTTTTTAGAGAATCTATTGAGATCAACAATATTTTGATTTTTAAAACCTAGGTCTTTATGGCTGGTAAGAATTATTGTTTTTCCAGTACGTTTTTTTTTTAATACTAATTTTGAGAAATTATACTCTGATTTTTTATCTAAGCCAGCAATAGGTTCATCTAGCAGTATAAGTTTTGAATCAGTAAAAAAAAGTTTTGTTAATGCAACACGTCTTTTTTGACCTTGCGATAATTTTTTGATCGGTTGATTTACGAGCTTTGATATATTGAAATAATTTAAACCGTCATGTATTTGATTATCTATAACTTTTTTTCTTGCAACTTCGCACCATACTCTCAAATTGTCATAAACTGATAATTCATCTTTGAGACAATTCTCGTGACCAAGATAAAAAATTTTTTTTATATCTTTCGAAATATTAATTTGACCTTCACAAACTTTCAGAACGCCGCTAATTGCCTCTAATAAAGAAGATTTCCCAACACCATTATCACCTGTTAAAATTATTATTTGAGATTTATTTACATTTACACTAAAATTTTCAAATAATATTTTATTAGATCTTTTTAAAGTAATAGAATCAATTTTTAAAACCATCATTATCTCTATAGGATACTATATTTAAAATTTTATTATGAAAAAAAATAAGTTAAATGATATTTTTTGTTGCTACGATACAATAGATTTTAATTCAAAGCAGTTTGGAATATTTAATTTAAAAAAAATTAAAAGAAAATTCCAAAACAAAATTACTGCATTACCTGTATCATATAAAATTCTTCTAGAAAATTTGTTAAGAAATTTCGATGGAAAGGTTATCAAAAAAATTGATGTAGAAAATCTAATTAATAGAAAAATTGGGAAAGAAATACAATTTAAGCCATCTAGAGTGTTAATGCAAGATTACACAGGCGTACCCGCTGTTGCAGATCTTGCTGCGATGAGAGATAAGGTTAAAGAAAAGAAAAAAAACCCTAAAATAATAAATCCTTCTGTTCCCGTTTCTCTTGTAATAGACCACTCGATTTCAGTTGATAGCTATGGTAGCAAACTTTCCATGAATGAAAATGTGTTTAATGAATTCAACAGAAATCAAGAAAGATATAAATTACTCAAATGGGCACAATTGTCTTTTGAAAATTTTAAAGTATTCCCTCCTGGAGCAGGTATTTGTCATCAAATTAATCTAGAATATATATCTGAAGTTGTTACAAAAAACAAAAAAGAGATATTCTTTGATACCGTTGTTGGTACTGACAGTCATACAACAATGGTTAACGCTTTGTCTGTGCTAGGTTGGGGTGTCGGGGGTATTGAGGCAGAATCAGTAATGCTAGGTCAGTCAATTTCTATGCAAATACCAGAGGTTTTAGGTGTTAGACTTTCAGGGAGCCTTCCAGAAGGTGTTACTGCAACAGATTTAGTGCTTAGCATCACTGAAAAACTCCGAAAGTATGGTGTAGTTGGAAAGTTTGTAGAGTTTTTTGGGCCAGGATTAGAAAGCTTATCATTATCTGAAAGATCAACAATTTCTAATATGGCTCCAGAATATGGTGCAACGTGTGGAATTTTTCCGATAGATAAAGAAACAATGAAGTATTTAAATCTAACCGGAAGGAAAAAAGAATTGTTATCTTTAATTGAAAGATATTCAAAAATTCAAGGAACTTGGTATTCAAAAACAAAAAATGAAATTAAATATGATAATTTACTCGAAATAGAACTTAACTCTATTGAAAGCTCTCTTGCAGGTCCTAAAAGACCTCAAGACAGAGTACCTCTTAAAAATGCAAAAAAAGCATTTGTTAAGACTCTTACGAAAGATGAAAAAGAATTCAGAAAAAATAAATTAAAGCTCAATCATGGCGATGTCTGCCTAGCTGCAATTACTAGTTGTACAAATACATCAAATCCGTCAGTTTTAATTTCCGCAGGGATTATAGCAAAAAAAGCAATTCAACTTGGGATCAAAATTTCGCCCTTGGTAAAAACATCTTTTGCACCCGGAAGTCAGGTTGTAGCTGAATATCTTAAAGAAGCCAATCTTCTTCATCCGCTTGAGAGTCTTGGATTTAATTTAGTTGGTTTTGGTTGTACCACATGTATTGGGAATTCAGGTCCTCTAAAGACAGAAATAGAAAACACTATAATTAAAAATAAACTAAATGTTTGTAGTGTAATCTCTGGTAATAGAAACTTTGAAGGGAGAATTCATCCACTTATCAAATCAAATTATCTTGCATCTCCTCCATTAGTAATTCTTTATGCAATAGCAGGAACAATAATATTTGATTTTTACAAAGAGCCGATTATTAGAAAGAAAGGTAAAGATATTTATGCAAAAGATTTATGGCCGTCTAACCATGAAATTTCTACACTAACAGAAAAAGTTTTTAAGAAAAAAATTTTTATAAGTAAGTACAAAAATATTTTTGAAGGCGATAAGAACTGGAAATCCATAAAGGTTAAAAACTCTAGTACGTTTAATTGGTCTTCCTCATCTACATACATTAAAAAACCACCTTTCTTGAGTATGGAAAAAATTAAGAATGAAAAAATAAATAATGCAAAACCGTTAATGGTTTTAGGGGATTCAGTGACAACAGATCATATTTCGCCGGCAGGCGTTATAAAACAAGGTAGTTCAGCAGGCAATTATTTGAGAAACAGACAAGTTTTACAAAGGGATTTTAATTCCTATGGTTCACGAAGAGGAAATCATGAAATTATGGTCAGAGGAACATTTGCAAATGTCAGAATAAAAAATCTAATTACTAAGAACGAAGGTGGTTATTCATTTTATCACCCAGACAACAGTGAAAGTGAAGTTTTTGAAGTAGCGGAAAAATATTCCCATGATTCAACCCCTTTGATAGTAATTGCAGGAAAAGAATATGGAACTGGATCTTCAAGGGATTGGGCAGCCAAAGGTACTAAATTACTTGGAGTTAAGATTGTTGTTGCAGAGAGTTTTGAACGCATACACAGATCAAACCTAGTTGGGATGGGTGTTTTGCCTCTTCAATTAAAAAATACAAATGTCTCTGAACTAAAGCTTACTGGCAAAGAACTGTTCAATTTTGGAGATTTAGATCAATATACAAAGAAACCAAATATTGAAGGTAAATTTGAAATAAAGTATTCATCTAAAAAAACAATAATGTTAAGTGTTATTTCACGGATTGATACTATGAATGAGATAAAATATTTTAGATCCGACGGCATTTTGCCGTATGTATTAGAGGAAATTTGTTAGATGAAATCTTCTACCCTTAAAGCAATTTTGGGGGCAACTAATACAGGGAAAACCCACTCTGCAATTTTGAAAATGAAAGAATATAACAATGGAGTTATAGGTTTTCCATTAAGGCTACTGGCGCGAGAAAATTTTGAAAAAGGAAAAAAAATATTCGGAAATAAAAATGTTGCTCTTATTACTGGAGAAGAAAAAATAGTACCTTTAGGTGCAAAATTCTTTTTTTGTACAGTAGAGTCGATGCCAAAAAAATACTTTGAATTTGTAGCAGTCGATGAAATTCAATTAGCTGCAAATTTCGAAAGAGGTCACCATTTTACCGAAAAAATTATTAATTTTCGTGGTACCAAAGAAACTTGGTTTTTAGGATCAAATTCTGTTAAAAATATTTTAAAATCAATAATTCCAGAAATTAAAATTATCAATAAACCAAGACTTTCAAACCTGAAATATTATGGATACAAAAACCTTACAAGAATACCTAAAAGATCTGCAGTTATTGCATTTTCACAAGTTGAAATCTATGCTTTAGCAGAAAAGTTAAAAAAGTTTAAAGGAGGAGTGTCCATAATAACTGGAGCATTATCTCCTGAAGCAAGAAATAAACAACTTGAACTTTTTGAAAATGGTGAAGTTGATTTTATCGTTGCAACAGATGCAATAGGATTGGGCCTGAATCTTAATATCAAACATGTTTTTTTTTCTAATATTATTAAATTTGATGGAAGGAGACAGAGATACCTGACCTTTGACGAAATTTCTCAAATTGCTGGAAGAGCAGGCAGGTATGAAAATGACGGTTATTTTGGTGTAACAGAAAATTTAAAAAAATTTAATAATGGACTAGTTGAGTTCATAGAAGATTACAAATTTTCAGAATTAAAATATCTATATTGGAGAAATTCAAAACTAGACTTTTCTTTGCCTAAAAATCTGATAAAGAGTTTGACAAAAAAATCAAAAAATAATTTGCTAGTTCTGAAAAAAAATTCGGATGACATAGAATCACTCAAGATACTTGTCCAGGACGAAAAAATAAAAAATGAACTGGTTAAAAGAAACATTCTAGAGCTTCTTTGGGATATTTGCAGTATACCAAACTATACTAGAAGCTTAGTTGAATACCATACTGAAGTACTGAGACAAATATGTTTTTATCTAATTATAAAAAAAAAAAAAATTCCTAACAATTTTGTAAGAAAAAAAATTGATCAAATTCTCTTGGGTAATAATGAAAATATTTCTTCAATAAATCTTAGGATTGCAAAAATTAGAATCTGGTCTTACATATCTTACAAAAAAAATTGGCTAGAAGAATCTAAATTTATTCAATCTAAAATTAAAGAGATTGAAGAGATTTTATCTTCTAAACTTCATAAAAGATTAACCCAGAAATTTATTGATAGTTATTTAGTTGAGGATAAACTCTACAAAAATGGAAATCAAAATAATTCTATTTTTTTTAACAAAAATCAACTTTTCGTTAATAAAAAAATGATTGGGAAACTTGATGGTTTTAATCTAAAATTATCTGTTGAAATGATTTCAAGGAAAAAGGAGATTTTTTTTCAAAAATTTCTAAAAAAAAAAATTGACTTATTGCTTTCTGATCTAATTAGTCAATTTGTAGGGGAAGATTTAAATAATCTTAATTTTAATTGTGATGGAAAGATTTATTGGAGAAATTCCGTTATCGGAAACTTTGTGAAAGGTAAAGATCTTTATAATCCAATCGTGAGGGTTTTTGTTGATCATAATTTTGACAACCAGAGAAAATTTTTAATTAAAAAGAAGTTGGAAGATTTTCTTGAGTATTTGAAAAATAAATATCTAAAAAATTTTTATAAATTATTAAAGGAATATAAAAATAAAAATCATTCTAGTTCATTTAGAGCTTTAAGTTTTGCATTGTATGAAAATCTTGGTTATTGTCCCAAGAATATCTATTATCAATACTATAAAAATTTACTAAAACCTGAAGTGAATTTTTTAAATAAACTTGGTCTTAAGATTGGGAATAAATTTATTTATTTCAAAAACGAGAAATTTGAAAAAAAATACTTTAGTCATATGTTAATTTCTGTATTTCAAGGACTAGAATTAAATGAAACATTATCAAAAAAATTGTTTATAAAAGAAAATAGTGACATTAATGACAAAGCAATATCTAAAATTTCAAACAAGTTTGGATTTTATAAGTTGATGATAAGTAAAAAAAAATATTTGGTCTATTTCTTACTTTTTGAAAAACTATCTTACTTGATTAATAATGAAAATAAAAAAAATAGAATTATTCCAAAGGAAATTAAAAAATATTGTGAGTATGATACTTTTTTTTTAAGGAATTTCTGTAAAAATAAGTTTATACTATTGCATGACAAACAAATAAATACTTGAATTATCTTATTGATATAAAATTTAAAGTATTATAACTATTAACATTATTTTATGACTTACATTGTAAAAGACCCCTGCATCAAATGTAAATACATGGATTGCGTTGAAGTATGTCCAGTAGATTGCTTCTATGAGGGAGAAAATTTCTTGGTGATTCATCCCGATGAATGCATAGATTGTGGTGTTTGCGAACCTGAGTGTCCAGCTGAAGCTATAAGTGATGATAGTGGTGAAGATGCACAAAAATGGGTTGATATCAACAGAGAATATGCTGAAAAATGGCCTAACATTACTAAAATGGGCACCCCGCCGACTGATAGTGATGAATGGAAAGATGTTAAAGACAAGTTTGAAAAACATTTTAGTCCTAACCCGGGAAAAGGGTCATAGCATTGAATAAAGTTTAATATTAATTATAAATGGAGAAATTTTGAAAAAAAATAATGATACTTTAAATTTAGAGATTGGGGATTTAGTTGTTTATCCTACTTACGGCGTAGGACAAATCGAGGAGTTTGATTCTCATGAAATAGATGGAGACAAACATGACTTTGTAATGATTAATTTTAAGCAGGATAAAATGAAGCTTAGAATACCTATGGAAAAGACGGCAAAATCAGGACTGAGGAAATTAAGTAATAAAAATAGACTTTCAAAAGCTCTTGATGTTTTAAAGCAAAAACCTACACTTAAAAAAGACATGTGGATCAAGAGGGCAAAAGAGTATGAGAAGAATATCAATAGTGGTGACCCTGTTTCAATTGCTGAAGTGGTAAGAGACCTTCATAAAGATCAAGATTCTTTGGAGCAACAGTCTTATTCAGAAAGACAGATCTATCTTACAGCATTAAATCGTCTTAGTAACGAATATGCGGCTGTTGAGAACATTGATAAAAAGATTGCAAAAGATAAGTTAGAAAAGCTTCTTAATAATGGTCAGCAGTTATAAACTTAAGTTGTTCTCCTTCTTTTAATTTTTTGTTCTGTACCCCGTTCAAAGTTTCAAAAACTCTTCTTGAAAATCGAGGTTGTATTAGTTGTAAATCACTTAACTTTTGTATTGTTTCACCTTTTTTAACTTTAATAATTTTTAATACTTTCCTCGACTTTATGTTCTTATTTTCTGGGTTAACTTTCTTAAAAGTCCTTAATATTTTTTGAAAAGCATTGGCAGAAATTTGACTTTGATTTTTTAATTCCTCGATTAGGAATATTCTAAAATATTTTTCCCCATCTTTTACAATAGCTAGTCTATTATTTTTTTTTGATTTCTTGAAAGATATATCTATGTACTCCAGACCATTAATTGTTGATCGATCATAGGTGCTAGGGAAGTTTTTTCCAAGTATTTTTTTAGTGTAAATTAATATATCATTAGAATTATTTTTTGAATCTACATCTAGAACTATCTTGCTATTACTTGGGCCGTGCCCAATAATATAGTTAGGCTTATTTATAAAATAAAACTCTTGGTCAAATTCAAAACTAATTTTAAGATCGGGATGTATGAAATGATTTTTAAAAATTGTACCCTCGGATGGTTTTTCTCCAAATGTTATCCCATCAATTTTTTTATAATATAATTTTTTACCAATTATTGGACTCGCAATATTATATCTCTTGGACTCATTTATAACATTTTTGACTCTTCGAGAAGACAGAGGATGCGTTGATAAGATATCAGATTTTTCATTAGAATTTTTGATGAAATTCATTTCTGAATACAATTTTCCATAATTTTCCATTGAATTTAAAAAGGTTCCCATTTCTTCAACCTTGAACCCTGCTTTTGACATATATCTTAGGGCGAGTTTATCTGCCTCAAATTCTTGGTCTCTTGAGTAAGATAGGAGATATAGATTTGCAGATTGTCCAACTAAATTACCCAGTGCATAATTGTTTTTGCTCAATACGTTTATTATGTTTGCGATAATACCTGTACTAAAAACCTTTGTGTATCTTCTTGCAGAGTGCCTTGCAGTTACATGACCAATTTCGTGTGCTAGAACCCCAGCTAACTGAGCCTCATTTTTGCACAATGCTAAAAGACCTCTTGTAATGTAAATATACCCACCAGGTAGGGCAAAGGCATTTACAATATGAGTATTTAAAACTGTGAAGGTAAACTTCAGGTCTGAAAGTTCCGAGGTACTTGCCAGAAAATGTCCCAATGATTCAACGTAGTTTTGAAGCTCATTGTTTTCATAAATTCCACCAAATTGTTTTATTATTTTTTGGTGTTCTGACTTTCCAATAATCTTTTCTTCCTCTTTAGACATTATTGAAAATTCTTTTTCACCTGATGCTGGGTTCATTTGACAACCGTAAATGACGCTTGAAGATAATATCAATACAAAGAATCGTTTAATTAAAAAATAAATTTTCAAAACTTTTGAATTTAGCATATTATCATTATAAAATTGGCTTTATTAAAACAATATATAAAAATGAAAAAAATTTTATCTCTTTTTTTATTCTTGTTAACTTTAAATTTCTCAAATTTATTTGCGAAATCAAATTATTCAAGACTATCAATTGGTGCGGGCTTAAATAATTTTCAAGAAAATGGGTATGCAATTTGCCCTAACCCTGGTGATGCTGGGTGCGATGCAAGTTCTGGTTCAACTACACCTACTGTTCCCTACATGCAAAGCTCAACTGCTTTTAATTTAGAATATTTTACAAGCTTTAATGTTTTGAAATATTTAAAGCCATTTGTAGGATTTGTTTATACGGATGCTGAAGCGTATTATGGTTATGGCGGATTAAGTGGTGATCTATATTTTGGCGATTGTAAATGTATTGTAATTACCCCTAGTTTAGCTGCAGGCTGGTACATTGATGGTAGCGAAATAAAATTAGGACACAAAGTAGAATTTAGAAGTGGTGGTGACGTTACATATAGATTTAAAAACAATGTTAGAATTGGAGTAGGGTTTTTTCATTTATCCAATGCAAATTTAGGGAATAGAAACCCAGGTTCAGAACAAGTAATTTTTAAATACCAAATTCCATTTAAGTAGAAGTTGTATTGATGAAATGTTTTTATAAATTTATAATCTTGATATTTTTTTTACCATCCCTAGCTCTATCCAAAGATAGCGCAAGAATCTCATTCGGGATTGGACAGTTCAATTTTATGGAAGACGGCACTCCACCACATAAGCAAACTTCGGAGATGATAAATCTAGAGATTTATAGTGGGAAAAAGCTATTTAACTTAATTAAACCTTTTGCGGGCATACTTGGAACTTCAGCAAATGCTTACTATGCTTATGGTGGTTTTGGGATTGATGGATATTACACCAAAAAAAAAAATATTGTATTAACACCGAGTGTTGCATGCGGTTATTATAAAGATGGAAGTGAAATTAAGGCAGGAAATCCGATGGAATTTTACATAGGCATTGATTTGTTTTATAGATTTAAAAACAATGTGAGAATTGGTGCTGGTATTTTTCATATATCGAATGCAGACAGTGGGTACAGAAATCCAGGCTCAGAAACTTTATTATTAAAATATCAAATTCCTTTTGGAAATTAACACTGGTCTTATAGTTAAATTGGATATAATAAATCCCTCCTAAGGATTAGTTTCTGGTTCGAGTCCAGATAAGATCGCCAACAATGAGGTTTATATGAAAGACAGATTAGATAAATTTTTTTATTCTCAACTTAAAGAACATGAACTAGTTATTTCTAAGACTAAGGAAAGTATAAAAGAAAATTTTTTAAATGTTGTTGATATATGCTATCAGGCACTGAAAAATAAAAAAAAAATAATTTTTTTTGGTAATGGTGGTAGTGCATCTGATGCACAGCATCTTTCAACTGAATTAACTGTAAGATTTTCAAGAGATAGAAAATCAATACCTGCAGTATCTTTAGTAACTGACACATCAACTATTACTGCAATAGGAAATGATTTAGGATTTGATTTTCTATTCTCAAGACAACTCGAGGCCTTGGGCTCTCCCGGGGATGTTGCTATTGGTATCTCAACCTCAGGAAGAAGTAAAAATGTACTCAAAGGGCTCGAATATGCAAAAAATAATAAAATGAAATCGATTATTCTTACAGGAAAATACACAAAACTTGTTGAAGAAACTACTCACGAGATTATTTCAATACCAGCAACTAATACATCAAGAATACAAGAAGCACATATACTTATTGGCCAAATGATTTGTAATGCTCTAGAGTTTAGACTTGGGTTATCTAATCTTGTTCAGGAGGAAAAATTTTAAGATGAAGAAAAAAATTACGTCACTAATATTGCTGTTTTTTTTAATTATTTCCTGTAATAAAGAGACTAAACATTTAGTTAACAATATCGGAAAAACCATTTTCTATGAAATTGAATTTCAAGATAAAGATAACAATAAAGACATCTACAGACAAAGTTACCACTTCCTCCCAAGTCAAAAAAACTTAATTCCTGTTATTAAAAACAATGGAGAATTGATTGTATATTTGCAGGAGATAAATGGGATTTCTAAAATAGCAATCAAGGATAAACAACTAGTTAACACAGAGAATTTAACTAGAAATCACGACTTGAAAAGAGTTATTGCATTTCCTGTCAGTGTTGGAACAGAATGGGAGACTGAAGATGTTACCACTATACAGTTGAAGATGGGATTTGATAGAATTTATAATACTGATTTACCTGTCAAATTAAATAATAAAATTATCAGTACTAATGAAAATATTTTAGTAAATGGAAATAAAGTTTCAGATTGTATTGAAATTTCAAGTTATGGTGAAACTAGTTTTATTCCTGGCCCTCCTCTTGATAAAATCAAAATTGAAATCATATCGAAAACTTGGTACTCAAAAGAACTAGGAGTTGTAAGATATGAACGAGAAGAGAAATCAGATTCAGCTACAACAGGAAATATTTACTATAATAAAACTCTTCTAATTGATTAAAAAAAATAAAAAAATATATATTTTTCCTTGGTACACACAAAAATTCCCACAAAGTTGTAGCTAATCAGAAAAGCATATATAATAATATCCACCATTTTTAAATGTAATCATTGAAACATAACTTTAAGAGTGTTTGCAAATATAATGAATGAAACATCAGAAATTAATATTTTCATACGAACATTCCTTACAAAGGCTTTTATAATTTAGGAAGTATTCAATGGAAGTAAGATATTGATAAAAAATAAAAATTTACCAAATAAAATATCGATGGTTAGGAAATTAAAACGAAATCAAGGTCTGTACAACTCAAGAAATGAAAAAGATTCTTGTGGCATTGGCTTTGTTGTAAATATCAATAATGAAGCTTCAAAAAAAATCGTAGACTATGGCTTAGGAATTTTGTGTAATCTTACTCACAGAGGTGCAGTTAGTGCTGATCCTAAAGCTGGTGACGGGGTTGGGATTCTTACACAAATACCCCATGAGTTTTTTAAAAAAGAGTTGGAAAAGTACAATGTTGTCTTACCAAAACCAATGGAATATGCTATTGGAGCATTTTTTCTCCCTAATCAGGATTCTCAAAAAAAACAATGTCTTAAACAAATTGATAAAATTTTTAAAGATCTAAATCTAGACATTTTCTTTAAAAGGAAAGTACCATGCAACTCTGAGGTGCTTGGCTATTCAGTAAAACCCAATAAGCCTGAGATAATGCAATTCTTTATCAAATCAAAAAAATCAGGCATTAACGTTAAGAAATTTGAATATAATCTTTTTATAGCTCGAAGAAAGCTTGAAATTAAACTCCAATCCTTGCCATTTTATGTTTCTTCATTATCACCAAGAACAATAATTTATAAAGGCATGATAATGTCTAATTCACTTAAAGATTATTATTTAGATCTTCAAGACAATCTCTTTATCTCATCTCTTGCTGTTGTTCATCAGAGGTTTTCAACAAACACTTTCCCGAGCTGGGAATTAGCCCAGCCTTTCAGATTTTTATGTCACAATGGAGAAATAAATACTCTTAGAGGTAATAGGAATTGGATGAACGCTCGCGCGAAAATCTCTAGCTCTAAGTTTTTTGATTCAAATATTAAAGATATTAATCCTTTGATTTTTGACGATGTTTCAGATTCTGCGGCATTTGACAATGCTTTAGAATATTTGATTGTTGGAGGTTATTCAATTGAGCAAGCAATGATGTTACTTATTCCTGAGGCGTGGGAGAAAAATGTGATGCACTCCAATCAAATAAAGTCTTACTACCAATATTATTCAAATTATACGGAACCTTGGGACGGACCTGCAGCTATGTGTTTTACAGATGGAATAAAAATTGGAGGTTGTCTTGATAGAAACGGACTCAGACCTTCAAGATACTGTGAAACTGAAGACGGTATTTTGTTACTTTCATCTGAAATGGGTGTTTTAGATCTACCACAAAATAAAATAATAAAAAAATGGAGACTACAACCAGGTAAAATATTCCTTATTGACCTTAAAGAAAAAAGAATAATTGAAAATGACGAGTTAAAGCGAAAATATTCAGAAGAATACAATTACGAAAGTCATTTAAAAAAAAATCAGGTGTTTTTATCTGATCTCAAAACTAAACAAGATCCTCAAAGATATAACAGCAGTATTTCTGACCTAAGAGAGGCGCAGATGAGATTTGGTTATACAAAAGAAGATTTAAACTTTTTTTTAGAACCTATTATAAAAACTGGTATAGAGCCAACTGGTTCGATGGGTACGGACACACCAATATCAATATTGTCAAATAAATCTAAACTTTTGTACTCTTATTTCAAACAATGCTTTGCTCAAGTAACGAATCCTCCAATTGATCCAATAAGAGAGGAACTGGTAATGTCTCTTGAACATTCACTGGGTAAAAAACCAAATATATTTTCAACTCCCGAAAATAACAACGACTACAGATTAGAAATTTCTCAGCCAATACTTAAAAATGAAGAAATTGATAAAATCAAGTCCATTGAAAAAAATACAAAAAAGAAATTAAGTGCAGGAATAGTTAATATTTTATTTAAAAATTCTAATCATACCGGGAAAGAATTAGAACAAGGAATTGAAAAAATATGTAAGGATACAAAAAAACTTGTACTTAGTGGAAAAAATTTAATTATACTAAGCGATAAAAATTTTTCCGAAAAACTCGCTCCAATTCCAGCATTATTAGCTGTTTCGGCTGTGCATCAATACCTAATCAAAGAAGGCTTGAGAATGAATTTAAGTATTATTATTGAAACGGGTGAAGCAAGAGAACTTCACCACTTTGCTGTATTAGCCGGGTATGGTGCAGAAGCTATCAACCCATACTTAGCCTTTGAAACAATTAATAGTATGGTTGAAAAAAAAGATTTTGTAAGCGCTCAAGAAAACTTTATCAAAGCAAGTAATAAGGCAATTTTAAAAATCATGTCTAAAATGGGAATCTCTACATTTAAGTCCTACTGTGGTGCCCAAATATTTGATGCTGTAGGTATTTCTAAAAAGGTGATTATGGACTATTTCAAGGGAACTGAATCACTCATTGATGGTATATTGATTGAAGATATACAAAAAGAAGTTTTAGATAGATTTAACAGAATACCAAGTGATAAAATTTTTGATAAAAGTAAACTTGATGATGGTGGTGAATATGCTTATAGAATTAATGGAGAAAAACATAATTGGTCTCCATCAACAGTTTCAGATCTTCAAAAAGCTGTAATAATTAATTCTAAAGAAAAGTTCAAAAGTTTTTCTGAGGCTATTAATAACAAAGATAAATCGATGTTATCAATAAGAAGTTTACTTAAGATTAGGAATGCCAAAAGAAAATTAAATATTGCTGAAGTAGAATCTGCTTCCGATATTGTAAAAAGATTTTCAACTGGGGCCATGTCCTTTGGTTCAATATCTAAGGAAGCCCATACAACACTTGCTGTCGCAATGAATAAAATAGGCGGTAAATCAAATACAGGTGAAGGCGGTGAAGAGCCCGAGAGATTTAAACCAATGAAAAATGGAGATTCAATGAGGTCTGCAATAAAACAAGTTGCCTCAGGAAGATTTGGTGTTACTACAGAGTATCTGGTAAATGCAAATGATATTCAAATTAAAATATGCCAAGGGGCTAAACCTGGAGAAGGTGGACAGTTACCTGGACATAAAGTTGATGTAAAAATTGCTGCTGTTAGACATTCGACCCCTGGAGTTGGTCTAATATCTCCGCCTCCACACCATGACATATACTCAATTGAAGATTTAGCGCAGCTTATTTACGATCTTAAAAATGTAAACCCAAAAGCAAGAATTAGCGTAAAACTTGTCTCTGAATTTGGTGTGGGAGTTGTTGCTGCGGGAGTCGCAAAATGTAAAGCAGATCATATTACAATAGCTGGTTACGACGGAGGTACAGGTGCTTCACCACTTACATCTATCAAAAATGCAGGGACACCTTGGGAGTTAGGTCTGGCTGAAACTCAGCAAACATTAGTATTAAATAAGCTACGCGATAGAGTTTCATTGCAAGTTGATGGAGGACTAAAAACAGGAAGAGATGTAGTAATTGGTGCACTTTTGGGGGCAGAAGAGTTTGGTTTTGCAACAGCCCCTTTAATTTCCATGGGCTGTATAATGATGAGAAAATGTCACCTAAACACTTGTCCAGTGGGAGTTGCGACTCAAAATCCTATATTGAGAAAAAAGTTTAGAGGCACTCCAGAAAATGTAATCAATTATTTTTTTCTTGTTGCTGAAGAAGTTAGAGAGATTATGGCCACAGTAGGTGTAAAAAAATTTAATGACCTAATTGGGAGATCAGACTTGTTAAATAAGTTTTCTGTAATTAAGCATTGGAAGGCGAAGTCCTTAGACCTATCCAAACTTTTATACAGACCCAAAGTAAAAAATAATACAGAATTATATAATTCATCTCAGCAAGAACACGATATAGTTGATGTTCTTGATAGAAAAATAATAAAAAAATGTAAGAAAATATTTAATGGTGATCAAAAAGTTGTTCATCTAAGAGAAAAGATTAAAAATACTGATAGAAGTTTTGGAGCGATGTTGTCAGGAAAAATTGCAGCTAAATTTGGTCATCAAGGACTTAAAGAAGATTCTATCATTATTGACTTGGATGGAATTGCTGGACAAAGTTTCGGCACTTTTTTGTCAAAAGGAATTACTCTTAATCTAGTTGGAGAAGCAAATGACTATGTTGGAAAAGGATTATCAGGTGGAAGATTAATAATTGCTCCACCCAAGGATGTTAAGTTTGAAAGTGAAAAAAATATAATTATAGGTAATACCGTTTTATATGGAGCGATTTCTGGTGAATGCTATTTTAGTGGTATTGCTGGAGAACGTTTTGCAGTCAGAAACTCTGGTGCAATTGCTACTGTTGAAGGTACTGGTGATCACTGTTGTGAATATATGACCGGGGGAATAGTAATGGTTTTAGGTAAAACAGGAGTTAACTTTGCTGCAGGAATGAGTGGAGGTATTGCTTATGTTTTTGACGAAGATGGAGAGTTCGAAAAAAAATGCAATTTGAATATGGTAAAACTTGAAAGTATTAAGGTTACTAAATCTGTCAACAAATCGAGAATTTTTGAGAAAAGTAGTTTACTAGAAGACGATGACTTGAGAATTAAAGTTCTACTTCAAAAGCACATACATTACACAAACTCAAAAAAAGCAAAGAGAATTCTTGATGATTTTAATGTAAATTTAAAAAAGTTTGTGAAAGTATTACCTACAGATTTTAAAGATGCGTTGATTAGATATGAGAATAGTAATACTATGAAATCAAAGGTGATTTAAATGGCTAAAGCAACAGGTTTTCTTGAAATTGATAGAGAGGAAACAAAATCAATTCTACCTGAAGATCGTGTAAAAAATTTTAAAGAATTCATATTACCATCTTCAACCAAAAAAGTTTCTGAGCAAGCCTCGCGGTGTATGGATTGCGGTATTCCGTTTTGCCATAATGGATGTCCAGTCAATAATATAATCCCAGAATGGAATAATCTTGTTTATGAGTCTGATTGGGAAATGGCTTTAAATGTTCTTCACTCTACAAATAATTTTCCTGAATTTACTGGGAGAATATGTCCAGCGCCTTGCGAATCTGCCTGTACTTTGAATCTGGAGGATAATCCCGTTACCATAAAAAATATTGAAAAAACTATCATAGACAAAGGTTATCAAAAAGGTTGGGTTAAACCATTAATAAACAAAAATAAAACAAATAAAAAAGTTGCAATTGTTGGTTCTGGTCCAGCAGGTATGGCCTGTGCTCAGCAACTAGCAAGAAGTGGTCATTCTGTTAAAGTTTATGAAAAAAACGACAGAATTGGCGGGTTGTTAAGGTATGGGATTCCAAATTTCAAGATGGAAAAAAAATATATTAATAAAAGAATAGAACAAATGGAATTAGAAGGAGTTAGTTTTTTATGTAACACTGAAATTGGTAAAGACATATCATTTAATCAGCTTAACAAAGATTTTGATGCTATCGTATTTGCGGGTGGGGCGGAAAGACCAAGAGATCTCGAAATTCCAGGTAGAAAGCTCAAAGGGATCCATTTTGCTATGGACTTTTTAACTCAACAAAATAAAAGATGTGAGGGTGACAATTTTGTGGGTAAAAATGAAATATTAGCGAGTAATAAAGATGTCGTGGTTATTGGTGGAGGAGATACTGGATCAGATTGTATTGGAACTTCAAATAGGCAAGGGGCAAAATCTGTTACACAGTTGGAAATAATGGAAAAACCTCCTGAAAAAGAAAATAAGCTTATGACTTGGCCATATTGGCCATTAAAATTAAGAACAAGTTCTTCACAAGAAGAAGGTGTCCAAAGAAGCTGGAGTGTTGCAACAAAAAAATTTGAAGGAAAATCAGGAAACGTATCAAAACTGCTGTTACAAAAAATAAATTGGGAAAAGGATTCTTTAGGAAGAATGGTGATGAAAGAATCTAATGAAAACCCAATCGAACTAAAAGCTGATTTAGTTCTTCTTGCTATGGGTTTTGTTAGCCCAGAAAATGATGATCTTTTTTTGCAATCAAAAGTTAAATTAAATTCTAAGGGAAATGTAGACGCAAATGAAATTGATTATTCGACAAATAAAAGAAAAGTATTTACAGCTGGAGATATGCGTAGGGGACAGTCTTTAGTTGTATGGGCAATAAGAGAAGGAAGACAAGCTGCAGAAGCAGTAAATAGGTTTTTGCTATCTCGGAAAAAAGTCTGACTTTAAATATTCGAGATTGTTATATTATTTTCTATAGACAGTTTTTATTGGAAACAAGTTAAAATTCATTTACCCAATTTTTGACAAACTCTTTGTCATAATTTTTCCATTGATTAAGTGAGGATTTAAAAAGCGGTTGTTTAACCTGAATTAGACTTGCTGTCTGAACGACTCTTTTGTTTTTATGAAAGTCAAGATATTCACTATTAAAATCTAAATTTATAAAATTGAATATTTGTTGTACTTCTTTTTCAAAATCTAAAACTAGTTTCTCGTATTTGATTTCGTAGAAATCAGCTTTTTCATTCTTCCAATAGGAAATTATACTTTTATATAATTCTATAAATTCTTTTATATCTTCTAATTTATAAGAAAATTGATTTCCAGCAGGAAAAAAATTTCTAAATATTGAACACATGTTGTCCATTAAATTTCTTGTACAAAGAAGAACTTTAGAATCTGGAAAAACCCTATTGATTATACCAATATAAAAAAAATTTAGAGGCATTTTATCAGTATAGAAGTCACAATTTATATCAAAGTTTAACTTTACTTTATTGAAGTAATTTTCATAAATACAATTAGAAGTATCAGTATAATTCTGCACACCTTCAACAGATCTTTTCATTACCTTTTCTAAATATGGGAGTTCACCACACGGAAAAATTCTTTTATGATTAGATAGAACTTGTTCAATTAATGAAGTGCCAGAACGAGGTAAGCCTAAAATAAAAATTGGCTTAGATTTTATATTTTTTAATCTATTAATACTTAGTGTTTCATAGATTTCTTTAATTCTTTCAAACTTTATTTTATAAGAATTAAAATCGTATTCTATTAAACTTTTGAATTTTCCATTAAATTTTTCTAGAAAAGAAAAACTTTCACTGTATTTTTTTTTAAATTCTAAAATATTTGAAATGGCTAAACCCAAATGAATATTACTGATTTCTTCATGGTTCGAATCATTTAAGAAAGTAATCATTTTTTCCAACTCTAATTCATTTATTGATGTTTTCATTAGGCTAATTAATCTATAGGCTGGACCATAAAAAGGGTAAATTTCTAGAATTTTTTTAAAAATTTCTAAAGCTTTTTCGGAATCACCTTTTTCTAGTAAGATGGTCCCTAATATCAACAGTAAATCTATGTTGTTCTTGTCAATGCTAATAGCTTTATTACAAAATACTAGCGAATTATCATAATCTTGTAGGTCTCTATAAATCCCGATAATATTGGTAAGAATATTTAAATTACCTGAAGATTCATTACATTGTAAAAGAATTCTAATAGCTTGCTTATTCTTATCTTCTTCTCTTAAAAAATTAGCATAATTTATATAAGCAATAGAATTTGCATCAGGTGATTTTATAGACATTTCAAAGGTGTCAATTGCCTTTGTATTTTGATGATTTTTGGAATAAGCAATTGCAAGAAGACTTAAATTATCTGAACTAGAATTAAGAGATACTAACTTTTTTAAATAAATCAAAGCCTTAGAAAAGTTTCTTGTTTCAATTAGACTTAGAGAAAAAATCTTTATTATGTGTTCATTATTTATGTTTTTACAAAATTTAAGATAAGTTGATGTAACTAACTTGTATTTTCTTTTTTTAAACAAAATGTCCATATAAAATGATAGTACATTCACGTCTGATGAATTTCTTTTGATAATTATTTCTGCTTTCGAATAGTTTCCTTTTATAACAAGATTCTCTATTTTATTTAAAATTTTAATTCTCATTATTTATTCTTCCTTTAGAGATTTTTTAGAGCCATCCTTCATTCTAAAATATAATTTCTAAGATTAAAAGTTAACTTTTGCTGTTAAACCACTCTATACAACATATTTTTTTTATATAATTTTATATCCTGAAAACAAAAGTTATTTACTTTAAAACAAACTAGTCATTTCCAAGCGTCCAGCAAGCAAGATTCTCGAATTGAGATTCATTAACTTTTACCATCATTGTTGAGGGAGGAAAAAATTCAAAGTAAACTTTATTGTAATCATTTTGATTGAGATTTACTTCTACAACATAAAAAAAATATGAATCATCTATTATACTTTTTTTTTTTTTAAATTCGCTTAATTTTTTATAAAATAACTTTCTATTTTCTAAATCAAAAATCTTAAGAAGAGTTTTTTTATTTTCATTTCTGAAACTTGGGAGTATGAATTCAAATCTTGGCCCGATTTGGTCAGCGCACATAAATTGTTTTTGCTTGTATTTCGTGGCATTAAGTTCGTGTTGAAAAAGTAAAATTATTGTTAGAAAAAGATAAAATTTAAACATATAGTTTTCGTAAGATCTAAATATGACATGACTTAAAATTTTTTATTTTGTAGTTTATTATTTTCGAGAATTCTAGAGTAATCTACATTTTGATTTTTTGAAATCTTTTTTTATAATTTTGCAAATTAGTATTCAACAATAAGCTATTTTCTTGATATTAAGATATTTAATACTATTGCAATACTATACCAAGATTTTTACCATCATAAATTAATTATAATGACATTTATCTTAATTGTATTGTTCAACAAGTTTATAATTAAATTTATATTATTTATTTCTAATAAAGATGATTATTGTGCTGTCCAACCGCCATCAACTAATATGCTAGACCCTGTAATTAAAGATGATGCATCGGATGCAAGAAATACAAAGGGTCCCATAAGATCTCTAATCTCACCTAGTCTCTTGAGTGGTATCTTAGAAATCACTTCTTTTTCAAAATTCTTATTTTTAAAAAAAACCTTTGTCATAGGTGTTTTTATAAAAGTTGGGCAAACAGAATTAACTCTTATTCCGTATTTTGCTAACTCTAAAGATAATGCTTTGGTAAACCCTTCAATTGCAAATTTTGTTGTACAATACGTTGTTCTATTAATAGCACCAACATGACCCATTTGTGATGAAACATTTATTATTGACCCCTTAATCTTGTCTTTAATCATTTTACTTACAACAAGTCGTGTTAGGTTAATAACAGACTTAATATTTAATGAAATTAGATAGTCAAAATCTTTTATTTTAGTATTAATTAGACTCGAAGGAATATTGGTTCCAGCGTTATTAATAAGAATGTCAAAAGGTTTTTCTTTTTTTATAAAATTTTCAACATCTAAGGTTTTGTTAACATCTAAAACTTTGTAGTATGCTTCTCTACCATTTTTGCATATATGTTTTTTAATTTTTTCTAGATCTTCTTTAGTTCTTGATAACATAACAACCTCTGACCCTGCTTCAGAAAGGGCAATAGCAGCACCTAGGCCAATTCCTCTTCCGGCTCCAGTTACAAGAGCCCTTTTGTTTTCCAGTCTAAAACTTGGTGTTGTAGGGAATTCCATAAAAATAATTTTATCATATTTTTTCAACTGAAATCTTTTTTATTTCATAAGTATCTTCTTAAACATATGGTATATTTATTTATTCTAAATTTAAAATTAACATAAATTTTTTATTTATATTTGATTAATAAACCTACCATATTCACAATATTCGGAATGTTCCGGTCTTTTATTTAATTTTAAACAATTTGAAATATTATAAAGTGTTTTTTCAATCCAAGAAAAATTTGTTTGGTATTCAATCAAAGTCATCTTAAATTCCATTATTGCATTTTTAGCATTCAAGAAATTTTGATCAGTGAATCTATTCCCATCGCAGTATAAAAAGAAACCAATGTTATCAACATCGAAACCTTTTTTTTGCATAATCCAAACATAAAGATCCATTTGCCTTTTATAAGTTGCTTTCCATTTATCATCTAAATTTATGGGCCCATTATCTTTTTTTTGCGATGTGCTTTTATAATCAACTATATGAATTTTTGATGTATTTTTATTAAACCATACATCATCAAGACCTCCACCTACCCTAATATTAGTCCTTTGATGATCATAATGCATCCGGCCCTTTGCACCAAAATGCAAACTTTGAGTCCAAAGTTCAAAGTGTTCATGTTGATATGGAATCAGATGCGAATAACCATTATTTACTAAAAAAGGATGAGATTCTTTTTTTTCTCTATAATGATCAAAATCTTTTTTTAACAAAATATCAGTAGCCTCATTAATGTTGAACCCTGGAATACTTGGAAACTCAATACCTTCTACTTGTTGCATATAAAAACATGCTGGACATTGTATGAAATTTTCTATTCGTGATCTGCTGAGTTCATAGGGTTCAGGGTTTGCGATATTAAATTTACCTCGATGTCTGGCCATGATTCCTTCTTAATAAATAATCTAGATTATTTTTCTTAATTTTAAAATTAAAAAGTTTATAAATAGTTGATAACCATGCTAAATATAAAAAATAAAAACTTCTGATAGATAAAATTTTTTTTAAATAATTAATTTTTAATAATATTCCTATAAATCTCTCTTATTTTTACATAAGTGTCAGCTATGAAATGAAATACTTGGTTTTTAATATACATAACTGGAAAACCATAGATGAGAACTTTCATATCCAAAAACAATTCGCGAAATCTATGATTTTTCAAATGTTTATGAATTAACTGAGCATTAAAATTTACGAATGCTGTGTTTGTTACTTCATAAATACCTTTTTCTGAAATATGCTTTAGTCTATACTTCTTGCTCAAATATTCAAATTTTTCAGTAAAACCTTTTTTTTCATTTACAATTTTAAAAATTATATTCGACATTTTTTTGTACTGTTTTTTTGATTCAAAGAGTCTAAGTGTTTTATTGTAGGAAGCCAATGTAATTCTCTCTCTCTCTTTATTGTTTTTAAGAAAAAAATTAATTTTTGTAACTAGGTCAAGTTTATTACTAAAAGAAACAAGTTCCTTATTAGGTATAAAAAACCTATCCATATTTTCAATTTCTTCAGACAAAACAAAAGTTTTACATAAAATTGCCTCAAATATTTTTGATTTTATATGCGTACTAATTTTATAATTTTTTGGTAATTTAATTGTTTTTGGATTGAACCCAACTTCGTTTAATGAAATTACAATCTTAGATTGATTTATTTTTTTATTTAATTCTTTTGATGAAATGTATCCAAAAGATTTTCCAAAACAATGAATGGGAATTCCTTTCTGCTTTAGAAATTCTAGAATTTGCTGTCTAGACCCACCTTGAAATTTTAAGCCACCATAAAACATAACTTCATATTTTTTTTTTGTATTTTGGATATGATAAAAATCTTTTTGGGAAATTACGTTACCTAAACATATTGATTTGCAACCCATTTGAGATACCACATCAGCCACATCTAAACTATCAAGTGCAATAAAAAAATCGAAATCTTTAACTAATCTTTTGCTATATATAGGAAATATAACATCCGAATCACCTTCAAAATAAACTATTGTTATTGAGGGATTAATTTTTTTAAGTTTTTTATAAAAATTAAAATCTAGTGCAGGTTTAGATAACCAAATCATAAAAACATCAAAATTAGAAATCATACTAAATATTTTTTCCTGGGTTTTGACCCTACCAAATTTGTAAAGAGCGTCAAATATTGAAAAATTAGTAACTTTAAAATTTTTTGATAAAATTTTTTGCATTTCGGTGATGGTATGCGTTTGATGTGCTCGATCAGGTGAGCAAGCAAGTAACATTTTATAAGTCTTATTTGGTAATTTATTGATTTTATTATCTGAAATATGACAAAGAGGACGATTAATCATTACGCGATCTTTTTACCTGCGTTCAGAAGCAAAACTTTTTTTAATCCAATTGACTTAAACATATTTAATTTTTTACCACAATTTCCTGTTAAAAACTATTTATGCATCTAATGTGTGATTAATTATTAAATTTACATTGATGAAAAGTATATTTTAAATTAGAATATTTTTTAATTATTTCTTTCTAATTTAAATTCTCTTACACTAAAATAAAAATTTTATTTGCATAATCTGTGGTAATGTTTGTGTATGTCTCAAGCAAAATTACTTTTATTTATTGTTGCAGCAATTGTACTTTCAATAATTTTTTTAGAATCTACGTCATTTGTAATACTAAAATATTTTACTAATAATGGAATTTTCAGAGAATATAAACCACGTTTCGAGTTTGACCCAATATTCGGGAGGCAAATGCAAAAAAATTATATTTCAAATGGAAAGATTATTACCGATGAATTTGGGAGAGCGATTACACCTACTTACTACAAAAATCCTGATATAAAATTAGTAATCACTGGTGGAAGTTCTGTATTTCAGAGTTCATCAAGAAACATTGAAAAATCAATACCCTCGCAATTGGAAAAAAGAATTTACCAAGTTTATAATTTAAAAGCTGAAGTAATTAATCTGGCTTTACCTGGTTATACATCATACCAAGAATTGATGAGACTGCATGATTTTTTTTTAACAAATAAAGCTGATATAGTTATATCAGTATCTGGTTATAATGATGTAACCAGTAGATTTGAAGTTGCTAAAATAACTGATGCACAGATTTTCAAAGGGAAAAATGAAAAAAGGTATGATCTCATTTTTGACACTAGATATTTTAATAAATTGAAAGTAATCAAGGAGCTGGAAGAAGAAAAATTTGTTTTCTACAATTTTGGTTTTTTACTGAGAAGTCACTCTTTCTTTTTTGAGTTAATAGACAGAATAATTAGAAAGTTGAATTCAATTACAAAAACCTCAACTGAAGAAGAAATTCAAGAATACCATAACACTATTAAAATGAGTCTAACTAAAGATATTTTAAAAATCTCTGAAGAAGAGGCAAAAAGAAAATCTAAAATTTCCTTTAGCCATTATTTTATGATGGAGGCATTAGCAAAAATTAATAATTCGGATTACTATTTATTTTTACAGCCTTCAGCTTTAAATTGGAGTTTTTTTAATGAATCAAAAGTCTATAAAGATTATCATGATTACGAAAAAGAGTTATATCCAATATATAAGTTTAATCTAAACACCATTTATGATGAAATTATAGGTTTTAATAGAAATCTTATTAAAAATTTATTTGATTTCAGAGATATAATGAATAATACAAAAGATGAGTTATATGTTGATCATATTCACTACACTGACCAAGGTACAAATATTTTAGCTGAAGAAATTTTAAAAATACTTCATGACAATTTATCAAGTATTCAAAATTAAAAGTCTACTATAATCACTTAAAAGCGATTAAATCATAATCAACCTTTTCTAACATTCTTTTCTTAAGAAATATTTAGTTAATGGTTAAATTGATTACTTAGCAAATTAATTTATTTGTTATTTTTATTCCAAATCAAATATCTAAGATTTATTTTGTTTTTCATTTCGATTTTTCTAAAAATATAAATCAAAGTTATTTTAATAATTTGTGTTACTATTTTGTAAAATTTTACATAAAGTGAATGTAATTATTGAACAATATCAAAGAAGATTCTTTTGAACTAACATAATCATTAGGTGATTATATGATAAATTTTTTAAACACTTTTATTAAACTCTCTAAAAAGGTTTACAAGGAACTAGGTGGTTACGAAGAAAGATTTATTCAGATGGCCTTAGCTGTTGAACTGAGAGAAAATAAAATTGATTTTCTTAGAGAAACTAATATAGAACTTTTTTACAAAAATCATGCTTTGGGTCTAGGTGAGTTGGATTTTTTAATTTATCCATGTATGGATCTTAGAGAAACAATAATGATTGAGACTAAAGTAGCATCAAAGTTAACAGATTCTCATCGTCAGCAGCTAAAAAATTATCTTGTATCAGCCCCAAGTAATATTAATAAAAGTCTTGGATCTGTTAAAAAAGGAATTCTGATAAATTACAAGAATGTAGAGGAATATAGCGATGGAAAATACACCACTCCAGAAGATGGTGTGACATTTGAAATATGGGAATTAAAGGGGAATAAGTTTTCTAATATTACATTAAAATACCCAATTTAGTTATTTATCAAAGGGTTAAGAGATTAATTTAATTCAAAAATTAGACAAAAGTAGGTTATCAAAATTATATTCCTTTTGTATAGCAGTACCTCATAGAAAAATTAATGACTTAGAAGTTTTATTAATTTTTTTTCCAAATTTTTACTTATTAAATTAATACCCTCAGCATTAGGATGTTTTCCGTCTTGTAAATTTAATTTAGGGTTAAGTGCAACCCCTTCCAGTAAGAAAGGTAAAAAGGCAATATTAAATTTTTTTGCAAGATCAGGATATATATCATCAAACTCTTTTTTATATTGTTGTCCAAATGCTTCCTGTGACTTCATGCCAGCTAAAAGGATAGTTATTTTTTTTTCTTCTAAGAGTTCTAGAATTTTATTTAAGTTTTGTTTGATAAGATTAGGTCTGATTCCTCTTAACATATCATTAGCACCAAGGCATAGAACTAGGATATCTATATCCTTTTCTTCAAGCAACCAACCTAATCTATTAAGTCCTCCTGATGATGTATCCCCAGAAACACTTGCATTTATTAGAGTGACATCGAAGCCACTCATTTTTAAATTTTTTTCTAAAATAGTAGATAAATGAAACTTTTCGTCTAACCCATAACCGGACATTAAACTATCACCATACAATGCAATTTTTTGATTACAATAAACGTTTGTTGGTATAAAGTTTATTCCGATAATCACCGTAAATAGAAATTTTAATATGAAAAATTTGTACAAATTAGATAACATTAATCTTAACTATCATTTAAATGGGAATGATATCAAAGTTTTAAAAAATATAAATTTGGAAATAAATAAAAATGAAAGAGTAGCTATAATTGGAGAAAGTGGTTCAGGAAAGACAAGTCTTTTGATGCTTATGTCTGGCTTAGAAGAACCAACAAAAGGATCAATATTTTTTAATAACGAGGATTTTTCTAAAATCAGTGAAAAAAAAAAAACTCAAATAAGAAAAAAAAAAATTGGATTAGTCTTTCAGCAGTTTTATCTCATACCAAATTATACTGCGCTTGAAAATGTGATGTTTCCAATGCAAATAAATAATATTAGTAACGAAGAAAAAAAAGCTAATTTAATTATTTCAGAAATAGGACTAAGTCATCGAAAAAATAATTTACCTTCTGAATTATCAGGAGGAGAACAACAAAGAGTGGCAATTGCACGAGCGATTTCATTTAATCCAGAAGTTATTTTAGCTGATGAGCCTACAGGCAATTTAGATAAAAGAAATACAGAACTCGTTACGAATTTATTACTAGAATATTCTTACAAAATGAAATTTAGTTTAATTTTAGTAACTCATAATATGAAATTAACAAAGGAGTGTGACAGGACTATTGAGTTATTAGATGGTAGTATTAAGGTTTAAAAATGACATTTTATAGATACATTCAATTATTTGTAAAAGAACTAAACAAAAATAAATCAGCAATTACAAAGGTTTTTTCTACAATCTTTATAAGTTTGTTTATCTTCTCATCAGTAACAATTTTAAAAAATAGTATAGAAAATGAAATAAAAAATAATTCAAGGATGCTTCTTGGAGGTGACTTAGAATTGTCCACAAAAAATAAAGCTCTAGGTTTAAATATTTTAGATGAGTTAAAAGAAGACTTCTTTTTGACAAAGGTTGTTGAATTTACCACAATTATAAGAACAAATAATGAAAAAAATAAAACTGCAAGAATTAAGGTAGTTGACAATTTCTACCCACTTATTGGCAATGCGATAATCTTTCCTAATAATTCACTTGAAACACTTAAAACTAAACCTAATACTATTTTAATTGACGAAAGTATTCAAAATAATCTTAATTTGAAACTCGGTGAGAAAGTTAAAATTCAAAATACATCATTTGAAGTTATTGGTATCATCAAAAGTTTACCTGATATTGGCGGTTTTTTTTTTGGAGATCAAGCTCTAATAAATGAATCTAGTTTTAAGAGTTTGAAAATTAACAATTTAGGAAGCTTTTTTACTTTTAAATATAAATTAAAAAAAAAATATAAAAATCAGGAACTACCAAGTAAAATAAAAAAATATAAAAACCTCGAGATTAAATACCCTGAAGATGTTAGTCAAAATTTAAAAAAAATTATTGAAAATTTTATTTACTTTTTGTCTATTATTTCAGCATCATCTATTATTATCTCTGGAATTGGTTTAAAAAATTCTCTTTTTTCATTTCTAAGTAATAATCAATTTAAAATTGCAATTTATAAGTCATTAGGACTTAGTTCTCAAATTATAAAATTATCATACAACTTGCAGACTTTAATTATTCTTCTTTTTTGTTCTTTGTTTTCTTATATCTTTAGTTTGCTAATAATTTCTTTTTTAGATCAAAGCTTTTTAAATTTTTTAAACATTCAACTAGAGATTAAGTTCAAACTTTATGAGTGCTTAATCGTTCAGTTTTTTAGTATCTTAATATTCTTTATATTTGCTAAACCAGTTCTAGAAAGCATTGACCAAATTAAAGTAGCAGTTTTGTTTAGAAATAGTAATACAAACCTCAAACTAAATTATACTAAGAAATCAATTGTAGAGGTTAGTTTTTATTTATTAATTTTTATTTTCATTTTTTGCATTTTAAATGTTAAACCCCAACAAACGGCTATATTTTTCTTTTTCTTTATAATTATATGTTTTTTCTACTTCTTTTTGTCTAATTTATACATTCGAATTTTTGACAAAATTAAAAATATTCAAAATCTATCCATAAAAATGGGAATTAAAAATTTAAAAGCCTATCGTAGTCTAAATTCAATAATTATAATTACTATGGGATTAGGAATAACGGTTTTATTTTTTCTTGGATTTTTATCTTCTAATATTAATAAAGAACTAAATACCTCTGTACCAAAAAATGCGCCACATTATTTTTTTCTTGGAATTCAACAAAATGAATTAAATTTGTTCTCAAAGCAAATTAGTAAAATTGATTCTAAAGCACAGCAAATAATTGTACCAATGATATCCGCAAGAATAGAAGCGATAAATAATAGAAAACCAACGGAAATAATTGGCGAAGAAAATAAAAGTTTTTGGTTTATAAGTGGAGAGAGAAGAATATCCTGGTCAAAAGTTCCTCCATCTAATAATCCAATTGTTGATGGTATGTGGTGGGATCTGGATGAAGAAAAAAAATTAAAAATTTCGTTGGATTACAAAGTCGCAAAAGATTTGAAACTTAATATAGGTGATTCCATTACATTTAATATTTATGGTAACTCAGTTTCAGGAATTATTACGAACTTTAGAAAAGTTGATTATAGGGATTTAAATATTAATTTTGCGATTTTATTTAATCCAAAATACGCATCAAATATTCCCCATGAGTTTTTATCTACAGTTAAATTTCAGAACAATGAATTAATAAATTTAACTAACTTAATAACAAAATTACCAACAGTTACCTATATCAATGTATCTGAGTATCTAAATAAAACTAAAAATTTTTTAAATAAATTATTTGTTGTTAGTATGTTAATTTCAAGCGTAGTCATCTTTATTGGTCTAATTGTTATATCAAATGCAATAAGTGTAATCGGACATCTCAAAATTTATCAGAATTTGGTTTTAAGAATA
>CABZJY010000007.1 GCA_902526175.1 uncultured Alphaproteobacteria bacterium | reverse complement strand
GGTGGTCCCATATCACCCTCTGGAGGTGGTCCCATTTCATCTGGACCTGGACCCATATCGGGTCCCATATCTCCTGGAGGTGGTCCCATTGGTCCAAATTCAGCTTCCATTGCGGTATCTACACTAGTCCCAGCAGCATCGAATGCTTCCATTGGTCCCATCCCGGATTCAATTGCTTCGGTAAATCCTTCATTTGCTGAAGAAGCCATAGTATCAACCATTTCGGGCGGTGCGCCCATATCAGTCATCACTCCTGCGGCGGCATCTATTGCAGCTGAAGCAGCTTCAGAAGGATCAGCACCACTATCTAATGCAGCTTGGTATGCAGTTTCTGCAGCACTACCAGCAGCATCAGCCATATCTTCCATTTCTGGTGGCATAATAATATCCTTTATAAATTTTTAAGATTAAATTGTGTAAACGCTATGATTAAAGCAAAACAAAACAATATTATATTAAATGAATCGAGAAAGTCAAGTAAAAATATTATCGAATTTGTAAATAGTTAAAATTCATTAAACCACATGATTGTAACAATTTATAAGATGATTCAATCAGATTGTATTGGGCATTGACTAAATTTGCCTCTGCTTCTGTTAATTCTTTTTGAGCATCCAAAATATTCAAAGTGGTCTGAGTTCCTACTCCGGCTTCTTTTATAACACCTTCTAATGCAACTTCATTGGATTCAACAGAGACTTCAAGAGATTTTATACTTGATATCAGACTTTGTATTTTATTCCATGTACTTTTAACCTCGTGTGTAAGATCAATTTCTTTAGTTTTTAGAGAATTCTGCGTTGAAAATGCCAGAACTCTCGATTTATTCAAATTAAAAACATTATGTCCTTTATTAAATAGCGGAACTTTAAGATCTGCAGTAATTTCGTAAGACTCTTTTCTGTTTATTGATCTAGTTGATTCAAGAGATTTTCCGTATGTACCAGTAATAGACAGTTCAGGAAGAAAATTTAGTCCATTTTTCTGAATATTAATTTTAGAATTTTCTAATTCTAGTTTAATTTGATTTAATTCTGGATTATTTTTTAGAGCTATCTCAAGGGCATTGGAGAGTGTTGATGGAAGTTTTGGCATTGTTACAAACTTAGACCAATCTTTAGGGTTTGAGCCAATAACTTTTTTTTTATCTTTTGAGTCATACCAATTGATATTTGGGTCTCTTCCAACAATTGATCGGAAATCAGATTTGGCGATTTCTAAATTATTTTCAGCTTCTAACCTTTTTGAAGTTGCTTCGGCTAATCTAGCTTTTGCCTGAAACACATCTGTTTTTGTAACATCCCTAAAAGAAAATCTTTTTTCTGTAGCTTCGAACTTTTGAATTAAGTTTTCTTCATTTTTAATGGCTACGTCCAACAAAAATCTTTCTTTTAAAAAATTGTAATAATTTTTAGTAGCTTTATAGAGAACTTCTTGAATTAAAGATTCATTTTTAAATTCAGATAAAAGAAAATTATTTTTTGCTGACTTCAGATTAAGATATTTGGTGGCACCTAAAGGTTGAGACAATGCAAGGTCAACTGAAGAGGGATTTAAAGTAGTATAATTATAATTTGAAGTATCCGGATTTGATTTAGTTATCTGTTTGCCTTGTGATAATGTTAAGTCAATTGATGGCAAAAAATCAGTTTTTGAAATATTTAAATCCTTTTTTGAAGCCTCTAGATCAAATTTACTTTTTTTAATATCAGGATAGTAATTATAAGCATCCACCAAAACACTATTTAATGTTTCTGAGGATTTTAGATACGACATACTGTAATAGTTTATCAAAAGACAAAAAAACAGAAATTTTAAAAGTACTAACATAATCAGATGACATTTTAAAAAAATATAAATACTAAATTATTAAATCACCTTATACATTATATCAAAAACGTTAACTATAAAAAAAATATCTTTAAATAAGTTCATCTTTATTATATAAGCTGATAATATCGGGGAGTAGCGCAGCCTGGTAGCGCATCTGTTTTGGGAACAGAGGGTCGCAGGTTCGAATCCTGTCTCCCCGACCAACTAAACGGGAATGAGATGAAATTTTTAATTATTACATTAATTTTATTTTCAGCAAATAACGCATTATCGGATTATGATGATGCCATTGATTTACTAAATAAAAGGTATATTAAAGAGTCTCTTTTGGAATTTTCTAAAGTTGCAAAAAATTCAGAAGATTCAAAAAAAAAAGCTAATGCAATGTACAATATAGCTGTAATTTATGATTACGGACTTGGTATAAAAAAAAATAAAAAAGCTGCAATTTCATGGTATAAAAAAGCATCTGATCTTAATCATAAAATTGCGCAATATAACTTAGGTTGGATGTATTATCATGGTGAAATAGTTGAGCAAAATTATTTCAATGCAATGAGATATTACAAACTATCTGCAAATCAAGGGTATAAAAAAGCGCAATTTAATATTGCAAATTTATATTTTATGGGACTTGGCACTCTGAAAGACAATCTTGAAGCATACAAATGGTTTAAAATTTCTTCAATGAATGGAATTTCCCAAAGTAAAGATTATTTGATTAAATTAAAAATGCTCATGACTATAGAAGATATTAGTTTAGCAGAACAAAATGTTGCTAAATGGGTAGAGGAATATAAGAATATTAACTTATCTCTAATTGACTAAAAATGTTAATATTTTCAAAAATAAGTACCAAGATATAAGAAATATTAATATTGTAATCTTAAACTTATTTCTCTTTATATATCTAAAACATAGATATGTATCTATTAATGCTAAAATTAGCGATGTAAAATATATATTCATAAAATAAATATATTATATATCAATAATAAATTTTACAAATAACATATTTAGAATAATATAAAATTATCATCCTCCCCAAAATAATAAAAAAAGCGCTTTTTTTAGCGCTTTTTTTATCTACAATTATAAATATCAATAGATGAATTCGAATATATCGTCCAGCTGAGTGTTGTTAGATCTAGTACACTATATGTTTCGTAGACAGAATTCGAAAAAATAATTTCATTTTCGCTATATGAAATAATCTTATCATATTTTAAATTTCTTTGTTCTAATATTTCTTTAGTATCTAAATCAATTATTTTTTCAAAATTATTATAGTTATTTTCTATTTTATTCTGATTGACTAATAAACAATTAATTTTAAGATTTTCTGTATGCAATTTTTTTGATTCTAAAATTAAAAAAATAAAAATTAGCAATTTAATATTTCTCATTTATTTTTCTGGCGACCCCGGTACGATTCGAACGTACGACCTACTGCTTAGAAGGCAGTTGCTCTATCCAGCTGAGCTACGGGGCCTCATTAATATTAATAATTAATTAAGATAATAATTGAATTTTTTAAATTTTCTAACAATTTAAATAAAATTAATAAGACCTAAATAAAAAATTTTATTCCCATTCTAATTCTGTAAACGTTCTTGATACATTCCGAGGATGGTATTCTTCATAGAGTAACCAATTATGCTTATTTTTTACTAATGTATTTTTAATAGCATAATCGAGATCTTTACTTTCACTGTGAAATTTTCTAACTTGCGAGATTAAGTTATTAAAATAATTTAACATTGGTTTGATGGCGTCTTCTTTACTTTTTAATTCACCATGTCCAGGAATAATATATTCAAATTCCATTTCTAACATTTCTTCTAAAGTTTTTTTCCATCCAACAATACTTGCTGTGATTGACGGGGTTCTGTGAACAAAAATATTTTCTGTCAAAATTGTTTTGGTTTTTTCATCATAAATAGATAAATCATTATCAGTATGCCCACTTCTCCATGCTTTGATTTTTATTGGTCTGTCACCTAAGTCAATTTTTAATGTTTTTCCTGATTCAACTGTTAAGTTAGGAAGAACTAGAAATGCATCATTAAGCGAATCATCAGATGTTGATTCTAAAGATTGATTTTGGTAAAAATCAAAATTCAAGATAAGTGATCTGCTTAATTTTTCGTGCCCAATAATTTTTTGAATTGACTTTTCTTTTATAAAACTAGACATTCCAAGAAAGTGATCTGGGTGTCCATGCGTTATTACCAGATGGCTAATAGGTTTATTGGTTTTTTTTTTTATTTCTTTAATAATTTCTTTCCCAATGGCTGGACTACTGCCTGTATCAACTACCATGACTGATTTTTTCCCAATCAAAAAACTTACATTTGCAATGTCTCCAAGATTTTTATTATTAGAATCTTCATGTTTTCCAAAATGCACAAATAAACCAGGCTTTGTTTCAATAAAGTCAAGCTCAATTCCTTGTGAAGAAATTGGGAAAAAAATACTCAATAAAATAAAAATGTTTTTAAAAATAATGAATTTTGATTTCATTTCTTCTATATATAATATTTTTGAAATTGATAATACAATAATTACAATTATTTCTGAAGGTTTTTAGGTATATGATTGACATCAATAACACTTATTCAGATTTACCTAGTGAATTTTATCATCGAGTAAAACCCTCGGCATCTATAAATCCTGAGTTAATTTCTCTGAACACTGAATTAGCAAGTTTTTTAAATATAGATACTAAAGATAAAAAATTATTTACGGATATTTTTTCTGGTAAATCAATAAAAAGAGATTCAAAGCCTCTGGCAATGGTCTATGCAGGGCATCAGTTCGGTAATTTTGTTCCAAGGCTTGGTGATGGTAGAGCAATTCTCATCGGTGAGGTTAAAGGAAAAAATAATTTGCTATATGATGTGCATCTAAAAGGATCTGGAAAAACAATGTATTCTAGAAATGGCGATGGTAGATGTCCTATCGGTCCAGCAATAAGAGAATATTTAGTGAGTGAGGCAGTAAATAGTCTTAAAATACCAACGACCAGATCACTTGCAATTTTTTCAACAGGTGAAAAAGTTTATAGAGAGTCTAATTTACCAGGTGCTATTCTAGTAAGAGTTGCATCTAGTCACATAAGAGTAGGTACATTTGAATATTTTAGTTATAAAAAAGATTTTAAAAATTTAAAAATTTTAGCAGATTATTCAATTAAAAGACATTTTCCAAATTTAATAAGACGAAAAGATAAGTATTTTATTTTTTTTTCTGAAGTTGTAATAAGACAGCTAAAATTAGTTTCAAAATGGTTAAGTTTCGGATTTATACATGGAGTTATGAATACTGACAATACCTTAATTTCAGGAGAAACTATTGATTACGGACCGTGCGCATTCATGGATCATTTTAAAAAAAATAAAGTATTTAGTAGTATTGATTATGGTGGAAGATATTCCTTTAATAATCAAAGCTTTATTTGTTTTTGGAATATGCTTTGTTTTGCAAATGCTATACTTCCTTTATTTGATAATACTAAAAGTGCAGCTAAAATCCTAGAACTTGAATTATCAAATTTTAAAAAGAAATTTACGGACCAATGGACTAGTGATATGTCATTAAAATTTGGTTCAAAAAAAAATAAGATTTTTGATGAAGACTTCTTTAAATCCTGGACTGAACTTCTGGAATCTGAAAATTTGGACTATACAAATAGTTTTTTAAAATTAGAAGAAATCTTATTATTAAATAAAAATGGTAATAAAAATATTAAACAAACTAATAAAATTTATATTTTTGCAGAAAAATGGATAAAAATACTCAAGGCAAATTCAATTTCTCTTGATAGTGCATTAAAAACAATGAGAGAGAATAACCCTTATTATATTCCTAGAAATCATATTGTTGAAAAAGTAATTAATGAAGGGGTTGAAGGAAATTTTAATAAATTAGAAGAAGTCTATAAAATAATAAAAGATCCCTTTAAAAAGAAGAAGGGCTTTAGGCCTTCTGAACAAGAGCCAAAAGAAGATGAAAAAGTTTTTTCAACCTTTTGTGGGACCTAACGAATAATTTTAATCTTTGTTTTTTTTGGTTTACTTTTTTTTATAGCATTACCTCTTCCAGATAAACTAGGGTTAGACATAAAATAATTATGAGCTGATTCACCATTGTCAAATAATTCTGATTTATTATAATTGCCGAATTGATCCATTATCCAACTTTGTTTTTCATCATTCAAGTATGTTACCATAATTTGATCAATGACTTGCTTATGCACAGTTGAATTTAAAATTGGTACCATTACCTCATATCTTCTCTCAAAATTTCTTGGCATTAAATCAGCAGAAGATATAAAAACCTTGTTATTTTTAGAAGGCATATTTTTACCGTTAGCAAAACAAAATATTCTTGAATGTTCTAAAAATCTTCCAATAATACTTTTAACTTTGATATTTTCAGAAATACCAGGTATGCCTGGCTTTAGACAGCAAACACCTCTTATAATCAGCTCTATTTTTACACCATTTTTACTTGCATCATATAACTTATCAATAATTTCTTTATCAACTAAAGCATTACATTTAAGCCAGATTTCTGCATTAATGCCTCTCTTTTTATTTTTAATCTCATTTTCTATTAACGCTAAAATTGAATTTTTAAGATTCACTGGAGATACATGTAGTAGGTTAAATTCTTTTATCTTTGCATACCCAGTAATCATGTTAAATACTTTTTGAACATCATCACATATTAATTTATCACACGAAAATAAAGATAAATCAGAATAAATTTTTGCATTGTCTGGATGATAATTTCCAGTACCTATGTGAACATAAGTTTTTAAGACATTTTTTTCTTTTCTTACAACTAAGGATAATTTTGCATGTGTTTTCATATTTGCAAATGTATAAACTATATGGACTCCTGCTTTTTCTAGATCTTTGGAATATTTGATATTAGTTTCTTCATCAAACCTAGCCTTTAACTCTACTATTGCAGTTACTGATTTGCCTGATTCAGCTGCTTCAATTAGCGCTAATGCTATTTCTGAATTTTCCCTGACAGTTCTATATAGAGTTTGTTTAATTACCAGCACATCTGGATCTCTTGCAGCTTGTCTCAAAAATTGAACTACAACATCAAAACTTTCATAAGGATGATGAACTATGAATTCTTTTTTTTTTATTGCTAAAAAACAATCATTTTTTGATTCTTTAAGTCTTTCAGGATAACGAGGTTCAAATTTTTTCCATAAGAGCTTTTTTTTCTTAATTTTTGTTAATTGTTCAATTGAAGATATTTCAATCATTTCATCAACAAACCCAACAAATTGTTCATCAATTCCAAGTTTTTTACATATTAAGTCAATTAAATTATCTGGTGTTTTTCTTTCAATTTCCAGAAATATAGTTTTACCAAATTTACGAAGCTTTAATTGATTTTCAAATGATCTAGCTAGGTCTTCAGCTTCATCACTAAATTCAATATCACTATCTCTTAACACTCTAAAAGACCCATATGATAAAATTTTGTAATTTGGGAACATATGATCGAGAAAGCTAATTATAATATCACTAATATGAATTAATTTTATTTTTTCTTCTGTGATAGTTATAAATCTTTCCAAACTTTCTGGAATAGGAATAATAGTTGTAATTTTCTTTTTTTTATGATCCTGAAAATTAACTAATATTGTGAGAGCTAAATTATTTATGAAAGGAAAAGGATGAGCAGGATCTAGAGATAATGGAGTGAGTATAGGGTAAATTTGATTTATAAAATAAGTCTTTAACAAACTTAATTGTCGTTTATTCAAGTCTTTTTGTTTAAGAATTAAGATTTCATTGTTTTTTAAATCATTTTTTAATTTTTTCCAGCAGCAATGTTGTTCTTTTATTAATTTCTTTGTTTCAAAAACTATTTTTTCCAAAATTTGATTTGGATAATAACCATCTATTGAGAGATCGTTCACATCAGCATCTACTTGACCCTTTACACCTGCCAATCTAACCATTAAGAATTCATCTAAGTTTGACCCTGAAATAGATAAAAATTTTAATCTTTCTAGCAATGGGTTTTTTTTATTTTCTGCCTCCTCTAGTACCCTTCTATTAAATTTTATCCACGATAATTCTCTATTAATGTAAAGTGTATTATGATTCATGAGTTATTATCAATAATTTTTTTTCAGGTTAACTACTAATGATAACATATTTTAAATGTAATATTAAAAATTTATACATTTTAAACTTTGTAGTTTATCAATGTTTTAATATGAGCAACAGCTGCAGATGCGTTTCCTTTTAAATTATAACCACCCTCTAAAATGGATACTATTTTACTTCCTGAATATTTTTCAGCAATATCCATTACTAACTTTGTTAACTTTATAAATCCTGAATCACTAACTTCAAAACAACCTAGTGGATCATTCTTTCTGCTATCAAAACCTGCAGAAATAAGAATTAATTCTGGTTTAAATTTATCAGCAGCAGGTTTGAGATTGGTTGTAAATGCATCTAATATATCATTGTCAGAAGTTCCACACGGTAAATGAATATTTATATTAAACCCTTTTCCTGGTCCTTCCCCTTTTTTATTGGGATCACCTGTTAATGGGTATGCAAACTTATCATGTGTAGAAAAAAATAAAACACTTGGATCATTGTAAAAAAAAAATTCAGTCGAGTTGCCATGATGATAATCCCAATCAACAATCATTATTTTATTAATTTTATAATTCTTTTGTACATATTTTGCAGCAATCGCAATATTATTGAAATAGCAAAACCCTTCCTCTCTTCCAGTGTTAAGCGCGTGATGACCAGGAGGGCGAACAGCACAAAAAGCATTTTTTTTTTTTCCAGAACAAACCTGATTAACTGCTGTAATTACAGATTGAACAGCAGCTACTGCAACTTCATAGGCATCAGGAAAATTTGCTTTTATTGAAGAAATATGATCATTGGAATGAATCATTCTTATTGCATCCATAACAAGCAAATCTTTGTCAACCTTTTGTAAAATTGAATCTAGACCAATTTTTTTTAATTCTTCACCAATATATTTTATCCTCTTAGGATCTTCAGGATGATTAGGTGATAGATGGTATTTTAAAAAAATCGGATCAAACATAATTAAGCTTTTTATTGTTGGGTTGTTTTTAGTTTGAATTATTAAATTATTTAATGTTTTTTTTGCATTTAATTTTAGCGACATTAAAAAAAAGAAGAAAAATAAAATAAATTTTTTCAAAAATACTCTTTTAATCATAAAATTATTTCATTTTAACTCTACTTATAAAATTATTATTTGAATTTATAATAATATAAATATTTTTCTGGTTAAGTGGTTTTTTAATCTTTTTGATTTGAAAACTTCTATAAAATTAGTTTCGAAAGGAATTTTCTATTTTTTATATAAATTTGATAACCATAAAATAACCTCATTATCTTTTCTCATACAGCAAGATGTAATAGGAAATTTTTTTGCAACTTCTTTGTCAAGTCTTGAGTCTTGGATACTAGGTTGAACAAACATAATACAATTTACTACATGAACAACCCCGTCTTCTGCGATTAAATCCTTTTCAGTTACTATCATATCCTTAACAAATAAATCAGAGGAATTGTATAATTCTATAGATTTATTACTTATTGTAACTTCTTTAGAAAATTCTTCTATTTCCTCACTTGTTTTGTATTTTGCAAGGATATGGTCCATCAATAAATTTTGACTTAAAAAATCATTTGATAGTATTTCATTTTTAAGTTTTTTTGGAACTGTTTTAAAAGCCTCATTACTTGGAGCAAAAATTGTCCAGTTCCATGGAGACTTTTGTTTTAAAACAACATCTAATCCAGTATTCTTCAGATAATTAAAAAAAATACTAAGATTTTTATCTTGAGATATTAATTCATAAATATTTTTTTCAGAAGGTTTTATACTCAAAGGCGTAAGAAAATAAAATAGTAAGAAAAATGTAAAGTATTTATATTTTATCGACATAATTAATTAGTTAAGTTAATAAATACACAATTTAAAAGTTAGTGTTACAAAATGAATAAAACATGAATAATAGTATCAGTAAAAATTAATAATTTTGGTATAAAAAATGTACTATTAATTAATTAACTTTTAATAGGAGATTAATAATGCTTTGGAATAAACCAAAATTAGCAGAAATTTCTGTCGGTTTGGAGATTAATTCTTATGCATGTGCAGAGAAATAATTTATAAACTTAAATTGTAATGTAGCCTGAGCTTACGAACTCAGGTTACATTTTTTAATTTTATGTATTAAATATCATCCTTTTAAATCTTGTGTTTACAAAATCCTTTATTATTTCATTTTAAAAAAAATTAAAATCGCGATTTTAAGTTTATTAAAAAATATTTAGAATGATTCTAAATAGATTATTGTAATTAATCTAAATTAGATTAATATTAATATATAGAATATGAATGCAATATTAGCTGTTATAAGAAATAACAAGGCATTTTTTGTAGCCAATGAAGGAAGATTACTAAAAAAATGCTTACTAGGATTTTTAATATTATCTTTTACTTTTCAATCTTCAACTTTTGGAGACTTGATTAGAAGCGTTTTAGTTGATGCTTACCTTCAAGTGTCTATTTTTGTTGGATTTACATTATTTATCTTTATAGGAATTGATTCATTAACGAAATTTAATATTGAAAATTTCTTAAATAAAACAAAAAAAATACATGTTGTTATTGCAACTTTTTTAGGTGCATTGCCTGGGTGTGGTGGTGCTATAATTGTTGTGACACAATTTGTTCAGGGTAGGTTGAGTTTTGGGTCTTTGGTCGCAGTTTTGACCTCAACCATGGGGGATGCTGCTTTTCTGTTACTTTCACGGGATCCTTTAAGTGGATTACAAGTATTTTTAATTGCTGGATTAACCGGAGTAATAACTGGTTATATCGTTGATTTATTTCATAATCAAAACTATTTACGAACTAAGAAAAACTTAAAAATTGAATTTGAAAAAGTTCAGGAGACTTTTGTATCTAAGTTTAATATTTTTTGGTTAATAATTTTTATACCGGGATTAATTATCGGAACTTTACTGGCTTTTAGAATTGATATTGAAAAATTTGTAATATTTAGTTCTTTCAGTGTAGTTGAATTGGTCGGGTCAATTGGAGCAATTATTTCTATATTTATGTGGACTCTTAATCCCTTAAGTGATTTTCAGTGTTCTACTGAAAAAAGTAGGTCTTACTTATCAAGGGTAATTGATACAACAAATTTTGTTACAACTTGGGTTGTGTGTGGTTTTTTGTTATACGAAATTTTGATTTATGTAAGTGGTGTCGATTTAAGAATATTTTTTAATACCTGGATATACTTAGTTCCTCTTATTGCTATTTTATTTGGGTTTATACCTGGATGTGGACCTCAAATCGTAATAACCACATTTTACCTTAATGGATACATTCCTTTTTCGGCTGAAGTTGGTAATGCTATTTCTAATGATGGCGATGCACTTTTTCCTGCCATTGCTTTAGCACCAAAGGCTGCTATATTTGCAACACTCTACAGTGGTATTCCAGCTGTAATAGTTGCTTATACTTATATGTTTTTGTTTGAATAAAAAATCTTAAAAATAATTTTGAGATAATTTATATTTATTTGTGTTAAGATTTATTTAATTAATTTTAAAATTGCATATGATTAAAAATATATTTTTGTTAAATATTTTTTTATTTATGATTGGATGTACATCAAATTTACAAAACTTTTTAACACAAAAGAAATTGACTGAAATTAAATATGGACCATGCCAATGGAAATATGTTGGTCCTGATTTAATAATTGAAAATCCTGCATTAGTGATAAAATTTCCAGTTACGAATGATTTTGTAATTTATAATCAAAAATGTGAAAATACAAAGAATAAAGATGAATATAATATGAATTGATTAATCATTTTACATTAATATTTTTTTGATAGGATTAACATAATTTAAATTTAATGGAGTATAACATGGCTTGGAATAAACCAAAATTAGCTGAAATTTCAGTGGGTTTAGAGATTAATTCTTATGCTTGCGCAGAGAAGTAAATTCTATAACATTTTGTAAGTTAAAAGCTCACCGATTGGTGGGCTTTTTTTTTGCGTGAATGAAATTCCACCCTGTCTTCCTTATCTAAAGGATCTAAACATGCCCAACAGGGTGGAAAGAGGGGTATTTTTATATTTAGTAATTATAAATAATTTTTAAATGTTTTTTTTAATAATTCTAAATTACTTAATTTTTAATACATGTATTTAAATCAAACTCATTTTTTTATTTTACAAACAAACACATAAATTTTAATGACTTTTAAAATTCATATGTATAGATTTATACAATGAGAAATTTATTTTTTGTCTTAATATATTTATTTTGTTTTTCACTAAATAGCAAAGTAACACTTAAAGCGAATTCAATTGAAGAAAAAGACTTAAGTTGCATCACACTATTAAAATTATCCAGTGAGAAAAGCAAAGAAGCGGGTGAAATGGTAAAATATGAAAAGTTAAAAAAACTAGAAAAAAATTATTTGGCAAAATATGAAGATAATTTGTATTCTGAAGAAAGTATTGAAATAAAACTTAATGAACACATCCTAAAAATTAAAGAAAAGGGCCAGAGATACATTAACAAGGGGTTACAAAAATGTGGGCTGAAATAAAATTTATTAAAATGAAATCGTAAAATATTTTACCTGAGTTTAGATATCAAAGGTTAGTAAAATAGTATCATATATCAAAAATATATTTCTTTTTCTTTTTATTATTTTTACAAGTAGTCAAGGTATAGTCAAAACACCAGAACAACTGATTAAAGAATCTATAACAAATTATCCAGGAAAATGCCCTTGCCCTTACTCAATAATGAGTAATGGTAATAAATGTGGAAAGAGAAGTGCTTATTCAAAACCAGGAGGGTATGAGCCACTATGTTATATATCTGATATTAAGGGTAAGGAAGGTAGTAAATCAAATATTACTAAACCTCTAAAAGACATAAGAATTGTTGACGGTGATACTATCCATATTGACAAAATTAAATATAGATTGCACGGCATTGATGCTCCTGAAATGAAACAGTTATGTAAAATTAATGAAAAAAGTTATAAATGCGGGGTTAAATCCAAGGAATTCCTAGTTTCTATTATTGGTAATCAGTCAGTGAAGTGTAATAAAAAAGATACAGATAGATATAAAAGAATTGTTGCTGAATGTTATGTTGGGAAAACAAATTTAAATAAAGAATTAGTAAGAAATGGTTGGGCTCTTGCTTACAGAGATTATTCCAAAGATTATGTTATTGATGAAGAATATGCCCAAGAAAACAATCTAGGTATGTGGAAGGGAACATTTATTTATCCCAAACAATGGAGGAAATTAAATAAGTGAAAAACATTAAGGGAACAGATTTCCAAAAAAAGGTTTGGGGTGAAATTAAAAAAATTCCAAAAGGTAAAACTATTACTTACAAAGAACTTGCAATTAAAATTGGAAACCCAAAAGCATATCGGGCAGTAGCTAATGCGTGCGCTAAAAATCCTTTATTAAATACTATCCCGTGTCATAGAGTTATTAGGAATGACGGGAAAATGGGCGGATATCGTGGAGAAAAAGGTATTGCAAGAAAGAAAAAACTTCTTAGAAAAGAGGGGGTAATGCTTAAAGATAAATAACAATTAATGAATTATTAATATCTTATTAAATAAATATAATACCATTGCTTGAGTTTTATAATTTATATTCATATATAGATGTATATGAAAAAGTTCTTTTTATCTATAGTTATGACAATTTTTCTTTCGTCATGTGCAGTAGAGAAAGAAAAACTTACAGAAAATATTGGTAAATATTTTCCACCAAATATTGACGATACTAATTTTAAAAGTTCTGTAATTACAGATAAAAATTTTGAAGAAACTTGGACCACTGTAATTGATTTTGTAAATGATTCTTTTTTTAAAATCGAAAACCTTGAGAAAGATTCTGGATTAATAACGTTATCATTTGGTTCAAAAGAAGCTGAAAATTTTATAGATTGTGGTGATTTCGAATATACTCTTTTTTTTACTGGTGAAGAATTTAAAGGTTCTTACATTGATTATGCGAAGAGTGGCTTACTGGCAATGCTTAAAGCAAAAATGAATATCAATATACGAAAAATTGATAATAAATCTACAAAAATAAGTATTAATACAAATTATACGTACTCAACACAGCATGCACTTGGGTATTATGACCCTAAGCTAAACCAAACCTATAGTTTTGTGACAGGAGGCTATCAAACAATAAATGTTATCAACCCTATTAAAGGAAGCATTCCAACACGAACTTGTAAATCAACTAACTTTGCAGAGAATGCAATTTTTAACGTAATAAAGTAAGTTTTCTTTGTTATTTTCTAAAAAACATTAATATCAAACTAACGACTATACTCACAACAATACAGGTAACAATTGGGAAATAAAAAGAAGAATTTTCTTTTTTTATAACAATATCACCTGGTAATCTTCCTAATCCTAAATCTTTTAAAAAGGGATATAATAAACCTACAAGAATAAAAAAAACTCCAATGATAATGAGTATCTTTTGTATCATAAGTAAATTTTAATAGCATGAAAAATAAGTAAGAGTCAATGTGAGGTTGGATTATAATGGTGCCGGTTGGGTGACTCGAACACCCGACCTACTGATTACAAATCAGTTGCTCTACCAACTGAGCTAAACCGGCAGATATTAAATAAAAAGATATTTACTATTATTTTTTAAATTTATATCTGATAATATATCAATTTTTTAATTATTTAACTTTTTTATGAAAATTTTTTTCCTATTTTTTTTCACTCTTGCATTATTTTCAGATGTAATATGCAAAGGTGATTTAACAAGACAAAAACCTATTACAAAGATAGTTAATTTTAATAGCATTGATGGTTCATCTCATATGTATGAGCCTAACATACTTGAATTTGAAACTGGGGTTTTATATAAACTTATTCTTGAAAACAAGAGTAAATATAAACATTATTTTACCTCGTATAGCTTCTCAAGATCAATTTTTACCAGAAAGGTACAAGTTAACTTTAAAAATCAAAAAATCGCCGAAGTAAAAGGGGATATAAAAGAGATAGAAATATTTCCGGGCCAAAGTTTAGAATGGTGGTTTGTACCTGTCAAAACAGGTGTGTTTAACGATTTGTTTTGCAATATTAAAGATAAGAAAACTAATTTAACACATTCTGAAATGGGTATGACAGGTACAATAAAAATATATTAATTATTTAAATAAAGCTAAAGCAGAATTTAAAATTTCTTCTGACTTATCAACATTACCTAATTTTAACTCAGCTTCACCAAGTTTTCTTAGATTAATAATCTTAGCTAAATCCTCTTTTGTAAATTGTGAGGGATTCTCTAATTTCTGATCAATTTTAGTCATGGCACTGTAAGGACAAGCAGACAAGTTTGAAAAGAAAAATAGAGAAAAAGCTAAAATTAATGATGAAAATAATTTCATAATACACCTCTTATTTAATTGTTTACTACTTATTAAATAATATTGATGAATATTTTGTAAAGTTTTTATTTTTTTAAATTAACTTTAAACAAATTAAAATTAATATCGTTATAATTAAGATTTAAATTAAAAAAATATAGTGCTATATTATAACATTAAATAAATTTTTTTTTACAAATTCAAAGTTATTTTAATTTCGGGGCGGATTGTGATATTTAACTTATATTTGATGGTTTTTAAATTGTTATTTCCTTTATATAAAGCGAAAAAAACTCTGATACATCTGTCGTGGGTAAGTTTCATTGTAATTATTCTTGCTGTAAACTATGAATTTATTAGGTATGATCATGTGAAAAAGAATGGTTATGTTTATACATACGATAGATTTACTGGAAATAAATGGAAGAATATTCAGTAGATTACATAAGGTCTAGTTCATACATTTTGCTTTCAACTAATCTATCATATACATCTTCAGCAGGCCTAGCATCTTTTAAATTTATCTCTGGTAACATGGGTCCCCTAGTTTTTATACCAAACAGTTTTTTTGAAAGAGCCTTAAATGGTCGTTCATACATATCTTCTATTGCAGCTCCCTCATAACCACAATGTGTCATACAATCGGCACATTTTTCATAACTCCCTGTTCCATACTGGTCCCATAGTGTTTTTTCCATTAATTCTTGAAATGTTTTATAGTATCCTTCATTTAAATGAAAACATGGTTTCTGCCAACCAAAAATATTGAATGTAGGGTTTGACCATGGTTTGCAATAATATGATTGGTTACCAGCCAAAAAATCCAAATAAAAGGGTGTGTGGTTCAATTTCCATTTCTTAAATTTTTTAGATAAAAAAATAGCTCTAAAAATTCTCTTTGTATTTTCTCTACTTAAAAAATGATCTTGATCACTCGCTCTCTCATAGGGATAAGATGGTGAAATATTTATGCCATCAACTTTTAGATCATTTGTTAAAAAATTAAAAAATTCAATAATAGATTTAGTTCTTTGATGTAAATAAAGAGTACAATTTACTGTTACATTAAAATCTCTACTTTTTGCATACCTAATTCCCGAAACTGCTTCTTCAAATGCACCTTGTTTATCTACAATCTTGTCATGATCTTCTTGCAACCCGTCTAATTCAACAGACCAATAAAAGTATTTACTTGGTATGTAGTCATAAATACACCTATTAATTAAGAGTCCATTAGTACATAAATAAACAAATTTTTTTCTTTTTATGAGTCCTTCAACAATTTCTGGCATGTCATCGTGTAAAAGAGGTTCTCCACCTGCTATTGCAACAACTGGGGCTCCGCATTCTTTTAACGCATAAAAACATCTCTCGGGACTCAAATACTCATCTAAAGCAGCATCAGGATAATCTGTTTTTCCACACAATGGACTTTTTAGGTTAGAACGAAATTTAGGTTCTAGCATCAATACTAATGGATATCTTTTTACATTATTAAGTTTTTGACTCATAATGTAAGACGAAATCTTAAACTGCTGGAAAATTGAATTATTCATTTACTGAATTATCGGTAGGCTTTTCAAAACTATCTTTTGGACTCATGAATTGACTTGGTGTACATTTCTTAAAAACAACCTGATCAAAAAGTGATTCTTTGCATTTCATCCAATCTGGTGTTTCTCTATTTTTTGAGTACCAAAACGATAAAATAGTACTAATTAAAATTAATATAACAATAATCCACATACTTCTTGACATTTCTTAAACTCCTAAGTTTTACGACTACGTTTTTATTACTTGTTTTTGAGTATCAATTTTTGTGCCGATTTTATTAATTTCGTTAGAATTTTCTTTAAAATATACAAGTGTTGGTTTATGTAGGTGGGCTAAGTCTGAATCAATTTCTGCATATGTGCATATAATTAGCTTGTTACCCACATCACCCATGAAAGAGGCAGCTCCATTTAAGGAAATAATTCCCGAATTTTTTTCAGCTTTTATTGCATAAGTAGTGAATCGTTTTCCATTTTCTAAATTGTATATATGTAACATCTCATATTCATGAATTTTTGCTGAATTTAATAAATGTTCGTCAATAGCACAGGAACCTTCATAATCATGATGAACATTAGTAATATTTACGCGATGCAACTTGGATTTGAGAAGATTTATTAACATATAACCTTTTATTAAGCAACATAGTTATTACATAAATCACTATGGATAATCAATAAAAAATATATTATTATTATTCTCCAATGAAATTAAGAAGATGGCAGCAAAAAGTTATTGACGAATTTCCTGATATTGTAAAAAATTACAGGAAATTCATTTTAAAAGCACCTACTGGAGCAGGTAAAACAGTATTAGCCAGTGAAATCATTGATAAATTTTATAAAAATAAAAAAGTCGTAGTATTGTGCCATAGGTTAGTTTTACTTGAACAACTTGAAAGAGGTTTATCCAGTAAACACAAAGTAAAAAAATTAGGACTTTCTGAAACCGGAAAAGCTTTTGAAAATTATGATATTTTAATTTCCACAAATCTAAGATCTAGAGATTTTCTTATTAAAGCTATAAAAACTTGTGATTTATTAATTATAGATGAAGCACATAGAGTTTCTCCAAATGGGCAAGCATATAAAGAATTATTGGATGAATTTGACAAAATTAACAATGATAAATCAAAATTATTGGGGTTAACGGCTTCACCCGAGAGAAGAACAGGCGATCAAAAAGATCAACTTGGTTTAGCATTTGATGCTATAATAGATTGCGCAGATATAGAAGAACTGATTAAGGAAAAAGTATTAGTACCAGCTATTTACAAGCCATTCTTTGTACACGACTTTGACCATCACGATTTGGATATTTCTACTGGAGACTTTCCTGTTGAACAATTAGCAAATGCAATAATAAATTCCTCAATGATAGAATATGCCTGTAGAATTTACTTATCAGAAAGAAAGCAAATTAAAGAAAAAGTAATTTCTGCTTGGTTTTGTCCAGATATTGTTGTTGCAGAAAAAACGCTTGAGGCTGTTAAAAGCTTAAACTTAAGTGTTGAACTAATTACAGCAAAAACTCCTCTAAAAAAGAGATTGGAAATTCTAAGTAATCATGAATCAGGAAAATTAGAATGTTTAATATCTGTAGGCGTATTGTCAGAGGGATGGGATAATCCTAATTGTAATATAATTGTACATCTACGACCAACTTTATCAAAAGTATTTTGGGGACAATCTGTTGGAAGAGGATTAAGATCAGCTAAGAACAAAGATTCATGTGTCGTAATTGATGTAAGCTCTAATTATTTAACATTTGGTCCTGTTGAAAAATTAGCTTGGAAACTATGGAATCATAGAAAGTCTTACTTAGAATTTAAAAATAGATTTAATTGGGTAAGTAAACAAAAATATACTGAAAATAGAGATTTTACATATCTACTATGCGAAGGATTGCTTGAGGACGGAAACAGGTGTTCTTATGTCTACAAACAAAAATTAAAATCTGATAGTCAATGTCCGGTTTGTAAATCATTTGCACACAAAGATCTTTACAAAGATGATTTAATAGAAAAGCCAAAAAATGATAATAGTTTGCATAAAATATTTTTTGATAGAGTTCCAAAAATATTCGAAGAAATGAACGTATCTGTTTGGAAAAGTATGGAAAGTTCGGCTTGGAAAGATGCCAATATTTATGAAAAACTTTTTTTGTCATTTTGTTTAGCATTTAGTTTTGTATCAGGAGAACAAACTAGCACTGAGAATGAATTCTGGAATTTAACTTTACAGGGAGAAAAAAAAGTAAGAGAATTTTTATACGATAATTCTATTACAATTGTTCAACAAGACGAATTTATATTTTCAGCTTTAACAGACGGCTTGTCAAAGGGTAGGGTAATTAGGCCTGTACAAACAAATTATGGTGTTGCAATCTGTGGTGAAGATTTTATGAAAAATACTATTGAAATTAATGAAAGAAAGTTTCAAAAGGCTCTTCAAATTGTAGAAAGAATTGCAGCTATGGGAGTTACGAATAACGAAGAATTACCATATTACAAAATTAATTAGATGGATTGTAGATACAAAGGATTTTCCTAGACTTATTTCTAGTGTTAATTATGTTTTTGTTATTATTATGTATTACGTTGTATTTTAAATCACAAAGCATTCCAATTAAAATTTCAGGTTCTAGTGTTTGGTCATAGCTGATCAGAATTTTAGTGTTTTTTTTGCAAATCTTTCTTTTTTCTTTAAGTTGATTTAATGTTTTTATATTGTAAAGTTTACAAATTTCGTCGGCGTATAAATTGTTTAAATTATAAGAAAATAAATAATAAATACATACATATATAAGAAAAAATTTAAGCATTAGATTAAAGCAGAAACTTTTCCTAGTCTTTTAGTTAATCTCATATTTTCTGAATAATTTATTGGAATTCCTATAATTGCAGGACCAGATTGATTAAACGCTTCTTCAATTGAAGGAATAAGCTCATCAGGTGATTTAATTGTTTTACCCCACATTCCGAAAGACTTTCCTAATGATTCAAAATCTGGATTATTAAATTTTAAATCAGAATGTTCTCCATCAAAGTTAACCTGCTGTTTCCATTTTATAAGTCCATATTCTCCATCCAGCCAAACTAGAGCTACGACATTGATTTTGTGTCTTACTGCTGTTTCTAGATCTTGAACATTCATTAAGAATCCAGCATCTCCATTAATTGAAATAATTTTTTTTTCTGGAAAAGCCATTTTAGCGCCAATTGACCCCGGTAAGGCAAATCCCATTGTACAAAAACCGTTAGAAATTAAACAAGTATTTGGGTTTACACAATTGTATTCTCTTGCCACCCACATTTTGTGTGCACCAACGTCAGCCAAAACAATATCTTCGTCATTCATTACCTTTTTCACGTCTGCAAGTACTCTTTGGGGTTTCATAGGAAAAGAATTACTTAAATTGTCCAGATTAAGATCATTTTGCATTAAATCTCGTAGTTTTTTTCTAGATTTAATATCAAATAAGGGCAGGTTTTGTCTCCCTGTTCTTTCAATCAATGCTTTATTAATTTGATAAAGTGCTCCAGCTAAGTCAGACACAATCTCAACGTTAGGAAGATAATCACGATCAATTTCTGCAGGTGTATAATCTATATGTATTATTTTCTTTTTACCTTTTTCTATTCTATTCCATGCAGACGGACTATATTCAACTAAATCATAACCAGCAGCAATTACCAAATCAGATTCATCAATGGCAAGGTTATTATAGTCTCCACTTCCTAAACCTATTGTAAATAAACAATGCTCATCATCCATTGAAATTGAGCCTTTACCCATAAACGTATTAATTACTCCAATACCTAAATTTTTTGTAAGAACTCTGAGTCTATTAGATGCTCTTTTTCTTATTGTTCCATTTCCTGCAAGTATAATAGGATTTTTAGATGCTAAGATTAAATCTAATGCATCAGAAATTGCCCTATTATCAGCTGCAGGTCTTCTAATAAGTGTAGGTGTAATAGGAATATCATTAACTTCTTCTTTAGCAATATCTTCTGGTAATTCAATTACTGTAACACCTGGTTTTTCTGTTTCTGCAACCTTAAATGCTTTTCTAATTACTTCAGTAATATTTGATGCTTTAAAAATCGTTTGTGCCCATTTTGAAACCGGTTGTAACATACTTATAGAATCCATAATTTGGTGACTTTCTTTATGGAGTCTTTCCGTAGAACCTTGTCCTATAATTGCAACCACAGGTGCATAATCCATGTTTGCATCAGCCAATCCAGTTATTAAGTTAGTGACACCTGGACCTAATGTAGAAAGACAAACTCCTGCCTTACCAGTAAGTCTTCCGTATACGTCCGCCATAAAAGCTGCCGCTTGTTCATGCCTACACAATACAAATTTAATTTTTCTGCTTTTTTTTAAAGACATCATAAAATCAGCATTTTCTTCACCGGGTACACCAAAAATTCTTTCTACGCCTTCATTTTCAAGACATTTAATAAATAAATCAGAAGCTTTCATAATTTTTCTCCAAGTTAACTTTTTAAAACTAACATTTTTTCAATTTGCATATCATCCATTGTGTATTTAATTCCACCAACTCCATGTCCAGATGTTTTTAGACCGGTAAAAGGCATCCAATCAACTCTAAATGCAGTATGTTCATTATGAAAAACAGCTGAAGCGTCTATGTTTTTATAAAATTTAAGGCATTTATCTAGATCATTTGTAAAAATACCTGTTTGAAAAGCTACATCATACTCATTTACTCTTTTAATAGCTTCATCTAAACTTTCATATTCATAAATACATACAACTGGACCAAAAACTTCTTTTTTAGATACTAGATCTTGGTCAGACGGATTAAGTAACAAAGTTGGGTAATAACATGTTTCAGAAAATTTTTTACCACCAGTTAACAAAGTTGAACCATTTTTAATTGAATCTTGAACCCACTCATCAATACGGTCTACTTCTCTAGGTCTTATCAAAGGGCCAACATCTGTGTCTTTATGTAGCTGGTTTCCAACTTTGATTTTATTCACAGAATCTACTAAATTTTCTTGAAATTTCTTCAAAATATTTTTTTGAACAAAAACTTTTTGTACTGAAACACAAACTTGGCCTGCATGATAAAAACCAGCACGTGTGATACTTTTTATAGCATTGTCAACATTTGCATCTCTCTCTAGGAATAGAGGAGCCATGCCTCCGTGTTCTAATGCACATCTAGCCCCAGGAGATAGTTTGGTTTTTAAATACCAACCTACTTTACTAGAACCAATAAAAGATAAAAATGCTACTCTGTTATCCGAAACTACTCTAGTTGCGATTTCAATAGATTCTGGTATTATCATCTGGCAATATTCACTAGGTAAACCAGATTCATATAATAATTCAATAAGAGCCCTACAGGAAAGAGGTGTATCCTCAGCTGGTTTAACAATCACTGGGCACCCAACTGCAATGGCAGGAATTGCTTGATGAATTATCAAATTAAAGGGATGATTAAACGCACTTATAGCTAGTACTAATCCTATCGGCTCTTTTTGAGTAAAGGCGAGACGGTTAGCAGAAGCTCGGTTTAAATTCATCGGAATCACATGTCCTGCTTCAGTTCTAAGAGTTTCAATACAAGAATTTACACCGTCAATTCCTCTTGTAATTTCAATAGAGGAATCAGAAATTATTTTTCCGCCTTCTTTTGACGCTTGAAGAACAAGTTTATCATAGTTTTTTTTTATTAAATCTTTAAGATTTTCTAAAATTTCAATTCTTTTATAAATAGAAATAAATTTTTTTTTTTTAATGATATCATAAGCAGCAGAAAGCTTAGTTTCAATTTCCTTTTCGCTTTCAGTTTTAATTGTATCAAATACTTTATTGTCCCATGGATTTCGGACATCTAGATTTTTCATAATAATAATTATAGAATTTGAAAAAAAAAAATATAGAATAAATTATATTTTTTAAAAATGAGTATACATGCCGTCATTTGATATTGTCTCAAAAACTAACTTAGCAGAAATTGATAATGCCATTAATGGAGCTTTAAAAGAAATTTCTAATAGATATGATTTTAAAGAATCTAAATCTGAAATAAAAAGAGAAAATGATTTAATTGAAATGATAAGTGATGATAATTACAAAATAGATCAAGTTCAACAGATATTGAGAACATACTGTGTAAGAAGAAAAGTAGACACTGGATTTCTTGAATTTCAAAAAATTGAAGATGCTGCTGGAGGATTGGTAAAACAAAAAGTTAATATAAAGCAAGGGATTTCACATGATATTTCAAAAAATATAAACAAAGATATCAAATCTTCAAAATTAAAAGTTCAAGTTGAGATTAGAGGTGAGGAGATGAGAGTAAGTGGAAAAAAAAGAGATATGCTTCAAGAGTGTATTGAATTAATTAAATCATCTAATTATAGTATACCATTACAATTTATAAATTTCAGAGATTAGTTATGTCAAAAAAAAATGATAATGATATATTAAAAAAAGCATTAAATAGCTCAAATAATTCCTATGAAGATAAATTAGCTATTTTAAGGTTCATTACAAAAAAAAATACAAGCACAGTATCATCAGCATTTTCTACAATATTAAAAAAGAAATAATATTTTCATTTTTCTATTACAAAAAAACAATACCCATTGTGCCATTCACTATTTTGACCTTGAACATATGCACTTGAACTATTATTAGTTGTCATAATCTCAAAACCTGCAATGATTTTAAAGTTTAAATCTTGTATTGCTTTATTTGTTCCTAATCTAACTTGATCCCAATTCCAATCATCAACTATTAGAACAAACTTTTTATCTAGCGCTGTATGAACAAATTTTAAGGCATCATAATGGTCCTTTTCATGATGAGGCCCATCAAACAAATAAATATTGTATTTCCCTAATTCTTTATAATTTACTTCTCTAAAATCTTTTTTTATAAATTTAAATTTTGTTTCTTTATCTATACATTTTTTTATATTAGTTTTAAAAACTTTTTCAGGATTTTCAACGTAACCCCAGGAATGTTCTTTAAATTTTTGACTCCAATCATCTATACATGTGATACATAATTTATTTTCAATAGCTGCCGCACACGAAGTTGAACCTTTCCATGAACCTATTTCTAAATATCTTGGATTTTTTATTAAAGCAATTAGATTATTAATCATGTGTCTATATTTTTTTCCTGATAAACCGTCTAAATTTAAAACCCATTCTGGAAGGTTACTTTCTAAAGCAATTGATTTTTCAAAAGAAGTATATATTTTCTTAAAGTATGGATCATTTTTATTTCCAAAGGAGTTTATTTTGGTTTGGTTTAAACCCATGGTAAAGTTTAGAAGTTTTAAAAAAACTTTTTCTTTTTGTAGTTTTTGTAATAATTTCTCTACTTCTTTTACTTCTTTTGTGTCTAAAAAACTCATAATCTTTAATTCTAATTTTATTTTTTATGTCAAATATTGATAATTGTCATAGTGTAGAAGATTTTCGCGCTTTTGCAAAAAGAAAACTTCCATTCCCAGTATTTCATTATATAGATGGTGGCGCTGATGATGAAATTACGCTTGCAAGAAACACAAAAGCCTACGAACAATGTTATTTGGTTCCTAATGTACTTAGAGGAGTAAGTAAAATTGACATTTCTACTAAAATATTTGGAAAAAAAGTAGGTTTACCCTTTTTTCTCTCTCCAACAGCTCTTCAGAGACTATTTCATTACGAAGGTGAGTTAGCTGTTGCTAGAGCAACTGAAAAATTTAATACTTTTTTTGGAATTTCTTCTCTTTCAACAACGTCAATTGAAAAAATTAAAAGCATCAATACACCAAAAATATTTCAACTATATTTTCATAAAGACAAAGGACTTACTAAATCCATGATTGATAAATGTATCGAATGTAATATTGATGTTCTGGCTTTAACAGTTGATACAATTACTGGGGGTAATAGAGAAAGAGATTTGAAAACTGGATTTACTTCACCTCCAAAATTAACTTTTAAAAGTTTTTTTAGTTTTCTCTTTTCTCCAAGTTGGACTCTAAATTATTTACTTAGAGAAAAGTTTGATTTACCTTTTCTGAGTGATTATGTCAAAGAAGGTACAGATATCAAAGTTTCGATTTCTGATTATTTCTCTAATATGCTAGACCAAGATTTGTCCTGGAAAGATATAGAAAATATTAGAAAAGTATGGCCTGGAAAATTTTGTCTTAAAGGCATTATGTCTAAAGAAGATGCACTAAAGGCTATTGACTGTGGTGTTGATGCTGTGATGATATCAAATCATGGTGGTAGACAATTAGACGGATCAAGATCTCCATTTGACCAGATAAAAGAAATAAGAGATTCAGTTGAAGATAAATTGGAATTAATATGTGATGGTGGTATAAGAAGAGGTACGCATATTCTCAAGGCAATATCCGAAGGAGCAAACTCTTGTTCTGGAGGACGCTTATATCTTTACGCACTTGCTGCAGGAGGAATGATTGGAGTTACAAAGGCAATAGAGAATCTTAAAAATGAAATAATAAGAGATATGAAATTAATGGGTAAAAAAAACATATCTGAACTTTCAAGAAAAAATATTAGGTATTAAATGTTATACTTTTTAAAGTATTTTTTCTTTATATTGTTTTTTATTAATCCTTTTCAAATAAATGTGAAATCTGAAAATATACAAAGTAAATTAAAATGGGAAGAATGGAAAAGAAACTTAATTATTGATATTCAAAAGACTGGAAGATATTCTGAAAATACTGTCAAGAAACTCAAAAATATAACATTCAATGAAAAAGTAATTAAACTTGACAGAAATCAACCTGAATTCAAACTAACATTCAAAGATTATCTTAACAAAGTTACTCCAAAAATTGTAGTTTCGAGAGGTATTAAAGAAAAAAAAAAAATAATAAAAGATTTAGCCTTTATATCAGATAAATATAAAGTAGATCCTAATATTTTAGTGGCACTATGGGGTGTTGAAAGTTTTTATGGAAAAAATTTAGGTAATTTTATCATCATAAATTCACTTGCTTCTCTCTCATTTGAAGGAAGAAGGAAAAAATTCTTTTTAAATCAACTAAAACATTCGTTAGAGATTATTGAAAAAAATAATTTTTCAATTAAAGATTATACGGGATCTTGGGCTGGAGCTTTCGGTCAGACACAATTTATGCCAAGTACATTTCTAAATTATGCTGTTGATTATAATGGTGATGGAATCAAAGATTTAAAAAAAAATTCATTAGATGCTCTAGCATCAGGTGCAAATTACTTAAAAAAAATGGGATGGAAGGAATCATTAAATTGGGGAGAGGAAATAACTTTGAATGAAACTGATGATTCAAAAATTAAAAAAGATAAGTGTATATCATTGCAATATTTACAAAAAAAGGATTTTAAATTAAAAAAAAAATATCCTAACGACACATGTTTTCGAATTATAAAACCAGAAAAAAATAAGAAAAGTACTTTCTTAGTAACATCTAATTTTGATATTCTTCTTAAATGGAATAAATCCAATTATTTTGCATTGGCGGTAGGTAAACTATCAGATAAAATTTCAATTGGTCAGTAAAATGAAAAATATAATACTAATTTTTTTATTAATTTTAATTACGTCTTGTTCTGAAACTTCATTTATATTCAATACAGCAAAGCGGATAAATGATTTTTCACTATCACCTAATTATAAAATTGGAGACCCATATGAGATTAATGGTCAATGGTATTATCCTGAAGTTGATTATGATTATGATGAAGTTGGTTTAGCATCATGGTATGGGCCAAAATTTCACGGAAAAAAGACGGCTAATGGAGAAATTTTTGATCAGGATGTAGTATCGGCAGCACATAAAACTCTTCCAATGCCGTCAATCGTAAAAGTAACTAATCTCGAAAATAATAAAGAACTAGTAATTAGAATAAATGATAGAGGTCCATTTGTGAGAGGAAGAATAATTGATTTATCAAAAAAAGCTGCAGAAAAATTAGATATAATTAAAACTGGGACAGCTAAGGTAAGAGTTAAAGTTTTAGAACATGAAAGTAGGGCAGTTGCACTTGAAGGTCTTGATTTCCAAAAAACTAGATACGTAACAGCAGCAAAAACCGAAAAAATTATAAAAAAATCTCTCGATGAAAATACTAAATTATTGCCTAAAATAAAAAAGGATGAAATTACTTCAAATAATAAACTTATAATACAGGTGGGTGCATTTAATAACTCAGAAAATGCTAATAAATTGTTAAGTAAACTTTCGGGTTATAAAGCATTTATAAAAGAAGAATTTATAAAAAATAGTTTATTTTACAGAGTAAGAATAGGCCCATTTAATGACATTAATAATGCAAAAGATGTTTTAAGAAAACTACTTTTAAAAGGTTTTAATACATCAAAAATATTACCTAGCTATGAAAATAATTAATATCACTTTATTTATTTTATTTTTTTTTAAACCTTTAATTGCTATAGAAAGCATAGCAAAACAAGCCATAGTTTACGACATGCAAACAAATTCAATCATTTATGAAAAAAATGCTGATGAACTTATGTCACCAAGTTCGATGAGTAAATTATTAACTGTTTATTACGTTTTTAAAAAGTTAAAAAATGGTGAAATTTCGCTAAACGACAAATTTAAAGTAAGTAAAAAAGCATGGAAAAAAGGCGGATCAAAAATGTTTATTAGTGAAAATTCTTTGGTCAGTATTGAGGATTTGTTGAGAGGAATAATTGTTCAATCAGGCAATGACGCATGCATAACCATAGCTGAAGGATTTTCGGGAACAGAAAGTAACTTTGCAGGTGAACTAAATTTATTAGCAAAAGAAATTGGACTTGAAAATTCAAATTTTACGAATTCAACAGGATGGCCTGACCCTGAACATTTAACAACAACAAGAGATCTTTTAAAAATTGCTATTAGAACAATAAATGATTTTCCCGAATTATATAAATATTACGCTGAAAAAGAGTTCACATATAATAAAATAAGACAAATAAATAGAAATCCATTGTTGTTTGTAGACCCTAATGCGGATGGATTAAAAACTGGACACACATCACTTGGAGGGTATGGTTTAATTGCATCATCAAAAAGATTAAATAGAAGAATAATACTTATAGTTAATGGTCTTAATTCAAGTAAAGAAAGAAAATTTGAATCAAAAAAACTTATGGACGCAGCTTTCTTTCAATATAAAAATGTTAACCTGGATCAAAAAATAATTTCTGATGAAAATATATTTGTTTGGAATGGTGTTAAGAAGAATTTAAAATTATATTCAAAGGAAGATATTAATATCACTGTTCCTAAATTACTTGTTAATGAAATTAAATTTTATATTAAATATAAATCACCAGTATCTGCCCCAGTGGAAAAAGATTCTGAAATTGCGGTTATCTTAGTAAAAAATAAAAAAGGTGAGATTTTGAAAAGATTCCCTCTGTTTGCCTTTGAAAATATTAATGAGATGAATTTCGTAAAAAAAATATTTTTTAAATTTAAATATTTAATATTTGGTGACAGTTTATACCAAACTAAAAAATGAAAAAATTTATTACATTTGAAGGAGGAGAGGGTACTGGTAAAAGTACGCAGGCTAAATTATTATTTTCGTCAATTAAAAATACTTCCGAAACGGTGATACTGACAAGAGAACCTGGAGGTACAAAAATTGCTGAAGAAATAAGAAAGATTATTGTTAAAAATAATTTTAATTTAAATAGACTGTCAGAATTTCTTCTAATTTATGCTGCAAGAAACGAACATTTAAAAGATACTATTATCCCATCATTAGATAAAGGGCATATGGTAATATGTGATAGATTTTTAGATTCAACTTTCGTATATCAAGTTCAAGGAAAAAGAATTGATAAAAAAATTTTTAGATATTTCAATAACTTAATTATAAAGGATTATAAGCCAGAGATTACATTTATAATTGATATTGACCCCAAAATTGGAATTGAAAGATCATTGAAGTTGAAAAAAAAAGAAACAAAATATGAAAAACTTTCATTAAGTTTTCATGAGAAAATAAGAAAAGATTTTATTTCATTATCTAAAAAAGATGAAAGATTTAAATTGATAGATGGAAACAAAAGCATTACGGAAATACACAAAGAAATTATTATGATTATTAATGAAAAAAAAATAATGGAAACTTTAAAGACTATTCAAATTTAATTTTTTCAGTAATTATGTTAAAAAGTATAATTGGGCATACTAAAAATATAAATATTTTAAAAAATTCTTATAATATTAAATTTCCGCAATCATGGATTTTTTTTGGTGCAAAAGGGGTTGGTAAATTTTTAGCAGCTAGAATATTTGCTAGATGGATAATTAATAAACAGTTCACTGATTTTGAAAATAATGAGAGTAAATTTATTTCAAATATCTTTGAAATAAATACTAACGATAATTTAGTTTCTGGAATAGACGACATTAGAGAAATAATGAAAGAAATGGTTCTTACTAATCTCAACGAAGGTGAGAAAATTATTATTTTTGATAATTTTGATTATCTTAATATCAACTCTATGAATGCTTTATTAAAAAATATAGAAGAACCAAAAGAAAAGATTATTATTATTATAATTTGTCATAATATTTATAAAATCCCCAAAACAATTCTATCAAGGTGTCAGAAACTATATTTTAATAGTTTAACAAAAGAAGAGTTTAATACTTTTGTAAGAAACAATAACTATCTAGGAATCAATAATTCTCATCAAAATTTGTTTGATTTATGTGATGGAAGACCTGGATTATGTAAATATGTGGATAAAATTAATATTACAGAAACTTTTAATGATATTGATAAAATGATGAATGAAAAAGAGATGGATTATGAAAAGCTATTTAAAATATCTGAGAAATACAAAAAAGATCCCTATATCATAGATTATTTCATTAAATACTATTTATACAATATAACTAAAAAGAATTTATTAAAAAATTTAGATGATTTAGAATATTTTAAAGATGTAATATACTTCTTTTCTATTTTAAATCACCAAATAAAGTTTGATTTAAATTTTGATATAAAAAATTATATCACTAGTCTTTTTTTAGGATTTATCAAAGTTATAAGGAATTAAAATTTTTTAAAATGCGAAACATTTATATCACAACCCCAATTTATTACGTAAACGACAACCCGCATATTGGACATGCCTATACCTCGATTGTTTGCGATGTATTGTCAAGATATTATAAAATGACAAAAAATACATCAGTAAAATTTCTTACAGGAACTGATGAACATGGTCAAAAAGTGGAAAATGCTGCAAAAATTAATGATAAAAAACCTCAAGAGTTTGTTGACTTAGTTTCAAAAAATTTTAAAAACCTCACAGAAATTTTAAATATTTCAAATAGTGATTTTATTAGAACAACTGAATTGAGGCATAAAAAAACAGTTAAATTGGTTTGGAATAAACTGGTAGAAAGAAAACAGATTTATTTAGGGAAATATGAGGGTTGGTATTCAATTAAAGATGAAGCTTTTTATCAAGAAAAAGAATTAATTAAAGTTGATGGAAAGTTTCAAACTCAAGATGGAACGAAAGTTGAATGGTTGAAAGAAGAAAGTTATTTTTTTAAATTATCTAATTGGCAAAATAAACTGTTAGAGTTTTATGATAAAAATATTAATTTTATAAAACCGTCTTCTAGAAGAAATGAAGTAATAAGTTTTGTAAAAAACGGATTAAGAGATTTGTCTGTATCAAGGACAAGTTTTAATTGGGGAATAAAAGTACCCAACCATAGCAGCCATGTTATTTACGTATGGATTGATGCATTAACAAATTATTTATCGGCGATTAATTATCCAGAATCATTTGAAAATGAAGACTACTGGAGAAATAGTATACATATAATAGGAAAGGATATTTTGAAGTTTCATGCCATTTATTGGCCAGCAATTCTCATGGCAGCTGATTTAACACCACCAAAACAGATATTTGCCCATGGGTGGTGGACTAATGAAGGTAAAAAAATATCTAAATCGCTTAATAATTCAATTGATCCTCTCAGATTAATAGACAAGTATGGTCTAGATCAATTAAGATATTTTTTATTAAGAGAAGTTACACTGGGACAAGATGGGGATTTTTCTGAAAAATCTTTTATCAAAAGAATCAACTCGGATCTTGCTAATAACCTTGGTAACTTGATACAAAGAACACTTAAATTATTAGAAAAGCATTTTGATAATATTATTCCTCTGAAAATTAGTGAATTAAAAAATGTTAAAATACTTTTAGATACTTATAAATTAGTTACAACAGTACAACCAAAGATAGAGAACTTTGAATATAATAAAGCTCTTGAAAGTATTTTTAATCATATCGATCAGTTGAATCAATTTATTGATAATGAAAAACCATGGGAATCAATCAAAAAAAATGATTTATCCAAAGCCTCAGAAACATTATCAACCCTAATTGAATGTTTCAGAGTAATTGCAGTAATTTTGATACCATTTATTCCAGATTCAGCAAAAAAAATTCTTGATACTTTAAATGTAGATTATGCAAATATTAATTTTGATAAATTAAATATTAAATTTTGTATCAAAAAAGGAGAAAAAATAAATAAAGTAGAAAAATTATTTCCGAGGTATGATGAATAGTATAGTTGATAGTCATTGTCACTTAGACTTTAAGGCATTTAAAGATGATTTAAACGAAGTTATAAAAAGAGCAATGAGAAATGGAGTTAAATATTTATTAACAATTTCAATCGATTTAGAAAAATTCAATGATGTATTAAAAGTAGCTAAAGATTACCCTAATAATGTTTGGTGTACTACAGGAATACACCCTAACAATGTACAAAAAAACTTAACGGAAAAAGATTTTGAAAAAATTATTTCAGTTTTAAAAAAAAATATAACACATAATAAAAGAGAAGTTATCGGTATTGGGGAAACAGGCTTAGATTATTTCAGAACAAGTGAAAATAAAAAAAATCAACAAAAATCATTTGATTTACATCTTCAAGTTTCTGGAACTACTAATTGTCCAGTTATTATTCATTCAAGAGCAGCAGATCAAGATACAAAACTTTTTTTAAAAAATAAGGTAAAATTATACAATACAAAAGGGTTAATGCATTGTTTTTCTTCTTCAAAAGAATTAGCTAAAACAGCACTAGATAACGATTTCTTTATATCAATTGCAGGAATGGTAACATTTAAAAATAGTCATGATTTAAAAAAAATTGTTCAGTATATTCCAAATGATAAAATCTTAGTTGAAACTGATTCACCATATCTTTCCCCAGAACCTCAAAGAGGGAAAAGAAATGAACCTGCATACATAATAAATACAATAAAAGTAATTTCAAAAATAAAAAAAATTCCTGAAGAAGAAATGATAGATTTAACTACAAAAAATTTTTTTAATTTGTTTTCTAATATACCAAAATGAGCATGCAAATTACTATTTTAGGGTGTGGAAGTTCTGCTGGTGTTCCAGCAATTGGAAATTATTGGGGGAATTGCAATCCAAAAAATCCCAAAAATAGAAGACTAAGATGTTCCATATTAATTAAAAGTGATAAATCTCAAATTTTGATTGATGCATCTCCTGACTTGAGACAACAATTGCTTTCAGCCAATGTAACTTATATTGATGGAGTTTTGATAACGCATGCTCACGCAGACCATATCCACGGAATAGATGATTTTAGATACCTAAACCATATAATGAATAAACATATAAATTTATACGCTAAAAGTGCTGTAATTGATGAAATCAGAAAGAAGTTTAATTATGTTTTTGATGATCTAGTTCCTGAATCCAACGGTTTTTATTATAAACCATGCCTAATTCCAAATGAAATATCAGGACAGTTTAAAATTAAAGATCTAAAAATAAAAAGTTTTCAACAAAATCACGGTTTTGGCGAAACAACAGGATTTAGAATAAATAATATTGCTTACTCAACTGATGTTGTTGAACTAAATGAAACAGCATTTTCTAATTTACATGATCTTGATTTATGGATAGTTGACTGTTTAAGGTTTAAACCTCATAAAACTCATTCACATTTTGAAAAAACAATGGAATGGGTTAGCAGAATAAAACCAAAAAAAACTATACTAACGCATATGAATTTCGAAGTTGATTATGATGAAATTACAAAAAAACTGCCAAAAAACTGTTATGCTGGCTTTGATGGTTTAAAAATTAAAGTATGAATTAAATATTTAAATTATTTTTTTCAAGTTTCATCACTCTACTCACAAAATCAACCACAACTCTTATCCGTTTGATATTAATTAAATCTTCATGTATAACGATCCAATATTCACGTGTTATTTTTATTTTTTTTGGTAATATTGGTATTAAGTTTTTTTCTTTTTTAGCTATAAAATTGTGTAACAATGCTATCCCAATTCCTTCCTTAACTGCATTAAGTTGCGCTTGCAAATTATTACTTCTAAATAGTATTTTTATATTATTAAAAGAATCGTGTAAGTAATTTAATTCAGGATAGTCTACTAGGTCATCAACATAACTAATAAATTTATGACCAGTTAAATTTTCTAAGTTATCTATCATTTTATTTTTAGTAAAATATTCTTTAGATCCATAAAGCTGAATTACATAATCTGATAATTTCCAAGATACTAATTTACCTCTCTTAGGTCTTGATAAGGTAATTGAAATATCAACCTCTTTATTCGATAGACTTCTTGCTTTTGTATCTGCAAGTAATTCTATTTCAAGGTCTCTATGTTCTTTATAAAATTCTTTAAGATATTTTGTAAAAATTTCAATTCCTAAACCCTCAGGTAATGAGATCCTTACTACTCCAGTTAAATTGACATTTTTATTAGTGAATTCTTCATTTATAGATAAAATTTCAGATTCTATTTTTTCAGCAAATATTATTAATCTTGTACCATCATCTGTTAATATGTATTGATTGTTTGATCTGTAAAATAATTTAACATTTAACTTTTCTTCCAGTCTCAAAATTCTCCTAGAGATTGTTGTTGGTTCAATTTTTAATTTTTTTGCCGCTAAGTTAAGTTTACCACTACGAGATAAAATAATAAAAGATTCAAGATCATTCCAATTAAACATATTTGATTGTACATGCAAAAATGCATGCTAGCAATGTAAAAAAACTATTTGAAATGCAAATATTAAGTATATATGTTTCATAATATTATGAGCGAAATTAACAAATTTATAGGACACTACATCTCAGGGAAACATTATGTTGATAATGGAGAGAAGATTGATATTTTTAATCCATGTAATAATGAGTTAATAGGAATTCTCTCTTCAGCAACAGATAAAACTGTAAAAAAAGCTGTCGATGAGGCAGAAAAGGCTTTTAAAAGCTGGAAGAATATTCCTGTGTCAAAAAGAGTTTCAATTTTGTTTAACTATAAAAATTTGTTAGAAAAAAATATTGACGGAATTGCAAAATTAATTTCGAGTGACTTAGGTAAAGTAGATGAAGATGCAAAGGCAGAAATAAGAAGGGGCATAGAAAATGTTGAATATGCATGTGGTTTAGGGGAGACAATTAAAGGAGAATATAATAAGAATATTAGCACATCAATTGACAGCTGGAGTGAATTTGAACCTCTTGGAGTTGTTCTAGGCATAACACCATTTAATTTTCCTGCAATGGTGCCTTTGTGGATGTTTCCATTGGCAATTGCCGCTGGAAATACTTTTATTCTGAAACCTTCTGAAAAAGATCCTCTGTCAACTTTATTACTAGCTGAATTGTTTACTAAAGCTGGTTTACCAGACGGCGTACTAAATGTAGTAAATGGTGATAAATCTAGTGTAGAATATCTTTTAAATGATTCTAGAATTAAAGCAGTAAGTTTCGTTGGTTCAACTCCGGTTGCAAAGGAAATTTATAATATGGCATCAAAAAATAGAGTTAGGTGTCAAGCACTGGGTGGTGCGAAAAATCATGCTTTAATACTTCCAGATGCCAATATAGAGGATTCGACAAAACAAATAATAGGTGCAGCTTTTGGCTCCTCAGGTCAAAGGTGTATGGCTCTATCAGTTGCTGTTGTAGTTGGAGAAATTAAGGATAATTTTATAAAAGAATTAGTTAAACAAACAAAAAAACTTAAAGTAGGGTTAGATATTAATGATTCTAATAGTTTTGGGCCTTTAATTACAAAAGAACATTTAGAGAAAGTAAAATATTTTATAGATTTGTCAGAAGAAGAGGGGGCTAAAATACTGACTGACGGTAGAGATATCCTAAAAAGTAAAAATTCTGTTAAAGGTAACTATTTGGGTGCAACGATAATCGATGAAGTAAAAACGTCAATGACAGCATATAAAAATGAAATTTTTGGACCCGTGCTTCAAATAATTCATGTAAATAATTTTATTGAAGGTTTAGAAATAATAAAGAATAATAATTTTGGAAATGGTTGTGCAATATTTACTGGAAACGGTGAGGCAGCAAGGACATTTACATCTGAAGTAGACATTGGTATGATTGGTGTAAATATTCCGCTTCCTGTTCCATCAGCATTTCATAGTTTTGGTGGTTGGAAAGATTCATTTTTTGGAGATTTAAATATTTATGGTCCTGATGGACTAAGATTTTATACACAAAGAAAAACTATTACTCAACGATGGCCTTCTTCCAATAACCAAAATTCGAAAATTAATTTTTCAATGCCAACTAACAACTAACATGAAAGGATAATCAATGAAAAAACTTATTAAACTTATTTTTGCTTTTGTATTCATTAGCAATTCAGCATTTGCTGAAGATTTAAGTGTTGCTTGGGAAACAGAGGCAGCATTTAAATTGCCTGAATCCGTGATTTATGACAAGAAAAATGACTTACTTTATGTTTCAAATATTGCAAATCATCCATTCAAAAAGGATGGAAGTGGTTTTATTTCAAAAGTAAACATGCAAGGTGAAATTGTAGAACTTGAGTGGATAAAAAAATTAAATGCACCAAAAGGCTTAACAATTGTTCCTTCAAAAAATCCTGATGAAAGCGACAAACTTTTTATAGCTGATGTAGATGAACTAGTTGAAGTTGATATTGATACAGCAAAAATAGTAAACAAATACAAAGCTAGTGGGTCAGTTTGCATGAATGATGTAACTCATGACAAATATGGAAATGTTTATGTTGGAGATACATATACTGACTCGATTTATAGACTCAATTCATTTGGCCAAATACCACTTTGGTTCTACAGTCCAGGTCTCGCTCCAAATGGAATACACATTGATAATGAAACCGGAAAAATGATTGTTGGTTTTTGGGGTGCTGTAATGGAAGGTTGGGGAACTCCCGAGCTAAGTGGAAGTCTTAAAAGTATTGATTTAAATACTAAACAACTAAAAGATTTGGGTAAAAAACCAATTGGTAATCTTGACGGTATTGAATCAGATGGAAAAGGTTCTTACTATGTAACGGATTGGAGTAAAACAGAACTTTATAAAATAAAAAAAAGTGGAAGTGCAAAAATGATCAAAAAATTAGGTGAAGATGGAAAAGGGGCAGCTGATCATGAAGTTGTTTTAGATAAAAATCTTATGATCATTCCAATAATGGTTGAGAACAAATTAGTAGCTCTCAATATTAATTAATAATGACTTATCAAAGAGTTAGAACCTTTGATAAGCTTGCAAAGCCATTTGTAAGACTAGTTGACAAATATTATCCAGATGCATTTTTATTTGTAATAATTCTCTCTATTCTTACATTTGTGCTTGCAATTACTTTGACGGGATCCACTTCAAGTGAAACTCTGAAAGCATGGGGAGGGGGCCTGCCAAAGCTTTTCACTTTTACAGCCCAAATAACCATTGTAATGATTACGGCCCATGCACTTGCACATACTAGTCCTGTAGAAAAATTATTAGTAAAGTTAGGTGACATTCCTAATAAACCTGTTCAAGCATATGCACTTGTAACATTTATTTCGGGCTTAGCCAGTCTATTTGCTTGGTCATTTGGGTTAATTGTCGGTGGAATATCGGCAAAGTTTATTGCAATAGGTTGTGAAAAGAAAAAAATTAAAATACATTATCCATTACTTGTAGCCTCAGCTTATAGTGGTTACGTCATATGGCACATGGGATATTCCTCTTCAGCAGCATTATTTGTTGCTTCAGAAGGCCATTCGTTAGTTTCAAGAATCGGAGTAATTCCTGTAACAGAAACAATATTTAATAGTTTCAATATAACTGTCGCACTATTAACCTTAATTACTATAACTATTATCTGTCCACTAATGAGGCCATCAAGGGATAGTGAAATTATTGAAATTGATACAAAATTATTAAAAGATAAAAGTAAGACAAAAAATATAAATGAGATTAATTCCTTCGCTCAACGTATTGAAAATAATAGGTATTTATCATTTTTAACTGGTATTTCATTAATTGGTTATATTTTTCTTATATATTCTGAAAAGGGTTTTTTTCTTGATCTTAATATTGTAAGTTGGACATTTTTATCAATTGGACTATTACTAGCAAATTCACCCATTCATTACGTAAAACTTGTAAATAATGCTGCTTTAACTGTAGGCCCAATTATTCTTCAATACCCATTTTATGCTGGAATAATGGGCATTATGGCAGATACAGGATTAATTAAAATTTTAGCTGATGGTATAGCTTCAGTGGCTACATCTGAAACACTTGGTTTTTTTTCTTTTCTTTCAGGAGGATTAGTTAATATGTTTATACCCTCTGGCGGAGGTCAATGGGCTGTTCAGGGACCAGTTATGATACAAGCTGCTGAAACTTTAAATGTTCAGCCCTATGTTATAGTACTTGGTGTAGCATATGGAGACCAATGGACAAATATGATCCAACCTTTTTGGACCATACCGTTGCTAGCAATTGCTGGTTTACATATGAGACAAATTATGGGTTACACTTTTGTTATATTTATTGTTACAGGTGTAATTTATGGATCGTCAATGCTCTTTTTAGGCTCAGGTTGAGTTAAATAATGGATCAAATAAATAAATAATTATAGACGTATAATATATATTATGTTAAGTTTTATTAACATCAATTATTGTTCTTCCTGCAATTTTTCCAGATGTAATCCGTTCTGCAAGTTTTTTTAAATCACTAAGACAATTTAACGTCTTAAGTGTTTTTAAAATATCTCGATCTATTAAGTCAGAAAGAAATTTCCATGCTTTTATTCGTTTGTCATATGGTGCTAAAACGCAATCTACACCAGCCAGAGTAATATTTCTTAGAATAAATGGATAAACTGTTGTAATCAATTCTGGTCCTTTAGCTAACCCTGTACTTGCTACAATACCATTATATCTAATTTGACTTAACATAGTTGATAAAACGTTGCTTCCAACCGTATCAATTGCACCTGACCATATCTCCTTTTGTAATGGTTTATTTGATAATTGAAATTCCTCTCTGTCTAAAACGTGGCTAGCACCAATATTAATTAGGAAATCTTTATCTTTTCCTGATAGAGCAGTAACCACATAGCCCAACTTTGCTAACAAATATACACAAATACTTCCAACACCGCCTGATGCACCTGTTACCAAAATTTTGTTTTCTTTATTAGCCTTTATTCTTGAAATAATTTCCATAACACAAAGTGCAGCTGTATAACCTGCCGTACCAAGTATCATTGCTTCTTCATAATTAAAAGTATTTGGTAATTTAATTAACCATTCAGAGGGTACTCTGGCGTATTGTGAAAAGCCTCCATAATGACTCTCACCTGCTCCCCAGCCATTTAGAATGACTGAGTCACCGGTTTTATAATTCTTTGAGTACGATTCTACTACCTCCCCCGCAAAGTCAACTCCTGGGATCATTGGAAAACGTTTTATAATCGGAATTCTTTGTGTTATTGCCAAGCCATCTTTGAAATTAAAACTACTAAAAAATACTTTAACCGTAACATCACCGTCCATAAGATCTTCTAAGGCTAATGTCTTTATCAATCCCGAATCATCTTTATTTTCAATTATAAATGCTTTAAAACTTTTATTATTCATTTAAAATTCGTTAAATTATTAATTTTAGAATTTTATTACAATTAAACCATAATTAAAGAGAAATAATATTATTGTATGTTTGTTAAAAGAATTACATTTTGCAATGAAACTATTAAAAACTTTGATAAAATTATTGATGTAAGATCTGAATCTGAGTTTGATGAAGACTCAATACCCACTTCTGAAAATATTCCAGTTTTAAACAATTTTCAAAGAAAACGTGTAGGAAAAATTTATAAAAAAGATAAATTTGAGGCTAGAAAAATTGGAGCAACAATAATTGTTAAAAATATAGAAAACTTTTTGAAAAAAAACACTTTATCTAAATCAGATAATATTTTGATTTATTGTTGGAGAGGAGGAATGAGATCACTAAGTCTATATTTAATATTAAAAAATATCGGCTACAAAGTTTCTATCCTTGATAAAGGTTACAAGGAATATAGGAGCTTCATTAATAATTTTTTTATTAATGAATTGGATTCTATTAAATTTAAAATACTTAATGGTTTAACAGGAACTGGCAAAACCTTTTTTTTAAATAAATTATCTACCAGTTTTCCAGTCATAGATTTTGAGAAATTAGCAAATCATAAAGGTTCAATTCTTGGAGATATTCCAGGAACTCAACAACCGTCACAAAAACAATTCGAATCTAGAATTTGGTATAATATTTTTATACATAAATTAAAAAATCAATTTTGGGCAGAATCGGAGAGTCATAGAATTGGAAAACTATTTATTCCTAATAAATTATTTGAAAAAATGAAAAAAGGTAAAGTTTTTAATCTTATTATTCCTAAGAAAACTAGAGTTGAATTTATACTAAAAGATTATAAATATCTCATCGATGATAAAAAGAAACTCAATGAATCTTTAGTAGTTTTAAAAAAGTTTATCGGTGATAAAGAGTATAAAAACTTAAAAAACCAAATAGAAAACAAAAATTATGATAAATTTGTTTTTAATCTTTTAACTCTTCACTATGACAAAGTTTACAAAAAAATTTGTAATTATGACAAAACCTACAAGGACATAAAACTGAGTTCAATTGATGATAGTGGATTTGAAATATTGCTTAAAAAGATTTAGATGATCAAATTAAAAAAAATAAGTGTTAAATTAAATAGTAAAATAATACTACACGATATAAATTTAGATTTAAAAAAACAACAGTATGCACTTTTGGGTAAGTCAGGTTCAGGTAAAACTACGTTATTAAATGTAATAAATTTTTTAATTAAACCGATAAGTGGGAAAATTTATTCAAGTTTTGTTGGAGAAATAAAATCAAATAATGATGTTTGTATTCATAGATCTTATACTGCAACTATTTTTCAAAACATAAATTTAATTCCTAGATTAAATGTATTAGAAAATGTTTTAGTAGGAAAAATAAATAGGTTTAGCCCATTTAATTTTTTTTTACCTAATTCCAGAAATGAAAAGGAAAAAGCTCTATCCTGTCTTGAAGAGGTAGGCCTAATATCAAAATCTCTTGAAAATGTAAGATCTCTTTCTGGAGGTGAAAAACAAAGGGTGGCAATTGCTAGAGCTATCTATAAAAAACCGAAACTTTTGCTTGCTGATGAACCAGTTTCAAACCTAGATCCTAAAAATACTAAATTAATAATGGATCTATTAAAAACGTTATGTGTTAATAAAAAAATATGTTGCATTGTAGCATTGCATAATCCAGATTTAGCAATTAAATTTAGCAGGAATATTATAGCTCTAAAAAAAGGAAAAATTGTATTAGATAAAAAAAGTAGTATAAACAAAAAAGATATAGATAAAATTTACGTTTAGATGAAAAAACTAATATCAGTTATACTTTTTATAAATATTTTTTTTATTACAAGCTTGTTAAGTTCTGAAATAATAAACCCTAAAATTTTAAAAGTTGCACTTCTTCCAGACGAAAATGCTTCAAGAATAATTAAAAAATACAAAAAATTTAAAGATTATTTAGAAAATAAGCTTAATAAAAAAATCGAATTAGTTGTTACTTCTGACTATTCTTCCATGGTAGAGGCTATAAGATTTAAAAGAATACATATTGGTTATTTTGGACCTTTATCATATACGATAGCAAAATCAAAAACTAATATCACCCCTTTTGCAGTCAGAGAAAAAAATGGAAAAATAACATACAATTCCATTATTATCGGTAACAAAGAATTAAATATCTTAAATCTTTCGGATGTTAAAGGTAAGAGTTTTGGCTTTGGAGATGTTGCATCAACATCAAGCCATTTAATACCAAAAAAAATGTTAATTGATTCTGGGTTAAGAGAGAAAAAAGATTATAAGAGCATATTTTTAGGAGCTCATGATGCTGTAGCAATATCAGTACAGAATGGAAATATTTCTGCAGGCGGTTTATCTTTACCAATTTACAAATTACTTTTAGAAAAAGAAATTATTGATAAAGATAAAATAAATGAAATTGAAATTTCAGGTAATTATCCACAATATCCTTGGGTTTTCATTGATGAATTAGACTCTAAATTAAAAACTAAAATCATAAACGCATTTATAATGTTAAAAGATGAAGATATTCTTGCCCAAATGGGTGGTACTGCATTTAGAAAAGTTAGAGATCAAGATTATGACATAATAAGACAGTTAGCAAAAAAATTATCTATTTTTAATTTTCAATAAAATATATATAGGTATTGTCTTGAAACAAAAATATAATCAAATAATTGAGAAATATTCAAATAAAAAAAAATCTATTTTTTTAACTTTTTTATTTATAACTTTTATCATCTCAGCCTCGTTATTTTATAATGATATCTTTAATTATTCGCTGCTAATGAATGGTATACCAGCATTAATTATAATATTAGGTGAAATGTTTCCACCAGATTTTACGAATATAAATACATGGTATAAGCCTTGTTTGGATTCTATTACAATGAGTATAAGTTCAACTTTTTTAGCATTAATAATTGCCCTTCCCTTATCATTCATTGCTGCCAGAAATCTTAGCAAGTTTTTTTTAATAACTAGTATTGTAAGATTATATTTTAGTATTTTTAGAGCCATACCTGATTTAGTAATGGGTATAATTATTGTAGCGGCAGTTGGGTTTGGATCAATTTCAGGAACCTTAGCAATTGCTATTCACTCTGTTGGAATGCTAGGTAAATTCATTTCTGAATCAATCGAAAGATCTGACGAACAAATAACAAATATAATAATCGCAAATGGAGCTTCTAAAATACAGGTATTAAGATTTGGTATTCTACCACAAATTTACCAAGAGCTAGTTGATTTGGTAATGTATAGATGGGAATATAATTTTAGACAATCAACAATTATGGGAATTGTAGGTGCTGGCGGCATAGGATTTGAACTTATTATGAGCCTTAGATTGATGAATTATCAGGAAGTATTTGCTATTTTGCTTATAATTTTTGTTTTAATAACAGCTGTTGATAGCTTAAGTTATATAATAAGAAATAGCTTTAAATAACTGTAATTATTCTATTTTTGTTATATTTTTTCATTTCTCCAATTATATTTGCATACTTAAATTTATTCTCTCTCAATAATTTAATTACTTCTTTAGATTTTTTTTTTTTTACACTGATTATCAACCCTCCTGAGGTTTGTGGATCAGATAATAACCTTTGATAAAAATCATTATTTGAAGATTTCATGTATATTTTTCTTTTATAATGATTCCAATTCCTTTGAGATGCTCCTGTAAGCACATTTGACAAAATATATTTTTTTGCAGATTTTAATATAGGTATTTTATTTGCTTCAATTTCAGCACTTAATTTTGACCCTATACATACCTCTGTTAAGTGTCCAAGTAATCCAAAACCCGTAACATCTGTTAAGGCACTTACTGCTTTCATTTTTGATAACTTTGTGCCAACATCATTTAATTGGGTTGTTGTATCTAAAAATTCTTTATATTCTTCTTTTGAAATTTTTTTCTTTTTTATTGCAGAGGCATAAATTCCTAAACCAATCGGTTTAGTCAATATTAAATAATCGCCCAATTGTGCATTATTATTTTTTTTTAAGTATTTATTTTTAACTGACCCAAGTACTACCAACCCAAATATAGGTTCCTTTAACTCAATTGTATGACCTCCGGCTATAACTATGCCTGCTTTTGAACATATCTCACCTGCACCATCAATTATTTTTCTTAATACTGTTGCGCTTATATTACCAGTTGGGGTACCTAATAGAGATAACGCCATTATTGGTTTGCCACCCATGGCATATATATCTGAGATGGCATTTGTAGCTGCAATTTGACCAAAATGTTTTGGATTATCAACAATTGGAACAAAAAAATCAGTTGTCAGAATCAAGCTTGTTTTTTTGTCCAAAGAATAAACTGCAGCATCGTCCGAGTTTTTGGCTCCAACAATAATTTCTTTTGGTAAAAAATTGTTCTTCAAATTTTTAAGAATTTTATCAAGTATATTTGGAGAAATTTTACATCCACATCCCCCACTATTTGAATATTCAGTTAATTTCATTTTAATTATTTTTATTTGTAAGGTAATGATGAGTGATGAAGATTAATTTTTAACTCATTTTCATTATTTATTTTTATAAAACCAAAAGTATACTCAACTTTCAAACTTGATCCTTCTTGATCTTCAAAAAAATAATTTCCCATCGAAATTATACTATCTCCATAAGATGAAATTTTGTAACTTTCAAATTTTATAGATTTCCATTTTTTTATCGCAAATCCTTTATCCTCTTTACATACGTTATTCTCACCTATGAAATAAGATATAAACTCATCTTTAGAGGATCTAAATTGTTCGTTTTTTGCAAGGGTTGGTTTGAATAAAACATCACAATAATCAAATGCATAGAGAGATATTAGCTCATTAACAAGGTTTCCTAGATCTTTATTCTCAGAGTATGCCTTTCCAATATTAATAATAATTTCAGCCCACTTTTCTTGGATAAAAACCACCAATTCTTCGTAATTTTTTGACATTTTACTTCCTTTATAAATTATTAATCGCCATCATAGACAAATAAGTCGTCTGATTTAGTATCAGCATCGTTGGATAAAATAAAACATGTATTTGTATAAGCACAAACGACATAACCTATAGAGGGTTTGATTTTATAATAAACTCTTGGGTGTCCTGCTTGAGCAGCAATATTTGTAGTTTTTACAAAAACTTTTTTCGCGTCTTTAAATTTTTCAGGAATATTAACCATAATGTAATTTTAAAACTTATAACAATAAAAGTAAAATCGTAATAGATGTTCCAATGAAAATATACTTTAGCATTTTTTGATTCTAGATTTTACACACAAAACTAAGACGTTCATTATCATTGCTATTCTGTAGAGGACTTATCCACTTAGAATCATCTGTTAAATCATTCTCATTTTTAATATAATTAAAATTTCTACCTTTTCCCATTTCAGTTTTATACCCAATTATACTTATAATTTGATATTTCATTTTTTTACAGTCATATTTACCATAATATTTTATACTCAAATTTCCATTTGGCAGTGGTTTTTTGAAATTTTTCATACTCCAAATATAGATTATAGAATTTATTTTTTTTACTGTATCAACTTCAACATACTCAACAAAGTCATTTTCATTAAGAATTTTTTTCCATCTTGAATCGCATTCTCTATAAAAAAAACATATTAGTAATATAATAATTAGCTTATTCACAGTAATAATATTTTTAACACTAAATCTAAGAAGCTAACAAATCTTAAAGTTAAACACCTGTTCCTTCAAGACAAATTCCTTCAAAATAAAATATTTCCTTGGGTTCAACAGAATATGATTTGAGAGTTTTAATTGATACTTTTTTTTTATCAAAATTCGATTGTTTTTCATTTATATCTTTTTCAATTTTCTTAATATCATAATAATATTCTGAATCATCAAATCTATAAAAAGTCCTTTTTGTTTTTCCTGTAGCTCTATCTATAACATAAGACTCAAGGAAGTATGACTGCGAAACATATGTATCAATAACTACTTTTTTCTTAGTTATTTTTAATTCATCAATTAATATGCCTTGATGATTAAACCACGAATTTCTTAAACGGTATTCGTCTTTACCGTCAGCGTTAGAATTACTGATATTTACTTCTACAAAATCATTGCAGTAAAAGATACTACAAATTCTTTGTCTATCAAGTTCTTGCTTTTCAGTGGAGTCAATATTTTTTTGTTTTGTTGTTATTAAATCGGGACTATATTCACAAGTGAACTTAACTACATTCAATGATTTTCCGTATGCTCCAAAAGAAAAAATTAAAAAAAAGAATGTCAATAAAATGTTTTTCATAGTTTTAAAATAAATTTTGAAATTTATAACAAATTGTTTAATAGAAATAACCATTCCTAAAGTAAAAAGGTAACATTCCTCTTACATAAAAATCATTGTAACTCGGATAATATCCATAGTTTAAATTTTTACTATTTGTATATTGAAATTTTGATTCTTCAAGTTCAATTAGATTTAAATATCTGAACATTGCCTCATTTTCTGAGATTTCTTCATTTTCAACCATAGTTTTGAGTCTTTTTATAATTTCTACAAACCTTTTATTTTCAAATTTACAATTGGACTCTTTTTTACAATCTTGTTGGATTTTCATAAAGGCACAAGAAGTCAACTCATTAAACTCACTGAATTTTTCTTCACAATTTACAAAATAATTATGAGAATATTTATTAGAAACACAAGATGTTGTTAGGAGAAGTATGCAAAGAGTAAATAATTTCATTTATTATAAATAATTATTTTTTTTTAAAAGTTAAGATATTTGTATTTTGAACTAAATCATTTATTCTATTATTATCTCTAATTTCAGGTAATTTTTTTAATAAGAACCAAAGTATAAAAATACTAGACCAATAAATGATTAAAACTTTAATTACTACTTTAGTTTTAATCTTAATCTTCATAAATCGCTTTTAAATAAAAATTTTTGATAAATCGTATTTAGGATATGTAATATCAAAATTTTGATAATCAAATTTTCTTCTCTAAAATATAAAAAGAAAGATACATTGAAATCTTTTACCTTTTGTTATATTTTCTTGATTTGAAATGAGTGGTATTTTGTGTCTATTTTTGATGTAAAATATGTAATTTTAGAGTTCAGTAGTGGACAACATTAAAAACACTATCCTCTGAAACTCATGTTCACATTGACGGAGAGATGGCAGAGTGGTCGAATGCACCGGTCTTGAAAACCGGCAAGGATGCAAGTCCTTCCAGGGTTCGAATCCCTGTCTCTCCGCCACTATCTGAAAGCCACGGACCTGCTCCTTAGAGCCCTAATTTTGCAATTTTACCCCTGACTTTTACTACTATCCTTTTGCTTAAAAAAATATTGACAATACAGAAAATTACTACATCATATCAAAAAATTTTTGGAGTTTGTTATGTATATATATATACAGTGAATTTTGGAAATTATGATCTAATACCCAATAATCATTATTATTCAAAAAAAGTTAAATACATCTGTTTTTATAATCAACAGATTATTAAAAGAAAGGGATGGGAGTATATAAAAATAAATTCATCTAAAGATAATAAGTATCTATCAAGAAAGTATAAAATAAACTTCCATAAGTATTTTCCAAAAGATTCGAATGTAATTTATGAAGATTGTAACAGAGTAATAACGGAAAAATTAATTAATTTTTCATTTAATTTCTTTAAAAAAAATACGTTTGGAGTTTTAAAACATTCTGCAAGAAAAAATCTCTTAGATGAATTAGTGGATTGGTATTTAATATCTATTGTTGACGAAGATTACTTAATAAATTTATTTAAATATTTAAAAAGAATTTGATATATCTATGAAAAACACTATTGTCCGCATTGTTGCCTAATACTTCGAAAAAACAATTCAGAAAACACTGAATTTTCAAGAATTTGGTGGAAATTTTACAAAAAATTTATTATTCGCAACCAATTTCCATTTTCTATGACTTCTATAAAATTAGATTACAAACCAAAATTATTTTTTAATAATAAATTAATAATTACTAAAAAGCATTTGCTCTCTTATAAAAAAAGAAGAAGAAATATCAAAGCGATATCAAATATTGTCAATAAATATAACGAAATTACAAATCAAAAAATAAGTTTATCATCAAAAACACTTTTGTGGAGAAATTATGGTTGTACGACTACCTGATTCCCTCGAACTTCTCCCTGTCTCTCAACCACCTACTAGACTGAAAAAAGTTCCCTTATAGTCTGAAATTCAATATTCATATTATATTTTAAATAACAAATCCCAACCAGTAATAAGCACCATCAGGTTTAAAAATGCTATTATAGCAGGAGCGACGTAACCTTCAGCAGAAGTTTTTACACCATCAACAGAACCCCAATAACTATGGATAGTTTGAAAGCAAACAACTGCCCCGATACATGCTTGCACAAAACCATAGACAAACAGTAACCAAGCACCTTCGATAGAGGTGAGTAAAGCAATAACTAGAGTGACTGCAAAGCCAGCGGCAAAAGTGCCAACAAGTCTTGTCATAATTGCGCTACCTTCACCAAAGCCATATTTCTCAATGTACTTTCGTGTTTGGAAAATACATTGATAAGCATAAATCAAATTTCCAAATATTATTAGCGTTATGAGTGCAATAATTAGCATTACAGTAAACCTCTTCTCACTTCATATAGTCCTTTAGATTGAGCTTAAAATATTTTATTTTTTTGAAGCCTCAATTGCTTGTTCAACATCATTAATAATATCATCAATATGCTCAATACCTACAGAGATTCTAATCAAGTCTTCGCTAACTCCGGCTAAAGCCTTTTGCTCAGGAGTTAATTGTCTGTGTAATGTTGATGCTGGATGACATGCAAGAGATTTGGCATCACCCATACTTAATACTCTTAAAATCATTTTAAGTGCATCAATAAACTTGGCACCTGAATCTTTTCCACCTTTAATGCCAAAACTGATAATACCAGATGCTTGACCTTTGGTTATTTTTTTACAAACATCATGATATTTATCATCAGGTAAAGCAGCATAATTAACCCAGTTCACACTTTCATGACCATCAAGATATTTCGCAAGTGCAAGTGCGTTTTTGCAATGTCTTTCCATTCTCACACCCAATGATTCAAGTCCAAGCATTATTAAGTACGCATTATTAGGCGATAGACAAGCTCCTGTTTCTCTTAATGGAACAACCCTACAACAACCAATAAAAGCAGCTGGCCCAAACTTTTCAGTATATTTAATTCCGTGATAAGAAGGATCTGGCTCATTTAGCATGGGAAATTTTTTTGGTTCTTTGGTCCAATCAAATTTTCCTGAATCAACAATGATTCCTCCAATAGTAGCACCATGGCCATCAATATATTTTGTTAGAGAGTGAATGACAATATCTGCTCCAAAATCAATAGGCCTACACAAATATGGTGTTGCTACTGTATTATCTACAATTAATGGTATCCCATGTTTGTGAGCAATATCCGCAAATCTTTCGATATCAATAATATTACCAAAAGGATTACCAATTGATTCGCAATATAAAGCTTTAGTTTTTTCATCAATTGCCTCATCAATTCCTTTATAATCATCTCCGTCAAACATTTTAACTTTAACGCCTTGTTTGGGCAGACTATGAGTGAAACAGTTATAAGTTCCACCATATAATTGATTTGTACTTATAATATTATCCCCTGCTCTTGTAATGGTTTGAATTGCATATGCGATTGCGGTCATTCCTGAAGCCAAGGATAAAGCTGCAATTCCACCTTCCATTTCCGCAATTCTTTTTTCAAGAACTGCATTGGTTGGGTTACCTATTCTTGAATAAATATTTCCCTCGACTTTGAGGTCAAATAAATCTGCTCCATGTTGAGTATTATCAATAGTGAATCCCGAGGTCTGGTAAATCGGAGTTGTTGCTGATTTTTGGTCATTTTTTTCTGATTCATAACCATGATGAAGTGCAATTGATTCTAATTTCATATTTATAATCCTTTAATCATTTTTGAAAGTCTAAGGCTCCATCATTTATTTTTGTAAATTTAAAACTTAAATATTCTATAATATAATTTTGATAGAATTTGTAGGTTCTATTAGGAAATTTGTCCATTGCTCGCAAAATATAATTTGCTTGAATTGATGGCTTTGTTTTTTCTCCAATATATTTTGGGGTGCAACTTATTAATTTGTTCTTCTTTATATATTTGATTGTTTTGCAAATACGCTGACTAACTATTTCGCACCTAGCTGTCCAACTGAAATTAATATATCCCGCATGTGCGAAGAGATTTGGTATTCCACTAAACATCATTCCTCTATACCAACTTGTATCATTGATGTTTACTCGTTTATTTTCAATAAATATATCAATACCTCCTAACAATTGAGAATTACCACCAGTAGCCATAATAGTGATATCACTTTTGATGACCTTTCCATTTTTTAACCTCACACCAGTTTTTTCCCAATTACTAATCCCTTGCCGAACTATGGTCACTTTTTCTGACTTTACAGCTGAAAAATAATCGTTATCCAAGCTACTTGCCGGACGTTGATCCCAATAATTATATGACGGAATGGTTGTCTCATTATAATAGGTATTACCAGATATCATTTTTTTTCTTTTTAACTTTTTAAAAATCCTACTTGAAAAGTAATCCCACAAAACTTGAAATGTTTTATATATCCGTGTTGATTTTTCTTTGCTATCAATATTAATGATCCATGCAGGGCTTCTCTGGACCAATGTGACTTTTTTTGCTTCTTTAATAATTGAGGGTGCCATTGTTATGGCAGTACATCCACTGCCAACAATGGTTACATCTTTGTCTTTAAAGTCTGTGTTTCCCCAAGCTTGAGTGTGTACAATTTTTCCTTGATATTTTTTTTCATCTGCAAACTTCGGTAGATGTGGATTTTTACGATCTCTTGAACCGGTGCAACAAATAACGTATTGACTAGTAAACTTTTTGAGATCAGTTTCTATAATCCATTCATTATTTTTCCAACTCAATGATTTGACATCGGTATTAAATAAAACATATTTTTTAATATTAAATTTATCAGCAACCTTACTTAAATAATCCTTAATTTCCTTCCCATTACCTATTATAGACCCTTTCCATGGGTCAAAGCTGAATCCATAAGTATACATGTCATTGTCTGCACGAACACCTGGAAACCTCATTTGATCCCATGTCCCACCAACATTACTTCTTGACTCTAATATCTTTAGTCTAATATTTGGAAAGTTTTTTTTCAGATAGTAAGCGGATGCAATCCCAGCAATCCCGGCACCAATGATAACTATATCTATTTTTTCCATTTATACAAAATATTTACATACAAAAAAATTGATCTAGTATATGAATAAGTCTAAAATTTATATTCATTATCAATTATTAAAATAACTCTTCAAGATATATGTCAATATCTTTTTTTTTCAATTAAAATTCAAACTTCTACATTTAAGTAAATTTTAACTTTTTACGCTATCCCCTATCAACTCCAATATCTAATAATCACGGATTCCATTAATCTTTTGCGCCTTGATTTTGTAATTTTACCTTCCACAACTAGCCACTATAAATATATTGATCCTAGGGTTGTTTATAGTGATATTAAAGGTTACCATCATTAGAATCAGCATAGATAAATTCTAAAAATTAAACACATGAAAGATACATTTATAAGAAGTTGTGAACATTGGACAGAAACCAGTCGCAACGAAATGCAGAATTTTTATTCACTAGCATCCGTTGATTATAAATATCTGGTGGAGAAATTTGAATGGAAAAAATGGTTAGAAATTCATCAAGCTAATGTAGGTAATCGTAAACTTAAACTCTTAGATATTGCATGCGGTTCAGGAAAGTTTCCATCAGCACTTAATAAATATGCTAATTTATCAGAGGCTAAAATATTACCAATCGAATACTCACTTCTTGATCCATCCCCATTTTCAATTTCAGAAGCTCGTAAAGTTCTTAAGCATCCATTTGAAGTCAGCGCTGAATTTGAAACCACCTTGCAGGAATTTACTTGTGAGCAAGAAGTTTATGATATTATCTGGGCAACACATGCTCTTTATGCAATTCCTAAAAACCAATTAAAAGAAGCGTTGAAGCGTTTTATTTTTGGGATGGCTGGATCAGGATTTATAGCTCATGCAAGTAAAAAATCTCACTATCTTAAATTTTACAGACATTATTTAAATGGCTTCAAAGACGGTTTTGGAGAGCCATATTCAAGTGCTGAAGACATTTTACAAGTACTTGAAGATGTTGGTATTACTCATAAAGTTGAGAAAATTACTTACGAAAATGGTGTATCTGAGAATGCATCTTTACAAGTTGAAGGATACCTGCAACGGTGTATTTTTGATGATACAATAAACCTTGGGGCAATGCTTAATAATTCGATTACTGGACCATATTTGAAGAACTGTCTTAAAGCGGGAAAGTGGAGTTTCAAGCAACAAGTAATGTTGATTTTTCTATCAAAAAATTAATGTTAAAGTATGTTAGAAAGTTTGTATACAACAAATGTGAAAGCATAATGACTATTTTTGCTAAATGCTCATAAAAAAGCTTTTACTCATTACTACACCGGAGCTATGTTTGGGTGTATTATTAATATTTAGCTCAAGTATTGGTCAAACCTTCTTCATTTCTCTTTTTTCTGGAGAAATAAGAAATGAATTTAATCTTTCTCATGGCACGTTTGGAATATTTTATTCTATTGCTACACTGATGAGTGCGATTGTTTTTTTTTGGTTAGGAAAATTTGCAGACCACTTTAATTTGACTCATCTTGCATTAATCACTCTAGGAATATTAAGCGGATTTTCCTTTCTTATTTCAAGTGCAGAATCATTTTTCATTCTTTTCTTATCTTTATTAGGTCTTCGTTTATTCGGCCAAAGTATGGTCAGTCATATAGCAGTAACTGCAATGGCCCGTTGGCATAAAAAAAAGAAAAGAGGTCAAGCTTTGAGTATTGCATTAATTGGGCATCCAATTGGAGAGGCTCTGTTACCTTCCCTTATCACCTTCTTTTTATTACAATTTACTTGGCGTGAAATTTGGGTAAGCATAAGTGTATGTGTATTAATTATTTTTTTACCTCTGGTTTACTGGCTTGGAAGACATTTAAAACCACAAAGTCTAGATTCAAATATTAGTGTTCTCCCGGAATCAAAAAAGCGTTTGAATATTTCCTGGAACCGTTCACAAGTCCTTAAAGATTTACGATTTTATCAAATCATTCCTGGTCTAATTGCCTCTCCATTCATAGTAACTGGATTTTTTTTCCATCAGATACACTTAACGGAAATAAAATCTTGGTCGATTTCACTTTTAGCATCATCTTATCCTCTATTTGCCTTAAGTGTAGTTGGTGCCACATTTGCCGCTGGATGGATAATTGACCGTTTTAGCGCAGTACATTTATTACGAATTTTTTTATTACCTCTTGCTTTTGGTTTGATAATACTAGCAAGCACTGATAAGACCAATGCTCTACCTATATCTATGATCTTAATTGGTGCTTCTGTTGGAATAGCAACAATTGTTATAAGTGCTCTATGGGTTGAGCTTTACGGAATTGATTATCTTGGTTCAATCAGATCTATGTGTTTTTCTTTAGTCGTATTATCTACTTCTATATCCCCTGCTCTTATGGGATTATTAATAGACATAGGTATAACATTAGAAGTCCAATTTATCATTTTTGCTATCTATATATTAATCTGTTCAATCAGTTTCGCAATTTTAACACCTAATCTCTTAGTGTTTAGAAATCCTCCATCATAAATCTAATATAGATTATTAATTGAAAATTAATTTATTTTCTAAATAGTTTAAATATAAAAAATGTAAGAATTCCAGATAAGATACCTGGAGCTACCTCGTAAATAAATTCATTTAGTCCGTAATGCCTCCATAATAACAAAGTTATTAAAGGTATAAACATCATCATTAATGACAAAAATTCTGATACTTTTTGTTTAAATGAGTTAACTATTAATAATGGAGAAAAACAACATGCTAATGTTGACCATGACATCAATACAAGAGTAAAGACGTTTTTATTGTCATTTATTGCTATTGTAACCACAAAGACTGTTACAATTATGGTTACTAATTTATTTATTAGATAACTATTTTTTTTGCTTAATAAAATATCATTTGTAATTGAGGCAGTACAAGCAAGTATTTGAGAATCTGCTGTTGACATTGTAGCAGCAAAAATACCTGCCAAAACTACTCCAACAAAAAATTCAGGAAGTAAATTAACTGCTAGAGTTGGTAAAGCTAATTCTGGATCTATACTATTTGTTTCAGGAATTAATAATCTTGCTACAAACGCTGCTGAAATAGTCAGTGAATAGAATAATATATACCAAGTATAATAATATACTCTTGTTTTTGGAATGTTTTTAGTATTATCAATTGTCATAAACCTTACCATGACATGAGGCTGACCTATCACACCTACACCAGAAAAAAACCAACCAACAATAAACATATATGGAGCCAAGAAAAAATCTGAAAAATTTGTTGATGGAAACCATTTCATATAATCAGGAGAAATTTTGTGTAATTGATTTACAAAGCTTGATAAACCTCCTAACTCTTTTATTCCAAAAATTACCATTAAACTCATAGCAATTATCATTACTAAAGATTGAGCTACATCTGTCCAAATAGATGCTCTAATTCCTCCAGAAAAACAATAAAGTAATACGATAATTCCCCCAATAATTGCTCCTAATTTATAGTCTATATCAAATAGAATATGCATTGACTTACTACCAGCATTCAGTTGAGCTGCTGCATATGTCGATAAAAAAATTAGAATGATTACACCACCAAATAATTGTACATATTTATAATTTTTTCCATGCCATTTACTTACTAGATTGGCAAAACTAACCACCTTTAATTCCTGTGATTTCTTTCTTAAATTTTTGTGCACAAAAAGAGATGAAATAAAATCGCCAAAAATTAATCCAAACATCAACCACACAGATTGCAAACCATAAACATAAGTGAATCCAATCTGACCAATAAACATATATCCACTATTTGATGTTGATATTGCTGATATAGCTGCTAACCAAGGTTTAATTTCTTGATTTGCAAGAAGGTAGTCAAGTGATGTATTTTTTTTCTTAAGAACTGATAAAAATCCTATCAAAGTAAATAAAAAAAGAAAAAAACAAAAGCTCAAGAATATCATGAAGACATCATCGTGTTACAAAATACGATTTTCAAGTTTTCTTAACCACTAACCGATTAACTGGAAGATTAAATTCACTTAAACCATCAGTTGAATTCTTTGTATAATAATCTGTAAGTTTTGATACTAAAATAGCATAATGCTTGGATGATAAAATTAACGAAGCATAGAAGAAGCCTGCAACCTGGTTTGCTAAAATACTAGGTTTCTGTCTACAAGAAAGAATGTGCGGTGTAATTATTATTTCACTATTACTAAATATTTTTTTAATTAACTTGTTTAAGCTTTTTAATGATCTAACACGTGGGTCACCTAATTCTAATAATCCATAATTAGGGATTTTTTTTTGAACATATTGATATATTATATTATGAATTTCTAAATACCCTTCCGCTGAATTTAAATCTCCATCAACAATTGCAGAAAAGACACCCTGTTTTTTTAGTAACCTTTTGATAGTTTTTAATACTGTAACAACTGGATCCATTAATGTTAAAGCCCAATGACAAAAAATTACATCTTTTGAAGAATCTTTCATAAAACTTAAATCTTGGGCATTTGCTTTATAAAAATTTATATCGTTTTTGGGAAATCTGATTCGAGCAAGTTTAAGTTCATTATCATTCATGTCTACACCAAAAAGTCTATGTTTAGAGGAAAAACGTTTTTTACAAAGCTCTAAAAGAAATCCACTCCCACAAGCTAAATCAAGAATATCTCTATGTGAGCTTGGATTAACAGTGTCTAGAAGTAATTCGTAACTATTCTTTCCATTTAAATCACAACAAGTTTTTGCGATCTCCTCAGTAAAACCTGTATAACGATTATGTATGATATGAAGATGATCAGATAAATCTTTACCATTAGGGGTTTCCCCTAGGTAAATTTTCTTAATCCATGAAGAATTTAAATTTTTATAATTAGTTTTAAACAGCATTATAAATTTTTTTTAATTATTTGTAGGCCAACAAATTGGATTCAAATTACTTGAAACAATTTCACCTGGTTTAGTTTCGGGAATAAACTTTTTCCAATCTCCTGAAATCATTGTAGGATTTTTAACTACACGAGCACCATCTGCGAAATATGTATTGGCTAAAACAACCCTACTTTGTGTTGTTTTATTTTCTGAGGCAGTATGAAAACTGAGATTATGATGGAAACTTACCTCACCTAATTCAAAAGGCTCTTCAACAATTGACACTTGCTTTTTCTTGAAAACATTATTTATCTTTCTATCGTAACTTGTATCAAATTCGTTAAATTCTATATCTTTAACAAGTTTATAAACCTCTAATGGCTCTGCAAAAGTTAATGGACCCATTTCCATTGGAATCGCTTGAGCAGGAATCCATGCAGTTATCACATCATTTGTATCTAATGGAAAATGATGATCATCATAGTGCCAAGGGGTTCGACCGCACCCTGATTCTTTAACAAGAGCATTATCATGGTAAAGACGAATTTTTTTTACAGAAAGCAATTCTGCACAAATCTTTGCTATTCGTGAACTTAAAACAAATTCTCTGATTGAAGTGTTTTCTAACCACATCATTTCAAGGCTCAGGAAACGATTTTTTTTTACATCATTATAATTTTTAAATGTCTTTTTTAAAAGTGACAAAATTTCATACCGTAAAACTTGAGTTACATCAGGTGTCAAAACATTCTTTAATTTTACGAAACCATTTTTTTGAAAAGATTTAATATCGTTTGTCGTTAATTTGTATGGTTTGGTGAGTTCTTGTTTTAAATCAATTGTTGAAAAATCTTTTAATTGTTGTGGCTCAGGTAGCTCCAACAATGCATTCTTTGTATTAGAACTAGAGTTATCTGCCAAAGTAACATACCAATCCCACCATGCTTGATTATCCTTATCCCAAGCCTTATTTGGATTCTTAATGTTCCCAATAGATTCAGAATGAATTTCTTTGTTTAAGTTTTTTTTTTTTAGTCATATTTGATTACACTAAACAATTATTATCAATCACTTATTATCACTTCTTCAATACAAATACCTTATTGTATTTATAAATTCATTTACTTAATTTTTTAATTGTACTACCAAACTAATATGAATTTAAACAAAAAGATATTTTAAAAACATAATTTTATCTTAATAATCTCCATGATTACATAGCAATGCATATTTACATGGCACTGTAAGAATCTCTTGAATACCTAATTTTCAAAATAATAGTTCCTGTAATTTTACCTACCAAGTATTTCCCTATAAAAATATTTGACTCGAAAGAGAAAGATTACTTCCTTCTTTCTGTTGTTATAATTTATGAATTAATTTAATATTAAATATGTATAAGATTTATATATTTTTTACAATTCTATTACACTTTTCTAATAGCAAAGCTGATTTGCCCAATGATTCATTTGAGAATTACTTAGGTGAAGTTGAAAATAATAGAAAAATATTTGATTCACTTGGAGGTTATCAAGGAAGAGTAGAGAGTAACGGGGGTATTTATAATTCTCTTGGAACATATTTAGGAAGAATTGAAACTAACTTGCACACTTATGATTCACATAGCGGATACAAAGGAAGAATTGACAGATATGGAAATATTTATGATTCACTTGGCGCATATAAGGGTAAGTTAGAAAGAAATGGATTGATATATGATTCTATGGGAAATTATAAAGGAAGAATTGTAAAATAAATTTTTCAATTTTTACAAAAAAATATTTAACTGCCAGTAAATTATATGAGTATAGAAAGTCTAGATTGGTTTGTTATATTTATCTACTTATTTTTATTAATTTTGTTGTCTGCTTACTTATCAAAAGATCAAAAAGATTTAAAAGATTATTTTATTGCATCAAGAAAACAAAAATCCCAAAATTTAGCTATTTCCATTTTAGCTACTCAATGCTCAACAAATAGTATTTTAGGCGCACCCGCATTTGTCGCTTTCACAGTTGGTGGAGGTTTGGGTTGGTTGAAATATGAACTTGCAGTTCCATTATCAATGATTGTAATCATGATATTCATTTACCCAATTTTTTATAGATTAAAAATAATTTCGATATATGAATATTTAGAAAAAAGATTTGATCTTAAAACTAGATTATTGATGAGTTCTTTATTTCTTTTTGTTAGAGTTTTCGCAACTGGTGTAATTGTTTATGGTGTATCAATAGTTATTGAACTGATTACAGGTTTAAGTTTTATATATTCCGTTCTAATACTTGGCTTTATAACCATCATCTACGATATTTTAGGAGGAATCAAAGCTATAATTTACAGTGATATAATTCAAATGGTCATTTTGACTTCAGTACTAATTTTTATTCTTTTTTACTTAACGAATATTCTTGGTGGTTTTCAATCAATGTTTGACCATTTTCCTGAGCAAAGAAATATAAGCTTAAACTTTGTTGACCATGGACTTGGTGATGGGAATGAATTTGCTTTTTGGCCTATGCTAATTGGAGGTTTTTTTTTATATCTTTCTTATTATGGTTGTGATCAAAGTCAAATGCAAAAAGGATTATGCGCCAAAAATCAAAATGAGGGACAAAAAATTTTTTTTCTAAATGGTATTCTTAGATTTCCTCTTGTTCTTCTTTATTGTTTAATTGGGGTTGGAATAGGTGCATATTCTCAAATTAATTCAGACTTTATTACAAGTCTTCCAAAACAAGACGGGATACCAAATTTTAATTTAGCCGTACCTATTTTTCTTATAGAAAATTTACCAATAGGTGTAGTGGGATTAACGCTGGTAGCTCTCTTTTCTGCAGCTATGTCATCATTAGATTCTGTTCTTAATAGTTTATCAGCTGTAACTATGGAAGATTTTGTAAAAAGAAACAAAATTCTAAATTATTTTTCTAAAAAAAATAACCTTTTCTTGTCTAGATTAATTACATTTTTTTGGGGAGTGATAGCAATTATTTTAGCTTTTTATGTTGAAGATATTTCAAACAATGTTCTCATTGCTATTAATAAAATAGGTTCTTTAATTAATGGCCCAATAATCGGTGTTTTTTCACTAGGTATATTAACAAAAAAAGTAAATGGTAACAGTGCTTGTATAGGTATAATCTGTGGATTTTTATGTAACTTATATTGTTGGGTATATTTAGCTGATGTATCTTGGCTTTGGTGGAATGTAATAGGTTTTATTATTACTTTTAAAATCGCTATAATACACAGTCTTTTTTTCTCTAAATCTCAAACAAATAAATCTTATGTTTGGTCATTTAGATTCTTCAAAGAATTGGGCTTTGATAACACTTGGAAAAAAAGGTATATAGTTTTGTTTATTTGGTTTATTTTTATATTTTGTTTAATTTATTTTTTATAGAAGCATTTTTATGTATAAAATTTAAATTGATTTACTCCTTGATTTTAATTTAAAAACTAACTTTTTTTTGAAGATTATTTCAAACTTATTTCAAAAGTTAGTAAAATTGTCTATAAAACAAATATGCTAAAATCTTTTGAAAAATTTATGGAAAATTTGATGTTTGCATCAAGATGGTTATTAGCACCATTTTATTTTGGTTTGATAATTTCCCTTTTTTTTTTATTAATTGTATTTATAAAGGAAATTATTCATTTTATAGGTCATTTTAGTACTAATGAAACCGAACTTATCCTTTTTATTCTTACCCTAATAGATCTATCGTTTGCAGGTAATTTATTAATTATTGTAATTTTTTCTGGCTATGAAAATTTTGTTTCAAAACTTAATATAGCCAATCATGAAGATAAACCAGAGTGGATGGGAACTGTCGATTTTGGTGGACTCAAACTTAAATTAGTTTCTTCAATTGTAGCAATTTCTGGAATTCATCTTTTAAAAATATTCTTTGGATTAGAAAATTATACTAAAGAGCAAATTCTTTTATTTATCGCAGTTCATTTCACTTTTGTTTTGAGTGGAGTTTTATTAGCATATATGGACTCCCTTACAGCTAAAACTAAATCCAAAATAAAATAGAGGTAGATAATTGACCTCTGTCATCCAAAAATAGCAATATATCTCCTCTCTCAAATACAAAACAATATTGTACAACTCTTAGCTGGAAACAGCTTTAAAATCATTTGCATATTTTCTTAGTGTACTAACAATTGCCTCTCGTTGAATATTTGATGATATCGCTAACATATCTTCTAATAATGATTGGAATCTATTAAGTGAAGTGTCCGAGAAGGTTTTGTATCCTGGATTGGTTATTAGATATCCTTTTAAAAGAAGTTTGTTAAGATAGTTTGTAAGCATTGCCTCAGTGGATTTAGTTTTGAGGAATTCTAAGAAAACTTTTTGTCTCTGTGTTCTGTTGTTCAATCGAATTTTTGATGCATCAAAAGTTGCACTAGCATATGCTTTGAGCAATATAACTTGCTCATCTGAGAGAGTACCAAAAAATCTCTCAAAATTTGAAGTCAATCTTTTTAGTCGCTTTTCGTAGAGTATATCCATAGGTTTGGAGAGTTCTTCTAAACGCTCTTGTCTTCGTGCTTCCATTTGTTTTTCAATAAATTTAATATCTTCAATTGTCTGATGCTGAATAAGAAACTTTGAAGCAAATGGAGTCAAACCTTTTACTGTTTTTTCAATCAGAATTCGTCCATTTGATAAGATCTTAGTAATAACAAGAGTATCGTACTTACCCTCTTCCAAATAATTTGCGATATCCTCTAGATAAGATGCGTAGCTTGGCATCATATATGTCCGATGCCAGAGCACCATTTCAGAAGCTTGTTGTTTAAGTAATACATTTTCTTCTTCATTCAAATCCACAAAATAGGAAACCTCTTCTAAAATAAAATTTTCAACTAATTTGTAGATAAGTTGAGTACTTGAACAAGTTGCCAGAAAAAGAATCGACACCACCAAAATAAATAAATGTCGTAAATTAATGCTAATTATATAAACTACTGTGTTCCTCAATATATTTGACTTACCTAATTCTTGAAAACACTGACCAAATCATCCTTAAAGAAATCAGATTTCTAAAAACACCAACCACATAAGTAAAAGCAGCTGCTTTAAGTATCGAATGACAAGCATTATGATAAATCTTGGGTACTTTTTTCTTTATAATTGGATATGCCTTATTAAAACTAGCATCTAGTTCCACCTCAAGAGTTACTAAATGTACAATTAAATTAATAAATAAAGAAACCAACAAAATTGAAATACATAATTTTATTAATGATACATAACCAGTAGAAAAAATTATAGGTAGTCCAACATAAATTATAGCCGAACTCATTTTATTAATCCATTGAGTGTTTTTTACAAGTTTTGTTCTTGTAATTAAGGGTGTGTAATTTTCAGCATGTTGAATTGCATGTCCAACTTCATGGCATATTACAGCTATAGATGTTAAGCTTTTTCTTTTTAATCTATTTTCGAGAACCCTTACTTTTTTATGGTCTGGATCGTAATGATCACCTATTGATGTTTTTTCCAGAGTAACATTTTTTAACTGAAGTT
>CABZJY010000006.1 GCA_902526175.1 uncultured Alphaproteobacteria bacterium | reverse complement strand
TAAAGTTTTTGATTATGAAGAAGCAGGCGTTTCAACTAAAGATTTAAGTTTTGATGATTATTTATTTATCAGAGCTTTGGCTCTTTTAGTAGAATCGCTGTATAATGGTAGTCCATTTAAAGAATTTTTTAAATATGCAAAGTTCTATGATATTCAACCTGCGGATCTTTTAAAGATTTTATATGAAAATTTATTAGAAGGTCCAGATGCTGTTCAAGAGGTAATGAAGGAGTTTTTATTCGAGACAAAAAATGAATTATGGAATTCTAGAGAAGAATTACTAGAATACTATAATAAAGATGAAAATTTCATGAAACTCAAAAGAGGAGAGGTTGGGGGAAACCTTATATACAAATATAAGTCAAAAAGTCTTTTAAGAGCAAGTAATAGCTGGATAACTTTCCTAAAAGACCAACTGCTAAAACTTGTCTTACAAAAATCAGTAAAAGATAAATCAAAAGAGACGATTCATGATGAGGTAAGTGAAATTGCTTCCTTTTGTAAATTGAAGATTGATGCGTTACTTGACGCTGACGCAAAAACAGATTCAATCAGTGGAGAATTCAAATTTGATATTCTGCATTGGATTGAGGATGAGGGAAATAAGAAAAAATTGCGTGATTTCAGATTTAAAAATGAAAAATCTGTTGAAATATTTTTCGAATTCACTGATGACCAGATAAGAATGCGAAAAGATGTTTTTAACAGATGGGGAAAAGATATTAATGCAGTTTCAAAAATAGTAACAAGGATAGATAATTTAGAAAGTCAATTTAGAAAAGTTAGATTCAAAGGTGACAATTATTTGAGAGACATTTATAAAAAAATAGGCGATACTAATATTAGGTATTCTTTATCAAGCTAAAAATTAAATTAATTTGTCAAAATGTTTATATCTTTCACGAAGGAAGAATTCCTGTTATATAATCTTGATTAAATGGTAGAATTTTATTTGCTTAGGTCTTTCCACCTTTCATGACTATCTTCAATTATTTCAATTGATTCGTCTCTATCTATAAGTCTAAAAAAAATCATCTTTCCAGATTTTTTATAGGATTCAAACCATATTTTAAGAATCTCTAAAGACGCAAACTTGTTTAATACTAAATCTTGTATTGTTTCAATATTTTTGAATGTACCTTCAGGATCCAAACCTATAAATTTTATATCCACTGTCTTTTTATCTTCGAAATATAAACCACCAATAATTTTGATTTTTTTTATTGACCCTCTTTCAATATTTCCATCTAGATCAACTACATCAACAGGATCACCGTCAGCACCAAATGTCTGAGGAATAAAACCGTAGTTTCCTGGATATGGCAAAAACTTTATGACCTTTTTTCTACCTTTTTTTTCCTCCCATTCTAAAAGACCATTGTGTTTATTAACTTCCCATTTTTCTTTTGTTCCAGCCGGTATTTCTACAAAGAAATTATAAGTGCCATCGTCATTTTTGATATTTATCTCATTGATTGGATTCGAAGATAAAAATTTATTAGTAAAAACTAAAATAAAAAAAACTATGTTTAAACAAGAAAAAAAATTATACATATCGTCTAAGACCTATCTACTTATTGATTGTTTTTGGCATTAATATTGCGAAATCATAACAATAATGCAATCCAATAAAAATTTTTTTGTCCCCGAATATATACAGGATTTCAGATGTATAGGAAAAGACTGTATTGATTCTTGTTGTGTAGGGTGGAACATTGGCATTGATAAAGAAACATACAAAAAATATAAGAATTCTACCAACAATGAAATTAAATCAATTGCTAAAAAGTTTTTGGTTAAAAACGATTTAAACTCAAATATTAATTACGGTAAGTTTGTTAATCAAAATAATTGTTGTCCTTTTTTAAACCGAGATAAGCTATGTAATGCATTTAATTTATTAGGGCAAGAGAATTTATCTATTGGATGTGCTACATATCCTAGGAATATAAAAATATTTGATAAAATAGGGTTTATTGCAGGTTCATTAACCTGTCCCGAAATTGCTCGATTATGTTTAAGCAAACAAGATTTAAAAATAAAAAAAAAAAATATAAATAAATTACTAAATATTTTTAATTCACATAATGTTTTTTCAACTCAAACGACAAAAAAAATTTCTAACAAAAAACTACAATTTATGCGAGAGGTATTTTCTACCATTAATGACAATTTTACATTTTTTGATACCCTTAAACAAATAATTATCGCCTATGAAAAAAAAGGTAATAGTAAAATTCTCATCAATCACTTCTCAAAAAATGAGAAGGAAAAAATTAAAAAAGATTTACTTATATCCGACACTAATATCATGGCAACATTATGCTTTTCCAAATTAGCTAAACGTAATACACAGGTAGATCAAAGTTCTATAAAAATTAATAACGGTAAAAACATTGAAGATTCAAGGTTTAAAAAAATTCGTAAAATAGCAGCTATTAAAAGTGAATATTTATTTTCACCTAAAAAGGATTTTGTAAGAAAATTTTCTTTCATTTATAATAAAAAATTTGATAAGTTTAGAAAAAAGAATGATTTTATTTTTAAAAACTATTTTGTTAATGAATTTTTAAAAAATATTGAAAATCTTCTTAATTCTGAAAGTACATTTAGTGATTTTATTAGAGAAATAATATTTTATATAACTTTGACAAACTTTCTTTGTGTATGTCAACTATTTGATGACAACAAAAAAATAACAATTAATAGTTATGCTGAGGTTTTATCGGCTGTTTTAAAAAGCGTCAATCATTCGCCAGAGAAAAATGGCCAATTTATTAATTTATTTAGAAAAATTGATAAAAATAACACCTTTAAAAGGTTGTTAGCTTTATACTAATTAGGACTTACGATAACTCTTGTTCGACTAGAAAAAAATTTCTAGTGTTTTCACTGTTGGTACCCCTAGTCCGACTCGAACGGACATGAACCGAAGTTCAACGGATTTTGAATCAGTTGCGTTTGATTGTAAGTAGTTGATTTCAATACATAAAGTTTTTTCTATCACACTTTACTATCACACTTTTTTTTTCAAAATCTCTAAAAAAATCTCTTCAATATTGACACATATGTAACAAACACAAAAGCAAGTGAACAAAGAACAGCGGCACTGCCTAAATCTTTGGCTCTTTTTGAAAGGTCGTGATGTGAAAAAGAAATTCTGTCAATAGTGGCTTCAATGCTTGAATTAAGTAATTCAATTATGAGTAAAAGCATAATACTTCCAATCATGAGAAGTTTTTCTGTAGTCTCGGTTGGAAATATAAAAGCAAGAGGGATTAATATCAAAGTGAGAAGTAGTTCTTGTCTGAAAGCACTCTCCTCTTTAAAAGCAAATATAAATCCTGAGAGACTATTTATTAAAGCAAAATATAATCTCTTCAACCCAGTATTCTTTTTATGTGGATTCTCTTTAAAGACATATGTTTTAGGATCCCTTTTTTTTGAATTTTGTAGATTAGATTCAAAGATATTGACAACATTCTCCCAGGTGAATTTTTTTACATAATGTAAAGGTTTGCTGGCGGGTATTTTTAATGCATTTAAACACGCGATTTTAAGATTTTTATTTAGAACCCCTGCTCCACTTTTTCCAATAACATTGATTGGCCCTGCAACTGGAAATGCTGCTACTGGTAATCCACACGCCATAGCTTCTAGTAATACTAGTCCGAAAGTATCAGTTTTGCTTGGAAAAACAAATAAATCTGCTTTTCCGTAGTATTCATGTAATTCATGTTGTTTTTTTTCACCAAAAAATTTGACATTTGTATATTTTTTTTCGAGTTTGCGTCGATCTGGACCATCACCTACAATCCATTTCTCACAGTTGAGATCTAATTGTAAAAATGCTTCTAAGTTTTTTTCAATAGCAACTCTTCCTATGTTTATCAAAATCGGTTTGTCATTTTTCTTTTTTTGCAAAGGGGGTTTGAAAAGCTTAAAATCAACACCTCGTGGCCATATTGTAGTATTGTGTATATTCCACTTTTTTAAATCTTCTATTACTGATTTTGTAGGAACAAGTATTTTATGTGCTTTACTATGAAACCATTTTAGATAATTATAACTTATAAAAAGAGGAATTTTAGTTCTCTTATATATATATTCCGCAAATTTTGTATGAAATGAAGTTGTATAAACAAGTCCATTTTTTACCACATAATTCCTTCCTGCTATACCGAGAGGACCCTCAGTTGCAATATGAATCGCATCTGGATTGAATTCTTTAATTAACTTTTTAACTTTGTTCCCTGGAAAAAAAGATAATCGGATTTCAGGGTAAGTAGGACAAGGAAATGTTTTAAACAGATTAGGTGTTATCATTAAAACATTATGACCTTTTTTTTCTAAAAGTTCTTTTGTTTTAGATAACGTATGGACCACTCCATTAACTTGAGGGTGCCAGGCATCTGAGATAATTACTATTTTCATAACTAGGAAATTAAGTTTTTTGTAGGAGCTGAAAGTGACTTGAATGCTCTTGAGAAATTCTAGATGACCAGTCAACAATCTCTAGATTACCATCGAGATGTTCTACAATCGCGGTCATAGACTCTACCCAATCACCGCTATTACAATATATTATATCATGAATTGATTTGAACTCTGCTTTGTGTATATGCCCGCAAACAACACCATCAAACCCTCTTCTTTTTGCTTCCTTAGTCATTACTAATTCATAGGCAGTAATAAATGAAACAGCTTTTTTTACTTTTTGTTTAATAAACTTTGATAATGACCAGTAAGGTAGCTTTAAAAATTTTCTAATATTATTAAATAGATTGTTTAAGCGGATTAACATAGCATAACCCTTGTCACCAACATATGCGAGCCAGCGAGCATGTCTAATAACGCTATCAAATTGATCTCCATGAATGATCCATAATTTCTTACCCTTGAGAGTGGTATGGTAAGCTTCTTTTTTTATTATTATATCTCCAAAATTCACACCAATATATTTGCGGGCAGCCTCATCATGGTTACCTGGTATAAATACAACTTTTACTCCTTTCCTAGCTTTTCTAAGTAATTTTTGGATAACGTCGTTGTGAGCTTGTGGCCAATACCATTTTTTCTTTAATCGCCATCCATCGATAATGTCTCCTACAAGAAAAATTTTTTCGGACTTAGAAACTTTAAGAAACTCTAAAAGCAATTCTGCTTTGCAGCCGCTTGTACCTAGATGAACATCTGAAATCCATATTGTTCTGTAACGATTGTGTTTAGAGGATACGCCATCCATTCAAATCATTTATCAAATAAATGTGTCAAAATTATTACAACACTACATATAGTGTTACTAATATTATATGACACAAAAAAAAAAGAGGCTTATAAAGCCTCTTTTTAATTTTTTAAAAATTACCTAAGGAAAGAAAATTTAATATTTTAGATGTATTCTCGCTTGTTTATAAATTGATAAACCTTGTGAAATTCTTGTGTAGTCTGTACGAGTCATTAGTATCAAACACTATCAAACATTTTGTTAGAGTTTAATGTTTGTTTTCAAAACGATATGTATAGTCTGAAAACCTTACTCACATTGAGTTTAGATGGTACCCCTAGTCCGACTCGAACGGACATGAACCGAAGTTCAACGGATTTTGAATCCGTCGCGTCTACCAATTCCGCCATAGGGGCATAAAACTTTATACTTTTAACATGTTATTTAAATCAAAACTATTAATTCCATAATACTTTCCAAATTTCCAAACATTTTTATTAAACTACTAAAATCATAAACCAAAGAAACTTACCATGTAACGATAAAATACATCTTTAAACGAAATTAGTATCTCAGTAAATATTCTAACTGATGGAATATAATAGCATAACGTATTAATTAGTGATAAAACAAGTTATACAAATGAAAATTGTTGTTATTTTGCCTTGCAGAGAAGAATTTCTAGCTTTTGAAATTCTAAAAAGTCTTGTTAAACACGGTGCAGAAATTTACTGTTCCTCTTTAGAAATAATCAAGAACATGTTGATCCTAAGTAATCAAGGACTAGAAATTGGTATTGAAAACCTAGAAAAGTGTAAAATTTGCAATGATTTTGAAATAGTAGAACATTCAAAAGATGCCGATTTAATTTTTGCACTAGGTTCTAGATACAATTCTGCGAGTTACTCAAATTGTGGAAATAAATTTTTTTTACTTGATGAAATAAATAGACCTGAAAAAACTATTTTCATAGACGGTAGCGAATGGACTGCAAGTGGGTGGAAAAATTCTTATCAAGAAAAATGCATAAAAGAAGGAGTTAAAAAAAATTTTTATAGAGGTGAACCTTGGATTGACAATTTTATGAGAGACCGAGCGAGATGGTATTTCAAAAGGGAAACCTATTTACAAGATTACCAACAATATGGAATTATTCCTCTTCCCTATCCAAACAGAATTGAGGATAATAAAAAATTAAATACAAAGAAAACTAGAAAATATGATCTGTTAGTTTCCTTTGGTCAAATTCAAACGGGACTAAGATCAGAAATTGTTAGTGCCTCTGAATTAATTGCGAAAAGATTTAAAGTTTTAAACTCTTTTACTGATAACAATAATTTTTTTTCTAATATTGTAAATTCTTATGCAGTAGTTGATGCTTGGGGTGCTGGAAATTGCAACGTAAGGTCTCAAATGGTGCAAATAAATTCAATTGCTCTAATTCGGCAAAAATGGGAAATTCTCTGTCCCTACCCTTTTATTGATGGTGAGAATATTATTGAGTACGCTAATATTCAAGAATATAAAGAAAAATGTGATCACTATCTTAGTAACAAAGAATTATTGATAGAAATTGGTAACAAGGGTTTTGAGCATTCAATGAATTTTCATATAAGTGAAAAAAGACTAGAATATATATTCGCTGTTATAGACGGGGGGTTTAATTTAAAAGAAAATTTTGGCTCTAGCTCATACAATTTTTAATTTAAGAACTTTTTTCTTAAAAAATCTGCAGTTAATATTATTAAAAAGTATGTAACTACAGTAAATATAATCTCAAAACTGTAAATAAATTTTAAATTTATTTTTCCTGAATTGTTCAAAGAATAAAAAAAATTTTGAAAAAAAGTAACAAATAAATATATCTGTGGGATTTCTCCCAAAAAAGTTGCAAAAAAAAATTTTCTTTTGCTTAGATCAAAAAGTACTCCAGAGAGATTTTTAACTGGGAAAGGAATTCCAGGTAAAATTCTTAGTAATAAAAAATACCTAAAATTATTCTTTGAGATTGTCTTTTTGATTGTTGGGTATTTATTTCTAAAAAATTCATTAACCTTTTTTTTAAAGAAATATTTTGCAAATGCAAAATTTGCGGTTGCACCAAAAGTGAAACTTATCACACAAATTATTGTTCCATAATATTGACCAAATAGTAACCCTGAAATAACAATGAAAGGAAAAATGAAGCCCATGAGAAAAACCCAAATCATAGACGAAATAGAGAATATTAATATACTTAACATTAAATGTGATTCTTTAAATAAAATGATTTTTTCTTTGTAGAAGAATAAAGAATCATAACTAAGTTTGTTATAGATATCGTAATTAATTATTAGAAAAAAAATAATAATTAAAGTTAAAAGATAGAATAAACCTAATATTTTTTTTTTAATCATTTAACTTCATGCAGAAATTTAGTACACCATTAAAATCAACAAAAATCAGCAAATCAGAATATGAAAACATTTGCAAATTTAATTTATAAAAAGGCAATTGACTATGCAGGGAAGAAGCACTCAACAAAATTATTAGCATTTATATCATTTATAGAATCGTTCATTTTTCCATTGCCTACTGATATTTTTTTGATTCCTATGATTATCGCAAAAAGAAATAGATATTTATTTTTAATAATTTTAGCAACAATTTTTTCTGTTCTTGGAGGAATGATTGGATATTTTATTGGTTATTATTTTTGGGACATATTACAACCATACTTCATAAAACTTTATTCAGGATTTGAAATAAATTTCGAAAACTTCAAAGAAAAATTTCTTAAGATTGGATGGATCTTGGTAATGATTGGTGGATTTACCCCCTTTCCTTACAAGATTATTACTGTGTCTTGCGGTATTTTAAATGTAAATTTTTTGTTATTTACATTCTTTTCAGCTATTTCAAGATTTTTACGGTTTTTTCTTGTTGGATATATTGTTTACAAATTTGGAGAGCAAACAAAAAAAATTGTTGATAAATATTTTAATATTATAACTATAATAATTATAATACTAATTTCTTTATATTTTATAATTTAAATGAGTCTCAATTTAATAAATGTAGATCAAAAAAAATTAGTTATATCGATCGGTCTATATAGTTTTTTTGGATTATTTTTCGCTTATTATTTTCAATATATTGAAAATTATCCACCATGCAAACTTTGTTTATACCAAAGAATTCCTTATTTCGTTTCAATAATTATTACATTGTTATATGCACTAAATGTTTTTGATAAAAGGATATTAATTTCATTATTAGGATTAGATTTTCTTGCAAGTTTTTTGATTTCAGGTTTTCATTTTGGTGTAGAACAAAAATTTTGGGAATACAGTAGCGGATGTACTTCCAACATTGATAATTTTGAAAATATTGATCAACTTAGAAACTTTTTAGAGAAAACTGAAATTGTGAAATGTGACGAAGTAATTCTCTCATTCTTTGGGATATCAATGGCAGCAGGAAATATGTTGATATCACTTTTATTATCAATTATTTTAATAATTTTTATTAAGAAGGAATTTTCAAAATGAACAAAAAACTTTATGAGCAAATGATAAGAGTGAATCATGCCGGCGAATATGGGGCCCAATACATTTACTCAGGACAAATTAAATACACCAAAGATAAAAAACTCAAAAATGAGCTAACGAGAATTGCAAAAGAAGAAAAAGTGCATCTTGATTATTTTGAAAATCTTATTCTTAAAGAAAGGGTCAGGCCCACAATTATGAATAGTATTTGGAAATATGGTGGTTTTTCAATGGGAGCAGTTACAGCATTATTAGGAAAGGACTATGTTTTAGCATGTACGGAAGCTGTTGAAGAGGAAATTGTCGAGCATTACAGAAGTCAATTAAGTGAAATTGATGGTAAAGAAAAGAAACAATTTAAAAAAACAATAGAAAAATTTTTAGCAGATGAAGATGAACACAGATCGTTTGGCTCACAGCATGAAAGTCAAAGCTTAAGGATTAAATTTTTTAAGGAATTTGTAAGAAAAATAACTCAGACAGCTATCAACATATCCGAAAAATACTAATTATTCAGATTCAAGTTCAGAATCCCAATATAAGAAATCATTCCATCCTTCGTGTAAATAGTTTGGAGGATACAATCTTCCTATTTCTTTAAGTTCAAAATTTGAAGGGGTTTTGGGTTCTCTTAACAATCTTGTTCCAAATCTCTTTAAACTCTTGTTACCTTTAGCAGTGTTACATGATCTGCATGCTGTTACTACATTTTTCCATTCTGTTTTTCCTCCTTTTGATTTGGGTATAACATGATCAAAGGTTAACTCTTCAGCACGAAAAATTTTCCTACAATACTGACAACAGAATTTATCCCTCAGGAAAACGTTAAAACGTGTAAAAGCAGCTTTTGAAGGCAAAGGAACATAGTCTTTTAAAGAAATAACACTTGGTAACTTAATTGTTGTAGTTGGGGAATTAACAACTTGATTATATTGAGATACAACATTTACTCTTTCAAGAAATACTGCTTTAAGCGCATTTTGCCAAGACCAAGTTGAAAGTGGGAAATAACTTAGTGGTTGATAATCTGCGTTTAAAACCAAGGCAGGACAACTATTAGACTGTAGACTCATGATATTATCTTAATACAAGGTTAATATCTTATATATGTTGTAACTAGAAAACTAGAATTAAATACCTAAAACTTTATTTAGAAATTTTTTTCCTTCGATTAAACCATTTTCATCAATTCCATGATCAAGCTGATCCTGAATTTTACATGTTACATCAAATCCATACTCTTTTAATTTGCTTTCAGCAAAAATCGAAGATTCATAACTAATTACATTATCATTTTTTCCATGATATAAAAAAACTGGGTATTTGGATTCAATCGACTTTTTATAATTTTCGTCATCAAATAACATTCCGGAGTAGCCCAGAATTCCACCACAAGAATTTTTTCTTTTACACATATGGTAAAGTGCCATAATTGTACCTTGTGAAAATCCAACAATAATTAATTTTTTCTCCGAGATTTTATGTTTAAGTAATAATTCGTCAATATATTTGTTAAGTATAGGCCCTGCTTTTTTTAAACCTTGTTTCATTTCCTTCTCATCCCTATTCATTAATTCAAACCACTGGAAGCTATCAGCGCCAAAATCACATTTGAAAGGAGCATTTGGAGAATAAAAAGCAGTATCAGCTGCTAAATCTTTCCAAAATGAAGAAAGAGATATTAGATCATTCCCATTAGCACCATATCCATGTAAAAAAAGAACTATATTTTTGACCTTGTTTTCATCTGGTAACATACAAGGTCCATCGAGTGAAATAGACATAAAATTAGATTAAAAATTTTTTTATTTGTTTTAAAGCATTTTCTGAAAATACTTTAAAGTTTTTTCTTACTAAGAAATCAATTATAGGAATCATAGAGTTTGGTTTAATTTTTCTTTTTTCAGCTAATTCAAAGATCTGATCAATATTAAAATAATCAAAACCCTCAACCTCTCCATCTAAATTTTTAAATTTTTCATTATTATTAATTTCTAAATCATATGAAATAATTACTGATGGAGAAAAACAATTGTTATTTATATGAAAATATGAGATTACAGAAGCTAGTTTTGCATTTTTTATTCTTTTTTCGGTTATACTTGCTTCTTCATAAGATTCTTTTGCTAAGTTTTTATTTAAACTTAGATTCGAAACTACCCCACCGGCGACAAGGTTATCATATAGACCGGGAAACTTTTTTATATTTTTTGACCTTTTTCCGAGTAAAAAGTAGACATTCTTTCCTTTTAATTTCCATCCATTAAGGTGAACCCCGTATGCTGGCAATCCAAAAAAACCTAAAATTGATCTTTGAACACTAAACAAGTTGTTATCACAAAATTTTGATGAATAATTAAAATTTAATCTTGGTTGTAATGAATTTGTATAAAAAACAGGGCATTGTTCGTTGACATCCGTTCTAATTAATTTATGCCTTTGAAGTTCTATATAAGATTTTTGAAAAAATGATTCAGCTTCTTGTAAATTTAGTTTGACTGAAGTCTGTCTGTCTTCTTCACCTAACAAAGAACTACTTATTAAATGGTTTAGATTTTCTTTATAAATCCAGCCAATCTTTTTTTTCTCAATTATAATAGGAACAAATTCTTCCAACTTGTATTTATTTAATAATCTCAGTGATTCTACAGCAATTTCGCTAATCTTTTTTTCTTGTTTTTTTATCAATTATTTCAACGATTTCAGACATTATATCAAAAATTTGGAAATTTTTAGGAGTGAATACAGCTGATATTCCCATTTTAATCAGTTTCTTTTCATCTGTCGGAGGAATTATGCCTCCTACGACTACAGGAATTTTTGAGATATTTGCTGTTTTTAATAGCTTAAGAAATTCTTTTACCAAAAAAAGATGTGATCCTGACAAAATTGATAGACCCACAATATGAACTCCCTCTTCTATACACGTATTTGCAAGTTGTTCAGGTGATGATCTTATTCCATCGTAAACAACTTCAAGACCTATATCACGAGCTCTAACTGCGATTTGTTCTGCGCCATTAGAGTGACCATCCAATCCTGGTTTACCTACAAGCATTTTTGGTCTAATGCCAATTTTTTTTGTAATTTCGTTAACCCTTTTTCTAATTTTTTCAAGCTGAGATGTATCACTTTTATTTAAATTTAATGATGAAGATAGAATCCCTGTTGGAGCTCTATATTCACCATACACCTCTCTCATTACTTTACCCCACTCACCTGTTGTTACACCAGCATGAGCACATTCAATCGATGTTTCCATAATATTTTCTCCACATTCTGCTTTCGATTTTAAAACTTTTAAGAGTTTATTTATCTTTGCTGGATTTCTTTTTTCTTTCCACTCAATTACATTTTTGATTTGGTTTAATTCTGCTTTTTTATCAACTTTCATAAATCCACCATCATTAGAATCAAGGAGTGGAGATCCCTCTCCTTCAGTGTAACAATTTACACCAACAACTTTTTGTACACCCTTCTCAATATTTTTTTGTCTATCTGTTTGTGACTCAACCAACTTTTTTTTCATATAACCATTTTCTATTGCAACTTTTAATCCACCAAGTTTATCAATTGTTTTTAATTCATTCTTTGCTGATTTTTTAAGATCCTGTACTTTTTTTCTAATAGCTTTAGAACCATCAAATATATCTTCGAAATTCAATAAATCGGTTTCATAAGCCATTATCTGCTGGAGTCTTAAACTCCATTGTTGATCCCAGGGTCTTGGAAGTCCTAGAGCTTCATTCCACGCTGGAAGTTGTACAGCCCTAGCTCGAGAATTTTTGGCAATTACAACTGGGAGCATTTGAATTAAAATCCTGTAAACATTGTTCTCAGGTTGGAGTTCAGTTAAACCAAGCGAGTTTACTTGCATTCCATACCTAAATCTTCTGTATTTTGGATTTTCAATTTTAAATCGGGTTTTACATATATCTTGCCACATTTCAGTAAAAGCAATCATTTTTGATGTTTCTGTCAAAAACTTCATACCTGAATTAACAAAAAAACTAATTCTTCCAACAATTTTTTCAAACATTGTGTGATTCATCTTAGAATTTTTCTTCACATATTCTAATATTCCTATAGCTGTAGCTAGCGCAAATGATAATTCTTGCTCAGGGGTAGCACCTGCTTCTTGCAAATGGTAGGAGCATACATTCATAGGATTCCACTTAGGAACTTCAGAGGTTGTAAATTTTATAATATCAGAGGTTAATTTCAAACTAGCCTCTGGAGGAAAAATATAGGTACCTCTAGATAGATATTCTTTTGTAATGTCATTTTGGGTGGTTCCGGACAAAGTGGAACGCTTCAAACCCTGTTTTTCAGCCGTTGCTATGTAAAGTGCTAATAACCAAGCAGCAGGCGCATTAATAGTCATTGAAGTATTCATTTTTTCTAAAGGAATTTTGTTAAATAGTGTCATCATGTTGCCTATATGGCTGACGGGAACACCTACTTTACCCACTTCACCTTTTGCAACCACATCATCAGAATCGTAAGCTGTTTGTGTTGGGAGGTCAAATGCAATTGAAAGGCCAGTTTGGCCCTTAGACAAATTTTTCCTATAAAGCTTATTTGAGTCTTCAGCAGATGAATGACCTGCATAAGTTCTTATAACCCAGGGTTTATCACGTAATTCATTCATAACAGAATAAAAAAATAATACTTATTTTGACTTTCAACAAGAAATTTATGTTTTTTTTTAATATCTGTGTTACAAATCTGTTAAATTTTTAACAGAGAGTTTAATAAAAATATGAAAAAAATTTATGAAATTGGAGAAATCCCACCCTTAGGCGAGGTGCCTGAGGAAATGTATGCCTGGGTAATAAGAGAGGATAGACTCGGAGTTCCAGAGAAAGCTATGCAGATTGAAAAAATGCCAGTTCAAAAACCTAAACAGGACGAGGTTTTGGTAATGGTAATGGCCGTGGGAATAAATTACAACAATGTTTGGGCATCTCAAGGAATACCTATATCTGTTATAGGTGAGGATACTGGATATCATATTGGTGGATCAGATGCCTCAGGTATAGTTTGGGCTGTAGGTGAAAATGTAAAAAGGTGGAAAGTTGGGGATGAAGTTATAATTCATTGTAATCGTGATGATGGGGATGATGAAGAGTGTAATGGAGGAGAACCTATGTATTCCAAATCTCAAAGAATTTGGGGTTATGAAACTAATGATGGATCATTTGCTCAATTTACAACGGTTCAGTCAAGACAATTACTTAAGAAACCTGAACATCTATCTTGGGAAGAAAGTGGTTGCTACACACTCACTTTGGCAACTGCATTTAGGATGTTATTTGGACATCCTCCTCATGCATTAAAACCCGGAATGAACGTCCTAGTTTGGGGAGCTTCAGGAGGTATAGGTAGTATGGCTGTACAAATTTGTAAAGCAGTAGGAGCTAATGCGATTGGAATTATATCTGATGATGATAAAATCCCTTTTGTTGAGAAACTAGGGGCTTCTGGAGTACTGAATAGAAAAAAATATGACTGTTTTGGTCAGTTACCAGATGTCAAAAATCAGGAAGAGTATTTAGACTTTATTAAAAAATGTAGAGTTCTTGGGAAAGATATATGGAATATAACTGGCAAAAAGGATGTGGATATCGTATTTGAACATCCTGGCGAATCAACTTTTCCAGTATCATGTTATTTAGTTAAAACTGGTGGTATGGTTGTAATATGCGCTGGTACATCTGGCTACAATTTGACCATGGATGCGAGATATATTTGGATGCGACAAAAAAGAATACAAGGTAGCCACTTTGCAAACCTCTATCAGGCTAACCAAGCTAATGATATGATGATAAATAAACTTATAAAGCCACTAATGTCTGAATGTTTTTTGTGGGAAAAAATTCCAGCAGCACATACAAAAATGATGAATAATGAACATTTGCCCGGAAATATGGCTGCACTAGTTCAAGCAAAAAAAACTGGTATGAAGAGTTTTAAGGAGTTAAAATAATCATTCTTGATTGAAGATTGATAAAAATATATTAGTTAGTAATATAAGTAAGGAGATTTTTTATGGATAGTTCAAATTTAATAGATAAAACCGAAATAAAATCGGAGATTGAAGATAAGATCAATTCTTATGACCTTATTCTTAAAAAACTTGAGATTTTAAGCAAAAAAGTTAGTAGCTTTTTAAAATCTAGCTGTGTAAAGGATGGAAGAGTTAGTTCATCTTTACTTGAGAAAGTTCAATACAAATCTCACGGTTATGCCTGGTTTGAGACCTACAGAATAAGCTTAAGAGAATTGTTGCAATGGTACAAAAGACTATCCTCGACTAATAAAAATTCTCCTCTAGATGCTTTAGTACTTGCCGGTGGCTTCTCTGAATATCTCATGCAAATTAAAAATGGAATTATGATGAGTCAATCAGAGATTATTAGGCCTGAGGATTTGGGATTAACCTCGGAAGATTTCAGTTTTTTTAATGAAGAAAATTTTAGTGAAGTGATTAACTATGGACTGTCAGAGGATGTAAAGAACGAAATTGTCAAATATCTATGTCAAGGTAATTTTCCAAGTCTAGGCTTGGGTGATGAGACATTGGAAATGATCCAAGATCAATTTAAAAAATTTACTGATGAAGAAATTATACCTGAAGCTAATGAGTGGCATTTAGCAGACAAACTGATTCCTGATGAGATACTCTCTAAAATGTCTGATTTAGGAGTCTTTAGTATAGCTATTCCAGAAGAATATGGTGGTTTAGGTATGGGAAAAGTTGCGATGTGTGTTGTTACTGAAGAACTCTCCAGAGGGTTTCTAGCAGCTGGCTCACTAGGAACAAGAGCTGAAATAGCAGGCGAATTGATAAGATTAGGCGGAACCGAAGAACAAAAACAAAAGTATTTGCCAAAAATTGCATCTGGAGAGACGCTTACAACAGCTGTTTTTACTGAACCAAATACTGGGTCTGATCTTGGAAGTTTGTCAACAAGAGCAGTTTTAAATGATGAAGAATACACTATTAATGGAAACAAAACATGGATAACACATGGTGCTAGATCTGATTTAATGACTGTACTTGCAAGAACCAACTCTGATGAAAAGGGTTACAAAGGACTAAGTATGTTTTTGGTTGAAAAACCAAGAGGAAACTGTGAAAATCCTTTTCCTATGGATGGAATGAGTGGAAGTGAAATTGAAGTCTTAGGATACAGGGGTATGAAAGAATATGAAATAGCACTAGACAATATTAAAGTTTCAAAAAAGAATCTGCTCGGCGAAAAGGAAGGAATGGGCTTTAAACAGTTAATGGAAACTTTTGAATCAGCCAGGATTCAAACAGCTGCAAGGGCGGTCGGTGTCGCACAATCTGCATTAGATATTAGTTTGCAATACGCTAAAGATAGGTCACAGTTTGGTAAACCAATCGTTGAATTTCAAAGAATAGCCATGAAACTTGCATTAATGGTAATAGAAACATCCATAGCAAGACAGATCACGCTTTTTTCGGCAAGAGAAAAGGATAATGACGAAAGATGTGATATTGAAGCTGGTATGGCAAAGCTGCTTGCTGCTAGAGTAGCTTGGTCTGTTGCGGATAGTGGCCTACAGATACATGGAGGCAATGGGTACGCTTTGGAATATCCAATTAGTAGGGTGTTATGTGACGCTAGAATTCTAAATATCTTCGAAGGGGCTGCTGAGATTCAAGCACAAATAGTAGCTAAAGGTCTGTTAGGTAGAGACTGATGATTTTTTTTTTAAATCTTATTATCCTGTTAATGGTAGTTTTGACATTTCTTTCCCTTATTGCTGGACTGCTATATACAGCAAAGTCCAAGAATGATCCTTCTAATAAAATAAACAAATTTATGAGATACAGGGTTTTTCTTCAATTTTTTGCGATCGTTATATTAGTTATAGCTATATATGCAAAAAAGCAAATCATTGGTTAGAATCGTTTGATAAGATTAGACAAAATTTATACTGGAGGTGGAGACAAGGGTGAAACTTCTTTAGGTGATGGAACAAGAGTAAAAAAAAATAGTCTTAGGGTTGATGTTTATGGCGAAGTAGATGAAGCAAATTCTGCTATTGGAATAGCCATAATATATTGTTCTCCAAAAATAAAAGAAGTATTACAAAAGATTCAAAACCACCTGTTTGATCTGGGAGCTGATTTATGTTTTCCGGACTCAAATCAAAAGAAGAGTTTAAAAGTTTCCAAAATTCATGTTGAAGAATTAGAAAATAAAATTGATGAGATTAATGAATCACTTAAACCGCTGAACTCATTTATTTTACCGGGAGGACAAAAATCTTCAGCATTTTTGCATCATTGTCGATGTATTGTTAGAAGAGCTGAAAGAAAACTTGTAACGCTATCTGAAAAAGAACACATAAATGATATGGTATTTAAATATCTCAACAGGTTATCTGATTTTCTATTTGTGGCTGCAAGGTTTGAAAATAGAAAAAAAGGTGATATTTTGTGGGTGCCTGGAAAAAAATTTTAATTTAATGGAGTAATTATGAAAGCTTTAGTTTGTGTAAAAAGAGTTATTGATTATAACGTAAAAATAAGAGTTAAGGCAGATAAGACTGGTGTAGAGACTGAGAATGTAAAGATGTCAATGAACCCGTTTGATGAGATAGCTGTAGAAGAAGCTGTTAAGATGAAAGAAAAAGGGATATTAAATGAAATTGTTGTGTTATCTATTGGAAGTGAATCTTCTCAAGAAACAATTAGATCAGGTTTAGCAATGGGAGGAGACAGAGGCATACTAGTTAAAACTACAAGTGACCTAGAACCTCTTAATGTTGCAAAAGTAATAAGTAAAATTGTAGAGAAGGAAAAGCCAGAAATAATAATAATGGGAAAGCAAGCAATTGATGATGACAGTAATCAAACCGGACAAATGTTAGCGCAAATATGTAACTTATCCCAAGCTACCTTTGCTTCAAAAGTTGAGAAAAATGGTGAGAAATTTGATGTTACCAGAGAAATTGACGGTGGATTAGAAACTATATCCGTAGAACTTCCTTGCATAATTACTACAGATTTAAGGCTAAACGAACCTAGATACGCTTCATTACCAAACATTATGAAAGCCAAGCAAAAAAAAATTGAGCAAATTGATGTAGGTTCTTTTGGATTAAATTTAGAAAGTAGGTTAGAAATTATTGAAGTGAATGATCCACCAGAGAGAAAACCTGGAATAATGGTCCAGGATGTTGAAGAATTAATTGGTAAATTAAAAAGTGAAGCTAAGGTATTATCATGAAAATATTAGTTATTGCAGAACACGATAATAAGAAAATAAAACCTTCGACGTTAAGTACAATCAGTGCTGGATTAAAAATTGATGACAATATTGAAATGTTAATTTTTTCAACTGGATCACAAGAAATTGTATCAGATTCTGAAAAGATATCAGGTTTAAAAAAAGTAACCTTAATAAAACATGAAATTTTTGAAAGCCAAATTGCTGAGGATATTACAAAAGCACTTACAGGATTTTTAGAAAGTGGTGAATATACCCATATTCTTGCTCCATCAACTACTTTTGGAAAAAATTTATTACCAAGGATAGCTGCTCATTTAGATGTACAACAGATTTCTGATATTATGACTGTTTTAGATCATGAAACATTTGAACGTCCAATTTATGCAGGTAACGCTGTGTGTAAACTAAAATCAAAGGATAAAATTAAAGTTATTACTGTAAGAGGAACTTGTTTTGAGCCATGTAAAAAAGAATCTAAAAATACTGTTGAAGTAATTGACTCGTCACTAACCTTTGATGGTAAAGTTAACTTTGTAAAACATGAATTATCTGAGTCAGATAGACCTGAATTGACCGCTGCAAAAATTGTAATTTCTGGTGGTAGAGGTATGCAAAACGGAGATAATTTTAAATTATTAGAGGGCATTGCCGACAAATTAGGAGCTGCTATTGGTGCAAGCCGTGCGGCTGTTGACGCAGGATTTGTTCCTAATGATTGGCAAGTTGGACAGACAGGAAAAATTGTTGCTCCTGATCTCTATATTGCTGTAGGGATTTCAGGAGCCATCCAGCATATTGCTGGGATTAAAGACTCTAAGTTCATTGTTGCGATAAACAAAGATGAAGAGGCGCCAATATTTAAGTTTTCAGACTATGGTTTAGTTGGTGACTTGTTTGAAGTCTTGCCTGCTCTTGAGCAAAAGTTATAAATTCTCAAGAAGCTCTACTTTTTTTTTGGCATTCCAATCAATATATCCAATTGCTTTTATTATTTCTTTTTGTTTGTTATCTATTATGATTGTTGTTGGTATGGTGCTAACTTCTAGATCTTTACTAAATTCTAGATTTTTGTCATACAAAACTTTCATTTCTTCGAATTTGTGTTTCTCCTTAAATTTTTTTATATCTTCTGGAGATGAGAAACCAACGGAGACAAAAAAAACATTGAATTTTTCTTCTTGCTTACTCTGAATGTTCAGTAAGTCTGGAATTTCTTTAATGCAGGGTGCACACCAGGTAGCCCAAAAGTTAATAATTGTAAATTTCTTTTTTTTATCAAATATATTGACAATTTTATCCTTAGAATCGTAAACATCGCTAATTTTTATATTTTTAGGAACTTTATGAATTATTAATTCACTTTTATCATTAGCGCTAGCATGATAAAAAAAAATGGTAAATATGAACAAAATTTTAAACACTTATTTAAGATAAGATAATGACAAAAAAAATCAATCCTTTGTGGGGAGGAAGATTTAAGCTAGATTCGTCAGCTCTTCTAAAGAAAATTAATAATTCAATAGATTTCGACTATCTACTAGCTAAACAGGACATAAAAGTTTGTTTAGTATATGCAAAATCATTAAAAAAAGCAGGTATTGTTAGTTCATCAGAATTAAAGAAAATTTTAAATGGATTAAATAAAATAAGTGACTCTATAAAAAAAAATAAGTTTTTATTTAATGCTGACTATGAGGATATACACATGAATATAGAAATGGCTTTAAAAGAAGATATTGGTGATTTAGCAGGAAAACTTCACACTGGTAAATCTAGAAATGATCAAGTAGCTACAGATTTAAAAATTTGGATAAGAGAAAATGTAGGAGAAATTATTAAACTTATTAATAATTTCCAAAAAGTTCTTATAAAAAAATCAGAAGATAACTTATTCAATATTATGCCGGGATTTACTCATCTCCAAAATGCACAACCAATTTCTGTTGCACATTATTTTCTCGCTTTTTTTGAAATGTTTGAAAGAGATAAAAAACGGTTTAAAAACCTTCTAAAGACTATAGATGAGTGTCCTCTAGGTTCAGGTGCATTGGTTGGTACGAATTTTTATAAAATTGATAGGAAGTTTATATCCAAAAGTTTAGGTTTTAATAAACCAACTAACAACTCTCTTGATAGTGTTTCAGATAGAGATTTTGCAATAGATTTTTTATCAGCTTCTTCTATATTGGGTATGCACCTTTCAAGACTATCAGAGGATCTTATTATTTGGTGTAGTAGTAGTTTTTCATTTGTAAGTTTTTCTGATGCTCTTTCAACAGGATCATCAATCATGCCTCAAAAGAAAAATCCAGATGCTGTAGAATTAGTTAGGGCAAAAACATCATTACTTTATTCAAATCTAATGTCATTGTTGACAACAATGAAAGGATTGCCAATGGGATACAGCAAAGATTTACAAGAAGACAAAATACCTGTATTTAAAACCTATGAGACTGTACAACTAATTTTACTAGTCATGTGTGAAGTTATTAAGGATATAAATATAAACAAAAAGCAAATGTACAATTCATCAAAATTGAATTTTTCCACTGCTACAGATTTTGCAGATTGGATTGTAATGAATCTTGGGTATACATTTAGACAAGCTCATCATTTAGCTGGTAAAGCTGTAGTAATGGCTGAAAAAAAGAAATGTAACTTATTTGAACTTGAGCTCGATGATTTAAAGAAATTAGACTCTAAGATTTCAAAAAAAATATATAACTTTTTGGACCCACATAAATCAGTTGAAAATAAAAAATCAGAAGGCGGAACAGCTTTTTCTGAAATAAAAAAAGCTATAAAAAAAGCTAAAACAAAAATAGACTATAAAAGATGAAGAATTTAATCTTAATTTTGTGTTTAATTTTAATATTTTCTTGTGGTAAAAAAAGTTCTCTAGACAAACCTGAGGATTCATCTTATCCAAGAGAGTATCCTGCGGAATAAAATGGTAAGCATTAAAAAGATAAGTAAAAGTTTAAAATATGTTGGAAAACAACTCTTTATAAATAATGTTGATTGTGAAAATATTATTAAAATACACAAGACTCCTATATATTGTTACTCTTTGACTGAAATAATTGGAAATTATAATAATTTTTATAAATCTCTAGAAAAACTTAACCCTTTAATTTGTTATGCTGTAAAAGCGAATTTTAATAAAGAAATAATTAAAATATTGGGTAAACTTGGTTCTGGAGCGGATGTAGTTTCCAAAGGCGAGCTCAAACTTGCATTGGATTCAGGTATCAGTCCAAATAAAATTGTGTTTTCAGGCGTTGGCAAAACAAAAGAAGAAATTATTTATGCATTAAAGAAAAAAATTTTTCAAATCAATGTTGAATCTGAAGAAGAACTTGAAGAAATTAATAACTTGGCAGTGAACAAAAAAACATTAGTCAATATTTCTCTAAGAGTAAATCCTGATGTTGATGCAAATACACATAAAAAAATAACAACGGGAAGATCAGATGATAAGTTTGGGATACCAATATCAAAGGTGGTAGAAATATTTAAAAGAAAAAACGATTACAGCAATCTTAAAATTGATGGAATTGCTATTCATATCGGTTCTCAGATTACAAAAATTGACCCATTTAAAAATGCTTTTGAAAAAATTAGAAAACTAATTTTAAGACTAGAAAAAAACAAAATTCATATTAAAAATTTAGACCTTGGAGGAGGTATAGGAATAAATTATTTTGAAAATCAAGTAATTTCATTAAAGAAATACTCCAGTATCATTAAAAAAGAATTTGGAAGAATGAATTTGAAACTTATTTTTGAACCAGGAAGAAGTATAGTTGGTTCAGCCGGTTTTATTATTTCAAAAGTAATAAGAGTAAAGAAAGGATTGGGAAAAAACTTCCTCATTCTTGATGTTGGTATGAATGATTTGATGAGGCCATCATTATATGAATCATATCATCATATAATTCCGATGAAAAAATTGAATCGTAAAAAACGTAATTATGATATTGTTGGTCCAGTATGTGAATCGAGTGATATATTCGGATCTAATAGAGATCTTAATGAGGTTGAAAGTGGGGATTACCTCGTTTTATGTTCTGCAGGAGCGTATGGGTCATGTATGTCATCAAATTATAATTGTCGACCATTAATTAAGGAAATAGTAGTTAACGATTCCGATTTTTTTAAATCTTAAAGATGCTTAAAAACGAGAGATTATTTTCATTAAGTTTTCAATTATATTTTTCATTCTTTTGGAATACTATCATAAATTTTGTAAACAATAACAGATTCCACATTCTATCTTTTGTTATATTACTAATAATTATTAATTTTAAACTTTTTACTGAAAGTAATTATATAAGATTAAGCATAGTAATTATATTTATTTTATTGAACCTTGTTTTATTAACTAATTTTGTAAAGATTAACAAATCTAATGTAAGTCTTTTTTTAATTAAAAAAAAACTTGAAGAAAAACTAAATTTTTCAGACAATGAATTGTTTTCTTATTTTGACAAAGATTACTTCTCAGAGTCTTTATCTAAAAAAAATGAAGTTCATGACCATATCTGGATAAAATTTAAAGAAAAAATTAAAAGAAGTGTTGAACAAAAATTTATTTTTAAATTTAGAAATCTTTTTGGTATTGTTTTTCCTTTAAAAAAAATAACAATACTAAATTTAATTCTAACTACTTTTATCTTTATAAAGTTAGAAAATTTGAATTCATATGAAATCAAAAGTTTTTTTAATTTTGAGAACGAATATTCTTCCAACAATAATTTAAGTACCAACATATGGATATACCCACCAGAAGAATCAAATAATGAAATAATATTTCTAGAAAAAAATTCATTATCCCATGATGTAGTAGACAATTTCTTAGTAGAAAAAGATAGCCAAATCCTAATTAAGATTTATGGGACTGAAGAAAAAAATGTAAACGTAAAATTAACGAAAAATTCACGAAAAAAATTTTTAAAAAAAATAGATTTTTTTGAGAATACAACAACTTTTAAAGGGGAATTAACCGATGGAGAATATAAGATAGTTTTTAAAGATAAACTATTCCAAAAAATCATAATAAATATTGATAAGAACCCAGAAATAAAATTTGATAACAAACCATTTATTGATAGCAACAATTTAGTATTTAATTATCTTTTAAAAGATGAAAATAATGATATCAGTTTCTTAGAAATAAAATCATCTAGTTTGATTTCTAAAAACAATACAAAACCTGATGATTCATTAATTAATAAAGTTTCTAATAAGCCAGCTAGTTATATTAACTTGTTTAAAAATATAGGTCAGACAAATAATTCATCGGAAATTATTCGTTTTAGCCAAAATCTCACAAATCATCCGTTGTCAGGAAGGGATGTAATTATTAGATTAAAATCTTATGATTTAAATCAAAACTATGGAGAATCAGAGGCATACAGGGTAACATTACCTGAAGTTAAGTTTTTAAATGAATATGCCAATGAAATAATTTTATTTAGAAAAAAATATTATTTAGATGAGAATAATAAAATATTATTCCAAAAACTTGAAAAGTTTATTAAAAAAATTCAAAACCCTTTTGATTTCATTAAGCCAAAAATAAGAAATGTTATAAGTTTTCTAAATATTGATTCAATTCCCCAAAATGCAAAATTTGAAAGAGTAATAAACGAATTGTTTTCAATTGCAATGCTTATTGAAAAAAATAGTGACGAATATTTTAAGGAAGAAATACTTAAATTAAAAAATGAACTCAAAAGTTTAATTGAACGGGATGCATCTGATGATGAATTAGAAACCATAATGGAAAAAATTCAAAGATTAATTCAAAAGCTTGACCGTGACGAAAAAGAAAAGAAAAAGAAAAAGAATCAAGATAATTTTAAAAATGACACAAAAAACTCAACTTTAGATCAAGCAAAAAGTTTAATAAATTTAATTGATAATTTATTGGGTGAAAAAAAAATATCTGAATTGAATTCTAAAAACGTCTCTAAAATTTTAAAAAACTCATATGAGGAACAAAATAAACTAATTCAAAAAACATTTAAACAAAAAAATTCAGAAAATTCTAAAGAATTAGCCAATGACCAAGAACGAATAAAACAGAAAATATTGAGAAATAAAAATGATATTTTAGATGTAATTCCAAATTCAAAAAAGAAGATTAATAAACTAATAAAATCCTTAGATGAATCTTCTGAAGCTTTAAAAAATAAACAAATTAACAAATCTATGGAAAAACAAAAATTTTCAATTGATATTATAGAGTCTTTGGAAAAAGAAATTAGAAACAAATCAGTAATAAAGGAAAATGAAGAAGAAAATAAAAATCCGTCAAGAAAGAATGCAGAGAATAAAGATAATTTAATTTACGATATACCAATTATTTTTGAAAAAAATGAATATGAAAAAATCATTCAAAAAATTAGAAAAATGATTAACGAGGATAATACAACTCAAAAGGAAAAAAATTATTTAAAAGAATTATTACCAAAATTTTGAATAATGAATAAAGTTTTAGAAATAAATAAAGTAAGCTTAGGGTATAATAATAATTTAATATTAAAAAATATTGAAATTACATTATCTAAGGGAGACTTTTTAGTCATTCATGGGAAAAATGGAAGTGGGAAAAGTTCATTCTTAAAGTTTTTGTATATGAAGATCTTTCCAATTTCAGGTAAATACAGAATTTTTGGGGAGGAAGTTTTTTTTTCAAATAAGAGTTTTATAAATAGATGTAGAAAAAAAATGGGGATAATTTTACAAAAAAATTTTTTAATTCCATATTTATCTATTTTCCAAAATGTACAATTATCATTCGAAGTGCAAAGTAACAATTCGACTTCGAATGACAACAGAGTTTTTGAAATACTAAAATGGGTGGGTCTTGAAAAAAAAGCTGAACTTAAGGTTGTAAATCTATCAGACGGTGAAAAACAGAAAGTTGTTATAGCACGTGCGTTGGTTTCAAATCCCCCAATTTTAATTGCAGATGAACCAATGTTGTATTTAGATTCCATTAGTAGAGAAAAACTTTTTTTTCTACTTAAAGCTATTAATAAATTAGGAACAACAATCATAGTAGCAGACAATCAAAATAAAGATGAATATTTTAATTCAAGAAAAGTCAACATTGAACAGTTTGTTATAACAAAATGAATTATATCTTAAATATTTTTCAAAAGTCCTTTTTGAATGATGAAAAAAAGTTTCTAAACCTTCTATCTTTTTTTTTGATGAGTTTTTTATGCATGCACTTCTTGCTTTATTTAAATTTTTTTAAATTTTCAGATTCATGGATAAATAATGAATCAAGAATTGTAACAATACGGATTTCCCCAGATATTTCTGAGAAAAAAATACCGCGAATAAAAGAGAGTGAAATCTTGCAGTATTTTGAGAAAAAAAAAGTTTTTGAATATGTACGTTTACTGACTGAAAATGATTTAAAAGAATATTTAGGTTTAGGGGACTTGCACTCTTTGTCAAGTGTGAGAGTCCCACTATTTTTAAATTTAAAATTCAATAATGAATTTTCTGAAATAAATTTTGAGAATTTTTCTAAAATAATAGAAAATAGAAATTATAAAGTTACCTACCACAAAGATGAAATTTTAGAGATTCAAGAATTTTTTTTTAAAGTAAAGCTCTTCATTATTTTAGTAGGCTTCCTTATATTTATCCTCTTTTTGTTCTTTTTGATATTAATAATTAATGCTGCATTAACAGCAAATTATAAATTCTTGGAAGTCGTACAGCTTATGGGAGCAGATAGTAAGCAAATATCAATTAATATTTCAATAATTTTGTTGAAAAAAATTTTTTTAGGAACTATTGGTGGCTCTTTCTTTTCCGTTTTTATTTCATATAGTATTGTTAAAATATTTTCTATACCTTTCTATAACCATGTTGATATTTTAAGTACATCGTTTTTTGAATTATTCGAAATTTTTTTTTATTTATCATTTTTTATTATTTTCAGTTTAATGATAATATTCCTGTTACTCACTTTAGTGACTTTTAAATTTTTAGAAAAGAGATTTTTTGGCTAATTTAAAAAAAATAGTTACTTTTTTTTTGGTTATAACATTTGTAAGTTTAACATGGTGGATTGTATATTTATTCTCTGTATTCCCAAAATACCATCATAATCCAAGTAATTCTCAACTGAATAACTCAGTAATTGTTGTCCTAACAGGTGGTAAAGGTAGATTTGAGAGTGGCTTAGATTTGTTGAAAAGATCAAATAATGGAAAAATGTTTGTCAGCGGTGTTTACCCTAAAATTGATATGAAGAAGAAATATTTACTAAATAAAAATGACGAAAAGTATTTTGATTGTTGTATTTTTTATGGATTAAAGGCAAAAAACACAATTGGTAACGTAAACGAAGTAAAAGAGTGGTTAAATAATCATCATTCAGATGTAATTTATCTGATTTCGTCATACTATCATCTTCCACGAACAAAACTAATTTTTGAAAAGGAATTACCTGAGTTAAAGTTTTTTTTTGTACCTGTAGGTTTTTTTGTTGAGGAAAATAAAAAATCTATAGATAGTTTTTTTGAGTTCAAATTAATCATTGAAGAGTTTTTTAAAATTTTGTACTTAATGATTTTTGGTTTTTAATGTTTTTTAGAGAAATAATCTTCTATACAATTTTTTTCTTGTGGACAATAATCTATTTTACTTTTTTTAGTGCTATATTTCTCTTTTCAGTAAAAGTTACTTCAAAAATATCTTTTTTTTGGTCAAAGTCAGTAATATATATAATTAAGTATGTTCTTAAAATTAATTATAAAATTCAAGGAAATCTTAATCTTCTAAAACAACCAGCGATTATTGCATCTAACCATCAGTCAGCTTGGGAAACATTCTTTTTGTATACACTTTTTGAAAATCCAATATATTTCCTCAAAAAGGAGTTGAATAAAATTCCAATTCTGAGTTTCTATTTTAAAAAGCTTGGCTTTATTTATGTTGACAGAAAAACGACTTTTAAAACTTCGAAGATTATCCTAACCAAAATTAAAAACCATGAAATCGATAATAAAAGAACAATAATAATCTTTCCAGAAGGAACAAGAACTAGGCCTGGAGAAAAAAATAATCTCGGAGCAGGAGTATTTCTTTTGTATAAACACTTAAATCTACCTATTATAACTATTCGTCATAATTCTGGTAGTTTTTGGATAAATCAAAAAATAAAAAAAAAAATTGGAACAATTAAATTAGAAATTTTCCCGCCAATACAACCTGGAAAAAAAAAAGAAAAAGTTATGAATACAATTGAAAATTATTTATACAAAACCAATTAGGAAAGTTTTGATATTTTTTGACGAATTGTTTTATTTTTTTTAAGAATATTTAAAATTTTTCCTGAATTCTCGGTTTTTATAAGCATTTTTAAAAAATCCAAATCATTTCCGAATTTTTCTAATGTACTTAAAATAAATTTTTTATTTTGTAAAAATATATCGTGCCACATTTTTGGGTCAGATGAACCAATTCTTGTAAAATCCCTAAAACCTCCAGCAGAAAAATTTAAAAGACTTTTTCGGTCTCGTGGAGACAAATTAAAAGCAGTCCCAACTATTGTAAAGGCAATTAAATGTGGGAGATGAGAGGTAACAGACATTATTTTGTCATGCTTGTTTGGAGACATAATTTCAACTCTCATATTCATACGTTTCCAAATATTTTCTATTACCTTAATACTTTTTGATTTATTAATTGGAGTTAAGATACACCATTTGTTTTCGAACATATCTATTTTTGAATTTGAAGCTCCTGAAAACTCTGTACCTGCAATTGGATGGCCTGGTACAATATTTAAATTTTTAAAGTTATTAAAAGGTTTTTTTAAAAAAAATCCTTTTACTGATCCGACATCTGAAACAATTGTTTTTTTCGTTAGGAATTTATTTAAAGATTCAAAAATTTTATGGAATGTTCCAACTGGTGTACACACAAATACAATATCGCTTTCGTTGACATAAGATCCTATTTCTTTGTGAGCTTCGTCAATTGCATTAAGACTTTTTGCTTTTTTTAAGTTTATAGTATCGATATCCATTCCATGTATTTTATTAGCCAAAGCATGTTTTTTTAGACATAGACCTAGTGATGCCCCAATGAGACCCGGGCCAATAATTGTTATATTATACATTTTCTAACAACTTCTTTTTAAGAGTTTTTTAATTTCTTTTAAAAACAATATGTTTTCTTTCCTTTTACCTACACTCACTCTAAAACACTCTGGAAGATTATATGCTCTTAATGATCTTACATAAATATTTTTTTTTTCTAAATATCTTAAAATTTGTTTTGTTGAAATTATTTCTAAACTGTTTTTTACTAATAAGAAATTGCCGTGACCTTTAAACACTAAAAACCCCATTTCTTTGAGTTCTTTTTCAATCAAATTTTTATATTTTATATTGTGTTTTATTGACTTATTTATAAATTTTTCTTCCCTCAGAATCTTGGAAGCAGCTAGTTGTGCAACCAAATTTACGTTAAAAGGTCCTCGAATTTTTTCTAATATTTGAATTATCTCAGGGGAGCTGTATCCCCAACCAACTCTAAATGCCGCAAGAGCGTATATCTTTGAAAATGTTCTGGTGATTATTAAGTTTGGAAATTTTTTTACTAGATCTAAACCATCTGAAAACTCTTTATCTATAACATATTCAGCATAAGCTCCATCAATTACTACAATAATATTTTTAGGAATTTCCTTTAACGCTTTTACTAACTCTTTTTTTAAAATAATTGATCCTGTTGGATTATTTGGATTAGCAAAAAAAATGATTTTTGTTTTTTTGCTAATTTTTTCTTTAATATTTTTTATGCTAATAGAAAAATTTTCGGTTTCAGCATATATTGGTTTAGCACCTGAGGAATATGTAATAATTGGATAAAATAAAAAACCATTATTACTGCAAATTACTTCAGAGTCCTCTCTAGAAAATGCAAGGCAAATTAATGACAAAATATCATCAGATCCGTTTCCACAAACTATTTGGTTCTTTTTGATTTTAAAGTTCTTTGCAATAGCTGACTTAAGTATTTCACTATCACCGTCGGGATATTTATTAGAATATCTTAGCTCTTTAATAATAGAATTAATAATATTCGAAGGAATTTCAAAGGGTGATTCATTAGAAGATAATTTTGCTGCGATTATTTTTTTATCTTTAATTTCCCCTGAAACATATTTTGAAATTTTATTAATCCCAGGTTTAATATCTTTTAAGTAAGGAATTTTATTTTTCACTTTTTCTTAATTTGCTAAAAATTTATTTTGACACAATTCCCAACATAGCTATGATGCGATACAAGTCAAGAAACAAGATTACTATTTTACAATATGGCATTTGATAAAATTGATATAACATTTAAAGAAAAACTGATACTTGAATCAAACGATCAGCTTGATAAGTGCGAAATAGCTTATGAGACATATGGCAAACTTAATAAAAATAAAAGCAATGTAATTCTTGTATGCCATGCACTGACCGGAGATCAATTTTGTTCTGGAGTTCATCCTTCAACAAATAAAAAGGGTTGGTGGGATATTTTAGTTGGTCCAGGAAAAGTGATTGATACCAATTTTTTTTTTGTTATTTGTAGTAACGTTATTGGAGGCTGTCAAGGAAGTACAGGACCGTCAAGTATTAACCCTAAAAATGGTAAACAATATAATTTAGACTTTCCTGTTATAACTATTAAAGATATGGTTGAAGCTCAAGTAAGGTTGATAGATGCATTAGGCATTGAAAAACTGTTTGCTGTTATAGGAGGGTCTATGGGGGGTATGCAGGCGTTAGTTTGGGGCGCACTATTTAAAAATAGAGTAAACGCTATAGTTCCGATTGCTACTTCTTACAGGCATTCTGCTCAAAATATAGCTTTTCATGAAATTGGTCGGCAATCGATAATGGCTGATCCCAATTGGAATAAAGGACTATATAACGAGTTTAATGTCAAGCCGAGTAGAGGATTAGCAGTAGCAAGAATGATAGCGCATATAACTTACTTGTCAGAATATGGACTTCAAAAAAAGTTTGGAAGGAATCTTCAATTTAGTTCCTCTTTATCGTATAGGTTTGACATTGACTTCCAGATTGAAAGTTATTTAAAATATCAGGGAAGAACATTTGTGGATAGATTTGATGCGAATAGTTATTTGTACATTACAAAAGCTATGGATTATTTTGATTTATCTAATAGAAGAGGAGGCTTATCAAATTTATTTAAAAATAATGATGCAACATTTTGTTTTTTTTCATTCACATCTGACTGGTTGTTCCCAACAGCAGAAACAAAAACTATAATAAAGTCTTTAAATAGTTCAGCAGCTAGTGTAAGTTTTGTTGAAATTAAGACGGATAATGGACACGATTCGTTTCTTTTGAAAGAACCTGAGTTCCACAAAATTCTTAAAGGTTTTTTAAGCGGTTTAACTAAAAAATTAGGTTTATAATGAGTTTAAGAAATGACTTAAAAATCATATCTGAATTTATAGAAGAAAATGAGAAGATACTTGATGTTGGTTGCGGAGAGGGTGATTTGATAGATTTCCTATCTAAAAAATCAGTAGATTGTAGAGGTATTGAGCTTAGTCAAAAAGGAGTTAACAAATGTGTAGAAAAAGGTTTGACAGTTATTCAAGGAGACGCAAACTCCGATCTTCAAGATTATCCGAATGATGTATTTACAACAGTCATTCTCAGCCAGACTATTCATGCAATGAGTTCTCCTGAAGCTGTAATAAATGATTTAATAAGGATTGGGAAAAGAGCAATAATTTCATTCCCAAATTTTGCTTACTGGAAAATAAGACTGGATTTGCTACTTAAAGGAAGAATGCCAAAAAACGATATTCTACCATATGAATGGTATAATACTCCAAATATTCATCTATGTTCAATAAGTGATTTTGAACATTTTTGTAAACAAAAAAAATTAAAAATTATTAAAAAAGTTTTAATTAGTGAACTTGGCTACAAAATAAACTCTTCATTCTCTGAAAATCTTATGGCTTATCAGGGAGTTTATTGTATCTCTAAAAGGTAAAAAAAATTTAATGTTTGAGATCCTTCAAATACCTGCGTTAAGTGATAATTATATTTATATAATTATAGATAAGAAAACAAATAAAACGGCATGTGTGGACCCAGCTGTATCAGATGCTGTTTTGGCATTACTAGAAAAAAAGAAATTGAAGTTAAATTATATTTTTAATACTCATCATCATCATGATCATATAGGAGGAAATCTTGAAATTAAGAAAAAAACAAATTGTAAAATTTTAGGCCCCGAAAAAGATCTTAAAAGAATACCAGGGATTGATATTCCTCTTAAAAATAATGATGAATTTGCGTTAGGTAATATTAATTTCAAAATCTTTGAAGTTCCTGGTCATACCTCAGGGCATATTTGTTTTTACTCAGAAAATGCTAAATTACTTTTTTGTGGGGATGTTTTATTTTCTTTAGGTTGTGGAAGAGTTTTCGAAGGTACGAATAATCAAATGTGGAGTTCACTTCTCAAAATTAGGTCTTTACCAGATAGTACAAATGTTTATTGTGGTCACGAATATACAAAGTCTAATATTTTATTTGCACTGTCGTTAGATCCAGAGAACAAAAAGCTTTTAAATAAAAAAAATGAGGTTGAGAACCTTCTTCGAGATGGAAAATTTACAATACCCTTTAATCTTGGTAAAGAAAAAAAACTTAATCCGTTTCTAAATTCTGATAATAAAAACTTTCAAAAAATGTTGGGAGTGAGTGATTACTCGTCACAAAGAACATTTGACTACGTTAGGAAGAAAAAAGACTTATTTTAGTCCATTCTCAATCCACCGTTTATTGAGAAAGTTGCACCGTTAATGTAGGCTGCTTGCTCAGTTATCAAAAAATTAACAAGATCTGCAATTTCATCAGACTCCCCTAATCTTTTTGAAGGTATTGTATCAACTATTGATTTTAAAATATCTTCTCTTATCGCTGCTACCATTTCAGTATTAATATAACCAGGTGCAACAACATTGGATGTTATCCCTTTACTAGCAACTTCAAGAGCAAGTGATTTTGAAAAACCCAACAATGCAGATTTTGTTGCTGCATAATTAGTTTGTCCGAACTGCCCTTTCTGTCCATTAACGGATGAGATATGAACAATTCTCCCAAAACCAGAATCTCTCATATTTCCAATTACTGAAGAAACAAGATTAAATGCAGAATTTAAATTAGTATTAATTACTTCATTCCATTGCTGCAACGTCATTTTGTGTAATGCTGCGTCTCTAGTAATTCCAGCATTGTTTATTAGTATTGATATATTACCATGTTTAGCTTCAATTTCCTTTATTGCTTTTGAACACTGGTCGTAATCACCAACATCAAATTTAACAGCATCAATACCATTTTTTTCAGAAAATTTATTTGCCGCCTCATCATTGCTCGAATAATTAGCTACAACTTTAATACCACTTGAAGAAATTTTTTTGGAAATAGCTTCCCCAATACCTCTAGTGCCACCTGTTACTAAAGCGATCTTGTCCATCTATTATTCACCTTTCAATACACATAGCAATACCTTGTCCACCTCCAATGCAAAGAGTTGCTAATCCTTTGTTTAAGTTTCTTTTTTTTAGTTCATGTATAAGTGTTACCAAAATTCTTGCACCAGATGCTCCAATTGGATGCCCAAGTGCTATGGCACCACCGTTTACATTAACCTTTGACATATCCCATCCAATCTCTTTGCTAACTGCAAGAGACTGGGCTGCAAATGCTTCGTTTGCTTCAATTAGGTCTAATTCATCTAGACTCCATTTAGCTTTTTTTAAAGCTTTTTTTGTTGCTTCAACTGGTCCTATGCCCATTATAGAAGGGTCAACACCAACTGACGACCAAGATACAATGCGAGCTAATGGCTCAAGTTGTTTCTTTGCAGCTAAATCTTCATTCATCATTGTAACAGCTGCAGCACCATCATTTAACCCAGATGCATTTCCTGCTGAAACAGTACCATCTTTTGAAAATACAGGTTTAAGAGTAGAAATCTTTTCATAAGTTGAGCCATGTCTTGGAAATTCATCTTCACTTATAACAGTCACTTCTTTTTTTTTCTGAATTGAAATTGGAACGATTTCATCCAAGAATTTATTCAACTTTTGAGCATTCTCAGCTTTATTTTGAGATTCTGTAGCAAATTTATCTTGATCATCTTTTGAAATATTGTACTTTTCAGCAACATTTTCGGCAGTAGTTCCCATGTGATAACCATTCATTGCACACCACAACCCATCAACAATCATAGAATCTTTTAATTTACCATCACCCATTTTAGTTGCCGATCTGATATTAATAGTATGATGGGCATTACTCATTGACTCTTGACCACCTGCAATAACTATTTCAGATTGATTATATTGCAATGACTGCATACCCATAGCAATTGCCCTTAACCCAGATCCACACACTTGGTTAATTGTTACTGCGCTTTTTGAGAAAGGAATGTCAGCTTTACAAGAAGTTTGCCTAGCTGGATTTTGCCCTGCACCGCCGGTGAGGACTTGACCTAAGATAAGCTCATCAATATCATTTTTTTCCAGTTTTGAATCATCGATGACAGCGTTAACAGCATATTTACCAAGTTCAGGAGCAGAAAGAGAAGATAACCCCCCTAAAAATTTTCCTATTGGGGTTCTCTTGGCAGAAGTAATAACAATTTTGCTCATTTTTTTTATTTTACTTTAAATTACAGGAACTGAAATTTAACAAAAATATTTAATTTTAGCAAATAATACTTTTAATTCAGTAATCTTGCATGTATAACATGAAAATTAGGAGTAAATTATGTTCGCTATTTTTGAATTTGGTGGAAAACAATATAAAGCCATAAAAGATTTAACCCTTAAGTTAGAAAAGATTGAAGAAAAAACTAAAGAAACTTTTTTTGACAAGGTGTTATTAGTTTCAGACGAAAATAATGAAACCATTATCGGCTCACCTTATGTCAAAGGTTATGTTGTGCATGCAAAGATCATTAATACTATAAAAGATAAAAAGGTTTTAATTTTTAAAAAAAAGAGAAGACATAATTACCGAAGAAAAATTGGTCATAGGCAGACCGTCACACTTGTAAAAGTAATTGATATTATAAAAAAAAAATCTGTTGAAGCCAACACTACTAAGATAGAAAAAAAATCTGATAGTAAAATCACAAAGCAAAAAAAAAGTGAAGTAACTTCAAACAAAGGAACAGAAAATGGCTCATAAAAAAGCAGGCGGTAGTACAAGGAATGGCCGTGATACTGCTGGTAGAAGATTAGGTGTAAAAAAATTTGGTGGTGAAACTGTTGTACCTGGTAATATAATAATTCGACAAAGAGGAACAAAATTTCATCCCGGAATTAATGTTGGTATTGGTAAAGATCACACAATTTTTTCTCTTAAGAAAGGAAATGTTTTTTTTCAGAGAAAATCTCAAGGTAAAACATTTGTAGGTGTAAAAATCAAATAGTTCTATTTTGTTAGTTTTAGGACTTCTATGAAATTTTTAGATGAAGCTAAAATTTTTTTAAAAGCAGGCTCAGGTGGATCTGGATGTGTTAGTTTCAGAAGAGAAAAATACATTGAATTTGGTGGACCAAATGGTGGAGACGGAGGAAATGGTGGCAACATAATTATTTCTGCGGTCAGAAATCTTAACACACTTATAGATTTTAGGTATAAACAACATTTTTTTGCTGAAAATGGGAAAAATGGAAGCGGAAATAATAAATCAGGACAAAAAGGGAATAATCTCGAATTAAAGGTTCCGGTTGGAACTCAGGTGCTTGAAGAGAACAAAGAAGAAATACTAAAAGATTTTACAAAAACTGGAGAAGAATTTATTGTCACAAAAGGTGGAGTAGGTGGGAGAGGAAATGCAAAATTTAAAAGTTCTACAAATCAAGCTCCAAGAAGATATGAGACAGGAACAAAAGGCGAAGAGAGGTGGATATGGTTAAAACTTAAATTAATTGCTGATATAGGAATAGTTGGAATTCCAAATGCTGGTAAATCTTCACTCCTTACATTATTATCTAATGCTAAACCTAAAATTGCCAACTATGCGTTCACAACATTGAAACCTCAGCTTGGTCTTTTAAGAAAAAATGATATTGATATTATAATTGCCGATTTGCCTGGACTTATAGAAGGTGCTAATGAAGGTATAGGTCTTGGTCATAAATTTCTGTCCCATCTAGAACGCTGTAGAATGATCATACACATGTGTGATTGTTCTAAAAGTATAAAAGTAATAAAAAAAAATTTAAATATTATCGATGAAGAACTAAGCAAATTTGGAATAGATGATAAGAAAAGTAGAATAATTCTTTTTAATAAGATAGATTTAATTAACGAAAGACAAATAGATCTAATTAAAAAAGAAATAAAGTTTCGACAAAAACATTTTTTTGTCTCATGTTTAAATTCCAGTGGAATAGAAAATCTGATAAAACATTTATTTAATATATTCAAGAAATTTTATGACTGAAATAAAACCTAATATATTAGATGCAAAATGTATAATTATTAAAATTGGCTCATCCCTGCTTATTAAAAAAAAAATATTTAATAAAGAGAAATTAAATGAAATTATTTTAGATGTTTACGAACTAAAAAAAAAGAAAATTAAAGTTATTATTGTTGCATCGGGAGCTGTTGCACTTGGTTCTAAATATTTAAATATACAAAAAAAAAAAAAAATAACCATTTCTGAAAAACAAGCACTTGCATCATGTGGCCAAAGTTTGTTAATGAAGAATTTTATAAGCTTGTTTGATAAAAAAAATATGAAGGTTTCTCAAATTCTAATTACATCAAGCGATACAGAAGATAGAGAACGTAGTATTAATGCAAGAGATACTATATCTGTTCTCCTTGAATCAGATGTTATACCTATAATTAATGAAAACGATTCGGTATCAAACGAGGAAATTAAATTTGGTGATAATGACAGATTGGCAGCAAGGGTGGCACAAATATCAAACGCAGACTTACTAATTTTGTTAAGTGATGTTAATGGATTATATGATAAGAATCCAAAATTACATAAAGATGCCCAACTGATTAGAAGAATAAATAAAATTGATGAGAAACTTTTTGAAAAATTAAATGATGATACAAACGAATATGGTTCAGGAGGTATGTTAACAAAAGTAAAAGCTGCCCAAATCGCTTCTAATTCTGGATGTAATACAATTATTTCATCCGGTAAGATTAAAAGACCTCTTTCAAAAATTATAAAAGGAACAAATGAAAATTGTACATGGTTTATAACAAAATATTATAAAAACAAAAATTTGTTTAAAAATTGGTTAGCTGGAAGTTTAAGAATTTATGGAACTATTATGATTGATGATGGAGCATATAATGCACTTAAAAAAGGTGCGAGTCTCCTTCCATCCGGAGTAATCTCAGTAAAGGGTAAATTTAGAAGTGGAGACTTAATTGAAATAGTTACTAAAAATAAAAAAGTGGTAGCAAGGGGAATTGTTTCATATAATTTTAAAGAGATAAAATTGATTTTAGGAAAGAAATCATCACAAATAGAAAATATTTTGGGTTATATTGGTAAAGAGGAAATAATTCATAGAGATTATATGACTTTCGATAAAAACTTTAGGTAGATTATGGGATTAAAAGAAACAATAAACGAAATAGGCAAAAAAGCCAAAAAAGCATCATTTGAACTTGCTATGGTTGACGACAAGTTCAAAAGTCTCTCTCTGGTTAATGCTTCAAAAGAATTAATGAGAAACAAAAAAAACATACTTTCTGAAAATAAAAAAGATGTTTCAAGAGCATTAAAAAAAAAATTAAGTAAAGCACTTATAGACAGATTACTTTTAGACAGTGAAAGAATTGACTCAATTTGTAAAGGTATGGAAGATATTTCAAAGTTAACAAATCCAGTTGGGAAAAAACTCAGTTCTTGGAGTAGGCCAAATGGACTAAAAATTGAAAAGGTATCGGTCCCTCTAGGTGTCATTGGTGTAATTTATGAATCAAGACCAAATGTATCGGCTGATGCTGCAGCTTTATGTCTAAAATCGTCTAATGCAACTATATTAAGGGGTGGCTCAGAAAGTTTTTATTCATCAAGTATTATAATCAATTTGATCAATAAATCTTTTAGAAAATCTGGACTTCCATCCGGTACTTTACAAAACATTCCAACGACAGAAAGGGAAGCTGTTGGATATCTTTTAAAGTTGGATAAATATGTTGATGTAATTGTTCCTCGAGGTGGAAAATCATTAATAGAAAGAGTTTCAAGAGAAAGCAGAATTCATGTTATTAAACATTTAGACGGAATTTGTCATACCTATATTAATAAAAATTCAAACAAAGAGATTTCTAAAGATATAGTTGTTAATGCGAAAATGAGAAGACCTGGCATTTGTGGTGCGACAGAAACATTATTAATAGATTATGAAATAATAGAAAGTCATCTACCTCCAATTATTAATAAACTAAAAGAACTTGGTTGTGAAATAAGGGCTGATAGACCAGTTTGTAAAATGGACCCCTCATTAAAATTAGCAAATGAAAAAGATTGGTCTACAGAATACTTAGACTCTATTATATCTATAAAATCATTGAAAGGAGGAGTAAATGAGGCAATTGATCATATCAATAAATATGGTTCAAATCATACAGACGCCATAATTTCGAATGATAAAAAAGTCGTTGAGTTTTTTTTGAATAAAGTGGATAGTGGGATAGTTATGCATAACACGTCAACACAGTTTGCAGATGGAGGAGAATTTGGCATGGGTGCTGAAATAGGTATTTCTACATCTAAACTTCACGCAAGAGGCCCTGTTGGAGTATCTCAACTAACAAGCTTTAAATATAAAGTTCGAGGGAATGGTCAAATAAGACCATAGTTTTTTTGAAACATTTTCAAAGAAAAAAAAGTATTGGGCTATTAGGAGGGACTTTTGACCCAATACATAATGGACACTTAAGAATTAGTATGCTTGCTTTAACACATTTCTGTTTAGACGAAGTTTGGTGGATTATTTCGTTAGCAAATCCTTTAAAAAAAAAGCAAAAAATTACCAGTTTTGAAGAAAGAATTGAAAAAGCTAAGGCTTATCCAAAAGATAAAAAAATAATTGTGTCAGGAATTGAAAAAGAGATAAGAACCCCGTATTCTATTGATGTAATTAACCATTTAATTAAAAAAAATAAAAAAGTACAGTTTGTTTGGCTCCAAGGTGTTGATAATTTGAAAAAGATGCATGAATGGAAAAAATGGAGAGAGATTTTTTATAAACTTCCGATTGCAATTTTTGACCGTCCATTTTACTCTCTAAATATAATAAATAGTAAAAGCATTGGATTTTTTAAAAATAAAAGAACTAAAAAAGTGCATTCAAGTAATTTAAAATTATTAAGGCCACCATGTTGGATATTCCATTATGGATGGGGTTGCAGAATTTCTTCCACAATAATTAAGAATAAATTTAAATCTTAATGAGTAAATTAACCAATCCCAAAGTATTAAAATCTACGATTTTGCGATTACTTGAAGAAATGAAGGCAAAAAAAATAAAAATTCTAGATTTAAAAAAGAAGAGTTCATTTACAGATTATTTAATTATTAGTGAAGGAACTTCATCTAGACACGTAAATTCGATTGTTGGTAAAATATCTAAAGAATTAAAAAAAAATGTTATTTCAGTAGAAGGATTACCACTTGCTGATTGGGCTTTGGTTGACTTTGGAGATATTGTTTTACATGTATTTAAGCCAGAAATAAGAGAACATTATAATCTTGAAAAAATCTGGTCAGAGCATAGTCCAAATGAAAAAAAAAGTTTTGGATAGGGCATGAAATTTAAGTTGATTTGTGTAGGAAAAATACAAAGCTATTCACCATATCTAAAAATAATTGAAGAGTATAAAAAAAGATTACCCAACAAAATAGAAATAATTGAAATTAAAACTGAGAAAGTATCAAAAAATAAAAAAATTGAGTCTGAAGCGAAAAAAATAGTCAATCATTTAAAAGATACTCAAGTGGTTATTTTACTTGATTCAATTGGTAAGAAAATATCTGATAAACAATTATCCAACTTTGTTTTAGAAAAAATTAATGACGGACATAGCGAGATTTGTTTTGTAATAGGTGGTGCTTATGGACTACATTATAAAATGCTTAACAAATATGATAAATTTTCATTTGGAGAGCTTATTTGGTCGCATCAGCTTATTCGTGTAATGCTAATAGAACAAATCTATAGATCAATTTGTAAAATAAACGGACATCCGTATGAAAAATAATGTTTCTCAAAACAGGGTATTTTTATGTGTGCTTGATGGGTGGGGTGTTGCTCAGAATTATCATAATTATAGTGCAATTATTAGGGGAAATACTCCCAATTATGATCAAATGGTTGAGGAATACCCGAACACACTGCTTGTTGCTTCTGAAAACGAAGTAGGATTACCAAAAAAACAATTTGGTAATTCAGAGGTCGGCCATCTAAATATTGGTGCAGGAAGAATAGTCGATCAGGATTTAATAAGAATAAATAAATCAATCATGTCAGGAGATTTAAAAAAAAATAAAAAACTTCAAAATTTAAAAAATAATTGCAAAAGGATACACATTGTTGGTCTTGTATCTGATGGAGGTGTGCACGGACACATTGATCATTTAGTAGAAATACTAAAAATTCTAAATTCTGATTCAAATGAAATTTTTATTCATTGTATTACTGATGGAAGAGATGCTCCCCCAACGGATGGGAAAAATCATCTTAAAAACCTGACGGAAATTATCGAAAATATCAATAATGCAAGTATTTCAAGTATTTCAGGAAGATATTACTGTATGGATAGAGATAATAGATGGGATAGAACAGAGATAGCTTACAGAGCTATTGTTGAAGGAAAATGTGTGAGAGAGTATAGCAATCCGTTAAAAATGATTGAAAAAAGCTACGACGAATCTCTTACGGATGAGTTTTTACCGCCTTGTATTTCTGAAGAATATAAAGGGTTTGAAAAAAATGACGGCTTTATAATTACAAACTTTAGAGCTGACAGAGTCAGACAGTTTTTAACGGCATTATGTGATGCAGATTTTTCCATATTTGAAAGGGAAAAAAAAGTTGAACTTTCAGAACAATTGGGATTAATCCAGTATTCGAAGAGATTAGACAAAATTTTAGATTCTGTTTTTGGATCTACTCTGGTTTCGAATACCTTGGGTAAAATAATTTCTGAGCATGGATTAAATCAGTTAAGAATTGCCGAAACCGAAAAATATGCTCATGTAACATATTTTTTTAATGGAGGAGCAGAAGAAAAATATGATAGAGAAGATAGAATTGTGATTCCATCCCCTCGAGTAAAAACTTATGATTTAATACCTGAAATGTCGTGTTATAAGTTAACTGAAAAAGTTTCAACCTTAATACAAAAAAAACACTATGAATTTATACTTTTAAATTTTGCAAACCCAGACATGGTTGGTCACACTGGGAATCTTGATGCAACTATTAAAGCTGTTGAGGCAGTTGACAAATGCCTTGGTAAAATTCATAAATTATGTAACGAATTTAATTACACTTTAGTAGTGACAGCCGATCATGGAAATGCTGATTTAATGTTTGATAAAGAAAATAATTCAATATGCACAACCCACTCACTTAATCCAGTACCTTTGATTGTCTGTAAACAAGGCCTTAATTTAAATAAAGGTATCTTAGCAGATATAGCCCCAACAGTATTAGATCTTATGAAGATTAATAAGCCTCTAGATATGACTGGTCAATCAAGAATAATTAAATGAAAAGTTTTTTTTTTTTAATTGGAATAATTTTAATTTTGGGTTTTACACTAGTTAGTTCTAAAGAAAAAGAACTTACAGAGATCTTAAGATTGCAGGAAAAAATTGTTACTATCCATAATCAACTATTGGATAAGGAAGCTGAAATTAAATCTATAAATTTAAAAATCTTGATTGGAAAACAAAAGCAAGCCATTTTAAAAAAAAAAATTAAAAATAAAGAGGATATAGCAGAGAGTATCATTTTCTTAAAAAAGAACGAAATTGAGAGAAAGAGTGTAAAATTTCTTTATCCGCTTATTTTACAAAAACCCAATTTTGTTACTCAACAAATTATTAAAAATGAGACTCTCCAAATTCTCAAGAAGGACATAAATATGTTTTTCACTAATTTTACAGAGTATGAAAATGTTGAGTCAAATATACTAAAGCAAAAAAAAAAATTAAATTCTGAAAAAGAAAATTTGTTGTTATTCCAAAAAACATTAACTGGTCAAATTAAAAAGAAAAACAGTTTACAAAAGAAAAACCAAAAAAAAAAATATTCAAAAATACAAAAAGAAATAAGCAAAAAAGCCAACAATATTAATGACTTAATAAATGAAACTAAGTATAAAAGATATAAAAAAGTAAATAAGAGCAAACAAAAAATACGTCTACCTGTAAACGGTAAAGTAGTTGAGGAATTTGGTGAATCAAATAATTACTTAACTAAAAATGGGATTATATTTGAACCAAGAACAAATTCATATGTAATCTCTCCAATTCAAGGTATTGTAAAATATGCTGGGAATTTTAGGAGTTATGGCAAGCTTGTGATAATTGTAAATGAAAAGGGCTACCATTGCATTTTATCAGGTATGGATGAGTTAATCACAATTACAGGTAACAAAGTATTAATTGGAGAGCCAATTGCAAAAAATAACCTAAAGAAAAGTGCTAAAACTAAAAAAAGAGTCTATTTTGAATTAAGATATAAAGGAAAGGTTATTGATCCGAAAAGAGAAGTTGAGATTTTATGAAATTACTGCATAATCAAAATATGTTTTTTAAATTGCTCAGTTTTTTAATTATTTTTCCAACTCTAGCTTTTGCAGACGAGAAAAAGGATGTCTATAAACATCTAAATCTTTTTGGTGAGGCATTTGAAAAAATAAAAAATAATTATGTAGAAGAAGTTGAGGTGAAAGATCTTATAGAGTCTGCAATTCAGGGTATGCTTAATTCTCTAGATCCACACTCAACTTTTCTCAATACTGATGATTTAAATGAATTGAAAATTCAAACCAAAGGAGAATTTGGTGGTCTGGGAATTGAAGTTACTTTAGAAAATGGTTTAGTTAAAGTTATATCTCCAATTGATGATACGCCTGCTGATAGAGCAGGAATTAAATCTGGTGATCTTATAACTCATATTGATGGAGAAGCTGTAATGGGTTTGTCTCTATCAGAAGCAGTAACATTGATGAGGGGAAAAGTAGGGTCAAAAATTAGTTTAACCATCAAAAGAAGGGATGAATCACTCAAAATTAATATAGTAAGGGCTATTATTGAGCTTAAATCAGTTAAATATAGGCTAGAAGACAATATTGGATACTTAAGAGTTTCATCTTTCAATCAAAAAGTTGATGAAGAAATTAAAAAAGCAATAAAACAAATGAAAGAAAAAAAGAAAAACGAGATTATTGGTTATGTTCTTGATCTTAGAAATAATCCTGGCGGATTATTAGATCAGGCTGTAAACGTTACTGATATTTTTCTTGCAAGGGGTGAAATTGTTTCAACAAGAGGTAGAAAAAAAAGTGATGGAAGTAGATATAATGCTGTAAAAAACGATCTTATAAATGGTCTACCTCTTGTAGTATTAATTAATCAAGGTAGTGCTTCAGCATCCGAAATCGTTGCTGGAGCACTTCAGGACCATAAAAGAGCAATTATCATGGGTACAAAATCTTTTGGAAAAGGTTCAGTTCAAACTATATTACCATCTGGTGAAAATGTCGCTATTAAATTAACAACAGCCAGATATTATACTCCATCTGGTAAGTCAATTCAAAAGACAGGAATAGATCCAGATATTTTGGTTGAACAATCTGAAGTCAAGCCAATCCAAGATACTCAGAGCAGAAAAGAATCTGATCTTAGAGGCGCTATGGAAAATGATCAAAACGATTCAAAAGAAAAAAATACTAAAAATATAAGTGAAGATCAAAATAATGAGACTGTAGATTATCAACTTACCAGAGCATTAGACCTAATTTTAGCTTTAAATATACTTAATAATCAGTCTATTGTGGAGTAGTGACTGATACTAATTACAGAAACGGTATTGGTGTCTTTTTGATAAACCAAGATAAGAAACTTTGGGTTGGTCGGCGACTTGATTCCAATAAATATTGGCAAATGCCTCAGGGTGGTATTGATGGTCCAGAAACTGAAATTGATGCAATGCTAAGAGAACTCAAGGAAGAAATAGGAACTAATAAAATAAAAATTATTGCAAAAACAAAAAAACTTTTAAAATATAAGATTCCAAAACAAATTTCGAAAAATTTATGGGATGGGGAATATGTTGGCCAAAGTCAAAGATGGTTTGCTTGTAGTTTTCAAGGAATAGATTCAGACATTAATTTGAATCTTTTTAAACCTGAATTTTCAACATGGAAATGGATAGATCCTAGAAGTGTAATTGACGTTGTAATTCCATTCAAAAAGAAAATGTACATAGAAATTCTCGACGAATTTAAGGAATATTACTTATGATCTTAATATTTAAAAGTAAAACTGATTTTCAATAGAATCTTTTTTGGTTTTTAGTTCTATTAATTTATGCTGATCATTATTCTTTTGTGCTTCGGAAATTTGTTTATTTAATTCATTATGGTCAATTTTTTCAACTTCTTCAGCGAATTCTGTAAGTAAAGTAGCCGAGTTATTTGAAAACTCAAAAATACCTTCATTAAGGTAATATCTTTTTAAAATTTTTTCATTTTTATACCCATAAACTAGTCCAGGTCTAATACTAGTAATCAGATGTGAGTGATTATCAAGTACACCAATATCACCTTCAGTACCAGGAACGATTAAGAAATCTAAATCATCTGAAAATACTATGGATTTTGGAGTGATGATATCTGTTAACATCTATTTTTCAATTTTTTTTGATTTTTCTAAAGCTTCATCAATAGTGCCAACCATGTAAAAGGCTGATTCTGGGATTTCATCATAGTCACCTTCTACAAGGCCCTTAAATCCTTTTATTGTATCTTCTAATGAAACAAAAACTCCTGGAGTTCCTGTAAATACTTCGGCTACATGGAATGGCTGAGATAGGAATCTCTGAATTTTTCTTGCTCTATCTACCACGAGTTTATCCTCTTCAGATAACTCATCCATTCCAAGAATAGCTATAATATCCTGAAGAGATTTGTACTGCTGAAGAACTTCCTGAACTTTTCTTGTAACTGAATAATGTTCATCACCAATTACTCTTGGATCCAAAACTCTTGATGTTGAATCTAAAGGATCAACAGCTGGGTAAATACCAAGTTCAGCAATTTGTCTTGAAAGTACAGTAGTAGCATCCAAATGCGCAAATGAAGAGGCTGGCGCAGGATCAGTAAGATCATCAGCTGGCACATAGATGGCCTGAACAGAGGTGATAGAACCTTTATTGGTAGATGTGATTCTCTCTTGTAAGCCTCCCATATCCGTAGATAAAGTAGGTTGGTATCCAACTGCGGACGGAATTCTTCCAAGAAGAGCCGAAACTTCTGAACCGGCTTGAGTAAATCTAAATATGTTATCAACAAAAAGTAAAACATCTTGGCCCTCTTGGTCACGAAAATACTCGGCCATAGTCAGCCCTGTTAATGCAACTCTAGCTCTAGCTCCAGGAGGTTCGTTCATCTGCCCATATACGAGAGCAGCTTTTGAATCAGATGAATCTAATTTTATTACACCTGATTCTATCATTTCATTATACAAGTCATTGCCTTCTCTAGTTCTTTCACCAACTCCAGCAAAAACAGAAAAACCACCATGTCCTTTTGCAATGTTATTTATTAATTCCATGATTAATACTGTTTTTCCAACACCTGCGCCTCCAAACAGACCAACCTTACCACCTTTTGAGTAAGGAGCTAATAAGTCTACAACTTTAATACCAGTTACAAGAATTTCTGATTCAGTTGATTGATCAATGAACTTTGGAGCTTCTTTATGAATAGGAGCCGAATGTTTAGTTTTAATCAAACCTCTGTCATCAACAGGCTCACCAACGACATTCATAATTCTACCAAGAACTTCAGGTCCTACTGGAACAGTAATAGGCTTTCCGGTATCTTCAACAATTTGGCCTCTGACTAACCCATCTGTTGAATCCATTGCGATAGTTCTAACAGTATTTTCTCCTAAATGTTGAGCAACTTCTAGAACAAGATTTTTTTTTTCATGCTTAATTGTCAGAGCATTTAAAATTTCAGGTAATTTGCTGTCAAACCTCACATCAACAACGGCACCTAAAATTTGTTTTACTTTTCCAATATTGCTATTCATTTTTCTCTCCTTTAAATTGCTTCAGCACCTGAAATTATTTCAATTAATTCTTTTGTAATAACTGCCTGTCTAGACCTATTATAAAATAATGTAAGATTATCAATCATATCATTTGCATTTCGTGTAGCATTGTCCATAGCTGTCATTCTGGCACCTTGTTCGCTGGCTACACTTTCTAATAGTGCAGTAAATAATTGAACTGACAGATTTTGTGGAACTACATTATTTAAAATATTTTCTTCATCCGGTTCATAATGATAATCTTGCTGGATAGAATTCTTATTTTCTAAACCATAATCATCTGCTACTAATGGTACTAAAGATTTTTCTTTTACTTCTTGATTAATAGCACTATTAAATTGAGTATAAATTAAATTACATGAGTCAAAAGTTCCTTCATCAAAATTTGATATTATTAAATCACTAATCTCCTTTGCAAGACTAAAATCAATGACCTTATTTGTTACATCAGAGAATACTTTAATAATATTTTCAGAATTTTCCCTTTTAAGCGCTTGAAAAGCTTTTTTACCTATAAAAATTATTTTTGTTTTTTTTCCTTGTGAGTGTAATTTTCTTATTTTCTCTCTAGTATACCTTACTACTGAACCATTGAAACCACCACATAAGCCTCTATCTGCAGAACATACAATCAATAGCTCTGTTATATTTTTTTCTGTTCCAAACACTAAAGATGGTCGATTAGAATTTTGGCTCGAACTTGACACTAATGTTCTAACAATATTGAACAATTTTTCTGAATATGGCCTTGCTTGCAATGCATTTTCCTGAGCTTTTCTTAGCTTCGCAGCAGCAACCATTTTCATTGCCGATGTAATCTTTTTTGTGGATTTAACACTTGAAATTCTATTTCGTAAATCTTTTAGACTTGGCATTTAAATACTTTCTTTTTTATATTTTTGAGAAATATTTGAAATAAAATTTTCAATTCTTGGTTTTAATTTATCAGAAATTGTTTGCTCTTTTTCTATTGAACCTAGTAATTCTTTTCCTTCGGTTTTTAAAGAATTTAACAGATCACTTTCAAATTTTGTTATATCTTTCAAATCAATTTCATCTAAATAACCATTTACTCCTGCAAAAATTACAATTACCTGTTGTTCAACACTTAAGGGTGAATATTGAGATTGTTTCAATATTTCAGTAAGTCTTCTTCCTCTTTCAAGAAGTTTTCTGGTTGATTGGTCAAGATCTGATGCAAATTGCGAAAAAGCTTCCATTTCTCTAAATTGCGCCAAATCCAATTTTATTGAACCAGAAACCTGCTTCATTGCTTTGATTTGAGCCGCAGAACCTACTCTACTTACAGAAAGACCAACATTAACAGCGGGTCGAATACCTTTAAAAAATAATTCAGTTTCTAAAAAAATTTGTCCATCTGTTATTGAGATTACATTAGTAGGGATATAAGCCGAAACATCTCCAGCTTGTGTTTCTATGACAGGAAGAGCAGTCAGAGAACCTCCACCTTCTTTGTCACTCATCTTTGCAGCACGCTCAAGAAGCCTTGAATGAATATAAAATACATCACCAGGATATGCTTCTCTTCCAGGAGGACGTCTAAGCAACAAAGACATTTGCCTATAAGCCACGGCTTGTTTTGATAGATCATCATAAAAAATTACACCATGCATCGAGTTATCTCTAAAAAACTCACCCATGGCACACCCCGTATAAGGTGCAAGAAACTGAAGTGGCGCTGGATCAGATGCAGTCGCGGCAACTACAATTGAATAATCAAGCGCATCGTAATCTTCAAGCGTTTTTACTATTTGTGCAACAGTTGATCTCTTTTGTCCAATTGACACATATATGCAATAAAGTTTTTTAGATTCGTCTTTTCCAGAATTTATTTTTTTTTGATTGATAATTGTATCAACTATGACTGCTGTTTTACCTGTCTGTCTATCACCAATAATTAGCTCTCTCTGCCCACGTCCGATCGGTATTAAACTATCAATCGCTTTGATGCCAGTTTGCATTGGTTCATGTACAGACTTTCTTGGCATTATACCAGGAGCTTTTATTTCAACTCTTTGTTTTTTAACATTTTTTAAAGGACCCTTTCCATCGATTGGGTCTCCAAGACCGTCTACAACTCTTCCCAAAAGACCTTTGCCAACAGGTACTTCAACAATTTGACCAGTCCTTTTTACTATATCACCTTCTTTAATTTCTCTATCATTTCCAAAAATAACAATACCAACATTATCTTCTTCAAGATTTAAGGCCATCCCTTTGATTTTACCAGGAAACTCAACCATTTCACCGGCTTTTACATTATCTAACCCATAAACTCTAGCGATACCGTCTCCAACCGTTAGAACAGTACCAACTTCTGTAACCTTGGTTTCACTATCAAACTCTGATATTTCTTTTTTGAGTATTTCTGAAATTTCTGATGCATCAATTGTCATTAAATTATTCCTTTTGGTATGTTTTTATAATTTGATAATTTTGTGGATATAGAATCGTCGATCATGTAGGAATCAATTTTTAAAATCATTCCACCAATTATGCTTTTGTCGATTGTATTATTTATTTCAACATTCTTTTTCATAGAATCAGAGACAGTTTTTTTTATTTTGTTAGAAATTTTTTCGTCAATCTTTTCCGTTGTTATTATGTCAAGTCTTACAGTATTATTTTTCTTTTTAATAATATCATTAACTTTAGAATATATCATTTCTAATGCAAACAATCTGTTATGTTTGCATAGGATACATAAAAAATTAAATAGGTTCTTTTCAATCTTTAGTTTTGAATGTAGTTTGTTTAAACAAGTCATTTTTTTATTTATAGGTATCATTGGGCTAAGTAGAAATCTTTCAAAGGATGCGCTTTTTTTCTTAAGATCTAGTAAATTCTTGTACATTTTTAGACACTTATCTTGTTCAGATGCATTTTTAAACACTTTTATTAGCGCTCGTGCATATCTAACACATATTTCATTATAATTTAGTAGAGTTGTTGACAATCTAACCTCAATAATTGAAAAATGATTTTTATCATAACATACTTTTATTTTCAATATTTGAAAATAAAAATAGTTTACAAAAAATTGTATGGGTCAACATCAACTTTTATTTTAGTTCCTTTATTAAAAATAATTTTCATTAAACGCTCTCTTATTTCTTGCTTATGAATTGAAGATTTTTCAAATTTTATTAATATTCTATATCTATATTTATTTCTTAATTTAAATATCGGAGCCGGAGTAGGGCCAAATACCCTTGATTCCAGATTTACTTTTAATAATGAAATAGTTTCATAAGCGTGCTTTTTAGCAATGCTGGGATTATTATTTTCAATAATAATTGAAATTAAATTTACAAACGGCGGTAATCTATATTTTTTTCTTTTTTTTAATTCCCATTTATAAAAATTTTCCTTTTGGTACGAAGAACACATTTCAATTATATTGCTTTCAGGATGATATGTTTGAACTAAAACTCTTCCAGCACTACTCTCTCTCCCAGATCTACCTGCAACTTGTGTAATTAATTGATAAGCCCTTTCACATGACCTAAAATCTAAGCTGTTTATTAAATTATCTATATTTATTATTCCTACTGTTTCTAGATTTGGAAAATGATGGCCCTTGGCAATAATTTGTGTACCAATAATAATTTTAATTTCTTTGTTTTGAATAGAATTAATAATTTTTTTAAGGTTATTTTTATTTTTCACGGTATCACTTGATAACAAACATATCTCTTCTCTTGGAAATAAATCACTCACTTCTTCATAGATCTTTTCAATACCAGGACCAGCATTTGTTAAGCAGTTTTTTGATTTACACTTTGGACAAATTTCATTAAATTTTTCTAAATAATTACAATGGTGACATATTAATACATGATCTGAATTGATATGTTTATTTTTATGAAGAACTAATGCAAAATCGCAATTTGGACATGAAATAGAATAACCACATTTAGTACAAATCACTACAGGGGCATAACCCCTTTTATTCAAAAATAATAAACTTTGTTTTCCAGAATTAAAGCAAGTTTTTAAAGCCTCTTTTAGAGGATTAGAAATCCATTTATTTTTATCTAAGGCATTTTTTTTCATATCAACTATCTCAATTTCTGGTAATTTTGTATTGTTGAACCTTTTGGTAAGAGATACTTTAGTATATTTTTTGATATGGCAATTATATAAAGTTTCAATTGATGGTGTTGCAGTCGAAAGAATGATCTTACAATTACTTTTTTTTGCCAACAAAACAGCCCAATCTCTTGAGTTAATTATTACGCCATCTTCTTGTTTGTATGATGAATCATGTTCCTCGTCTAAAATAATGAGGCCAAGATTATTAAATGGTAAAAAAAGTGCTGATCTTGTTCCAACCACCAATTTCAACTCTCCTAAAGCTATATTTATCCAAATCGCAGACTTTTTTGTTGAACTTATTGAAGAATGATATATTTCAGGTTCAAAACCAAATTCATCTTTAAATTCACTAATCCATTGGCTGGTAAGAATTATTTCAGGAACTAAGACTAAACATTGAAAACTTTTTTCCAATGCTTCTTGAATTATTTTAGTATATACACGAGTTTTTCCTGAACCTGTCACACCATCTAATAAAATAGTTTTAAAGGATTTTAAATTACCTATTTTAATTTCCTTAACTGCATTTTGTTGTTCCAGGTTTAAATCTTTTGAGCACATAGCTCTAATTTGTTTTCTTGCATTGGGAATACTATTTTTTAATTTGTAATAAGTACGTTTATTAAATCCAGCAAGACTTAATTTGAGTAACGAACCAAATGTATTACAACTATAATTAGAAAAAATATTTAGCGCTTCGAGAAATTCTTTTTTTAAAACTATATCAAAATAAATTTCTTCAACATACTTTATTCCTTTGAAAGGCTTTTTATCGAAGGAAAAAATAATTCCATAATATTTTTTATTTTTAAAATCTACCTTTACTAATTGACCAATCCTAATTCTTTTTATCAGAGAGTTTTTTTTTATTCTATATGAAAAAAGTTGGTTTATTCGAAGTGTTAGAAGAACTTTAACAATCATTATTATAATTTAATGTAGATTAATTTTACATTTTATACCAATATATAATATATTTCATATTAACATGATCAGATCAAAAATAACGGAAAAAAAGGTACAGGAATTTCTTGAAAAAAACCCTGATTATTTTATTAAGCATGAAAAAATCCTTAGTAAAATGAATTTTCCAAATAATTTAAAAACTAAATATGAAACAAAAAATGTAATCTCCTTCAAAGATTGGTTATTTAATTCTTTAAAACAAAACTATAGACAAGTACTTAAAAATGCTGAACATAATTTCTTTACCCAAAAAGCTGTTTTAAATTTAGTAATTGATATTGTTAGGATTAAAAGAACTGACATTTTTAAAAAATATGTAAACAATGAAATCTGTAAATCATTAAAATTAGACTGTTTCCTTCTAATATCTTCATCAAAAAGAGTTGAAGAATTTGGAGGATATTTTACAGAAAAAAAAAACCTTTCAGATATTTATAAAAAAAAGGGTGAATTAATTATGGATGCTGTAAATGAAACTCTCCCTCAAATAAAAAATGTAAAAAAAAAAATAATATCAAATGCTATTTTTTCACTAGACAATGAAATTTTTGACGAACCTTCAATTATAGTCTTTGGAAGCAAGGAAAAAATTTTTTTGCAAAACCGAGGTACAGATCTTATTTCTTTTTTCAGTAATATTTTTCAAGAAAAATTGAAACAATTCCTATAATGGGTGATATTTTAGAAAAAAATATTAAATCCTGGACTTCCTGGCTTGAATTTGAGAAAAGAGTGTCCAAAAATACAGTTATTTCTTATAAAAGTGATTTAATCTCGTTTTTAAGATTTTTAAAAGAATATGAAAATCAAAAAGTGAGTTTTGAGTCACTAAAATTTATTGACGAAAAAACCATAGTTGGGTGGTTTTATTACAGGATTAAAAAAAATATTTCACAGCGAAGTAATGCAAGGGCCTTATCTTCAATTAAAAACTTTTTTGAATATCTAAAAAAACAAAATTCTATAAAGTCTTCAAAAATTTTGGCAATTAAATCCCCCAAATTTCAAGAATCTCTTCCAAGACCTTTATCTTTTAAGCAAGTAGAGAAAATATTTTTTAACTTTACGAAAGATGGAAATAATTGGATCAGAAGAAGAAATCAATCAATTTTTTTACTTATGTGGGGTTACGGTCTTCGAATAAGTGAGGTTCTAAATATCAAGTTGAAAAATATAAAGTATACCGAATTTATTTTAGTAAAAAGCAAGGGAAAAAAGGATAGGTCACTACCCATCCTTCCAGAACTTAAACAATACATTTTTAAAATGCTCAATGAGGTTCCATTTTGTATTAAAGATGAAGATTATATATTTCTAGGTAAAAGAGGTAAAAAACTTAATCCTGTTATTATTCAAAGAGAATTATCAAGAATTAGAAGGGAGCAACTTCTTCCAGAGAATACAACCCCACATTCGTTGAGACACACGTTCGCAACTCAGTTATTAGATAATAAAGTAGATTTAAGATCTATCCAAGAATTATTGGGACATAAGTCATTATCAACAACTCAAAAATATACTGCGGTTGATGTAAGTAAAATTAGAGAAACAATTGATAATTTTCACCCAAGATCAAAAAAATAACTTACGATGTTTCATATCGGAATGTTAATTTCATTTGGCCAGCAACTTTTACAATTTCAGATAGACACTGGGGTGCGTTTTCTTGTCTAACAGATATGGCGAATCGACAAAAGTATTGAGTATGCTCAGGGTATGTTATTTTCTCTGTATTCATTCTCACTATAATAGCTGAATTCTGATCTAAGGTTTTAATGATTTTGTTTAAAATACCTTTTTGATCTTCACCTGAAAGAATTATTCGATGTGTAATTTTTGAAGTTGGACCTCCTTCTGTACTGAGTTCAAAAGGTTTAACTTGGATTTTCCCTTTTTTACAAGATTCAATTTTATTTAGACCATCTTGTAAATCATCAAAATTAATGTCAGAACCTTTTTCATAAATCATAGTAAGTTCACATCCTCTTCCCAAAGTTGCAAAGGTAACACCAGAAAAGTCTCCTTCCATCTCCGTGAGATAGTTTGTAACATCTGTAATTAAATTGGGTTTATTTTCTCCTAAATAATAAATAAGGGCAATATTGTTATTCTTACTCATTTAAATCTCCATAGCTTTTATCATTGCCTCACCAATTGTCGTTATAGTATCAGCAACTATAACTCCTGCTGATTTAAGTGCTTCTTTTTTTGCATCAGCTGTTTCAGCTCCAGAATTTACAATAGCCCCAGCATGTCCAAGTTTCCTTCCTTTTGGAGCAGCAGCACCAGCAACAAAACCCGCTACAGGTTTTTTAAACTGACCTTTCCACGACTTTATAAATTCAGCACCCTCTACTTCCGGTGTTCCTCCTATTTCCCCAATCAAAACTATACCATCTGTTTCATCGTCTTTTAAAAATAGTTCTAAAGCATCAACAAAATTTGTACCATTTACAGGATCTCCTCCGATTCCAATAATTGTAGATTGACCTAACGATGAGGTTTGAACGGCTGCTTCATAGGAGAGTGTTCCTGATCTTGATACAACTCCGATTCTCCCAGGTTTACAAATGTGTCCAGGAATAATTCCAATTTTTCCAACTCCTGGAGTTAGTACCCCAGGACAATTTGGGCCGACTAACCTTGTTTTTGATCCTTTCATCTCTCGTCTAACTCTTTGCATATCGCTTGTTGGTATCCCATCAGTGATGCAAACAATCAGATCTAGTTCTGCTTCCACACCCTCCAAAATAGCATCTGCAGCAAATGGGGGAGGCACAAAAACCCCTGAAGCATTACACCCAGTTTTTTTCTTAGCCTCTGCGACAGTATTAAATACAGGAATATTCAAATGTTTCATCCCACCTTTATCAGGTGTAACCCCTCCGACAATATTAGTATTATATTCTATTGCTCTTTCTGAATGAAATGTGCCTTGAGAACCAGTAAAACCCTGACATATAATTTTAGACTCTTTAGTAATTAAAACGGCCATTAATTTTTCTTAACTAGTTCAACAATTTCTTTAGCAGCTTGTTCCATAGTTGGAACTGGTGTAATTGGAAAGCCAGAGTTTTTCAAAATATCCATACCCATTTCAACATTTGTACCCTCAAGTCTTACAACTAATGGCTTATCAAGTCCTACCTCTTTAGATGCATCAACAAGACCTTGAGCAATATCATTACATCTCATCATACCTCCAAATATATTTATTAATATACCTTTTACGTCGCTATCCCTATATATCAGTTTAAATGCAGCTGCAACTCTTTGAGGTGTTGCAGCACCAGCAACGTCCATAAAATTTGCTGCTTCCCCCCCATAAAACTTAATTATATCCATCGTGGCCATAGAAAGACCAGCACCATTAACCATTAAGCCTATGTTTCCATCAAGCTTAACATAGTTGAGATCATGCCTAGCAGCTTCTAGTTCAAGTGGATCATATTCGTTCTCATCCTTCATATCTGCAATTTGTCTTTGGCGGTACAAAGCATTGTCATCGAATGAGGCTTTGCAATCAAGTGCAACAACCTCACCTTCTTTGGTAACTGCTAGAGGGTTAATTTCAATCATGGCTGCATCTAATTTTTCAAATGCATTGTATATACCTATAAGATTTTTTTGAGCTTTTTTAGCAACTGCGCCTTTTAGACCTAGTTCATAGGATATTGTTCTTGCATGGTGATTTAATAATTTATTTCCTGGAGATAATTTTACCTTAAAAATACTATCAGGATCATTTTCTGCGACCTTCTCAATATCCATACCACCTTTTTTAGAAGTAATGATTGTATTACCTCCAGTTTCTCTATCAACCAATACACAAAAATATAGTTCAGTTTGAATGTTATGGGCCTTCTCTATATATACCCTTGTTACTGTTTTTTGCTTATCACCTGTTTGTGGTGTTTTTAATTTCATGCCTATCATCTTTTCAACAGTTTCAACAACTTCCTCCTGACCAGTACACTTTTTTATCCCTCCAGATTTACCTCTTCCGCCTGCATGAACTTGGGCCTTAACCATGACTTCTTCTTCATTCAGCCAAGATGTTACGGTTACCGCCTCATGTGGTTGATATATTATTTCTCCTGCAGGGATATTAACACCAAACTTTGCTAGTAGTTGTTTTGCTTGATATTCATGAATGTCCATATTTATATCTGTAAATAGAGATTTAAGAAGATTGATAGTTAAAAATTACTTTTAATCAACAGTTTTTGACATAAATTTGTTAAAATGTCTACTGATTTTACTGATTTTTTAAATTGATTTTTTTCTTCGGTACTGAACTCAACTTTGACAACTTTCTCAATTCCTTTATTACCTATTACAACTGGAACTCCTACAAAAAGATTCTTAACACCATATTCTCCTGTAAGATACGTTGAACAAGGAACTAATTTTTTCTTATTTCTCAAAAAAGACTCAACTATCTCACATGCACTTATAGCAGGTGCATAGAATGCCGATCCAGTTTTTAACAATGATACTACTTCTCCTCCCCCATTTCTTGTTCTTTCAATTATGTCATCAACAATTTTTCTTTTAACATTATTTTGTTTTAAATATTCTAGAATAGGAATACCACTAATTTTTGTATAATTCAAAAGTGGTACCATAGTATCGCCATGTCCTCCTAAGACCATTGTTTGAATATCTTCCTGAGATACATTCAAAGCTTTTGATAAAAAAAATTTAAATCTTGCTGAATCAAGTATTCCAGCCATACCTACAATCATATTTTTTTTTATTCCACTGATTTTTTTTAGAACCCATGCCATAGCATCGAGAGGGTTTGTAACGCAAACAATGAACGAATTAGGACTGTAAATTTTAATAGCTTGTCCGATATTTTTCATAATTTCAAGATTGGTAGAAATTAAATCATCTCTGCTCATTCCTGGTTTTCTAGAAATTCCAGCTGTAACTACTATTACATCACTGTTTTTAATTTTTGATAAGGAGCTTCCACCAGAAATAGAATAAATAAAGTTTCTCACAGCACCACTCTGTCCGAGGTCTAATGCCTTTCCTTTAGCCAGACCATCAACAACATCAACTAAAACGACATCTCCTAATGATTTTGAAGCTATCAAGGAAGCTAACTCCCCTCCTATATTCCCAGCGCCGATCAAACTAATTTTTGACAATTAATTCCCCTTTATATTAAATGATATATCAATTTAAAAAGAAATTGAATCTTTTTAAATTATATCTAGACCTATATCTACCAATTTTTTGTTATTTGTAATAGATCCAACCGAGATATAATCAGCTCCTAATTGAGAATAATTCTTGATATTTTTAAAATTAATACCCCCACTAATTTCAAAAATTACATTTTTTTTTTTTTTCAAATTTATACACTTTTTTATTTCGCTTACTTTCATGTTATCTAAGAGAAAATGTTTGCAACCCAATTCCACTAACGTCTTTGTTTGCTCAAAAGTATCGCACTCAATTTGATATGCCTTAATTTTTTTTTTTTTAATAATTTTCATGATTTTTTCTAACCCTTCAGACAAAATTAGATGATTATCTTTAATTAGAATTTTTTGTTTAAGGTTTAATCTGTGATTTATTGCCCCTCCAATCGAAGTAGCATATTTTTCAAGCAATCTTAATCCTATCGAGGTTTTTCGTGTATCCATGAGCTGTGTTTTGGTATCTCCCATTAGTTTAATTAAATCTGATGTTGTAGTAGATATTGAACTTAAGTGTTGTAAGAAATTAAGTAATGTTCTTTCCAAAGACAGAATTTTTCTACAATTACCTGAAATTTCTGCAATTCTTTGATTTTTACTTATTTCTTCACCGTCTTTAAAAAAATTTTGAATTTTAATTTTTGGATAATATTCTTTGAGATAATCTTCCAAAAAATTTATACCGCAGAGTTTTATTGGTTCTCTTGCAACAAAAGAAAAGTTAGCATTTTTTTTTCTACTAATGAATGTTGTTGATGTGACATCACCATTAAATGAGTTACCTCCTAAGTCAAATTTCAGTTCAGTTTCAAGAAGTTTTAAAGCGACCTTTGAAATATTAAAAACATCTTTCATATCACAATTTAACTAACTCATCTCAAGCATTTTTATGAGAGGTTTCTTTGCACTTCTCATTAAAACTGAGTTCATATCGATGCTTGGGGTATTATTTTCTAAACAGTGATAAAGTTTTTCCATAGTATTTAGCTCCATAAATGGACAGTTTGAGCAGGAACAGCTACCATCATTTCCTGGCGCAATAATAAACTCTTTTTGAGGTGCTCTTTTTTTCATTTGATGAATGATATGGGGTTCTGTAGCTACAATAAAACTGTTGGAGCCACTATTTTCCGTATACCTAAGTAGCGATGATGTAGACCCAATATGTTCAGCATGTCGAAGAATTTCTTCAGGACATTCAGGATGAGCTATAAGCTCAGATTTAGGATTTCTAATTTTAAGTTTTACTATTTCTTTTTCAGAAAAGGTTTCGTGAACAATACAAGATCCTCTCCATAAAAGCATATTTCTCCCAGTTATTTTATTAAGATAACTGCCTAAATGCTGATCCGGCGCAAAAATGATATTTTCATTGTTTGGTAATTGATCAATAATTTTTTTGGCATTTGATGATGTAACAATAATATCCGATAAAGCTTTTATTTCTGCAGAACAGTTTATATATGAAATTATCAAGTGGTTGGGATTTTCCTCTTTAAATTTTTTAAATGAGTGAGAAGGACATGATTGTTCTAATGAACATCCAGCATTTAAATCTGGAATAATTACATTTTTCATTGGATTAAGAATTTTTGCTACTTCAGCCATAAATTTCACCCCACAAAAAACAATTGTATCACAACTTGTATTTGCTGCCTTTCTTGATAAATCAAGTGAGTCACCGACATAGTCAGCTATGTCTTGAATATCTTCATCCTGATAATAGTGTGCGAGAATTACTGCATTTCTTTTTTTTTTTAAATTTAAAATTTTATCTTCAATATGCATAACTAACTAATAACATTAAATTCACAGATTTTTAAAAAACTTTGAAACATAAATTTTAGACCCCATTTCAATTAATCTTGAGTATGTTCTTTGATATTCAAATTTTTTTGTATTTGCTTTAAATATTTTATCTATCCCATAATTTGATGATATTGATAAAAATTTTTTTTTTTCATAGATATGGTCAATTAAAGTTATAAATCTAGCAATTAAATCTTTTTTTTCTTCATTTAATATGGGAATATTTCTTATTATGATATAATTAAATTTTTTTACAATTTCTTTATATTCCATAACGCCAAAATTAGCCCCGCAAATTTTCCTAAAAGAACTGTCAATAATCTTCTTTGAATTATTAGATTTGAAAGTAAGACATGAGTTTTTCAAGACTTTATTAGAAGTTAGTTTACTTATGCAAATTTTTTTAACCAGTAAATCTTGTTGTTTGTAATTATTTCTTGGATTTGAAAAATAGAAAAAGTCTCCCATCTCATTCATCAATCGATAATCTGTTAAAGATTTAAACTGAATTACATGAAAGTTACTAATGAGATAATTCTTTAAATTTGTAACAAATTTTTTGCTAATTACACTTCTGTAAAGATTCTTAGGACTCCTATTACTAGTAAAAATTACAAATATTTTTTTTTTTTTCGACTCAATTAAAAAATTAAATAAGAGTATTGCATCAGCTAGATTGTTGATCTGTAATTCATCAACTATAACAACTTTGTTTTTAAATAATTTATTTATAATAGTTGTCTTGTTTTTTAGAGATTTCGTTTGTTGTAAAATTGTTATAAAATCATTGAAATGAAATATTGATAGTTTTTTTCTTAAAACTTTTGAGATAGCTTCCATTAAAACTGACTTACCAACACCAACTGATCCATGAATATAAATTCCAGAAGTTTTAAAAAACAATGATTTTACTATGTTAATTTTAGAATATACGTCTAAAAGTTGTTGGTTAATGACACTTAATGCATTTCGTTGTTCCGAATTTGGTTTAATAAGATATGTTTCTTCCAAGTAATTAAATACTTTTGATTTAAAATTTTTCAAATTCAGTTTGTAATTTGCATTTTCTTGATGGATGAAATTGCTTTGGCTGGATTAAGATTTTTTGGGCAAGTCTTAGTGCAATTCATAATTGTATGACATCTATAGAGTTTAAATGCATCATTAAGCATTTCTAAACGTTTTTTTTTGTCTCTATCTCTACTATCAACAATAAATCGGTATGCTTGAAGAAGGATAGCAGGACCTAAAAATTTTTCACTATTCCACCAGTAGCTTGGACATGAAGTTGAACAACATGCACATAGTACGCATTCATAAAGTCCATCTAGTTTTTTCCTATCTTCTGGGGATTGTAAAATTTCTTTCTTTGAATTTTTTTGTTTAGGTCTAAGCCAAGGTTTAATCGATTTGTATTGTTTATAGAAATCGCTGAGATCAGGAATTAAATCCTTAATAACCCTCATATGTGGTAAGGGGAAAATTTTTAAAGCTTTACCCTTTATTGGCTGGAGACAGGCTAAGGTATTTACGCCATTTACATTCATTGAACAGGAGCCACATATTCCTTCGCGACATGATCTCCTAAAGGTTATAGTAGGATCAATATTATTTTTAATATAGTTTAAAGCGTCTAATACCATTGGACCTAAATTCTTAATATTTATCCAAAAAGTATCTATACTTGGGTTTTTACCTGAATCTCGATTCCACCTGTATACATCTATTTTAATTTGTTTATTTTCATCACCTTTTTCCCTGAAGGTTTTACCCTGTTCAACAATTGAGTTCTTTGGAAGTGTTAATTCTACCATAACAATTAAAACGTTTTATTAAAATTTTTACAAGTACATAAACAGTAATTATAACTGATTCTGACATTAATATCTATATATATAGATACTGATTTGATATAACATATCAATAGTGAATTGTTTTTTTTTAATAAACTCTCGCCTTTGGAGCGATAGTTTTCACTTCATCATTATTAGTTTTAAGTTGTACTTTTTTAAATTCATGAGTAGTTTTTGAGTCTTTGTTAACCCAAACTAGTGTATGTTTTAACCACTCGTTATCATTCCTGCTTTTGTAGTCTGATCGAGAATGGGCACCTCTACTCTCTTTCCTAATTATTGCAGACTCCATACTTGCAATTGATTGTAAAAGTAAATTTTTTAATTCTAAAGCCTCTACAACTTCAGTATTCCAAACTAATGAATTGTCGTGTATTCGAATAGATTTTGTCTGTTCGAAAAGTTCCTGAAGAATTTTTTTTCCTTTTTTTAGAGAATCTTCTTGTCTGTAAACTGCACAGTATTTTTGCATAGTATGTTGCATTTCAGTTCTAATTTTAGCAACATTACAATCACCTTTAGAGTTTTTTAATTCCATAAATTCATCAATGATTTTATCTAGCTCATATTTTGCAATAGTTTTATTTTTTTTATTACTAGATAATAACTCACCACATCTTTTGGCTGACGATCTACCGAAAACTACAAGATCAAGTAATGAGTTGGAACCAAGTCTATTTGCTCCATGCACAGAAACACATGCGGCCTCTCCTATGGACATCAATCCGTCTACGATAATTTCTTTTTTTGCATCTTTAGTAATAACTTCTCCAAAAACATTAGTCGGAATCCCCCCCATGTTATAGTGAACAGTTGGTTGAACGGGGATTGGTTCTTTTCTAACGTCAACTCCAGCAAATATTTTTGCAGATTCAGTTATTCCAGGAAGTTTTTCTTCTAGAATTTTATTTTCTAAATGACTCAAATTAAGATGTATATGGTCTTTTTTTACTCCGCATCCTCTTCCCTCAAGTATTTCCGTAGTCATGGACCTGGAAACAACATCTCTACTCGCCAAGTCTTTGGCATTAGGAGCGTATTTCTCCATGAATCTCTCACCCAAATTATTTGTTAAAAATCCACCTTCTCCTCTAGCACCTTCGGTTATTAATACCCCTGCACCATAAATTCCAGTAGGATGAAACTGTGTAAATTCCATATCTTGTAATGGCAAACCGGCTCTTAAAACCATGGCTCCCCCATCACCTGTACAGGTATGCGCTGAAGTACATGAAAAATATGCTCTTCCATATCCTCCTGTTGCAAGTATAGTCATTTTGGCATTAAAACAGTAAAGTTTTCCATCGTGAAGATTCCAAGTAAGAACCCCTTTACATTCATTATTTTCGCCCATAATTAAGTCAATAACATAATATTCAACAAAAAATTCTGCATTATACGATAACGATTGTTGATATAGTGCATGTAGCATTGCGTGCCCGGTTCTATCTGCGGCTGCACAAGTTCTTTGAGCAATGCCTTCTCCAAAGTTAGTTGTCATACCTCCAAATGGTCTCTGGTATATTTTTCCATCTTCAGTTCTTGAAAAAGGAACACCATAATGTTCTAGTTCAATAACGGCGTCCGGGGCTTCTTTGCACATAAAAGCAATGGCATCTTGATCACCAAGCCAATCAGATCCTTTAACCGTGTCATACATGTGCCATTTCCAGTCGTCTTCCCCCATATTTCCAAGAGCAGCACTAATACCACCTTGTGCGGCAACTGTATGACTTCTTGTGGGAAATACTTTTGTTAAACAAGCAGTTTTTAAATTTTGTGATGCACAACCCATGGTTGATCTTAATCCAGACCCCCCCGCACCTATGACAATTACATCAAACTCTAAAGTTTCAGTTTTTAAAGACATAATAATAGATATTGTTTTTTTTAAATAAAATACAAACTAATTCCTACAAAACTCCAAAAGAGTATAATAAATAAATTTTTTCCCAACAGGACAATATTTTTTATTTTATTTTCATGAATGTAATCATGTATTATTACAGATATTCCAAGAGAAGCATGAAGACCTAATGAAAAAAAAAGTATAAAAAGAATTAATTTGTTAAAATTTTGTTCTAACCAAAGTTGTGTGAGTGAATGATCTAGTAGGTTTGAAACATTTAATGAAAAAAAAATGTATACAATAATCGCTAAATTTAAAACTGCAGACGCTCTCTGAAGAATCCACAAAACTTTTTCTGAAGGTAAATTCAAGTTCATAATATTGTAAGACCAAAAATAATTGTGACCATAGAAGTTAGGAATAAAATTATGATACCCCATAACCCTGAAACTTTGATTTCAACACCTATGCCAAAGTCCCAGAAAATATGTCGTATACCATTTAGCATATGGTATGAAAATCCAAAACAAATCATAATTAAAAAAAATTTACAAATTTTATGTGATAAAAAGTTGATTAATGATAAGTATGCAAATTCACCAATCAATAAACAACTTAACCAAACCATAATTAGGGGCAAAAGTAGTACTAGGAAAAATCCTGATATTCTATGTGAGATAGAGAGAACAGAAGTTAATTGTGGCCTATATATTTGTAAATGTGGTGAGATTGGAAGATTGGTTTTTTTCATATTCTTTTTGGTATAAAAACTGAATAGTTCAAGTCTAAAACTATATTTTCTGTTAATGACTTTTCATCAGGAAAGGTAATTTTGTTGCAGTTCTTAGAAGCTAAAGTTCTTATACGCATTATGCCAACATCATTATTATAATTTTCTTTTTCAAGAATTTTTGACCAGGCATAAATTGTGTCACCACTAAATGTTGGAGAGGAATGTTTTCCTGAGTGAATTGCTGCTAATTTAATAGTATTACTTAATCCATTACAACTAATTGCCCTAGCTAATGAAATTATATATCCCCCGTAAATAATTCTTTTTCCAAATCTTCCATCTTTTTCTACATGTTGGTTAAAGTGAACTCTTGCATTATTTTGATATAATCTTGTTGCCATTTGATGCTCCGATTCTTCAATTGTTTGTCCGTCTAGATGATCAATTTCTTCTCCAACATCATAGTCTTCAAATAAATTTTCACTTCCTGTAAATGAGGTATTCCATTTTTTTAAATTAATATTTTCAAAAAATTTCATGTCTTTTTTTTCAACTTTTGATGGCATTTCTGGAATTGTTTTATCATCTAAATGCTCGTCAAGGTTCTTTTTTCTCATCATTAACCATCTGTAATAAGATAATATTAACTCCCCTTTTTGATTTCTGCCCTCAGAATGAACATAAACAGTTCCAGTTTTGCCATTAGAATTTTCTTTTAAACCAACAATTTTAGAAGTTGAATTGATAGTGTCTCCAATATACACAGGATTAAGAAATCTCACATCAGCATAACCCAAATTTGCAATTGCATTTAGTGAAAGGTCTGGAACCGTTCTACCAAAAACTAAATGAAAGACTAATATGTCATCAACAAGAGTTGCTTTAAAACCTAAGTCTCTTGAAAATTCTTGTGAATAATTTATTGCAAACCTACTTCCGGTTGTAGCTAAATATAATGAAACATCACCAGAAGTAACTGTTCTAGGAACACTGTGTCTAATAGTTTCCCCAAGTACATAATCTTCGAAAAATCTACTTCTAAAATTCTTACTCATTTGAGATACTTAATTAATTCTTCAGCAATTTGAACACTATTTAATGCAGCACCTTTTCTTAAGTTATCGGCTGCAATCCATAGAGATACACCATATTTAACTGTACTATCACTTCTAACTCTACTTACGAAAACTTCATCTTCTCCTGTGGTTTCGTCTGGCGTTACATAACCTCCATCAATTCTAGAATCTACTACACTCACACCAGGTGCATTACTTAGAACTTCTCTCAATTCTTCTGGTGTAACTTGTTTTTTTGTTTCAATATTTACTGACTCTGCATGTCCTATAAAAACAGGAACTCTAACGCAAGTAGCTGACAATTTAATTTTTGAATCAAGTATTTTTTTTGTTTCCTCAGACATTTTTTTTTCTTCTTTTGTGTAACCGTCTTCAAGAAATTTATCAATATGAGGTATCAAATTAAAAGCTATTCTTTTTGTAAATATTTTACTTTTCAAATGCTTATTTTTGTAAACATCAAGAGTTTGATTGAATAGTTCGTCCATTGCTTTTTTACCAGCTCCTGATGTAGATTGGTATGTTGAAACTACAACTCGTTTTATTGAAAAAGCATCATGAATTGGTTTGAGAACAGTTACAAGTTGAATTGTAGAGCAGTTTGGGTTGGCAATAATTTTCTTTTTTTTAAATTTTGGAATTTCTTTTGAATTAACTTCTGGGACAATTAATGGAATATCTTTTTCCATTCTAAAATAAGATGTGTTGTCAATAACAACTGCGCCTGCCTTAGTCGCTTTTGGTACATAAACTTTAGAAATTTCTGAACCTGGTGAAGAAATAACTATATCTGTATTTTTAAAGTCAAATTTTTCCAAATTTTGAGCTGTAATTGTTTTGTCATTTCCATAAGTAATTTTTTTTCCTTCAGAATTTTTAGATGCCAAAGCAAATATTTCATTTACAGGAAAGTTTCTTTCATCAATAATATTGAGAACTTCCCTTCCAACGTTTCCAGTTGCACCCAAAATTGCTAAGTTATATTTTTTCATTTTACTCTTTCCAGTTCTGAAATTAAAAGGTCTCCAATTTCTTGTGTTCCTAAGATTTTATCACTCTTGTCAGCAATGTCTCTAGTTCTAAAACCTTTTTTTAAGATATTATCAATTGTATTTTTTATCAGATTATTCATTTCAGGCAAATCAAAACTATAATCCATCATCATTCCAACACTCAAAAACATCGCTATTGGATTAGCTATATTTTTTCCTGCAATATCTGGAGCTGATCCATGCACAGGTTCATAAAGAGCTAACCTTTTATTATCTTTCATCTCACCTAGAGATGCAGATGGAAGCATTCCAAGTGAACCAGTCAGCATGGATGCGCAATCTGATAGAATATCACCAAACATATTAGTTGTAACAATTACATCAAACTGTTTGGGGTTTCTGACTAGTTGCATCGCAGCGTTATCAACATACATATGAGACAACTCTACTTCTGGATACTTTTTTGAGGTTTGAATTACTACATCTCTCCACAAAATGGTTGATTCTAAAACGTTTGCTTTATCAACTGAGCATAATTTCCCAGATCGCTTTTTTGCTGTTTCAAAGGCAACTATTGCAATTCTCTTAATTTCTTCTGTGGTATATGATAGTGTGTTAAATCCCCTTTTTGAATCATTAGAAATATCTACAATACCTCTTGGCTCTCCAAAATATATCCCACTTGTGAGTTCACGAAGAATCAAAAGGTCAAGTGAATCTATAATTTCAGGTTTTAGTGTAGAAGAGTTTATTAAAGAATTAAAAACGATTGCAGGTCTGAAATTTGCGAACAAATCCATTTCTTTTCTAATTTTAAGCAATCCTCGCTCAGGCCTTATTTCAAAATTAAGGCTGTCCCATTTTTCCCCTCCGACTGCACCAAGCAAAACTGCATCAACTTTCTTTGCGATTTGTATTATTTCCTCAGTTATTGGTTCCCCATATTTATCAATAGATGCACCACCTATTAAACCTCTGATGATTTTAAAATTTGTACTTGTATATTCTGTTATCCAATCAATCAGTTTTACAGCTTGTTCAGATATTTCTTTACCAATGCCATCGCCAGGTAGAAGTAAAATTTCATAATCTTTTTGCTTCATTCGTTTATCCAAGGCGTTTTATCACTAGTTTTAATCTCATATTCATCAATTTTACTGGATTTTTTTAAAGTAAGACCAATGTCATCTAAGCCTTCTAACAAACACTTCTTTCGAAAAGAATCTACTTCAAATTTGTCGTATTCACCATTTTCGTGAATAATTTTTTGATTTTCTAAATCGATAGTAAGCAACTCTTTTTTTTGTGCTTTAAATATTAAGCTATCAACTTTTTTTTGATCCAGGACAATAGGTAAAATTCCGTTTTTAAAGCAGTTATTAAAGAATATATCTGCAAAACTTGGGGCTATTAAACATTTAATTCCAAAGTCTAAAAGAGACCAAGGGGCATGCTCACGACTGCTTCCGCAACCAAAGTTATCTCCAGTAACCAGAATTGATGCACTTTTATACGGATCCCAGTTCAAAACAAAGTCATTTCTTAAATTACCATTTAAATCATAACGTAATTCATAAAATAAATTCTTTCCAAGTCCAGATCTTTTAATTGTTTTCAAAAATTGTTTTGGAATTATCATGTCAGTATCAATGTTTATCATTGGAAGTGGAGCGACAATCCCTGTTATTTTTTCAAATCTTTCCAATTATAAATCCTCTACTAAACTAAATTTTCCTTTTATTGCCGATGCAGCCGCAATTGCAGGACTTACTAAGTGAGTTCTTCCTTCTCGCCCCTGTCGACCTTCAAAGTTTCTGTTTGAAGTTGAGGCACATCTCTCTTTAGGTTTTAATTGATCTGGGTTCATAGCTAAACACATAGAACAACCTGGTTCTCTCCAATCAAATCCAGCATTTAAGAGTATTTTGTCTAGGCCTTCTTTTTCAGCTTGTTCTTTTACCAATCCAGACCCAGGGACAATCATTGCATCAACTACTACTTGTTTGCCCTCAACAACCCTAGCAACTTCTCTAATATCCTCAATTCTTCCATTTGTGCAGGAGCCAATAAATACCCTGTCAATTTTAATATCTTTTATTTTTTGATTTGGTTTAAGTCCCATATAGTCTAAAGACCTTTTAATCGCATTTTTTCTATTTAGATCTTTAATCTTTTCAGGATCAGGTATAAATCCATTTATTGAGGTAACATCCTGAGGGCTTGTTCCCCAGGTAACTTGTGGTTCAATAGTATTTGCATTGATGACGACTTCCTTATCATATCTAGCATTTTTGTCTGATGGTAAATCTTCCCAGAATTTAACTGCTCTATCCCAATTCTCTTTTTTTGGAGCATAGGGTCTGCCTTTTATATAATTTATAGTCTTAACATCGGGAGCAATTAAACCAGCCCTTGCACCTGCCTCAATACTCATATTACATATTGTCATTCTACCTTCCATACTTAGACTTGAAATAGCCTCCCCAGAATATTCAATAACATAACCAGTTCCACCCGCAGTTCCTATTTTTCCTATTATGTTAAGTATAATATCCTTTGAACTTACACTTGGACTGACAGTACCTGTTACATTAATTCTCATATTTTTTGCTGGTTTTTGAATTAGGGTTTGAGTAGCTAGAACATGCTCAACTTCGCTAGTACCTATTCCAAAAGCTAATGCACCAAATGCACCGTGAGTTGCAGTATGGCTATCTCCACAAACAATAGTCATTCCTGGCTGAGTAATTCCCTGCTCGGGTCCGATAATATGGACAATACCCTGTCTTTTATCCATTAATGGAAAAAAATTTAACCCAAAATCTTTACTATTTTTCTCCAATGTTTCAACTTGTATTCTACTTTCAGCATTTTCTATTCCCTTTGAACGGTCAGATGTTGGAACATTGTGGTCAGCTACGGCAAAAGTAAAGTTTGGTTTTCTAACTTGTCTTTTTGATTTTCTTAATCCTTCAAAAGCTTGTGGACTTGTAACTTCATGAACTAAATGTCTATCAATATATAGCAGACACGTCCCGTCTTCTTGCTTATGAACAAGATGATTATTCCATATTTTGTCAAAGAGAGTTTGAGGTCTCATAAAATTCTTTATGATTTTTTTTCTTGATCAGTATCTTTTTTTGTACTTGTTGTATTTTTGTTGTTTCCTGATTCGTCAGATTTTTTTAATTCTACAGTTTTAGTTTTATTAGCTTCAGTGTTATCAACATTCACAACTTCATCCTTTATTTTTTCTCGTTGAAGAAACTTATTTTTTTCTGTAATTCTTGCTGATTTACCACTTCTTTGTCTAAGGTAATAGAGTTTTGATCTTCTAACATCGCCAAATTTAGAAACTTCAATTTTAGAAATTTGTGGAGAATAAATCGGAAAAACCCTTTCAACGCCTTCACCATAAGAAACCTTTCTGACTGAGAAAGAAGTATTAAGACCTGCGTTATTGTATGCAATGCAAACCCCTTCAAAAATCTGAATTCTCTCCTTCTCTCCATCTTTAACCTTAACATGTACTTTAACTGTATCCCCAGGTTTAAAATCTGGAATTGTTTTTTTCTTTGATAGCTCTTTGATTTGGTTTTGTTCGAATTTTTCTAAAATATTCATCATTCTAATCCTTTGAACTGTTATACAATTTTAATAAATCAGGTCTAACTTTTTTTGTTTTTTTTAAAGACTCTTTTTTTCTCCATTCAGCTATCATTTTGTGATTTCCTGATCTCAAAACATCTGGAACTTTAATGTTATTCCATATCGCTGGTTTTGTATAATGTGGATGTTCTAATAAATAATCTTCAAAACTTTCATTAATTAAACTTTTATTATTACCTAATACATCAGGAATCAGTCTGATACAAGCTTCAATTAAAACAAATGCTGCAATCTCTCCCCCAGCTAGTATATAGTCTCCTATTGAAACTTCTTTAATCTGATTGTGATCTAAAAATCTCTGATCAACACCTTCGTATCTCCCACATAATAATATAAGATTATCATATTTTACAATTCTTTTTATCATTTTTTGATCTAATTTTTCTCCTGATGGTGTTAGATATATACTAGCTGTATGGATACCTTCATTTTTATTTTTTACAAAATTAAGCGCTTTATCCAAAACATCTGCTCTCATTACCATACCCGCTCCACCCCCAAAAGGCGTATCATCAACTGATTTATTCGAAGTACCTGAAAAATTACGAATATCATAAGCTTTTATGCTGTATTTTTTGTTATCGAGTGCTTTACCTGAAATTGAATGGTTTAGTGGTCCTGGAAACATATCTGGAAAAAGTGTTAAAATATTAAATTTCATTTGAATAATAGTTTTTACATAAAATAATTTTATTTAATTCAATATTTACTTCTTTTACATGATCTTTGAGAAAGGGAAATAAGAATAATCCAGTTTTTTTTTTAACTTCACAATAATCGCCTGCTCCGTGATTATTAACATCGGTAATTTTTCCAATTTTAATATTTCCAATATAAACATCCAATCCAATAAGATCAGTAAAATAATATTCATCATTGTTAACTTTTGGCAAACAATCTTTTTTAATGTAGATATATTTATTAGTAAATTTTTTTGCTTTTTCCGATGATTCAACACCATTTAATTTAGTAAGAAAACCTGTATTTTTTTTTTTAATAAATCTAATTTCTATCAAATCCCCGTTTTTAAAATAATATTCTGAGAACAATCTTATGTTTTCAGGTATTTGAGTAAAGCTGTGAACCAATATATTGCCTTTCGAACCATGTGTTTTCCCAAATTTTCCTACAATAACCATTTCACAAAAGATCTTGTTAGTTTAAACTATTAATACCAGAGTTATTTTGCATTTCAATTGACTATGAAATTTAAAGTTTTTATGTAAATTTAAATACAAGTAAATTTAACTTTTCTAATTTTATTAATAAATAAAACTACAAATTTTCAGTTTAATCTTTTTTATCAGTAGGCCTTTTATTATCTTCGG
>CABZJY010000005.1 GCA_902526175.1 uncultured Alphaproteobacteria bacterium | reverse complement strand
AAAAGAAAATAATAAATAAATTGCAAAAGCTTAATAGCTATAAATTTTTTACAAACAAGTTTGATAAGATAGTTCACGCTGAAAAACTTTGTAGCAAAGATGAAATATTTGAACTCAGACAAAAACTCTTAGATGAGTTTCCAAAGCTCGATCATGTAATAAAAAAACTAGCAACAAAATTAGAAAAAAAATTGCTGTCAAAACAAATTAGAACCTGGGAGTTTAATTTGGAAGAAGGTATTCTTGATGTTTCAAGAGTAAGTCGCAGAATTATTAACCCGCTTGATGATCAGATATTTAAAAAAGAAAATGATTCATCTGCTAAAAATACTATTGTTACACTTTTAATAGATAATTCAGGTTCAATGAGAGGCAGGCCAATTATTACAGCTGTAAACGCTGTTGAAGTTCTTGCAAAAACATTAGAAAAGTGTGGTGTTAAAATTGAAATTTTAGGTTTTACTACTCGAGAGTGGAAAGGTGGTGAATCAAGAAAATATTGGAAAGAAAAATCAGAAATATCTAATCCCGGAAGACTAAATGATCTTTTACACATAATTTATAAAGATTCTGAAAAAAGATGGAAAAGCAGCAGCAAAAACTTAGGTTTAGTTCTAAAAGAGGGGTTATTAAAGGAGAATATTGATGGAGAAGCATTATTATGGGCAGAAAAACGGTTAATGCTAAAAGCGGAGAGAAAAAAAATTTTAATTGTAATTTCTGATGGTGCCCCGGTTGATGACTCGACTCTATCAGCAAATGAATCAAATATATTAGAAGAACACTTAAAAGAAGTAATTTTAAAAATTGAAAAAAAAAATGTAATAGATCTTCTAGCTATAGGGATTGGACATGATGTTTCAAAATATTATAGTAGGGCAATAACAATAGATGACGCCAATAAGCTTGCTGAAGTAATGCTTCAGAAACTAACTGGAATTTTTTCAAAAAATTAAATATTATTTGGAGACTAATAGCTTTTTCAGATCAAGGGTTTGCTTTGTGTGATCTTTGCTTTTTAGATTTAATATGTAGTTATCTATTCCGCCATTGTGCTCCACAGATTTTATACCTCGAGCTGTAACTTTGAGTTTTACAGACTTGTCGAGTTTTTCCGAGTAAAAGGATATGTTCTGAAGATTGGGAAGAAATTTGCGTTTTGTTTTATTAATCGCTTTACTGACATTGTTCCCAAACATTGGTTTTTTTTTCGTAATGCTGCACTTTTTTGACATAATTTAACCCTAAATAAATAACTTAACTGCATCATATTTTTTTAATAAAAGAAGTCAATAGTAAGTTTGCAGCTTTAACTACATTTAATTTTTTCTCATTCATTTTTTTTTTTATCTCAATAGATAATTTTTTACCCTTAATTTCATTTTCAATATAATCGTTTACATTTTGATACAATAGTTCCCACATCCAATTGTTATTTTGAGAAATTCTATTGTTTTGAAAAGATCTAGTTTTTTTCCTATTTCTTTCAAAGACTTTTATTTGATCCCATATTTCTTTTATACCTTCTTTGTTTAAAGCTGAACATTTAAGTACACATGGATTCACATCCTCCCTAACAGATTGGATTATAGAAAGAGCATTTTTATAATCTATTAATGTATTTTCAGCAGCTTCCTTAAGCATTGTGTCTGATTTGTTAATTATTAAAATATCTGCTAACTCAATAATTCCCTTTTTAATTCCTTGTAAATCATCACCACCGGATGGTAACAATAAAACCAAAAAAATATCTACCATATTATACACAGAAGTCTCTGCCTGTCCCACACCCATTGTTTCTACAAAAATTACATCGTAATCTGCATACTCAAAACACATAATAGATTCTCTTGTTTTTCTTGACACACCACCTAAATGACCTCTATTGGGGCTTGGTCTTACAAAAGCATTTGGATTAATCGATAGTTTCTCCATTCTTGTTTTATCCCCCATGATTGAACCTCCAGAAACCTGAGAAGAAGGATCAATTGCAATTACAGCCACTTTCAAACCTAGATGAATCAAATAAAGTCCTAAAGCTTCAATGAAAGTTGATTTACCAACTCCAGGAACTCCAGTAATTCCAATCCTAAGTGAGTTTTTTTTTTCTTTAAATTTTGAAATTAGTTCTTCAGTTTTTTGTTTATCTTCATACAAAAATGACTCCACCATAGTTATTGCTTTTGCTAGATCCCTTCTTGAACCATTTTTTATTTGTTGAGCCAATTTATCTATTTCGTGTTTATCTTTAATCTCTAGAACTTTTTCTTTATCCAGATTTTTAAAGTCATCGGCAGTAACAAAGCCTTCTGTATTTTTAGATATTTTTTTTAGTATATTTTTGCTTGGAAATCTCTCTCCACTCATATATCGTGAAATAGTTACAACACTAATGTCTAATTTCTTAGCAAACTCTTTTGATGTGAGATTGTATACTTTTAAATACTCTTTTAATTTCATGATTTAACCATTATGGTTAAAATTATCAAATTAATTTTACAATTTCAATAGCCGCTTTAGGAATGTTCGTACCTGGTCCAAAAACTTCACTAACACCTAATTTTTTCAAAAAATCATAGTCATCTGGTGGTATCACCCCACCACAAATAACTTTAATTGAGTTAGCATTATTTTTTTTAAGTTCCTCCATTAAAATTGGAAGTAGAGTTTTATGTCCTGCTGCTAAAGATGAAACCCCAATAATGTGAACATCATTTTCTATTGCTTGTTTTGCAGCTTCATTTGGTGTTTGAAAAAGTGGACCAATATCTACATCAAAACCAAGGTCTGCAAAAGCTGTAGCAATTAGCTTTGCACCTCTGTCATGACCATCTTGCCCCATCTTCACGACCAACATTCTTGGTCTTCTGCCATTTTTTTTTGAAAACTTTTCAATTTCGTTTTGCACATTTTTAAAAGCATCATTGTTTCTACTTGAATTTGCATATACTCCAGCAATGGTTTTTGAATTTAATGTGTGTCTTCCATAGATTTCTTCTAAAGCAGAAGTCATTTCACCAACAGTACATCTTGCAAGTGCTGCTTCTACTGAAATTTCAAGTAAATTAGAACTTTTATTTTTTGCCGCATCTCTTAGTCTAGATAATAACATTTTTACATTTTCATTATTTCTTCTTTTTTTTATTTCTTCTAATCTTTTAATTTGATCTCTTCTGGCTTGATCATTATCTATCGACAAAATATTTATATCTTGTTTCTGATTAGGTTTGTATTTGTTAACTCCTACAATAGTTTCTTCACCAGAATCAACCTTTGCCTGCCTTTTCGCAGCACTTTCTTCTATCCTCATCTTTGGTATACCTTTTTCGATAGCTTTGACCATACCACCAGCTTCTTCAACCTCTTTTAGAAGCTTTTTGGCTTGTTCTATCATTTGAGATGTAAGACTTTCAACAAAATATGAGCCGGCTAATGGATCGACTACTTTAGTAATTCCTGTTTCTTCAGCAAGAATTAATTGTGTATTTCTAGCAATTCTTGCTGAAAAAGTCGTTGGTAACGCCAAAGCTTCATCAAAACTGTTTGTATGCAGGGATTGTGTTCCACCAAAAACAGCTGCCATCGCCTCTGTAGTTGTTCTAATTATATTATTATAAGCATCCTGTTCAGTTAAAGAAACACCTGATGTTTGACAATGGGTTCTTAGCGCCATACTTTTAGGGTTTTGTGGATTAAAATTTTTAATAATTTCTGACCACATAAATCTAGCAGCCCGCATCTTCGCAATTTCCATGAAGAAATTCATACCAATTGACCAAAAAAAAGAAAGTCTAGGCGCAAAGTCGTCGATTTTCAGGCCTCTTTCCAATGCAATTTTGACATATTCAAGTCCATCAGCAAGTGTATATGCTAATTCCTGTACTTGATTAGCACCAGCCTCTTGCATGTGATAACCACTTATTGAAATTGAATTAAACTTTGGCATTTTCTTTGAGGTATATTCAATTATATCAGCAACAATTCTCATACTTGGTTTTGGGGGAAAAATAAATGTATTTCTAACCATAAATTCTTTAAGAATATCATTTTGAATTGTTCCAGTTAGCTCATCTGTTGAACAACCTTGTTCGATTCCAGCTGCAATATAACATGCAAGAACTGGTAACACAGCACCATTCATTGTCATTGATACACTCATTTTTTTTAATGGAATTCCATCAAAAAGTACTTTCATATCTTCCACAGAATCTATTGCAACACCGGCATTACCAACATCAGCTAACACTCTTGGATGGTCAGAATCATAACCTCTGTGTGTTGCTAAATCAAAAGCAACTGATAACCCCATTACTCCATTTTTTAGCCCTTCTTTATAAAATGCGTTTGATTCCTCTGCTGTAGAAAATCCGGCGTACTGTCTAATCGTCCAAGGCCTGTTTGCATACATGGTTGCCCTTGGTCCTCTTGTAAACGGAGGAAGACCTGGAAGACCTATTTTATGATTTAGATTTAAAATGTCTTTCTCTGTGTAAAGAGCTTTAATCCTAATTCCTTCAGGGGTATCGAAACCTAAATCATTAAGTTTTCTATCTTTAAGTTCTTTCTCAGCTAATTCTTTCCAGTTATTTTCATTAAATTTTTGTGACAATTTTTTTCCTATACTACCATGATAAATTATAACTTATAAAGTTAGGGTAAATCTTCTTTAAAGCAATAAGATTATAAATATTTTTTGAAATTTTTCCTACTCCATTGTTAAATTCCCTATGAATTCCATTAGAAACTAATAAACTATCGCACTTTTGTAAATTTGCGCCTTTAATATCATTTTCCAAAGAATCGCCTATTACAAGTATTTTTTTTTTGTTAATAAAATTAATACTTTTAAAAATATGGCTATAAATCTCAGGATACGGCTTGCCAAAATATTTAACTGCACCTCCCTTTTCCTCATAATACTCAGCTAATTTACCAGCACATATCATGAATTTGTCACCTCTTATTACTTCTTTGTCAGGATTTGAACAAATCATTGGAAGTTTATTTTTTAAAGATTGGTCTAGAATATTTTTGTAGTTTTCTAACTTATCATTATCACCCCAAGGACCAGTATTCACAATTATTTCAGCTTCTTCTGGTATGCTTACTTTTTTATAAGAAAGCCCTTCAATTAAATGATTATCTCTCGGCGGTCCAATATGAAGAATATTTACATTCTTATCTCTAAATTTTTCAAATAAATATCTCCAAGTAATTTCTCCAGATGAAATAACTCTTGAGTATAATTTTCTATCTATTCCAAATTCAGTAAGTTGGTTTTCAATAACTAAAGCTCTTCTCGGTGCATTTGTTATAAAAATAATTTCTTTTTTTTTTTTTTGTAAATTTCTCAAAACTTCAAGAATTTCAGGGAATATTTTTATACCGTTGTGTATAACGCCCCACAAGTCAATTAAAAATAGAGAATAATCTTTCTCAATTACTGAAATTTTGTTTATAATATTTATATCTTTCATCTTTATACCTTTACTTTATGCCCAATAGCAGATTTTAAATCTTCAAAACCTTTTTCTTTTAAGAGTTTTGAAAGTCCATTTAGTATTTCAACAACTATATTTGGTCCTTTATAAATTAAAGCAGTATACAGCTGAATCAAAGATGCGCCCAAGGCTATCTTTTCAAATGCATCTTTGGCTGATGAAACACCTCCTACACCAATTATAGGGATCTTTCCATTAGTAGCCGCATACGTTTTGGCGAGAATTTTATTAGATAAATTTAGTAATGGAGGTCCTGATAAACCGCCAGCTTCATGAATTTTCCATGAATCCTTGATTGGTTTTGTTTTAATCATTTCTCTACTTATCGTCGTATTTGAAACTATAAGTCCATCAATTAAATTTTTTGTTTTCACTAATTCACAAATATTTTGTAAGTCGTCATCAGAAATATCTGGAGAAATTTTCAGTAATATTGGCACTTTATCATGGTTATTTTTTTTTATACTAATTAAAAAATCCTCAATATTTTGCTTTTTCTGTAGCTCTCTCAGCCCAGGTGTATTGGGAGACGAGATATTTAAAACAATGTAATCTGAGTATTTACTAAAAAGTTTAAGCAAATTTATATAATCCACCTCTGCATCTTTCGTTTCAGAATTTTTTCCAATATTTATCCCTAGAATATTATTTGCTTTGTCTTTTGCATATTTCTCAATATTTTTTAATGCATTTTTTGATCCTTCATTATTAAAACCCAATCTTTGTATAACAGCCTCATACTCTGGTAGTCTAAAAACCCTTGGTTTCTTATTACCTTTTTGCATCAATGGTGTAATTGTTCCTACCTCAACGAATCCAAACCCTAATGAAAACAAACCTGAAATCGATTCTGCATTTTTATCAAATCCGGCAGCTAATCCTAAAGGATTAGAGAATGTTTTACCCCACAATGATATTTTTAAGTTTTCATTAAAATACTTTTTTTCAATAATCTCTAAACCTATTAATTTTAAGAAAAAAAAATGTGCAAGTTCTGGAGGAATAAATCTAAAATATTTTATTAGTGAATAGTTCATTAATTATTTTTGTTTACCTTTATTTTTTTAAAATCAATAATATTATCAAAACTTATATCACCATAATAATGGGGGAATAAATCATTGTTTCTCGACATTTCCCACTTTAAATTAGATTCTAATCCTCTTGTGCTTAATCTAAGAATAACTATTTCCTCTATATTTTTGAAGTGAACACGTATTGTATCTAATAATTGCTTTTCAGTACAAAGATGAATAAAATTAAAGTTTGTTTCAATTTCTTTGAGCTTAAGTTCTTTTTTCTGCTTTACAATTTCCCATTGTTCATTAGAGAAGATTCTAAATAAATATTCACAATTTTGCATTATTTATGATTTATAAGTTAGCTTTGATTCCATTAGCTCTACAGTTTTTTTAATACTATAAAATTTTATAAATGACCCTAATCTAGGGCCTTCTTCTTGTCCAAGTATTACCTCATAAAACGAAGTAAACCATTCCTTCAAATTTTCAAAACCATTATTTCTTCCGATTTCATATATATTATTCTGAATTTCAACTGCTGATAAATCTTTATCTTGAAATTTCTTCAATCTATTAATTAATATTTCAAGGGCTTTTTTTTCTTTATCAGTTGGTTTTCTGTATTTTTTTTTTGGTAAAATAAACTGCTTATAATAGTTCACACCATGATCAAGTAATTCGCTTAAAAACATGTTTTTATTTTTATCTATCTGAGGATAATAACTTTCTATAAATCCCCAAAGAACACTGCTATCTTCAGCGTTACAGACACTTGCTAAATTTAGTATCATGTTAAATGTAAGATTTTCCGGGAGAGTTTCTGAATTTTTTTCATCAATAAACCATATAGGGTTATTATATTGATCAATTTGATTTTGTTCTGGAAAAATATTTTTAAACTTAATAAGTTCATCTGTTGCTTTTGGTATAACATCAAAAAAAAGTCTTTTGGCTTTTCTAGGAGACTGGTACATAAACAATTTTAAGCTTTCTTTGGGTGAAAACTGCAACCAATCATCAACTGATATCCCATTTCCAACAGATTTAGAAATTTTCTCACCATTTGCATCTAAGAATAATTCATAAGTTAAATTATTTGGTGGATTTCCACCCAAAATTTTATTAATTTTGCTTGAAAGAATAAAAGATTCAATAAGGTCCTTGCCATTCATTTCATAGTCAATGCCAAGAACATACCACCTCATTGCCCAATCAACTTTCCATTGTAACTTACAGTTTCCATCTAAAATTGAAATATTTTGATATTTTTTTAGATCACTATCGTAATAATTAATTGTAAAGTCAGTTGTATCAATTTCTTCAACTTTTACTTCAAGAACTTTTTGAGTTTTTTTACATATTGGCAAAAATGGTGAATACGTTTTTCTTCGTTCTTTTCCAAGAGTTGGAATAATTATATTTCTAATTTTTTCATAGTTAATCAAAATTTTTTTTAGCCCCTCATTAAAAAAACCATGTTTATAAAGTTGTGTTGAAGACTGGAATGAGTAATCAAAATCAAATCTTTTTAAAAATTGATTCAACCTAAAATTGTTATGTTCTGAAAAACTATTAAATTTTTCAAATGGATCAGGAATTGAGGATAAGGATTTGTGTAAATTCATTTCTAAAATTTCTTTATTCGGTAAATTATCAGGTACCTTCCTTAACCCGTCCATATCATCTGAAAAAACAATTAATTTTGTGTCAATATCTGTTAATTTCTTGAAAGCCTTAATTACCATACAAGTTCTTAAAACTTCTCCAAATGTACCAATATGCGGTAATCCAGAAGGTCCATAACCAGTTTCAAATATACAGGTTTTTTTCTTACTACTCTTTAGTCTGGTAGCAAGTTTTTTTGCTTCTTCAAAAGGCCATGATTTGATTTTATTTATATCCATAATGCCCAATTTATTAAAAAAAAAATATTTTTAAACAATTATATTATTTATATTTTACATTTATATTTTGTGGTATATCTTATTAAACATCATTAATATGTAATACTTATGATAAATTTTAATATACCCTTATAACAATGGCAAAAAAACTTAAAGCAAATATATTTGTATATTCTGCAAATGATCTGATTAGTGGAGATGTTGTATTTTATTCGGAACAAAATGGCTGGGTCAGAGATTTTATATCTGCAAAAAGAATTATGAAGGAAGAACTTGAAAAATTCCAAGAAAAAGTGTCAGCGGAACTTAAACAAAATAATATTATTAATCCTTATCTTGTTGAGCTTGATGATGATGGAAAAATTACTAAATTAAGAGAAAGAATAAGGTTTAAAGGTATAAACATTAAGGATTTTAAAAATGTATAGATACGATGAATTTGATAGCAAGCTGGTTATTAATAGGGTTAAACAATTTACAAAACAAATTAAAAGAAGAATTAGTGGCGACTTAACAGAAGATGAATTTAAGCCTCTAAGACTAATGAATGGTTTGTATCTTCAACTTCACGCTTATATGCTTAGAGTTGCAATACCGTATGGTGAATTGTCTTCAAAACAACTTAAAATGTTAGCTTATATTTCAAAAAAGTATGATAGAGGATATGGACATTTTACAACAAGACAAAATATTCAATTCAATTGGCCAAAACTGATTGACATACCTAAAATTCTAAGAAATCTAGCTAAAGTAGAAATGCATGCAATTCAAACTTCCGGGAATTGTATCAGAAATGTAACTGCTGATCATTTGGCTGGTTTGCTACCAGAAGAAATTGAAGATCCGCGACCATGGTGTGAAATCATTAGAAAATGGTCAACTTTTCATCCTGAATTTTCTTTTTTACCAAGAAAATTTAAAATTGCTGTTATAGGTTGTAATGAAGATAGGGCTGGTATTTTAGTACACGATATTGGTATTAAAATAATAAAAAGGAAAGAAATAGGCTTTCAGATTTTTGTCGGTGGAGGTCAAGGTAGATCGCCATTTATTGCAAAAAAAATTAGTGATTTTGTCAGTAAGAAAAACTTACTAACTTATCTTGAGGCTATACTAAACATTTATAATAGTCTTGGTAGAAGAGATAATATTTACAAAGCTAGAATTAAAATACTTGTAAATGAGCTTGGAATTGAGCATTTCAAAAAATTGGTTGAAGATCGTTTTAAGCTTTTGAAACAGAAAAAAACTGCATTGAAAGGAATTGAGATTGATAAAATAAAAAATTATTTCAAACTCCCAAGCCTTGAAACTGTTGGCAAAATTAATCCTGAATTTCCTAAAAATCCTAATTTTGAAAAATGGTTAAAATTTAATACTCTTAATCACAAAGTAAAAGGATACAAAATAGTTTTAGTATCATTGAAGTCAAAGAACTATCCACCTGGTGATATGGACTATAAACAAATGATTCACCTAGCAGAATTAGCTGAAAAATATTCTTTTGGAGAAATAAGAGTCACTCATGAACAAAACCTTGTTATACCGCATATTAAAATCACAGATCTTTTTGAAGTTTGGAAAATTCTAGACTCAATTACACTTGCTACTCCTAATATTGGATTGCTAACCGACTCTATATGTTGCCCTGGCATGGATTATTGTGCATTGGCAACAGCTAGATCTATCCCAATAGCACAAAAAATTACAAATTTTTTTGAGGCCAAAAAAAAACAAGACGAGATTGGTCCTTTAAAAATAAAAATATCAGGGTGCATTAATGCTTGTGGGCATCATCATGTTGGAAATATTGGTATTCTTGGACTTGATAAAAATGGTCAAGAATTTTACCAAATCACTCTTGGTGGTTCTTCAAAAGAAAATGCAAGTATTGGAAAAATAATAGGATCTTCTTTTTCTAGCTCTGAAATCATTCCAGCGATAGACAAAATCCTTGATGTATATCTGGAAAAAAGGGACAATAAAAATCAGACTTTTATTCAAACACTTGAACAAATAGGCCTTAAACCTTTTCAAGAAGCACTTTATGATAATAACTGAAAAAGGTTTAATAAAAATAAATTCTTATAATGAGATTGTAAATCTTGATGAATATCAAAAATTTAACTGTGTTTTATTTACAAAATCATTTTTCTTAGAAAATATTACAAAAATCTCGTCACAAAAGAAAAATGGTTTATTACTAAATTCAGATGACAAAATCGAGGATATTTCTCAACACATTATAATTTTTAGCTTAATAAATGTTAGATTTTTAAACTTCAAAGATGGAAGACCCTTTAGCATAGCAAGAGACTTAAGAGAGATTTTTTCTTATAAAAATGAAATTCGAGCTTCAGGTCAGATTTTACCAGACCAACTAATTTTTTTATTGAAATGCGGGTTTAATTCTGTAGAAATCGACAAAACTAAAAAAGATACCTGGTTAAATATATTTAAAACTGATTCAAGGCAAGACTATCAAAGATGAATTTTCTTAAGTTTAGTATCAGTATTTTGTTATAAAAAGTCAAAACTTTAGAGCTGTCTAAGATAAATGAATTTTCTTTGCAAAAAAAAAGGGCAGGAAATCTGCCCTTTTTTAATTTGTAATTGAGTGTAATGAGGATTAGAAGTCCATTCCACCCATTCCACCCATGCCGCCCATGCCGCCCATTCCACCAGCACCTGGCATCGGAGGCATTGGCTCTTTAGGTTCTGGCATTTCAGCTACCATTGCTTCTGTTGTAAGAAGCAAACTAGCAATTGAAGCTGCATTTTCTAAGGCTGTTCTCACAACTTTTACTGGGTCTATGATTCCAGCTTTTGCAAGATCAGTATAGGTTTCTGTTTGTGCATCAAAACCTAAACTTTGATCTGAGCCTTCCATCAATTTACCTATGACAATAGACCCCTCTACACCAGCATTTTCAGCTATCTGACGAGTAGGAGCTTCTAGTGCTTTTCTAACAATATCAATACCAGTATTTTGGTCTGAATTATTACCTTTTAAGTTTTCAAGGGCTTTAACTGAGTATAATAAAGCTGTACCTCCACCAGGTACTATTCCTTCTTCTACAGCAGCTCTGGTTGCATTTAAAGCATCATCAACTCTGTCCTTCCTCTCTTTAACTTCAACTTCAGTGGATCCACCAACATTTATGACTGCAACTCCTCCGGACAGTTTTGCTAATCTCTCCTGAAGTTTTTCTTTATCGTAGTCAGAGGTTGTTGTATCAATTTGTGTTTTTATTTGTTCACATCTTGCTTTTACATCGGAAGAATTCCCAGTACCACTTACAATTGTGGTATCCTCCTTATCTATTCTAACCTTTTTGCACGATCCCAAGTCATTTATTTGGACGTTCTCCAATTTAATACCTAGTTCTTCGCTTATAACCTGTCCTCCAGTTAGAATTGCGATATCTTCAAGCATCGATTTTCGTCTGTCACCAAAACCTGGTGCTTTGACAGCTGCGACTTTAAGTCCACCTCTGAGTTTGTTAACAACTAGTGTAGCTAGAGCTTCACCCTCAACATCCTCAGCTATTATCAAAAGAGGTTTCCCAGATTTTACAACTGCCTCTAAAAGAGGTAATAAATCTTGAAGATTAGATAATTTTCCTTCGTTTAATAATATGAAAGGATCTTCAAATTCGCATATCATCTTCTCCGCATCTGTTATGAAGTAAGGAGACAAATATCCTCTATCAAATTGCATGCCTTCAGTTGTTTCTAAAGTCGTATCTCTCGTTTTAGATTCTTCAACTGTGATTACACCATCTCTTCCAACCTTATCCATGGCTTCAGAGATTTTACTACCTATCTCTTCTTCTCCATTGGCAGAAATTGTTCCAACTTGTGCTATTTCTGCAGATGAACTTAACTGCTTACTTCTAGATTTTAAATCATTTAAAACTTTATCAACAGCTATATCAATGCCTCTTCTAAGATCCATTGGGTTCATCCCAGAGGCAACTGCTTTTGCACCTTGCCTTACAATTGCTTGAGCTAAAACAGTAGCAGTTGTGGTTCCATCACCAGCTGCATCAGAGCTCTTACTGGCTACTTCCTTTACCATTTGTGCTCCCATGTTTTCAAATTTATCTTTCAGTTCGATTTCTTTCGCCACTGAGACACCATCTTTAGTAACTCTCGGAGCTCCAAAAGATTTATCTAATATTACGTTTCGTCCTTTAGGACCAAGTGTTACTTTCACTGCGTTAGCAAGTGCATCAACTCCTGCTATCATGCTCGTTCTTGCATCTGATCCAAATGTTATTTGTTTTGCTGACATTTTTTTCTCCTTACTGAATTATACCCATGATGTCTGACTCCTTCATTATAAGAAGGTCTTCTCCATCTAATTTAACTTCTGTGCCCGACCACTTGCCGAACAATACTTTATCACCTGCTTTAACACCCATTGGTTTTAGCTTACCATCATCACCAGTTTCACCCGGTCCAACAGCAACGATCTCACCTTCACTTGGTTTTTCTTTAGCAGTGTCTGGAATAATAATCCCACCAGTTGTTTTTTCATCAGTTTCTAATCTTTTGACGACAACTCTGTCATGTAATGGTTTAAATTTCATTAAAATCTCCTAAAGTAGAGTTAGTTTATTGTTAGCACTTAGTGCTTATGAGTGCTAAAATAATCAAAAAAAATCATTTGTCAATATATAAATCTTTATTTTTTTCCAAACTCTTTTTCAACGAATTTCTCAAGCATTTTTGAACATTCTAAGATTCCATTTTTTTCAGTATCTATAATCAATTCAGGTTTATTAGGTTCTTCATAAGGGGCAGTTATACCTGTAAAATTTTTAATTCTTCCTGATCTTGCTTTAGCGTACAAACCTTTGACATCTCTTTTTTCACATTCTTCAATCGAAGCCTTTATAAAAATTTCTTTAAAAACCTCAGGTCTTATTGCTCTAGCTTTGTTTCTATCTACTTTGTAAGGAGAAATTAATGAAATTAATACTATGAATCCAGCACTCACAAATAGCGAAGCAACCTCTGCTGTTCTTCTAATATTTTCTACTCTACTTTCAGGCATAAAATCTAAATCTCTATTTAGTCCTTGTCTCAAATTATCTCCATCTAAAGAAAAAATATTATATCCTTTTAGGAAAAGTTTTTTTTCAACTTCCTTTGCAATGGTACTTTTGCCTGAACCAGACAATCCTGTTAACCACAAAATTCCAGGTCTGTGACCAACCTTTAAAACTCTATCAATTTCATTAACAAAGAAATCTTCAGATTTTACATTCTCATTTATTCTAATGTGTGAATCAATTAATTCTGACTTACTTGCTGATTTAACTACACCCCCACCAACAACTTCAAATTGATCAATCACTGAAAATTTTCCTGTATTATTAACTAACTCAAAATTATCTATGCATAAGATTGACTCAGAATCAATTAAAACATCAGCAACATTATTTTTCTCTACATCGTCATTTTTTTTTTCAGTCAAATCATCGATATTAATTATTTTTTTTATTTTTGAAAAAATAATTTCGTAATCTGTGGTATTGATCTTGATTTTATATTTTTTATTAATTCTTAATCTTTGATTAGAAAACCAAAATATTCTTGCTTCGAATGTGTTAGTTAGAGACGGTGACCTAGTGATTTCTGATAAAACATTTCCTTTTTCAACAAAAATCTTTTCATTTAATTCTAAACCAATACATTCACCTGTTACATATTCATTTTTTGTTGATTTGGGCCAAATCTCAAATGATTTAATTGATACTTTTGTATTACTTGGGGAAATTACATATTTTGATTTCTTTTTCAATTTACCTGATTCAACTCTTCCTACTAAAATTCTTTTTTCACTTATTTTATAAATATCTTGAACCACAAATCTAAGTGGCATTCCATGGTCCACAGCATTATCTTTAAATTGGTCTAATACCTCTAATAGAACCTTTCCTTTGTACCATCTCAACGTTTTTTTTCTCACTATATTATCTCCATTCCAAGCTGAAATAGGAATAATTGCCGTGATTTTTATATTTATACTCTTTAAGTACTTTGAAATTTGTGCTTCTAAATCAGCAAATTTATTTTTATCATAGTTTATGAGATCCATTTTGTTTATCACAACTATTACATCTTTAATCCCAAGAAGACTTAAAAGAAATACATGCCTTTTAGTCTGTTCTTGAATTCCTTCTAGACCATCAATAATCAGAATTGCAAGCTGAGCTGAAGTAGCCCCGGTTATCATATTTTTTAAAAACTCCTTGTGGCCAGGAGCATCTATAAAAACATAATTTCTTCTATCTGACCTAAAAAAAATTTGCGTTGTGTCAATAGTTATGCCTTGATCTCTCTCTGTTTTTAGTGCGTCTAATAAAAAAGCCCACTCAAATTTCAAACCTCTAGTCTTACAAATTTTTTTTATATCATTAATTTTTTCTTCTTGAATTTGATTTAAATCACTAAGTAACTTTCCAATTAAAGTAGATTTACCATGATCGACATGTCCAACAATTATGACTCTTAATGTATCTTCAGAATTTTGTTTAAAGTTCAATTTACATGTACCCCTTTGATCTCAATTTCTCAAAAATATTTTCTTCTTCTTTATCCATTAATCTTCCTGACCTCTCTGAGGTTTTCGTATTTTGTAGTTCTTTAATAATTTCATCCAGTGTGGACGCATTGCTTTCAACGGGTTTAGTGATGTCTTTGTCTCCAAGTGACCTATATCTTTTTCCATTTTGAGCAAAATATAAATCAACAATAGGTATATTCTCACGTTTGATATATCTCCAAATATCAATCTCTGTCCAGCTAAGCAATGGGTGTATTCTTAAATGAACATTTGATGGATACTCTGTATTAAAACTATTCCATAGTTCAGCTGGTTGATTTTTTACATCCCATTTACCTGTCTCGTCTCTTGGACTAAAAAACCTCTCTTTAGCTCTTGTATTCTGTTCATCTCTTCTAATTCCAGCAATTATTCCTTTAAACTTTTTTTCATTTAATATTTTTTTTAAACCTTCAGTCTTTCTTGCAGCAGACCTTGCAGCAGGTGGTAAAGATGGATCGATTTTGGATATGGGAGGGCAATCCCCTAAAATCAAATTTAAGTTCCATAACTTTTCATATTTATCTCTGAAAGCATACATTTCCTTAAATTTTTTTTTGGTGTCAACATGGACTAGAGGGAATGGGATTTTGCCTAGAAATGCTTTAAAAGCAAGCCACACCATTACATTAGAATCTTTGCCGAGTGACCATAGCATAGCAATATTCTTTATAGAACTATATGCCTGTCTTAAAATGAAAATACTTTCATTTTCTAATTTGGTTAAATGATCCATGAAATTAACCTAGCGTTTTTTCAGTAAAATTTTTTGAAAAATGAATTCCACATTCTGTTTTATCCGTTCCTGACCATCTTCCTGATCTTGGGTTTGAATTATTAGAAGTTTTTACAGTGCAATTTTGACAGCCAATGGATAAGTAACCTTCTTGAATAAGTGGGTGACGAGGTAAATTATTGGCTAAGAAATATTCATTTATTTGTTTTTGACTCCAGTTAATCAAAGGACTAATAATTACTTTGTCTTCTTGAACGTCTACAAAGCTCTTAGTGGCTCTTTCATTATTTTGGTAAGACTTTCTGCCTGATATCCAAGCATCATATTGCTTCAGATTTAACATTAAAGGTTCAACCTTCCTTAATTTGCAACATAAATCTGGATCTTTTTTCCATAAAATTCCATTGGGATCACTTATTTCTACATTCTTTGGATTAGGAAAAACTTCTTTAACATTTTTGAGCGAAAGGTGCTTGATAATTGTGTCTTTGTATTCAATTGTTTCTTTGAACAATTTTTGAGTATTTAAAAATATGATTGGAAATTCTTTATCCATACGAGATATCATATGAAGAATAACAGCCGACTCAGTGCCAAAAGAACATACATATGCTATTTTTTTTAAAAATAAATTTTGTACAGAATATAATAAGATTGAAAAACTTGATTTTTTCTCAAATAAACTGTTCAGATTATAAATTTCTTTTTTTTCCAACATAATTTAAAACTACATTAGAATAATAAAGTAATTATATCAATAATTATTGTAATTATTTATAAAATACATTGATTTATTGTATTTTATAAATAAAGTTTATTTCTATTTCTAGAGATATGAGAGATTCATCCAAAAACTATCACCAAATGTCAATTTGGATTTTTTTTAATGCACTTATGGTATTCATGATGGTTGCCATTGGAGGCATTACTAGGCTAACTGATTCCGGACTATCTATGACAGACTGGAACTTTTTTTCCGGCATGATACCACCAGTTAATGAGAAGGACTGGGTAATTTTATTTGAAGAGTATAAACTTTATCCAGAATTTAAGTTAATTAACTATGACATGACCATGACAGAGTTTAAAAAAATTTTCTTTTGGGAATACGTTCACAGAATGTGGGGTAGGCTCATTGGGATAACATTTATTTTTCCTCTTGTGTTTTTTGTGTTTAGAGGTTTAGTATCGAAAAAGCTTGGTATGATATTTACATTTATTTTAGGCTTAGGATGTCTGCAGGGTTTCATGGGTTGGTACATGGTATCAAGTGGTCTAATTGATAGACCTGATGTAAGTCAATATAGACTAGCATCACATCTCGGCCTGGCTTTTGTAATATATACACTTTTAATTTTCATTGGGTGGAGTTTATTTCAAAATAATACTTTGTCCGTTCCCCGGTATAAAAGCAAACCAGATTATTTATTCAAACATTTTATCATTAGTTATATTTTATTGTTTACAACAATAATTTCTGGTGCTTTTGTTGCTGGCACAGACTCGGGTTTAATATATAATAGCTTTCCTCTGATGGGTTCTAATCTATATCCAGACGATATTTTCACTCTCACACCCTTTTGGTTAAACTTTTTTGAAAACATGAGTACAATTCAATTTAATCACAGAGTTTTGGCAACAATTACTTGTTTATTTATATTATACGCTACTTTCAAGGAACATAACAGGCAACCTGCAGGCTTCTACAAAACGATTTTAAAGTTATTACTCTTTTTTATAGTGTTGCAATATTTGTTAGGTGTAACAGCCGTAATTCATGCAGTTCCCTTTGTGATTGGTATCACACACCAGCTAGGAGGGTTAATTAATTTAACATTAATAACATTGATAATATCTGAAATTATAAAAAGAAATTACAGCTTTTTAAGATAATTAGCTGTAATTTCTTTAAATAGGTAAGTAAATGTTAAAGCTAGAAGCTCGCACCTACAGTATAAACTATATGATTACCACCACCTGATTCACCATCAGTATCATTAGAACTATATCCTGACGTACCAGAGTAATAAACACTGTGATCCAAACCGAAAGCAGAGAAAGATAGTCCAGCAGTGTAATCTTGATAACCATCTTGACCAGCTTCTTCCTTACCAGTTGAGCCGAAACCACCAAATGCTGTAAATGGTGTACCTGGTACAGGTACTTCAGCACCAACATTTATATAATTGTAACCATAATTAGCTCCATATCCATTTGGTGAACTTCCATAGTAAACAGATAATCCAATATCATAAAATGGTACAGCTATACCCAGTGAACCGTAGTATTCAATAAAATCTTGTGAACCTGCTACATGGTCGCCTAATCCCGGATAGTCATAATATAAAATTCCGCCATCATATGACAAATAATCTTCAAGCATTGGAACTGCTCCAGAAATACCGCCGTAATAATCTAATTCAAGATTACCATCAGTGTTACCAGCTGGACTTCCCCATATACCTGCGTAAGCAGAAACATAATCATCAACTAATCCAATGCTGTAATCAAGACCACCTTGAATTGCAGGATTATTTCCGTTCTGTATTTCCCCTCTCCAAATGTAAGAAGTAGCAAAATTTACATTTGCAGAAACTTCACCAAATGGTACTTTCTCGGGAAATTCAAAAGCTTTAACATTATTGAAAGTAGTAATACCTCCAAGTGCTAAAGAAAATACTAACATTTTTTTTAACATCTACTAACCTTTCTTATGCCTAAAATATAGGCAGTTTAATTTGTGATTAAATTTTAACCAATATAAAAATATTAGATAAAACTATATATTTTTCAATAAAATTGGTAAATAATTATAAAAACACTGTTTAATTGTTGTAAATTTACCACTATAATTGCTTTGATAACATATACTCTTATAATTTCAATCTTTTTTTGGCTTTTTCTGACTTTTTTTTGGGGTAGATTTCCTTTTTCTAAAGAGCCCTTTTTTTGGTCAAACAAAGTTTTGTTTAAGTCATCACCAAAAAAAAATCGCTTGCCTCCAGCTAAAATAAAGATTGTGATTCCTGCCAGAAATGAGGAACAAAACATTTGCACAACACTAAGTAAACTGATCAGTCAAGTAGGAGTAAATTATTTTATTATTATAGTTGATGATAACAGTACCGATTCGACAAGTGATATTACTAAAAATTTTTTTAAGAAAAATCGATTTGATAATTTTAAAATAATTAAAGGTTTAAAATTACCAACGAATTGGAGTGGCAAAATCTGGGCTATGAAACAAGGAGTTGAGTTTGCACTTAAAGATAAGGAAGAATTTTATTTATTGTTTATGGATGCTGACATTTCTCTTGAAAAGAATGTGTTAAAATGTCTAGTTGATAAATTAAACTCGGAGAAATTGGAAATGATTTCACTAATGGCAAAATTGAATTGCAAATTTTTTTGGGAAAAAATTTTAATACCTTCATTTATTTTTTTCTTTCAGAAACTTTATCCTTTTAACTTTGTTAATAAATCCAGTAATTACTTTGCTGCTGCTGCTGGGGGGTGTATTTTAGCCCGTTCTAAAATTTTTAGGCAACAAGACTTGTTTGAAGAAATAAAGAACAAAGTAATAGATGATTGTAATCTGGCAAGACTAATAAAAAAAAAAGGGAAAATTTGGATTGGATTAACGAATTGTGTAATAAGTGAAAGAAAATACAAAAAACTTGGTGAAATTTGGCAAATGGTTTCCAGAACTGCTTTTGAACAGCTTAACAATTCAATCACAATTTTACTTCTATCTTTGTTTGGCTTGATGATACTTTATCTGTTGTTTCCATTAATACTTATTATATCCATATTTAATTTTGAAATATTAAATTTTCTTCTTGCACTAACCGGATATTCTTTAATTTCTGTGATTTATCTTCCAACTATTAAATTTTATAATTTATCAAAATTAAATGCACTAATACTTCCTTTTTCTGCATTAATCTATATTTTTATTACTCTAAATTCAGCGATAAATTATTATTTAGGATTTGGAAATGTTTGGAAAGAAAGAAAATATTAATGATTGAAATAACAGAAGATTATATAAAAACCCTAATTTCTGAAAAAAGTTTTAATGATGAAAATTTCCCTGTTTCTTCATTTCTTATTGATTCTAAGAAAGCTGTGCACATAAAAAATTTTTATCATTTTGCAAGAATCTCTGATGATGTAGCAGATAACATGTTACTTGATTCTAGTGAAAAAATAAGAATTTTAAAATATTTTGATAATCTATTATTAGAAAGAAAAGAGAATAACCTTAGATTTATGAACAACTTGATTTTTACATTAAATAATCAAAATCTTAGTTCAGAAAATCCTAGAAAATTACTTAAAGCATTCCTAATGGACTCTAGTAAACTTAGATACAAAAATTGGGATGAATTAATTAATTATTGCAACCATTCAGCAAGCCCAGTAGGAAGATTTGTTATAGATTTACACCTTAAAGATCATCCACATAATAAAATTAAAAAGATTTATTTAGGTACAGACGGACTATGTAACTGTCTTCAAATTTTAAATCATCTTCAGGACATAAAAGAAGATTTTGAAAAGCTTGATAGAATTTATTTACCAATGGATTATTTCAGATATGAGCAACTTAAAATAAGTAGCCTTAAGCAAAGTTTTGCTGTTGATCCGCTTCAAAGAGTAATAAAAAAATGCCTTACAAAAGTCGATATTATTCTTTCTGAATCTGAAAAATATTTATTAACGATAACAAATAAAAAATTACTTAAGGAAACCATGGTAATTTTTTTTATTGCAAAGAAACTTTCCAAACTTTTAGCAAATAATGATCCAATAAAAAAAAAGATAAAATTATCACGTATTGATTTGATTTTTTGTTTTTTTAAAGGAATAATAAAAGGGTTTTAAATTAATAAAAATATATTATAATTTCTTAAACTGATGAAAAACGAACTAAAAACCCCATTACTTGATAAAGTTAGCTTTCCTAAAGATTTAAAAAAATTTAATCTTGAGGAACTTAAACAAATTTCAAGCGAACTTAGATCAGAAGTTATAGATGCCGTTTCAGTTACTGGCGGTCATTTAGGCGCAGGGCTTGGTGTGGTCGAACTTACAGTAGCATTGCATAACATTTTTGATACCCCTAAGGATAAAATTATTTGGGATGTTGGTCACCAATGTTATCCGCACAAAATTATTACTGGAAGAAGGGACAAAATTAGAACTATTAGACAACCAAACGGTCTTTACGGATTTACAAAGCGTTCTGAAAGCGAATATGATCCCTTTGGTGCGGCGCATTCATCAACCTCAATCTCAGCCGGACTAGGAATGGCGGTTGCAAGAGATTTAAAAAAGGAAAAACATAATGTTGTTTGTGTTATTGGAGATGGTGCAATCAGCGCTGGTATGGCTTATGAAGCAATGAATAATGCCGGTTCTATGAATGCAAATCTGATTGTTATTCTTAATGACAATGACATGTCGATAGCACCGCCTGTTGGTGCTATGAGTGCTTATTTATCAAGACTTTTGTCTGGAAAAACCTATCAAACAGCAAGATCACTAGCAAAACATATGGCTGAAAAATTTTCGAAGAGTTTTTTAAAAGTTGCAGCAAAAGCCGAAGAATATATGAAGGGAATGGTGACAGGTGGAACGCTCTTTGAAGAATTGGGTTTCTTTTATGTTGGACCAGTAGATGGGCATAATCTAGACCATCTCATACCTGTTCTATCAAATTTAAAAGAATCAAAAATTGACTTGCCAATCTTTTTACATGTTGTAACCAAAAAAGGATTTGGTTATAAGCCAGCAGAAGCATCAAATGATAAGTATCATGGAGTAGGGAAATTTAATGTGGTTACTGGGGAACAGATTAAAGCAAAATCAAAAGCCCCAAGTTATACAAAAGTTTTTGCTGAAGCATTGATAAAAGAGGCTAAAAATGACAAATCCATAGTGGCAGTAACGGCAGCTATGCCCTCAGGAACGGGACTAGATTTGTTTCAAAAAGTTTTTCCTTCAAGAACATTTGATGTTGGAATTGCAGAACAACATGCTGTTACTTTTTGTGCAGGACTTGCAACGAGAGGTATCAAACCTTACGCTGCAATTTATTCAACATTTTTACAACGAGCTTATGATCAAGTAGTTCATGATGTCGCAATTCAGTCCTTGCCAGTAAGGTTTGCTATAGATAGAGCCGGTCAAGTTGGAGCAGACGGGGCAACCCATGCAGGATCTTTTGATTTGACTTACTTATGTACCTTACCCAATTTCGTTGTAATGGCGCCTAGCGACGAAAACGAACTAGTTAATGCTGTTGCTACGTCAACTTTAATTGATGACAGACCGTCTGCTTTCAGATATCCAAGGGGTGAAGGTTTAGGAGTAAAAATTTCAAAGTATCCATCGCCTTGGACTATTGGTAAGGGACGAGTAATACAAGAGGGGTCAAAAGTATGTATTTTATCTCTTGGAACTCGTTTAGAAGAATCACTTCAAGCAGCAAACAACTTAGCATCTTACGGATTATCAACAACAGTAGCTGATGCACGATTTGCAAAACCAATTGATACAGAATTAATAAAGTTTCTGGCAAAAGAGCATGAGATTTTAGTTACTGTCGAAGAAGGTTCCATAGGCGGTTTTTCTGCTCAAGTGATGAGTTACCTTACAAGAACAGGTTTATTAGATAATGGTCTTAAATTTAGACCTCTATTTTTTCCAGATGAATTTATTGCTCATGGAAAACCAAATGAACAAAATGACTATTGTGAAATTAACTCTCCACACATAACTAATTCTATTTTAAAGGCTCTTGGTCTTCCAACTGTAGAAAATATATCAAGAGAGACTGCATAGAATTCTTACATTTCACTAGCTAGACTTAGTCATGAATGACATTACAATCAATGACCAAAAAGTAGTTAAAAAAATTGTAAAAAACTCTGGTAGTTCTTTTTACTGGGGTATGAATATACTCAAATCAAGCAGAAGAAGAGCTATGTTTGCTATATATGCATTTTGTAGAACAGTAGATGATATAGCTGATAGTGAACTTACTTTAAAAAAAAAAAAAAATCTTCTTAAAGATTGGGTGAAAAAAATTGAAAATATTTACAAAGGCTTAACGGTAGATAGTTTAACTAGAGAGTTAAATTATTCTATCAAGGAATATAATTTAATTAAAAATGATTTTTTAGAAATTATTGATGGGATGAGAATAGATTCAAAAAAAAATATTATATATCCACCTAAGCGAGATCTAGAGAATTATTGTGACAAAGTAGCAGGTGCAGTTGGATGTTTATCAATTAGTATTTTTGGAATAAAAAATAAAATTACAGGCAGAAGTTATGCAAAATATTTGGGAAGGGCGTTACAATTAACAAATATCCTTAGAGACATTAAAGAAGATAGTGAAAGAGGTAGATGCTATATATTTAGAGAAGCACTTGAAAAAAACAACATTAACATGAAACCTGAACACCTTTTAAAATCAGATAAACTTTATGCTGTATGTGAAGAAATATCTAAAGTAGCTGAGAAAAATTATATGTTAGCTAGCAGTGAATCAAATAAAATTAATGACAAAGGTTTAATTGCTCCAGAAATAATGAAAAATATTTATTTAAAACTCTTTATAAAAATGAAGAAAAACAATTGGAATTTAAATCAAAGGGTAAAACTTTCAATTTTAGAAAAACTTTTAGTAGTATTTTCTACATTACTAAGGAGGAAAAATTAAAAAAATATATATAATAGGAGGAGGGTTATCTGGACTTTCGGCCGCGTGCTATTTACGAGATACATTTGATGTTGAATTGTATGAGGGTGCAGGTCAAGTTGGAGGAAGATGTAGGTCATTTATTGATTCTAAGTTAGGAATCGAAATAGACAATGGTAATCATATAATACTCTCTGCAAATTCTAATTTTTTAAAAATGTGTAACCTTATTGGATCAGAAAATACATTAAATTTTTTAGGTTCAACTTATAACTTTTTTGATTGTAAGAACAAAAAAACATGGAATGTGAAAATCGGAGAAAATAAATTCCCTCTTTGGATATTTAACAAGAATTCTAGGATCCCAGAAACAAGACTTATTGATTATATATCTATATTTAAATTATTATCTTGTAATAAAAAGATGACTGTTCAAGAGGTCATTGGTGAGAAAAACAATTTGTACAAGAATTTTTGGGAACCTTTGACACTCGGGATTTTAAATACACAATGCAAAGAAGCAAGTGCTCAGTTACTAAAAAATGTTGTAAAAAAGACTTTTCTTAAAGGGGGAAAATATTCAGGAATCTTTCAACCCAAAAAGTCTTGGGATAAAACACTCATTAATCCAATGCTAAATTTTTTAAGGGAGAAAAAAATAATTCCAAAATATAATTCGTTACTACAAAAAATAACTATATAAAAAAAAAAAATTACTCAGCTTTATTTTAAAAATCACACAATTGAAATAAACAACAATGAACTCGTTATATTCGCCATACCTCCTAATAATATCGCTAAAATTTTCCCAGAACTTTCGATACCTCAACAATTTAACACAATAATTAATGTACATTTTAAAATTAATAAAAAACATTTTAAAGATAAACCAAAAATCATTGGAATATTAAACTCAATTTCACATTGGTTATTCTTAAAAGAAGATCATTGCTCCGTAACACTAAGTGCTTCAAATCATTTGGAAGACATTCGAAAAGATCAATTAATTAAAAAAATATGGTACGAGGTGTCACAAAGTCTTGACCTTGATATTGAATGTCCTCCATATAGGTTAATTTTTGAAAAAAGAGCTACCTACAATCAATCTCCAGAAAATAATAAAATGGTAAGTCAATTAAAATTCTCTGTAGATAATGCATTCTTAATAGGGGACTGGACAGAATTTAACTTTCCTTGTTCAATAGAAAGTTCTATACTCTCTGCAAAAAAAATATGCGCTAAGTTAGCTATGGAAAGTTAATTATGAATCTAAATGCAATTAAAAAAAGAATACAGATTGAAATTTCTTCAATTGAAAAGAAGGTGAACAATAAAAATCATATTGTTTTTGAGCTGGAAGCTGATTCAACGATTCCATCTGAATACATAATAATGATGCATTTTTTTGGTGAGATTGATATTAAACTAGAAAAAAAAATTACGAAATATTTGCTTAGTAAACAAAATAAAGATGGAGGTTGGCCACTATTTTATGGAGGAGAATCAAATCTGAGTGCTTCTGTAAAATCATATTTTGCATTAAAACTCTCAGGGTTTGACCCCAATTCCACACAAATGATTGCTGCAAAAAAAAAAATTATTGAAATGGGTGGTGCCGAAAAATCAAATGTATTTACAAGAATTACACTAGCATTATTCCAACAAGTCAGTTGGAAAACTGTTCCATCTATGCCAATAGAAATCATGTGTTTGCCTAAGTGGTTTCCATTTCATCTAACTAAGATTTCATATTGGTCAAGAACTGTGGTTGTCCCACTTCTTATCATCATGAAGAAAAAACCTATTGCCAACAACCCAAACAATGTTTCTATTTCAGAATTATTTTGTCAGGAACAAGATTATTTAAGAAATCTTCCAAGAGCTGAAAAAGAGAATTTTCTCACTAAGTTTTTTATTAAGCTTGATAATTTAATTAAATTGATTGAACCTCACTTTTCACAGAATTTAAAAAAAAAGTCTTTAGATACAGCATATGAATGGATAGTTAAACGGCTTAACAATAAAGACGGTCTAGGTGGAATATTTCCAGCTATGGTTAATGCATTAATAGCTCTTAAGCTAGATAATAATAATAGATTCAAAAGTGAGATTGTACTTGCAGAAAGAGCCTTGAGAGAATTACTTGTTATAAAAAAAACAGAGGCATATTGTCAACCATGCCTATCGCCTATTTGGGATACAGGTTGGGTTGGATTAGCATTCATGGAAAATAAAAAAAATGTTCAAAATTTTGTTTATTGGTTGTTAGAAAGAGAAATTAAAATACCAGGTGATTGGTCTGAAAATAAACCTGGGCTCAAACCTGGAGGCTGGGCATTTCAATTTAGAAATGATTTTTATCCAGATGTTGATGACACAGCACTTATTGGAATGCTACTGCACAGATATAATCTAAAAATTAGAGATAAAAAAATAGATATGTGCATTCAAAGAACAAAGAACTGGATAATTGGTATGCAATCAAAAAATGGTGGATGGGGTTCATTTGACGCAGATAATACTTATTTCTATTTAAATTATATACCATTTGCTGACCATGGTGCCCTATTAGATCCGCCAACAGCTGATGTTTCTTCAAGATGTATAAGTTTTCTTGCACAAATACAAAATAAGGGGACAGAAAAAGCAATTCAAAGAGGAGTTAATTATCTAGTAAGACAACAAGAAGATGATGGAAGTTGGTATGGCAGATGGGGGACTAATTACATATATGGAACATGGTCTGCCCTCTCAGCACTGAATCTAGTTGAATTTGCAGGTAAAGAAAAAGTGTTTGAAAGAAGTATTAATTACTTAAAAACTACTCAACAAAATGATGGTGGTTGGGGCGAAGATGGTAGAACATATGATAAAAATTTTATTGGGTATAAAGTAAAAAGTACTCCATCACAAACTGCTTGGGCAATAATGGGATTAATTTCAGCAGGAGAAATTAAGTCAAATGCTGTAAAAAAGGGAATTGATTATTTACTCCGTAAAAAAGAATGGAATGAAGATTTATATACAGCTGTTGGGTTCCCAAAAGTATTTTATTTAAAATATCATGGGTATTCAAAATACTTTCCTCTACTAGCATTATCAAAATATAAAAACTTGATTAAATCAAATTCTCAAAAACCAGTATATGGAGCCTAAAAATTAACACTAATTACGGTATAGTTGCTGGACTAAAAATAGAAAAAAAAATTCTTGAAAAATCAAATATTTATTGTTCCTTTGGCTTTGGAAAACATAATGCAGCTAGAGAGTCAAAAAAATTAGCTCAAAAAAAACTTAATTGTATCATTAATATTGGGTTTGCTGCTTCAACAAACAAAAAAATAAAAACTGGAGATGTTTGCCTTCCTAAAAAGATTGTCTGGAGTGATGGAAGTTCAAAATTAACTTCTAAAGTATTCAGATTAAAGCTTAGAAAAAAATTTAAAAACAACGTTGTTGAGGATAGCTTATTCTGTTCAAATAATATTATTTATAAAGAATCAGAAAAAAAAGATATCTATAAAAAATATCAGGCTAGTTTAATTGACATGGAATCAGAAGGCGTGCAAAAAGTATGCATTAAGTATAAGATTCCTTTTGTAGCTTTAAAAATCATCCTTGATGATTCTGATACAAGCTTGCCTGAGGATTTAGTTAATTTTTATTTCAAAGATAAAAAATTAAAATATTTATATAAATTTCCCTTAAATTTTTTTGCAGTAATTAGGTTAGGGTTGTGTTTTTTAAAAGCTCAAAGTGTTTTAAAAAAAGTGTGTCGAGAATTATTTGAAAAATAAAAAAAAATTGTTATTGCGCAACACTAACATTACTAATTTCTGAGTCAGAACTAGAAATATTTCTACTTTTATGTTGTTTTTTTTCTTCTTTATTTTTTCGATCATGGATTTCTTTCATCATTTTTTGCACATGAGAATCAAAAACAAAATCAGGATCTCTAGACTTGCTCAAATCGATCTCTTTTGCCATTTTACCATCGGTTTTAGGACCATTTAGCGCTACTGTTATTGCTTTCAAAGGGTTTTTAAAGACATCAGTAACTGCTGAAGCTTCATAGCCGCAATGAGCCATACAATCTGAACATTTTTCATAGTTTCCTGTGCCATATTTTTCCCAGTCTGTTTCTTCCATTAATTTCTTAAAAGAATCCACATATCCCTCTCCCAAAAGATAACAGGGTTTCTGCCAACCAAAAATGTTTCTTGTTGGATTACCCCATGGAGTGCAAGTATAAGATTGATTTCCAGCAAGAAAATCGAGATATAGACCAGAATGACTGAAGTCCCATTTTTTAAAAGTTTTGGATTTAAACAAATCTCTAAAGAATTTTTTTGTATTTGATCTTTTAATAAAATGATCTTGATTTGGAGCTCTTTCATACGCAAAGCCTGGCGAAATAGTAATACCATCAACTCCCAGGTCATCAGTAACAAAATTTAAGAACTTCACCATCTCATCCTGATTTGCATAATTAAAAATTGTACAATTAACATTACATCTAAAACCTAACTCTTTAGCCTTTTTAATTGCTGAAACACAACGATCAAAAACACCATCCTGACAAACAGCTTTATCATGTTCATCTTTGAGACCGTCAAGATGAACTGACCATGTGAAATATGGGCTGGGTTTATAATCTTCAATTTTTTTTTCCATAAGAATTGCATTTGTACATAAATACACAAACTTCTTTCTCTTAATTAATTCTTCAACAATTTGTGGCATCTCTTTATGTATCAAAGGTTCCCCTCCAGGGATTGAAACAATTGGAGCACCACATTCTTCCACCGAATCTATGCAATCTTTTACTGATAATCTTTGATTAAGAATTTCTTTTGGATAATCAATTTTTCCACAGCCTGCACATGCCAAATTACATCTAAACAATGGTTCTAACATAAGTACCAGCGGGTATTTTTCTTTTCCTAGAATCTTTTGTTTAATTATGTATGAACCGACTCTTATTTGTTGTATTAAAGGAATTCCCATATTTATTTCACTTTTTTATATATATTTTTAATTAGCTAATTGTTGATTAACAAGTTCTTTCGGAAGTTTAAAAACCACATTTTCCTCAATACCAGGCCTTTTCTCAATTTTAATTTTTCTAAATGTAGAAATACGATCAATAACTTCATTTACAAGTTCATCTGGCGTTGAGGCTCCAGAAGAAATCCCAACTGAATTTACATTATTAAACCACTTACTATCAAGATCTTTACACGTCTCAATTAGGTAAGTTGTGACCCCCGACTCTTCTCCAAGATCTCTTAGCCTATTAGAATTTGAACTGTTTTTTGCTCCAACAACAAGCATTAAATCAACATGATCAACCAAATCTCTAACCGCAGATTGTCTGTTTTGAGTTGCATAACATATGTCTTTAACATCAGGACCAATTATTTTTGGGAATCTTTTTTTTAAAGCCTGAATAACCACTTTAGTATCATCAACTGATAAAGTTGTCTGACTTATATATGACAACTTTGATGGGTCTCGTACTTGAAGTTTTTTTACATCATCTGTGTTAGAAACCAGATATACATCACCTGATATTCTTCCCATAGTTCCAACAACTTCTGGGTGACCCTCGTGTCCTATTAATACAACTTCATAACCATTAGCTGAATATCTTTGGCCTTCTTTGTGAACCTTTGCTACCAATGGGCATGTAGCGTCTAAAACTGGAAGCTTCCTAAGATGAGCAGTATCCTCAACTTTTTGAGCCACCCCGTGGGCACTAAATACTGTCACTGCACCAGCTGGAATTTGGTCGAGTTCTTGTACGAAAATTGCACCTTTTGATACCAAATTATTTACAACTCTTTTATTATGAACTATTTCATGTCTCACATAAACTGGAGGCCCATAGAGTTCAATAGCTCTTTCAACTATAGTAATAGCTCTCTCTACACCAGCGCAAAATCCCCTTGGCTGGGCAAGAAATACTCTTAAAGATTTGAGGTCATTTTTTTTTTCCAAAATAACATACTCCTAAAATTTCATTTTTATCCAATCAACTGCATCTTTTATAGCACTTTTTATATCACGTGGTCTATATCCTAATTGTTTTTTTGCCTTTTCTGAGGAAAAAAACATTTTCTGTTTGGACATCGACAAACCATCAACAGTTAACATTGGTTCATAATTATTAAGTATATAAGCAAAGAATTCATTCATATATGCAAAAGGATACAAATATTTTGGAGAAAGTTTGGTAACGATCTTTGGAATACGAGCATAATCAGAGATCAAATCTAAAAAATCTTTAAACATTAAGTTTTCACCTCCTAAAATATACTTTTGTCCAATTTTACCTTTTTCTAAAGCTAAAAAATGTCCTAGAGCGACATCATCGACGTGAACAAAATTTAAACCTGTATCGACATATGCTGGCATTTTCTTATTTAGCACTTGTTGAATAATTTTTCCTGTGGGCGTTGGCTTGAAATCTCCTGGGCCAATAGGTGTTGAAGGGTTCAGTATAATTCCAGAGATTTTTTTACTTTTTACATATTCTTGAAAAATTTGCTCAGCTATAAATTTTGATTTCTTGTAATCCCCAACCATATTTTTAAAATGCACTGGTGTTTCTTCATTGCTAATACTGCCATGATTTAAACCTAATGTGGCTACACTTGATGTATATATGATTTTTTTGGGACCTATTTCAGAACTTATCTTTAATAAATTTTCAGTTCCATACACATTAGCATCATATATATCTGATTTTTTTTTTGCCCACAGTCTATAATCTGCAGCTACATGAAAAATGATTTCAGCTTTTTTAACACTAGGTTTGAGAGATTCTTTGTCTCTTAAGTCACCAACACAAATTTCAACATCAAGTTTTTTTAAATTTTCTAAATTTGAGGATTTTCTTACCAAAGCAATGACATTATATTTTCTTTTTTTAGCAATTATAGCTATTCTAGATCCGAGAAAACCATTAGCACCTGTTATTAATATTGTTTTTGGCATATAAAAAAGATAAATTAAAAAATTAGACAATGAGAAAAATTAAATACATTTTATCAATAATATTTTCAATAAGTATAAATTTTTTAAATTTAAATGCTTCAGAAAGATGTGAGCATAAAGTAAAAAATTTACACGATGCTTTACTTTTAAATAATCAATCTGCACAAAAATTTAAACAGAATTTTTTCACACTTAGAAATATCAACTCACAAATATTTGATTCTAGAAAGATGATAAAAATTATTTATGGAAGAAAATGGAAAAAACTAGAAGAAAATCAAAAAGAAAAACTTCAATTAAAATTCCTAGATTTTTTAACATATAATTACGTTAAAAGATTCAAAAATATGAATGAAGCAAATTTTTCTGAGAAAAATGTTGAAAAAATAGATAAAACAAGAATTCTTATTAACACCGAACTGAATATAAAAGGCGAAACACCAATTGAAATTTCCTATTTGTGTTCAAAAAACATTAAAGGGGACTGGAAAATATTTGATGTTATTTTAAAAGGGTCTATCAGCGAAATTTCTACTAAAAAAAGTGATTTTTCATCAATAATTAATTTAGAAGGTGCTGATGGCCTTATTAAAAACTTAGATTCTAAAATTATTTTTGATTAGATTTTCTAAGAAGAATCTCACCGTAACCATTTACATCAGTATTACCAATATATTTGACAAAATTTTTACACTTACTTTGAACGCCTAAATCATTCCTGAAATGTTTATTAAATATATTATAAAAATCTATTTTTTGGTCACCACAGTTTATAAATTTTTTATGAGGAATGGCTTTTTTACAATTTGTAATTATAGTTCCTCGTTTCATATTTGTAGCTAAATTTTTTCCTATATTCCCATTAATAACAATTGTCCCTGCTATAAAATTATTGCAGCAGTTATCTTTAACGTGTCCACCTACAATAATTACACCTCTCCTCATAAAATTTCCTAAATAATTTCCAGCATTTTTTTTTATTACAACAACACCCCCGTTCATACCAATCTTTTCACCGAAATCAGCGGACCCAGTGTAATCACCTACTGTTTCATCAATAATAATTTTTCCTCCAGTCATTTTACAAGCAACAAAGTTCTCAGCTGAGCCTTTAACTTCAACTAATCCACCTTCCATCCTATGTCCTAAATATGAACCAGCGTCACCTTTAATACAAAGAGAGTTTTCTTTCCATTTAAATCCAATATTTCTAAAAAATTTATTCGATCCAATTATTATAATTTTTTTATTATTTTTTTTTTCAGTTAGGATTTGAATATTAAAAACCTCTGAAAGCTTTATTTTTTTAAAATTATATTCAAGAGAAATATCAGAGATTTTTTTTTTATTTAATTTACTAAAATTGATTTCATTAAGGTTTTTAAGGTCTAAATCGTAAGAAATATCAATTTTAGTTTTTAATTCTAGCAAACTCATTTTAAAATTTCCCTCAAATGGAAAAGGTGTGGACCAAGTTTTCCACCATAATTACCGGCTGAAATAGCAATAACACCCTTAACTTTCTTTTTTAAAATTGACTTTATACCCACTTTCATTGCTATTGAAATATCTAAAGATGAAATTCCGTCTATAACAATTTCTAAAACTGACTTTATATTTGGCTTAAGTTTAGAACTAACAATATCTTTAAGATTAGGACAATATTCAAAATTTGTAGATGCAATTAAGTTTTTATATTTTGATCCAACTTTTGAACCAGACCTAACAACTCCACCAGGAAATGGTAAAATGATATTATCTAATTCTTTCATAGACTTAACTGCAACTTCGCACGCTTCAATTACACTTTTTTGAGATTCTCCAAGAATTAAAAAATTCCCTCCACCTATACCGGACATTTGGAAGGCAAAATCCTCACAAACAAACTCACCATCCATAACTGGTATTCTCCAAAATCTTTTATCTCCAAATTTTTTTGATATCTGATACCCATCTCCAAAATATCTGAGTGAGTTACCTAACTTAATTTTTTTTTCCCCTTTATTACCAGAAAATATTGCTGATGATGGAGACGTCATAACACATTGACCTGTTCGGTTTAAAACTTGTTTCGCTAGTTCTTTTTCAGACATAGAAAAAATTAAAATTGAATAACCAGGTCTGCCGTCTGGAGTATCAACTTTTTTTAACTTTTTTTCTATACCTGCTTCACATCCACATGCAATAACCGATGTGGCAAAACCTGTAAATGAATTTACTGCATTAAATGCCCATCTATAATTTTCAGCTGTAATAATTAATCTTGAGCACTTCATGGGAAAAGCCTCAGCGTATGTGTTCCAAATTTGTATATTATTTTTAGACATATCAAGAAATTAGATCAATTATATCTTCGACTGAAAGGTTTTGTGAATCTGATATTTTTTTCAATTTCTTTATGCCTACTCCATCACCTCTATGGACAATTCCTGACTTATTAATTCCTGGAATTTTAGTAGGTAAAAAAATATCAAAATCTTTTTTTTTTAGCTGGTTTGGGTTCCCAATAAAAATATTCTTATTAAACATATTAGGTCTACTGTTAGAATCAAAACATGAAATAAAGATCTGTAATTCTTTTTTCTTTGATAAGTTTTTAGAATTAATCTCAATTGGATTATAAACAGGACCACTTTCAGTAAACTGTATTCTTAATGGGTAACCAGTTTTCCAAAGTGAATATTGTACTGCACCACTTAAGTTGTTACTACCGTTATAAGATAATATTGATGTTTTTATATTTAAATTATTTAAATGTCTAACAAGTCTAAAAATCTCATTTGTTAATTCTTTATCATTATGGGGTGCATAAATGATTGTGGTATAATTAGAAGCGTTTAATAATTTAATTATTTCATTTACTTGGAATTCTTTAGATTTTTTTTTTAGTTTTAGAGATTTATAAGTTTGTTTTATTATTTCAATAATTTTATTTTTTTTTATATCTAAACATATTTCCCTATCACTAACTTTAAACTTTTCATCAAAAAAAATAATCTTTGGTCTTTTAAGACCTTTTTTTAAATGTCCAAATTCACATGGAAGTGATTTTTCAAATCCAATAAAAAGAATTAATTCCGACCTATGGTACACTTCACCAAAAGAAGAAAAAAATCCTCCATATCTTTGTATTGTATTATTTAAATCTGCATTTTTCTGACCATCCATATGATCAACCGAAGCATTGTATTTCTCAGCAAATTGAAAAATAGACTTCAGACCATTATTATCACATGCAAGACCGTCGATGTGAATGCTTTTACTTGAACTCACAAGTTTTTTTGCTTTTTTTAACGCTTCTTCAGTAGAAACGGTTTTACCTTTTACTAATGGATAATTTAAAACAGTAGACATAATTTTTAATATTTTATATATGCAAATCTCGGGTCTTTTGGTGTACCTTCTAAAGATAAATCCTCAGCGCTCGGATTCCATAAAACCACATCGTCAATTTTCTTAGCCAGTTCAAAATCTAGATTTGTTATACCTTTTTTGTCATGTGTCATCAGCTTTACTTCAACAAATGCATATGATGCTATTAAGTCAGGATGATGCCAAGCAGCCTCGGAAAGATGCCCAACTGTATTTATTACCATTAGCGTTCCTTTCCAACTATGTGTCTTGAATCGTTTTCTTATCCACTTTCCATCATATTCCCAATCCTTTAATTCTTTGCTAATTTTTTCGTTAATTTCATTGTCATTATAAACACTTAATTCATTATCACTCATTATATACCCTTTTAATTTTATTTATTATTAGATCTATGACATAATTATATTCAAAAATGAATAAAACTTTCAACTTTAAGAAATAAATTGAATCAATACACAATAAATTCCCCAGCAAGAATACATCTTGGATTTTTAGATTTAAGTTTTAAAAACGTCAGAAATTTCGGCAGCCTGGGTATGGCAATTTCAAATTTCGGAACTATTATCCAGGCAAAGTCATCAAAGAAATATAAGCTTGTTGGTGAAAAGTCAAAAAAACTAGAATTAATGCTTAAAAGATTTTATGATTTTTATAAATTCCAACCATGCGAAATAAAAATAACTCGAAAAATTCCTGAGCATGTTGGACTTGGTTCGGGTACACAATTATCTTTGTCACTTGGATTATTGTTGTCAAAAATATCAGGCAAAAAAATTTCCATCGATGAACTTGCTAAATTTTGTCAAAGAGGTCTAAGATCAAGTATTGGAATAAATTGTTTTAAAAATGGTGGTTTCTTTGTTGATGCAGGTAGGATAAGTCGCTCAAAAAATCTTTCTCCAATAATATTTCATCAGAGGTGGCCTGAAGAATGGAAAATCATACTAATAATGGAAAGTACTGTAACTGGTATTCATGGAAATAAAGAGAAAAAAGAATTTAAAAAAATTTCTACAAATAATATTTCTTTGCAAAGTAATAATTGTGAAGTTCTGGTAATGATGATAATTCCCTCAATTATTGAAAGAAATTTTGAATTATTTTGTAAAGGAATTTCAAAAATACAAAAAAATACTGGAGAATATTTCAATAGAGCTCAAGGAGGTCTATACTCTAGCAAAAATATAGGTAATATTTTTAAAAAACTAGAAAAAGTTGGGTACGACGGATATGGACAAACGTCGTGGGGACCAACCGGTTTCGTTTTTTGTAAAAATGATAGTGAAAAAAAAAAAATTTTTAGTATCTTAAAAAGAGAAATTAATATAAACAATTATAATTCACTTTCTCTTCATCAGGTAAATGGAAGAAATCGTGGTTATTATATCTCTAAAAAGTAATAAACTTAGATGAAAAAAAATATTCTACATATGTTTAGTCCTCAAGAGAATGTAAGTCCATTTGATGTGAATATGGCATATGATGCTGGTTATGATGCAATTATTCCTTACACAAATGTAACACTTCCGGACATAAAGAGTTTGGTTCAAGACGCTATTTTTTCAAGGTCATTAAGTAATGCAAAAAAAACTGGGATTTTCATTTGTGGAAAAGACGTTTCTTTGGCTTTGGATATGATGGATTCCGCAAAACAATCAATGGTACCCCCTTTTGAAGTGTCAGTTTTCCCTGATCCTGCTGGATCATTTACAACTGCAGCTGCAATGGTTGCTTGTACCGAAAAAACATTAAAAGATAAATTTAACACTACACTTAAAGATAAAGAAATTGCAATTTATGGGGGCAAGGGAATAGTCGGTGGCATTTCTGCTGTAATGTGCTCTGAAGCCGGCGCACATTGCAAAATTATTGGTTATGATGGAATTTCTAACGTGCAAAAAAAAGCTGACGAATATAAAAAAAGATTTGGGGTTGATGTTACCCCAGCTGACGGGTCCAATGACAAATTAAATTCTTCATATCTTCCAGACGCAGAAATAATTTTTTGTGCAGCAAGAGCAGGAACTGAAGTGATTAATAATGAGCAAATTAAACTTGCAAAAAATGCATTAGTAATAGCTGATGTTAACGCTGTTCCCCCAGCTGGTATTAGCGGAGTAAAACTTAAAGACGATAACACTAAGCATTTATGTGGAGCACTTTCGATTGGACCTTTAACATCTGGAGATTTAAAAGTTAAAACACAATATAAAATGTTTGAAAAAATGTGCACAACAGATAAACCTTTATATCTGAACTTTGATGAAGCCTTAAATATTGCTAGAGAAATATTAAACGATTAAAAAAAATTATCATAATTTCAAATTCTTGTGAAGATCTATCTAGGATTCTTCATAATGACTATTCCGTTTCTGCAATTACAACTTACAAAAGTGAAAACCTAAAAAAGTATTGTAAATCTGTAGTGTTACTCAAAGATCTAAATAAAAGCATGCTAAAAAGAAATTTAAACTTTTTAGATCCTGACAATCAATCTTATTTAATCCTAGGTTCTGGTTTCATGGAAAACTCACATAATTATAACTTTTTAAAAAAAAGAAAGTTTTTTTGGAATTCTTTTGAAACAATTAATTCACTTAAAGATCCTGACTTTTTTTTTAAAAAACTAGAATTAATTGGAATAGATGTTCCAGAGTGGACCTTAAAACAAACAGGATCTTCAAAATATCTAAAAAAGAAAACAATCTCATATGGGGGTAAATTTGTCACAAGATTAGGAAAAAAACCCCATTTTGATTCAGATAAATTTACTTATTATCAAAAATTTATTAAAGGCAAAATCATATCTGTTCAGTTTTATATTTTTGATAATGTTATAAATCTTTTATGTATTTGTTCTCAATTTCATGATAAAGATAACTTCCGTCTTGAGGGTATTTTTTTAAAAAAAACAACAAAAAATTTTAAAAAAAAAATTGAATTGATAGTCAAAAAAGTCTCTAAAGCTTTTAATCTTAAGGGAATTAATAGTTTAGACTTCATTGTTCCAGAAAGCAAAATAAATAACCCTAAACTTATTGAAATAAATTCAAGACCTGGTTTATCTCTTAACTTGATATCTAGACTTTATGGCACTAGATCATTTCTAAAAAAAAATGTTGATTTTAGACATGAAAATTATGTAACTAGTATCATTTACAGTCAAAATAATTATAATATTAATAATCAATCACTGATTGAAATGAAAAAAATTAAAACTGTAACGTTTACTGAATTACCTATTTCAAATACAAAAATCATGAAAGGGGATCCAATTTGTTTAGTTCACCAAAAATTTAAAAATGATAGATTAATAAAGAAAAATTACTATGATCTTTCTCAAGATATAAATTCTAGACTTAAAAAATGCAATTAAAATGAATACAATTAGTATCAATAAACTTTCAGACGATCTTTTAAGCGAATTAAAAGATAATGCTAATAAATATCGTTTAAAAATTTCAAAAAATACACTCGGTACAACAATTATAGATGCTGGTATAAAAGCGCAGGGCAGTCTGGAGGCAGGATTAAAAATATCTGAGATATGCATGGGTGGTTTGGGGTCAATAAGTATTAACTCTTGTAATTTCTCTGATTTGATAAGTTGGAATATTACAGTAAGTGCTTCTCAACCTGTTTTATCCTGTCTTGCTAGCCAGTACGCTGGTTGGAGTTTATCTCACAATGACTTTTTTTCCCTAGGATCTGGCCCTGCTAGAGCCTTAGCAAAAAGAGAAAAAATATTTGATGAAATAGGATATTCAGATCAATATTCCAAAACTTCAATTGTCTTGGAAACTAATAAAATCCCTCCAGATGAAATTATTGAAAAAATATCAAAAGACTGCAAAGTTGATAAAGACAAAATAACAATAATATTAGCTCCAACCACAAGTATGGTTGGCAACCTCCAGGTTGTTGCAAGAGTTTTAGAGGTTGCACTACATAAAGCTCATGAATTAAAATTCCCTCTTCATAAAATTGTTGATGGTATTGGGAGTGCGCCTATACCACCAATAGCAAAGGATACGCTTACAGGGATGGGAAGAACAAATGATTCAATAATTTATGGGGGAAATATTTTCTTAACAATTGATGGTTCCTCTGATGAAGCAAAAAAACTCGCAAAGGAACTACCTAGTCAAAATTCGAAAGATTTTGGGATTCCATTTAAAGAAATATTTGAAAAGTATCAAGGAGATTTTTACAAAATTGATGGTTCATTATTTAGTCCTGCAAAAGTATCAATTAATTCTCTTGAATCTGGTGAAACTTTTCATGGTGGAATAATTAAATCTGATTTAGTTGAAAAATCTTTTTTTTAAATGATTAAAGAAGTTAGTATAATTTCTGACGTTCATGATTGGCATTCAAATCAGATATGCCAAAGTTTAAAGAGTCAAAATATTAGAGTAAAAAAATCAAACTTTGTTGACTTGTTAGCGAAAATTACTCGTGAGAATATTTCTTTTTTTTATTTAAAGGAAATTTTTAAATCTCAATCAGTATGGGTTAGATTTATAGATGGAGGTACCATAGAAGAAATTACACACAAATTATCTATCTTGCATATTATGCAAGCTTTGGGAATATATGTTCACAATAGTGGTTCAATTATAGAAAAGACAGTTGATAAATTCATGTGTAGTGCTTTATTTTCTATTAACAAAATCTTAACCCCAAAAACCTTTGTCTTCAGTAGTCATAAAAAATTTAGAGAAATTATATTTAAACAATTAGAACGAGGTCCATTACTATTAAAACCAATCTTTGGTTCACAAGGTAAGGGAATACACATAATTAAAAATAAAAAAGACTTAGAAAGTAAAATAAAGTTACAAAAAATTACTTATTTACAAGAGTTTATAGGTAATATTGAAAATAAGAAGTTTTCCGACATAAGGGTTATGGTTAGTAATCATAAAGTTGTTTATGCTGTTCAGAGGACATCTCAAAAATTTATTACTAATGCTTTTTTTGGGTCAGATTTAAAAAAAATTACAATTTCAAAGGAACTATACAATATCTCTAAAAAAGTATCTAAAATTTTCAATCTAGGATATGGTGGATTAGACTTTATATTGTTTAAAAAAAAATATTATCTTCTTGAGGTAAACAGTATTCCTTCATGGAAATCAAGCCAAAAAGTTTTGAAAAATTCAATTACAGAAACTCTGGTTAAGGATTTTATAAGACTTTCAAATCTTAATTTAGGTAATGAATAGATTTCAAATTAGACAATTTTATATTCTATCTTGTAATCAAGAACTTAGTGTTCTAAAGCCTGGAAATTTAAACACTGAATCGAATTTGTCAGGAATGAGAAAAGAGAAATTCCAAAGAGCAGCTAAAATATCTTCTGATATTTTAATTAAAAAAAAAAATTCACTCGGTGAATCAATTTATCTAGCTTGTGAAAATTGTATTAAGGAATTAGGTGAAAATTATAATCTTGGAATTATTCTTCTATGTGCCCCAATAATTAAGGTTGCAACAGAAAATAATTTCATAAGAATTGAAGAATTTAGAAAAAAGTTAAAAAAAACTTTGTGCTCAATTGACAATAAAGATTCAGAACTAATAATAGAAGCAATAAAGATCTCTAGACCAGCTGGATTAAATAATTTTGATTTAAAAGGAGATATTTTAAAAAATTCAACAAAGAATACCAGTTTTTATAATCTTGCTAAAATCAGCCAACACTATGATAGAATATCAAGGTGTTATGCATGTAATTATAAAGAAATTTTTGAAATCGCTTTACCTTATTATAAATTTCAGAAAAGAATATTCTCCGAAAAAATCTCTATAGAAAAATTATTCATTAAACTAATGTCTAATGATTTTGACAGTCACATACTTAGAAAATTCGGCGTTAATATTGCTAGGTCAGTATGTTTCAAATCAAAGTTCGTTAATAACATTATCAATAATAATTCACAGAAGTATTTTAACTTTTATCTAAAAAAATTTGATAGGTATTTAAAACTTTTAAAAATTAATCCTGGGACATGTGCTGATTTAACAGTAACCACCTTGCTAATGGATAAAATTACAGATATAGTCAAATATTAAATTTTAATGTTTATTAAAATTTCATAAAACCTAAACTTATGGAGGAAAAATATGGCTAAAATTAATAAAATGCTCATTGGAGAATCTCTTGTTGGAGAAGGCAATGAAGTAGCTCACATTGATCTTATTATTGGTCCAAGAGGAACCCCGGCAGAAACAGCTTTTGCAAATAGTCTTACAAATAACAAAGATGGTTTTACAGCTCTTTTAGCAGTTGTTGCACCAAATTTAATGACTAAGCCTGCAACTTGTATGTTTAATAAAGTTACTATTAAAGGTGCAAAACAAGCTGTTCAAATGTTTGGTCCAGCTCAACATGGTGTTGCCAAAGCAGTTATGGATTGCGTCGAAGAAGGAACAATTCCAGCTGATGAAGCTGACGATCTATTTATTTCTGTTGGAGTGTTTATACATTGGCAAGCTGAGGATGATAAGAAAATCCAAGAATATAATTATACAGCAACTAAAGAAGCCATTGAAAGAGCCGTTGCAGGTGAACCAAAAGCTAAAGATGTAGTTTCTGAAAAAGATTCAGCTGAGCATCCTTTTGCTGCAAAGTGAGACTCATCCAACATGAAATCATCAACTAAGCCTGATGACGGGGGATGGTTTTCAAGGTTGATTTCGATCTTTAAAAAATAATCTAGGGGGTTTCCCCTAGATTAACTCTTTGTGTATTAGTGATGAAATTATGACACCACTATAACATAACCTTTTTAGTTGTTTTATATTTCCACTATGTTTAATCCCGCCAGCAACTAAACATTTCTTTGGTGGAATAAATTTTGAGATAGTGTTAAGTAATCGCCAGTTTATTCCGCGTCCACCAACTTGTTTAATAAACATCAAAATGAATTTTTCACATGAGAATTGGTTTGAGGAAACGAAAAACTTTTTTTTATCTATAAAGTCAAGGGAAATAATAGACTTAAATTGCACACTTAATTGATTTAATAATTTTACACTTGAGATACCTTCCGTCCCAATAACAACTGTAATATTTTTTATGTGTTTATTTTTATTAAAAAAAAGATAAAAGTTTCTTAATTTAGACACTCGATTAAAACCTGAATCGAAAAAAAAATTTATTTGTTGGTTTGTTTCTACAATCTTCCTTACTAAATGCCAATTATTTCCTCTGTTTGTTATAGAATCTAAATCAGCAATATAAATGTTTGTAATCCCAACACCAATTGCTTTTTTAATTAGAAAATTTGCATTAGAAAAATCTTTGTTTTTAATTTTCAGTGGTTTATAATTAAATCTTGCACCAGCATATGCTTTAACTACTTTTCCGTTCTTTATGTCTACTGCAAAAATCTTGATCATAAAAGATGAAAAATTTGATTATAATTGAATATTTAACTGCAAGTCCACTAAAAACTGGGTTCATCCAAAGAGAAATCTTTGAAGAAGGGTTAAAGATGGTTGACTGTCTAATAAAAGAATTAATTAAAAGATCAAAAAACACAAATATTATCGTTGTTCGGAACGAGAATTTTAAAAAATTATATAAAAAAAATATAACATACTTAGTGACTTCAAAGAGAAAAAATTTTATTAATTTTTTGTTGAAATATTGTCCAAAGGAGACAGAAATATTATTGATTGCTCCAGAATCTAAGGGAATATTAAAATCTGTCTTTAAATCTATTGATGATATGGGTTTTAATTTACTACTATCAAATTATTCTTTAATTAATAAATTTTCTTCTAAAAAAAGTACTATTACATTTTTAAAAAAAGTTGGCTTACCTTGTGTTGACTTTATCGGTAATTTATCAAAAATTGACAAATCAAAAGAAATAATTTTAAAACCTAATCAAGGCGCTGGCTCAGAAAATATTTTCATTTTAAATAACTACTTTGATTTAAAAAAATTATTAAAAAAAATAAATTTCCCTTATATAATTCAATATTTCAAGAAAGGTATTGTTGGTAGCTTAAATGTTATTTTTATTGAAAATAGAAATATTCTTTTATCCTGCAATAAGCATATTGTAAAAATAACAGGACAAAAAATTCAACAAGTTGGCTCTATTATAGGTGGATTAGAAGAATATAGATCAGATTTTCAAGATTTAATTGATATAATTAATTTCAAAATAAAGGGTTTTTTTGGATTGGTAAATTTTGATGTAATAAGGGTCAAAGAGGCTTGGAAAATTATTGAAATAAATCCAAGATTTAGTACTACATACTGCGGATTAAAAGAAGCATATGGAGAAATAATGACAGACCTAATTTCAGACATTTATCTAGGTAGAAAAGATTTTGAAAATAAAATAATACCTCTTAAAAAAACTGTAAAAATTAAATTTTAAGATGAAATCAAAAAGTACTTATGTTGGCTTAGATATTGGCGGAGCTCATGTAAAAGCAGTTGGGATAGATCAACACAAAAAAATTAATTTTATATTTTATGAAAAATGTCCCATTTGGAAAGATTTTTTTTTACTAGAAAAAACACTTTATAAACTTTTAAAATATTTAGACCCCAGAAAAACAACCTTTGGAATTACGATTACAGCTGAATTATCTGATTGTTTCGTAAATAGAACAAATGGTGCAAAGCAGATATATCAGCTGTGCGAGAAACTCTTTATAAACTTTTATTTTTTTTCATCAAAAAATAAAAACTTTGAAAAAAGAATAAATTTCTCTGATATTTGTTCAATGAATTGGCTAGCTACAGGAGAGTATATTAAAAATAAAATTAATGAAGCCGTGGTAATTGATTTTGGATCTACTACTACTGACATCATAATCATTAAAAATCAAAGAATTGTTAATAGACATTTTTCTGATTTTGATAGAATTAATAATTGTGAACTCATCTATACTGGTTATACAAGAACCCCTTTATTTGCCATAGCAAAAAAAATTGTTGTTGATAGTAATGAATATAACTTAATTCCTGAATTATTTTCTACAACCGCTGATCTTTACAGAGTGAACAAAATGCTAAACAAAAATTTAGATCTTTTTGACTCGGCAGATAACAGAAGTAAATCAGAATTAAATAGTTTAAAAAGAATTTCTAGAAACTTTGGGATAGATTTTAAAAAAAAAAATCCTTTAATTAATAAATTTATTGATAGACTTTTAGAAATTCAAAAGAATCATATATTTCACTGTACAAAAAAATTAATTAAGCAGAATAATATAAAATCTAACACCCCCATTGTTCCATGTGGTATAGGACAAAAAATCATAGAAAAACACGCAATTAAACTTGGGTACAAAATCAAAAATTTTTCTGATTATCTTACAGGTGGAGAGAAAAAAAAATATTATGCTTCAATGCATGCTCCAGCAACTTCTTGTGCTTTACTAATTTCAAAATTTATTGATTGAAATAAATTCTTCACCTTTTTAAGGCATATATCTGAATTTCTATCTTCCGTTTTACAAATTGCCCCTCTAAATCCTACAATATTAGGGTTTAAAAAAAGTAAATTAATGAGATTACTTAGTTGAAGCTTGCCGGCCAACCCAATACTGATTTCAGACTTATGACATCTTGATAAAATTTTCTGTAACTTATTGAGAGTTAAATTCTCAAGTAATCCCTTTGAGGATTTATTTTTTGTATCAATCATTATATCCTTAATATTATAATTTATAAATGTTTCAAAATATTTATCTAAACTGTTAATGATTTTTTGGTTTTCTGCAAAAAAGACTAATACTATACTTGCTGAAGTTTTAGTGTTTTTAAAAAACTTTAAGAATTTATCTAGGTCTTTGATTGATTTGCAAAAGCAACCAATCTTTATATAATGTAAACCAAGAGAATCAAATACAGGTAACTTTTTTTTTACTTCTGACAAATCTTTTAAGTTACCTAAAGTTGCACTAAAATTTATATTTTTATATGCTCTGATTACTTCTCTTATATTTTCTGTGTCCCATGAACCAATTGGACCATCATTAGGATTTTTTAAATCTATAATATCGGCATAATTAATAACTTTGTCGATTTCATAAATATCTTTGACACTTAATAAAATTTTAGGTTTGACTATTGAATTCATTTTTTTTAATTTTTTTATCTATAAATTTTTTTAATTTATTCCAAGACACTTGCTCAATCTGCCCAGAAGTTTTTATAATTGCATTTTCTAGGTATTTTAATTCAGAGAGAATTTTTTTTTGAGGTAATAGATTAATTCTCGTAGCCAATATACAAGCTTCAATAAGAGCATTTCTTGCTCTGTTAATCCCTAAAAATGACCCATGATTTTCAGTATGAATTATTTCACATTCGAAAGTAGGACGCTCACTATCCTTAATATAATTGATAACTTTTACTTCATCATGTTTGAGAGAATCTTTAACATAATAAGCTTCAATAGAAGTACATTTTTCCATTAGAAAACTTTGGTTTTTTATTATACATTCTACAAATATATTGGCATTATCTGTATAACTAATTGATGCATATTTATTTTCTAACATATTAGTATGTGTAGTGGATGGGAGATAGGGTGAAATTAAAATTAATTCATTTTTTTTTTTTATGCCAAATGGAGATGTTTGAGGTTTTTTTTCTTTCGACATTGTAGAAATGATTGTTTCAATTATCATTTTTTTTCCTGTGTTGACTTTAATTTTGGCCTTTTATGAAGATCAACTTTATCTTTTTTTAGAGATGTACCCCAGCTTAATTCATTATCCTGATTATAGTTTTTATATAATTGCAAAGCTATTTGTGCTCTAGCTAATTCTACACCTAAGTAAAAAGCATGACTAGAATCATTATCAACATCCAATTTGCTAAAAAAATCGTATGGATCTGTTCCTTTCAAGTGCACATCTTTATTGAATATATTTATTTTTTTGTCTGTAAGCATGATTCTGAAGTTTCTATCTCTTACATTTAATTTAAAATGATTTATTTCATCTTTTGTCTGTCTAAGAAGTCTTCTGTTTGATAAGCACATTAAACTCTCGTCAATGCCAACTGGGAGCCTCTGATTTTTTTTTGCAAAGTACATAAGCTTTCTTGCTTGATCAGTTTCTTTAATTGAATTTTTACAATGGTTACTAACCTGAACTACTAAAACTGCAGATACGGATAATTCAGAAACTAAGCCCATTAAAACTGTGTTGACACCAACGGAGTCACAATCAGTTAGTTCAGTTAAATTTCCGATACCCATCAGTATTTTTATATCTGGAAACATTGATCGAAGCTTTTTATAACGGACTATAGAATCTACAAACCCATAATGTATTGGATCTAAAATTGGATCAGCCAAGAAATCCCTATTCGTTGATTGAGTTTTTCTAATTATTCTTTCCAGGGATTTCAAATCTCCAGGTTGGGATGGAATTAAAACTGGAATTGAATCAACAGAATCTAATATGTCATAATTTTTTTCACTAATACTTAACAGATAATCTGCTCCACATTTTCCACCTCTAAGTAATTCCTCATAGTTAGCGGAATCAATGGATACTTTATGACCCGATTTTTTTAATTTGTATATAACCTCTTCCAGGTTACTAAATTCTGTATCCGGCATACAACCAATATCTATAACATCAGCACCATCATTTCTATACTCCTCAGCTCTTGTTAGAATTTCATTTACAGTCAATGTTGTTGCATCTACTATTTCAGCAAATATAAGACAATCTGATTCGTTGAGCTGAGTTTCATTATTGTCCATACCAAAATAATCAGGTAAACTGGTCAGGTCTTCAGGGCCTCTTTCAACTGGAATTTGAAAATAATTGGACAATTTTTTTAAGTCACCCCTAAACTTACCCGGAATAATAATTTTATTAAAAGTTTCATCAACTTTCACTCTTCTCATTATTATATTTTCTGACATTAGGGCAGCTACACTAACTCCAATTTGATTAATTTTATAACTGAAGTCAGGTTTCATAGCTTCAAGTATTCTTTTAAGTTGTCTTTCTGCTAATTTACCAGTTAGAAATAGTATTTTTTCAGCCATATTTTTCTTTTTTCAATATGTTTTTCTAACTCTTGGATTGACAAAACAACAGTAGTTTTTTCAAATTTTTTTAACTTTTCAACATTTTGAAGATCTACTTTTCTTGGATAAACATCTACAAAACCTTTCGGTGAACGTGTAACAAGCTCAGGAGCAGTATCACAAGGAAAATAAATACATTCTACCCTACATTTTCCAGATTGAGCAAACACGTTTGTAGCTAAATTGTCTGATATGCCATAAACACATTTTGCAACCGTGTTACTTGAGGTAGGTGCCATTATTAAAGTATGATAAATTCCTCTGTAAAATTGTCCCACAGGAACCGAGCTTGCAGTATTGTCTTTAAAAATCTTTATTGACTTTGGTAGTTCTCCTTTTTTTTTATACATAACAAGAACTTCTTCTGCAGCTTTTGAAACAAACAAATCAATTTCTTTTAACTTTTTAATTATTGTTATAGATTCATTAAAAAAATGTCCAGAGCCAGTTAGAACCCAAGCCCACTTTTTTTTTATTTTATTTTTTTTTTCCATTCAATTTTTGTAAAGGAATTAATTATTTTATTCCAAGTTTTAAACTTTTCTATCTTACACAAGATTTCAGGTCCTACAACTTTTAACCTGATATTGGTGTTGAGATGGTAATTTATATTTTTATCTAGTATTCCTTTTTTTTGCAAGTAATCTAGCGAAGATGCTATCTGATTTTCAAATGATACAGACTTAATAAAAATTACCCCTTTACCTTTAATTTTTCTAGCTAACCAACATGCTATTGAATCCGATGTACTCTCCCAATTTTTCTCTAATAGTTTATCTTTAATAAGCTCTTTATCGGGTAAAAAAATCTCCAGTTTTTTTTTTGAATTGATTTCGGAAAAACGTTTAACAAATGAAATTTTTTTTGATGCAATATTTTTTAGTATTTTTGCATAAATTTCAGTTGATTTTACTGAAAGTTTATGAGCTAAGCCTTCATCAAAATTTATTTTTTCATGAGCAAACCTAATCGCATCAACAAATTTTCCCCCACCAACAACAAGAACAATAGGCTCATTTCTGTAATTATATAATTTATCAATCAATTTTAGAAGCTCTGGATTTGAAACCCAGCTTCCACCAAGTTTAACAATCCACATAAAAAAATTATTTTTTTAATTTTAAGACTTTTTTGTTATTTGTATATTTTATCTTATTTTGTTTTCTATAAATCTGAATGCCAACACTTTCTGTTTCTGAGAATACTTCAAGCTTGTTAATTTTGATTTTTGCGTCAAGGACCCTATCATCCTTTAAACAAACATCTGAGATCTGTTCTGAGAGAGTTTCTAAAAGTCCAATATGCCCTTTTTTAAATATTTCTTTAATTTCATGTACAATTTGTTCATATGAAACAACATTTTTAATGTTATCTTTTATATTTTTGAAATTGTCAGGAGCTGTTAACTCAATATCTATGGAAATTTTCTGCCTCGATTTTTTCTCATGAGGATGAATACCTATAAATGCATCTAGAGTTAAATTTTTAATAAATATTTTATATTCATCTTCACTATTTACATTTTTTGAATTTTTGCCTTCTGGTACATATGATCCAGAGGACAGTAAGTTGTAATATTTTTTTTTTGAACTCATATCGTTTTAAATTAATTATTGCAAATTTATAAAAAAATGCCCATAAACATATCATGAAATTAATAAACGTAACAATAAAAAACTTTTTTGGGCTAATCTTATCTTTGAACATCGTATTTCTTTTGTGTGGAGATTTACATTCACAGGATCTTGATTCAAATGTCGATTTTTCTGATGCAATTGATGCAGAAGAAAAAAGATCAAAATGGGGGACAGAAGAACATAAGCAAAGTTTAATTGATGAAATGTCTAGTGCAAATGTTAGTCTTTTTATTGATGAGCATCTATCTGAAATTACTGAACCATCAAGAATTTTTTATAAATTTGAAAAATTTTCTACACTTGAAGATAACTTTGTTGGTAATGTTGTTTTAAATATTGTAAAGATTGATGAAGAAAAAAAGAAATATATTACTTTTAGATATCTCAAAGGAAGAAATAAGGTAAGGTTTCCACCACAAATTGGAGCTAAAGGAAATCCGGTCTTTATGTTATTTTTTGAAAGAGATGCAAGAGATATGCAACGATTAACAGGTGGAAATGCCCTCTTCTTTAGGAGCAGAATCAGACACGCAATTGCTGCAACTGAGACTAAAGATATTTCATTAAATTTTAAAGGTGAAAATATTTCAGCACAAGAAATTACCTTTAAGCCTTTTACTAAAACAAAGCTTAAAAACAGGGTAAATAGATATAAAACAAAAGAATTTAGAGTCACGATGTCTAATAAAATTCCAGGTTATATATATAAGATTGAAACCTTTACTAAAGATACACAAAAGGCAAATGATATAGTTAGAGAAACACTTACTTTTCAGGGTATTAAAACTAACAAAGAATTAAGAGAAATTTATAAAAAAAGAAAGGATAGTGGTGATAAGTCATGAAAAAAATAATGTTTTTAACTTTAATTTTTTTGGTATTTAGATACGATAATATATCAACAAAAGTGAATGATTTTCCAACTTACGCGCGTTCTGAATTTGTATTTGCTTGTATGAGTTCTAATGCAAATAACCGGGATTTTATGGCTAAGTGTTCGTGTGCAGTTGATGAGATTGCCAAAAGAATTTCCTTCAAAGAATATGCCCAAGCTGAAGCGATTGCGCGACTCTGGGAAGGTGCTAGTCCAAGGGAAGAAGCTTTTAAAAGTGTTGGATTATCAAAAGAAAAAATGGATAAATTATTCAGAGCACAAGCAGCTTCTGAGCTCGAATGTTTTTAATTCTTACTAATTAATTGATTAACAGGCCAGCTTTTTGTAAATTTTCCGCCATCGCTATCTGTTACGATAACATTTAAAGGACCGCCAGAATTCATATAATGAAATGTAATGTTTGGGTCTTCGGATAAAGATATATCTGGTGTAACTTCAAGAATTTTACTTTCATCTTGAGTTATTGAAACTGAATCAACAAAATGTGCCGGAATCTCAGTTCTCGTGAGTTGATTGAACTGTAAACCAGAGAAATTTGGATGGCTTATTACTAATTTTGCCTTATTCACCTCTCCTTTTAAGCCTGTATGAAGAAACTTCATTTTCATTTTGCCTAGTCTGGTCATCACTGTATCCATATCAGCAAGACTTGGAGCTGAGCATCCACCAGCTGCTTTGACAAAATTTTGCACCATATATTTCTTACCATCACTCATTTCAGCTATTGCTCTAACATATGTATATTTATCAACTCTTACTCTTGTTGAAATATCTGCGCTTCCAGTTTTCAAAAAAGTAGAAAATTTACCTACAACAGGAGATGGGTTCTCATCAACAACAACTGTTATATGTTTAACATAAAGGTTTTTATCTTGAATTTTGTTAAATTTCACTTTAATTGGAACTATTGCGGCATCCAAAGCTCGATAAGGTGTTTCGAGGGAAATAATATCTTTTCCATCAAAAATTTCATCGTTACCAAAAACCATATCCTTGAGACTAGTTTGCCATGTTGTTTGAGGAGGTAATTGATCATCTGCATCTACAACCTTAAAGAAGAAGACAACAAATAAAAGTAGTATTAGATAATTGATATGATTATGTCTCATAATATTTACCGCCTAGATCAAATTAGATTATATGACTTAAAAAAAAAATTTCAATATTTCAATAAAATTGGTTGAAATTTAACATTGATATACCAAATATAAAAAATATACGTCTCGAATAGTTATCCACAACTTTTTTTTACAACGTAAGTATCTGAATTTTCTACATTTACTGGCTTAAATGAACAAATTGTGTATATTTTGTTCATCCTGCATTCATTTTTTGCTTGAAATTGACAATTTTAATTATAATATATAATCAAAAGACGAAAGTCTTTTTGGGAGGAATCAACTAACACATTAAATTTTGTTAGGTTTTGATGTACTTCAAATCAAATCGAGCGTACATTTGTGCGCTTTATTATTAACTCAAATAAAAGGGAAAAATATTCTATGAGTATTTTAAAAAAAACCCTCATCGCTTCTGCTGCATTAGCATTACCAGGTCTAGTATCTGCTAACGCTAAACTTGAGAAGATGATGAAAGATCCATCACAGTGGGTACAGCAGTCAGGTGACTATGCCGGACACCGTTACTCTGAATTGGATCAAATCAATAAAAGTAATGTTGGTAGCTTAAAAGTCGCTTGGACTTTTTCTACTGGTGTACTTAGAGGTCACGAAGGTGGTCCACTTGTAATCGGAGACGTAATGTATGTTCACACTGCGATTCCTAACATTGTGTACGCTTTAGATCTTAATGACAACCAAAGGATCATGTGGAAGTACAACCCAGTTAAGGGTGGTAAGTATCCAGGTGGTGAGACTATGGACAGAGTTATCTCAGTTATGTGCTGTGACAACGTAAACCGTGGTGTTAACTACCATCCAAATGGTACAATCGTTCTACACGCTGCTGATACTTCAGTAATTGCATTAGACGCTAAAACTGGTAAAGAGAAGTGGGTTACAACTAACCTTCACTCTGGTACTGGTAAATATGGTGTTTCTGCATCTACTGGTTCAGGTCAGCCATTCATCATTAAAGATATGGTTGGTGTAGGATGTTCTGGTGCTGAGTTCGGTGTTAGATGTAACTGGACACAGTATGACATCAAAACTGGTAAAAGACTATGGAGAGCTTACAGTATGGGCCCTGATGCCGATATGTTAGTTGATCCTAGTAAAACTACATCTATGCTTAAGCCTGTAGGCAAAGATTCAAGCTTGAAAACTTGGCCTGGTGATGCATGGAAAATTGGTGGTGGTTCAATTTGGGGTTTCTACGGTTATGACTCTAAATTAAACACTTTGTACTACGGTACAGGTAACCCATCAACATGGAACCCAGTTGTTCGTCCTGGTGACAACAAATGGTCTATGACAATTAACGCTCGTAACCCAGACAATGGTATGGCTAAATGGTTATATCAGATGACTCCATATGATGAGTGGGATTACGACGGAGTTAACGAGATGATTCTTGTTGACATGAAAGTAAAAGGCAAGAACCGTAAGGCTCTTGTACACTTCGACCGTAACGGTTTTGCTTACACAATGGATAGAGCTTCTGGTGAGCTATTAGTAGCTGAGAAGTACGATCCAGCTGTGAACTGGGCAACACACGTTGATATGAAAACTGGTCGTCCACAAGTTGTTGACAGATATTCAACAGCTCACCAAGGTGAAGATGTTAATACAACTAACATCTGCCCAGCGGCTCTAGGTACTAAGGACCAACAGCCTGCTGCTTACGATAGACTATCTGGTTTATTCATGGTACCAACAAACCACGTTTGTATGGACTATGAGCCATTCAAGGTAGACTACGTTGCTGGTAACGCTTATGTTGGTGCTACATTATCAATGTACCCAGCTCCAGGCGGAACTCACCTAGGTAACTTCATTGCATGGGATGCTGATAAAGGTAAGATCGTATGGTCTAACCCAGAGCCATTCTCTGTATGGAGTGGTGCTATGGCAACTGCCGGTGGTATTACATTCTATGGAACATTAGAAGGTTATGCTAAAGCTGTTGACAGTAAAACAGGTAAAGAACTATTCTCGTTCAAAACACCTTCTGGTATTATTGGTAACTTCATGGCTTACGAACACAAAGGTAAGCAATATGTTGGTATCTTATCAGGTGTTGGTGGATGGGCCGGAATTGGTCTAGCTGCTGGTCTTACTGACCCAACTGCAGGTTTAGGTGCTGTGGGTGCATACTCTGCACTACACAACCACACAAACCTTGGTGGTGTATTAACTGTCTTCGCTCTACCGTAGTAGCAAGATAAGTTTTAACTGCAAAAAAGCCCGGCAAATGTCGGGCTTTTTTTTTGGAAAAAATAAAAAAAGAGTTGAGATTTAATTAAGAAATACAATATTATTAATATTAAGAATATTATCTATTGATATGGAGAATTAGTGAGGAATATAATGAATATAAACAAAAATTTTTTAGCTTTTGTAATTACTTTGTCATTAGGCTTTCAAGTTCATTCTGTGCCTAGACCAGATGCTGTTGAACCAGCCTGGGACGAAAATGATAACCCAACCTATGTTATAAAATATGGAAAGGGAGATAGAATAGACCCATCTACCAACAAACCACTTAATATGATACAAATATTGTGTGATGGTAAGGCCGTCGACCAGGTAAGTGAAGAAAAGCTAGATGCATGCAGAGATGATGCATCTCTAGTTGAAGAGCAGTATGGTTGGATGGATTTTTCAACTTATAAAGGTTGGAGAGCTTATCATGCAGAATGCCATGTATGTCATGGTCCAGACGCAATGGGAAGTACTTACGCACCCTCACTAATGGTTTCATTACAACAAGGATTATCTTTTGACGATTTCTATGCTGTTATTATGAATGGTAGAGGTGAGGCTGAAGGAGCCGTAGCAGGAAATGTTATGCCTGCATTTGGCGCTAACACTAACGTTGCTCCTCATGTTGAGGATATGTATCGTTATGTGAAAGCAAGAGCCGACGGTAAAATTAGACGCGGAGTAAGATTACCTAAATTACCTAAGTTTAAAGAAGCTGAATAATTATAAGATTATTGAATGTACAAATTTTTTTTATTTCTGCTTTCAATAAGTTTAATATATTTTAAATCAGAAGCTAGAGAATCTGCTATTGAAGCCGTAGATACTGAAAACTTAAGAGTATGTGCGGATCCAGCCAACATGCCTTTTTCTAACGATAAGCAGCAAGGTTATGAAAATGAAATTGCTAGTCTTATTGGGAAAAAGTTAGGTATTCCTGTGGTATATGACTATTTTCCTCAAGTCATAGGATATGTTAGAAGTACTTTGAATAAGAAAAAGTGCGATATCATAATTGGGATCACTGCTAACAATGATCTTGTATTGAATACAATTCCTTATATGAGATGGGCATACTCTATGGTTTATTTAAAAGATACTGGTGTTGAAGTTGATAGACCTGACCACCCTCAATTAGCTGATTTAAGAATAGGTGCGCAGGCTGGTACCCCCCCAACATTTTTATTACAACGATATAACCTAATGAGCAAAGTTAGACCTTATAACTTAACCTTTGATCCAAGAGTTGCTGTTATCGGAGAAACCATGATTGAAGATTTAATTGATGGTATGGTTGATATAGTTTATATGTCTGGACCCATTGCTAGTCATTATTTAGCCAAAAATGGACTTAGTAAATCAGACTATGTAATTATCCCCTTAGAATCAACAGATCAGGGATGGGGTAAAATGGACTATTACACTACAATGGGTGTTAGAGATGGAGAAACAGATTGGAAAAAAAAATTAAATAAATTTATTAAAACCAATCAAAAAGAAATTGATATGATCTTAAATAAACATAATATCCCAGTTTTAAGTTTGCGTCCTGGTAAACGAAAAATAGCTGATGATGGGGGAACTACAGAAGCTCTTATAAGAGGAAGAGCTCCTGTTCAATAGAAATCTAAAGCTTAAACACCTTCTAATAATTTATCTCTTTTCTTCTTAGATTTACTACCAGTAAGTTTCAATTTAGCAATGGCATCTTTATTTGATGTATCACCGCCAACTACCACGATACCAATCATTCCTAATGCTGCGTGAGGTGAACATTGATATAAGTAAATACCAGGCTTATCAAATTTAATAGAAACTGGGTCATTTAACTTAGTCTTCTTTGGTAATTCATAACCATCTGGTCCAGCAAGCATTTCAACATTATGACCTTTAGCCGTTGGTAACCATTCTATAGTTTTCCCAGCATCAATTTTTACGAGTTCCTGACTATAAACCATTCTTTGTTTTGTTTCTTTGTTTTTATTCAGCATCTCAATAGTAACATCTGCAGAATAAGCTGTTGTTGCAAAGCAAAAAATTGCTAGGGTAAATAAAATTTTTTTCATAATATTTCCTTTTTAAAAGTTTAACGTGACCCACATAATATCATCACGATTATTTGAGTTAATATGGCCTTAATCTAGGCATATATCAAGTAAAACTTGCATTAATTTAGATTGGTGAATTAAACCTCACACCATATCTTCTGTAAATGAATTCTGGTGGTGCACTTTTCGCTTCTTTTGCTGCCATAGAAAATATTTCATTGTGTAGCGGTGATATTGAGCAGGCTGGATCTGTATTTCTTGCATCACCTGTCAAAGCCATTGCCTGACACCTACATCCGCCCCAATCAATTTCTTTTCGGTCACATGATTTACATGGTTCTGGCATCCAATCTGTACCCCTATACAAATTAAAAGCTTCAGAATTTTCCCATATCCATTTAAGTGAACGTTCTCTTACATTGTCAAATTTCAGATGAGGAATTGTTTCAGCAGCATGACATGGAAGAACATCGCCTTTTGGATTTAAGTTTAAAAACTGCCTACCCCAGCCACCCATACAATTCTTAGGATGCTTTGCGTAATAATCTGGAATGACATAATCAATTACAATTTTACCTTTTAGATCTACTCTAGCTTTTTCAACTATTTCTGTTGCATGATCAAGCTGCTCTGGAGTTGGAATAAATGCTGCTCTATTTTTCAAAGCCCATCCATAATACTGTACTTGAGCAATTTCAACTCTTTCAGCATCAAGTTCAAGGGCCATATTTATAAAATTTTCTAAGTTATCTATATTTTGTCTGTGTACGACACAATTGCATGTTAAAGGGATCTCAACTTCTCTCACCCATTTTGCTACCTCAAGTTTCTTTACATGCCCCCCTTTATAACCACCAATTCTATCAGCATTTTCATTCTCAGTGTCTTGAAAGGATATCTGTACATGCTCTAAACCAAGTTTTTCAAGTTTTTTTACTCGATCGGGATTAAGCAATACGCCAGATGTAATCAAATTAGAATACAAACCTTTCTTTGAACAATGCTCAACTATATCTTCCAAATCATGCCTTACTGTAGGTTCTCCTCCTGACAAATGTATTTGATGCATACCCATATCAACAGCTTGGTCAATAACGGACCTCCATTCATCAGTTGTCAACTCAGCAGTTTTTTTCTCTAACTGTACTGGATTCGAACAATAAGGACATTGAAGTGGACATCTATGCGACAATTCTGCTAGGAGTGCCAAAGGCGCTGGAATTCCATGTTCAGAAGCTTTTTTTAAACCATTACCGTTATTGTTAGTCATTCTACCAAAAATCCTTTTTCAGAAAGTTGTTGAAGCATAATCTTTACATCTTCAAGGATAACATTCTCCGGTGCTTTAAAGATTTTGCTAAGCTCTTGGACTATATTTTTCACTGATCTTTCACCGTTTACTAATTTTAATATTTCAACTGCAATTTTGTCTGGTTTAACAAGTTTTTCAGGAGCAAGAATAACCCATTCCTTTCTTGGTTCATTATATTTAAATTTAACATGTTTTGGAAATTTAAGAATTGTTTCATCATTTATTTTCAATATATCTGTCATCAAAATCCTCCGGCATGAAAGCGCCAGGAGGCACGTGCCCATTAATATAAGAGTGATACAATGCATCTTGCATTACCCATAAGACATCTGTTTTAAATTTTAATGCATCACAAACAGAATCTTGTTCTTCACGAGTTTTGGCATTTTTTAAAGCATAGTCCAAAACAAAATCAGCGTCGTCAGTTGCTTGGTCTACTCTTTTTTTAAAATAAGCCATAGTTGTGTCATTTATAAACTTATAATTTTCCAACATCCCAGAAATTCTCTCTTTGTGTATTTTTGGTGCAAATAATTCAGTTAAGGAGGATGTTACTCCTTCTAGTATAGTTTTCTCTTTTACAAAAGATACATAACAGTCGACAGCAAATTTTGTTGCAGGCAATACACCATCCGTTGATTTTACATATTCTCTGTCTAGACCAAGACCATCAGTTAATTTGTACCATCTTTCAATGCCACCTTCATCATCTCTTCTACCATCGTGATCAAGTATCCTGTGAATCCATTTTCTTCTTAATTCAGGGTTTTTGATTCTTGACATTAGAGCAGAATCTTTAATTGAAATATTAATTTGGTAGTAATATCTATTAATTGCCCATGCCTGTACTTGGCCTTTATTTAACAATCCATTATGCAAAAGATGATGGAATCTACAGTTATCATGATAACGCTCCTTACCAATTTTTCTTAGAGCTGCTTCAAATTCTGATTTAGTTAATAAGTCATTGTATTGCTGTTCATTTACCATATTTTTCATAAATCGATCTCCATTCCATCATAGCTTACTTCCCAACCATTTTGTTCAACAATCTTTCTTTCATTAGAATAATCAAGCAAAATTGGATTAGTAGTATTTATATGTATATAAATTTTCCTTTTTACATTAATTTTTTTAAATATTTCCATAGAACCGTCTAATCCAGAATTATTCATGTGTCCCATTCTTTGACCCGTCTTTTCGCCAACATTACTATCTTCCATTTCATCATTTTTCCATAATGTACCATCAAAAAGTATTAAATCACTATTATCAATTCTATTTCTAAGTTCATCTGTAATTTTGGCACATGCAGGGATGTAAAAAAAACTTTTTGAGCTATTTTTCGAAGAAATCTTTAGTCCAATGGTGTCGCCTTCTTGAGTACCAAAATTTGCTCCTTTGGATTCATCTTCAAGCCATAAAGCAATTTTTCCTGGAACTTCAAATGCCTCAACCAAGATACCAGACTTTTTGAAGGTTTTCGTTTCAAGTTCAAACTCTTTATTCATTACCATTTCTCTTTTGTCTACATAATCTGGGTTTAATACATTGAATATACTATTTTGACTTAATACATGATGGACCCTTTTATGTGCATATAAAGAAAGATTTTGTCGCTCTCTCAGGGTAAGCAATCCTGCAACATGATCAACATCACCATTGGTTAGAACTACACCAGATATAGGGCTATGTCTGGGTTTTTTTTTGGGGTGCAATTGCTTATTTTTTAACATCTGTGAACCGATATCTGGTGAAGCATTAAACAAAAACCAGTTTTCATTATCAGCTGATACAGCAATTGATGATTGTGTCCTGATGGAAGTACCGTCTCTTTTCTCTCGGACAGCCATACTTACCTCAGAATTACAATTCCATTGGGGAGATCCCCCTCCTGCTCCAGAACCTAGTACAAGTAGTTTCATAATTAGATATTTGTTAGCCCCTTAAACCAAATTAGACTTAAGGGGCATCAAATTAGCTATTGCTAAGAATTACTTCTCAGCGCAAGCGTATGAATTGATTTCTAGACCTACAGAGATCTCAGAAATCATTGGTTTAGTCCAAGCCATAATTTTCTCCTTTATATAGTTTGGATTTCACTCTTACGAGCTTGATGAAAAATATACAGATAAAATATTAAAATAAAATGATTGGTTCGTTCATACCAGATTCATAATTAATTTACTTTATTGCAAATAGGTAAGTATTTTTCTGGCTTGATAACCAATCCTTTGTTCAAGAAAAACTGGCTCTTCACAAACATATTCTGTTAATCTTGTTCTTTGGTCAAAAACTCTGGTATTCCATTTCATTTTAGCTTCAGCCTCGGTGAACTTTGGATCTTTAACATCCAGGCCAGCTTTTCTGTATTTTCTCAATTCCTTTGATGCATCTCCAATTGTTTTTCTAATTACATCCTGTCTTTCCACAAACTTAATTATACCTTCATATTGCTTATTTCTTTTTTGAGAAGCTTTCTCAAATAAACCTACAAAAATATTTATTAATTTTGTATTTCTTTCTTTCTTTTTTATTAAACCAAAATACGAATGTTTTTTCGCAAAATCTTCAATAATCCGTGTACCTTCGTCTTCACTCAGAATTGGATCAGATAATTTATTTACCATTTCTATAACCTCATCATCTTTCCACCAATTTTTCTTAAAATCATCAATTTGTGGACCACTCCAAACTGCTTTTAGGTCTAACTTAGGGTTATAAACTTGATCACATGGCCATTTTTTAGGTGATGATTCAGGTGGAGCAGATTCTAAACTGTTTACACTAAAACAAAAAGTAAACATTAAAATAACTAAAAACTTTTTAATATACATTTGAATATCCTTTCATTTATTTATTCTACAACAAATTTTCCAATCATACCTTTGGATTCTAAACCCTCAATTTGAAAATCATATTTTCCCGGTCTAATTGGAACAAATTTTATTTCAATTTCACCTTCTCTTTCAAACTCAAACCCTTCAAGCACTGGAGCATTTATTTCAACGCCTTCAACTTCAATCTTTCTAATCCATATATTCCTAAAGAAATCTTCAGCTTCAAATTCATATTCCTTAAAGCCCATACTAGTAATTTCGAGATTATACGCTTTTCCAGTTTCAAGATTAAAAATTTTTTGAGACATATCATAATCACTTTTTTCAGATCCCAAATCTAAAATAAGCTTTTTAGCTCTAATTGATAAATCTCCTTTTGCATTTAATTCTAATGCAAAAAACAATAATGACATAAATATTATTTTCACAATTACCTCCCTTTTTTTTGGATGAATCTTCTTGCAGGATCATAACCTATAATCGAAAAAGTCAAAAATATAATCGTGCAAGTTATGATTCCCACGGTATTTTCTAAATTTACTTGAGCATAAAGTGAAAACCTTATTGTTTCAACCGCATATGTAAATGGATTAAATTTACAAACTACATATAACCATTCACTTGTTTCTTCAATTTTCCACAATGGGTAAAGAGCCGAAGATGCAAAAAACATTGGAAAAATTACAAAATTCATAACACCAGCAAAATTCTCAAGTTGCTTAATTGCCGAGGATAGAAACATTCCTAAAGCACCAAGCATTAGTCCTGAAACTATCAAAGCTGGCAAAAGGGATAAATATCCAAAAATAGGAGGTTTTATGTCCCAAAATGAGGCGATAAATAGAAACGCATAAACCTGTAGAATCGAGACAAATACTCCAGCTAATAGTTTAGAAGTAAGCAAAAACCATCTCGGTATTGGGCTTACAAGCATGGTTTTCATACTCCCCATCTCTCTGTCATAAACCATTGATAGTGAGCTTTGCATACCATTAAACAACTGTATCATTGCTATAAGACCCGGAGCAATATATACCTCATAAGTTATATATGTTTCATAAGGTGGAATAATAGAAACACCTAATACAGATCTAAAACCTGCAGCAAAAATGCCTAACCAAACCAAAGGTCTTACTAATGCTGAAAAAAATCTTTCTCTTTGATGCACAAATCTTAGGGCTTCTCTTAATACGATACCCTTAAAACAAATTATGTAACTTGGGAGATTCATGGATTTCTTAAATTTTGACTAGCTTATTAAATGCTTCTCTTATATTTTTTGTTTTATTTCTTTTAACTATTGATTCGACATCACCTTTTTCTAAAATCTTACCCTTATCAATAATTACAACTTTTTCACCTTTGTCTATTTCATCAATAAGGTGTGTAGCCCATAATACTGCAAGATTATCAACTTTGCATAGATTTTTAACATGCTTCAAAATGGTCTGCCTTGAACCTATATCGAGACCCACAGTTGGTTCATCAAGCAACAATAGATTGGGCTTATGAATTAAAGATCTTGCTATTTCAATTCTTCTCCTTTGACCACCGGACAAAGTTCTTACTTTAGTATTTTTTTTTTCTAAAAGCCCTATTCTATCTAATTCGTTTTCAATTCTTGAACGAGCTAATTTTTTTTTCATACCATGTAAAGACGAATGATACATAAGATTTTCATTTACGCTTAGATCTAGATCAAGTGTAGGCTGTTGAAAAACAACTCCAATGTTCTTAAGAGCCTGATATGGGTTTTTAGACAAGCTGTTTCCGTAAATTTTTATTTCACCTTTAGCGGTATTGTATAAACGAGTTATTAAAGAATACAGAGTTGTTTTACCCGCACCGTTGAGACCTAGTAATACAGTGAAATCGCCGCCGGAGATTTTGAAATCAACATCATCCAGAGCACAAAAAGATCCAAAGAAGTGACTCACATTATCTATTGATAGCGCTGACATTTATTTAATTTGGTGAAATTACCACTCCCCAAGGAAATCTACCTACCTTGATCGATTTTTCAACTTTTAATTTTTCTACATTAATAAATGAAACATCGTTGCTCACACCATTGGTACTTAGAAGAGTTTTATGATCGGGTGTAAAAGCTAACTGCCATACTCTTTGTCCAACAAGTAAATATTTTAAAATTTCTTTACTCTTTTGGTCAATAACTGCAATTCTGTTAGCGGGTCCAAGTGCAACAAAAGTGTATTTCCCATCATTTGTATGCCTTATACCAACTGGCTGAATACTTTCCTCATTTACACCTGGTATTTCGAATGAAATGGTATTTTTTACTGACTTATCTTCCGGGTTAATGACTTTAACTGTTCCACCGATTTCTGCGGAAACCCAAATTTCGCTGTTATCACTTGTAAACATAGCAACTCGCGGACGTGCGTCTACAAGTACATTTTCAACTATTTCAAGAGTGTCTGTATTAATAAAATGAGCCATGTTAGTTGTTTCTGAGGTGTTAACCAATAGAGTACCGTCTGTGTTAAGTCCCATACCCTCTGGCTCAACACCTACAGGGATATCATCAATTATCATTTTCTGATCCATATCAACAACTGTTACCATTGCATCGTCCTCATTAGCAATATAGAGTACACTGTCATCTGGAGATAGAACAAATAATTCTGGATCTGGACCTGATGGAAGGTAATATTTTAATTTCATTGTTTCTGCGTCTCTCACTTCGACCCTATCATCGTCTGACGCACATATAAGAACGAGTTTTCCATCCTTAGACATTATTATACCCCTTGGCCTTTGTCCAACCTCAACAGTTTTTACTACTTTCTTCTTTTTGATATCTAAAACACTTACAGTATTATCTTTTTCATTGGTTATATAAGCCATGTTAGCGTCTGCAGTTTCACTTACAAAAAAAATCAGAACTAAGCAAAAAAGATATGTCATAAAAGATTTCATTATATTAATTTATATTTTTCATTTCATTTTACAAGAGGATTCAGACTCATCGTATCCTAAAGTATCTAATTCACTTTTTGGATGAAGATAACCTTCTTGTGGTGACACGGATACCATAGATCTAGATGCTGCAAGTAAAACCGGCTGACGAAGTTGTCTATTCCAACTTCTATAAGAGACTTTTAAACCTTTATAAGCTCCAATACCAAATTTTTCACTAGTTAAAAATTCTCTGATATCTTTTAAATTATTATTAGAAACTCTTGTAACTGCTTCTCCAATAGAACGCATCCCAACCCATGCTCCATAATCTACAGGGGTCATCCATCTACCTGCATTTCTTCTAAATCTATTTTGCATCTGTGTAGCTCCCCATTGTTCGTGGGTTCTGTGCCAACTTGTAGGAATAAGTCCTTGAGTACCAACCACCGGTCTAGGGTCCCATGTCCTATATGCTAAATATTCTCCAAATTCACCCTTTACATCGGAGACGACCAGTACATCATACTTAACTCCTTTAGTGAAAATTGGCACTTCTTTTTGAGAGGTTCTTCTTAGATCAGATGTAAAATCCCAAGTTCGTTCTTCTTTAATTTTGACATTAAATTTGTCAGCCGACTCCTTCAAAGCTTCTGCAAACTCTTTATCTTCAAGTTCTGGACCAACTACTAAAAACCATTTTTTCCATTTTTTTTTTACTAAATATTGCGTTAATGCATCAGCTAAAATTGCATTACTAGGTGCAACATGAAAAAGATTTTCATGACAAAGTTTATTTCTGAGTACATTTGATTTTGACCTTGTATTGAAAATCAGAACCTCATCGAATTCTTCAAGTTCCATAAGATTTAAAATTTCATCAGTCTTTAAATCAACAATAAAAAATTTATAGCCCATATCTACGAGTAATTTAAATTCTTTCTCTAATTCTTCCTCAAGCCCCACCTGAATAAATTTAAATTGGTAATCATGGCCTAAAAAGTTTCCAGTAGTAAGATTATCTTCATTACCAAGTTTTATTCCGTAGAAACCTTCATCACTTAAAATTGGGTCTAGATTTGACAAAACTGGTGGGATCTTTCTTTCTTTTGTAAGAAATACAATATCTGTTGTAAATTTTTTTTCTATCTTACTTTTTTTCAAACCTCTTTTTTGTCTCTCTAAAAGTCTTTCCTGATCTGCCTTTTTTCTCAATTCTAAATCTTTAATTGAAAGTTCTCTGGTCAAAATATTATTGTTATCAAAAAAATTTGATAAAATTATAATAAAAATAAATTTGCAAATGAATTTTAAAAACATAATTTTTCTATTATTATTAAGTTTTTTATTTAATCAAAACTCAATATTATATCAAAGACAAATCTTTTACAGTGAAAAAAAAATATTCTAAACAAACAAAATTAATTCAAAGCGACTTTAATAGATCGAACTTTAACGAAACAAGTGAGGCACTTTTTCTTACTTCAGGCTTCATTTATCGATCAGCTGAAGAAGCTGAACAATGCTTTCTAGAAAAAAAAAAAAAATTTATGTATTCGAGGTTTTCAAATCCAACAATTGAAACTTTTGAGAAAAAAATGGCTGAGCTAGAAGGTGCAGAAAGTTGTCTTGCCACCTCAACTGGAATGTCAGCTGTTTTCTCAATTTTTATGTCACAGTTAAAGTCGGGAGATAGACTTGTATCAAGTAAAGCTTTATTCGGAAGTTGTCACTACATAATAACAAAAATATTACCAAATTTTGGAATTAATGTAGTGATGGTAGACGGACATGATAATGATAAGTGGAAAGAAGCTTTAAAAGTTAAAACCAAACTTGTATTTTTTGAAACTCCATCAAATCCATGCCTTGATTTAGTAGATATAAAATCTGTTTCAAATATGGCACACAAAGTAGGGGCGAAAGTTATAGTTGATAATGTCTTTGCTACGCCAATAAATCAAAAACCGTTAGAGCTTGGTGCAGACATTATCATGTATTCAGCTACCAAACACATAGATGGTCAAGGAAGAGTTTTAGGTGGTGCAATTTTAGGAAAAAAAAAGCTTTGTGAAGAAATCATTAAGCCTTTCATTAGAAATACTGGACCCTCAATTAGCCCGTTTAATGCTTGGTTGCTCTCAAAAAGTTTGGACACTCTTGAACTCAGAATAAATCAACAAAACATCAATACCAAAAAAGTTGTTAATTTTCTTGAAGCACAAAATTCTATTGAAAGTTTAATTTATCCTTGGAGTAAAAATTTTAGTCAGATCAGGCTTGCCAAAAAGCAAATGAATAATGGAGGTAGTATAATTTCCTTTAGACTTAAAAAAAAAAATAACCTATCAGAAAAAAAAACTGCCTTTGATTTTATTAATAAACTAAAGATAATAAAAATTTCTAACAACCTTGGTGACTGTAAAAGTCTTGTAACTCACCCCTACACAACTACTCATCAAAAATTAGAAAAAAATGAAAAAAGAAGTTTACGCATAACACAAAATTTGATTAGACTATCAATTGGACTTGAAAGTTCTGAAGATCTTATTGATGATATTAAACAAGCATTGTGATATGAACTCGAAACAAATCAAAGTAAATGTAAAATCTTTTTTTCTTGAGGAACAGTCTCAGCCATCTGAGGATAATTACATATGGGCATATAAAGTTTTTATTAAAAATAATAGTATGAATACTGTCAAACTTGTAAGTAGATGCTGGAAAATAATTGATGAGAATGGATACCAAAAAGAAGTTAAAGGCGACGGAGTTGTGGGGGAACAACCAATACTAAAACCTGGAGAGACATTTGAATATACAAGTGGAACACCATTGAATACAAGCTCAGGACTAATGCATGGTAGCTATTTTATGACAAACGAAAAGGGTAAAAAATTTGAAGTAAAAATACCGGCCTTTTCTCTAGATATTCCAAATTCAAAAAAAATTCAGAACTAGTCATGAACGATATTCGTTCTTCATTGTATATTGTTGGGAATCTTTTGGTTTTCTTTTCTTTCTACATGACAATTCCTGGCTTTTTCGACTTTGTGGAGGGTGGTAATGATTGGGTTGTATTTGCTACTGTAGCTTCTTTATGTTTTTTTGTTGGCTTAAATGTTTCTTTTGTATTTAAAAATAAAAACCGAGATATTGGGATTCTTCAAGCATTCATTTTAACTCTTCTTTGCTGGATAATTTTAACTTTTGTTGGATCGATTCCATTTTTCTTAGGTTCGCCAAATCTTTCATTCGTAGATTCATTTTTTGAATCGATGTCAGGAATTACGACGACTGGTGCAACAATAATTAATGATTTAGATTCTACCCCAAAATCAATGTTGATATGGAGAGCTATGTTGCAATGGTTAGGGGGTATCGGAATTATTGTAATCGCAATAGCTGTTTTCCCGGTATTAAGACTTGGTGGTATGCAACTTTTTAAAACAGAATTTAGTGCAAGAGATGATAAAGTCCTACCAAGAACGAAAACAATAGCATTAGGTATTGGCTCTGTTTACCTGCTATTAACTTTTGTTTGTTTTATTTGCCTTGTGTTAGCGGGCATGGGACTATTTGATGCAATTGCTCATTCGATGACCATAATTGCAACTGGAGGATTCTCAACAAAAAATATGTCTATAGGTTTTTTTGATTCGGTCTATATTGAAATTACAACTATGTTTTTTATGCTAATATCAGCACTGCCATTTTTATTAATTCTCCAGATGTTTAAAGGACGGATATTTGAACTTTTAAAAAATTCACAAGTTCAATTTTTTTTTGTAACAATACTAATTTTAGTATTCATTACCACATTCTGGCTTCAAAAATACTATGAAGTGAGTTTTTTTCAGGCACTAAGAATTGCTTCTTTTAGTATTATTTCTGTTACAACTGGAAGTGGTTTTAGCACTTACGACTTCAGTACCTGGGGAAGTTTTACAACTATTATTTTATTATTTTTTATGTTAATAGGTGGTTGTTCTGGCTCATCAAGTTGTGGATTAAAAGTCTTTAGATTACAGATATTACTAACAAATGCTATTTCGCTAGTAAAAAAAATAATTCAACCTAGGGGTGTTTTTATCCCATCGTATAACTCAAAAAGCATTAGCTCAGATGTTCTTTCAGCAGTTACAGGATTCTTCTTTCTTTATATTCTAACTTTTGCAATATTAACTTTAATTTTGTCATTTAATGGTCTCAACATTATAACATCTATGTCAGGAGCAGCAGCTGCACTTGCAAATGTTGGACCAGGACTCGGTGATACAATTGGACCTAGCTCAAATTATTCAACATTATCCGATTTTACAAAAATAATGTTATCGATTGGAATGCTTGTTGGAAGACTAGAGCTTTATCCCTTACTGATATTATTTTCTATTGATTTTTGGAGAAATTAGATAGGATTTATAAGGTCTCCAAGATTTTTTGAGAACACCTTTCTTAATTCTGGAATAAGTTTCTCTAACAGTAAATATGAAACTTCATCATTAATTTTTTTCTTTTTACTATAATTATTAGCGATCATTAATTTTGAACTTGTTATTGTAAATTCTTCATAAAATATTTTTAATCCCTCCGATCCATAAATTGTTAAAAATCCTTCAAGATTATGAATACAAATTTTTTTTTCATCTGAAAAAAAAATTGTGTCATTACCTTTCACTTTTCTTATTATGATATTATATCTTTTAATACCTACTGTTAATTTATTAGTTGAAAAATCACCAATATTTATAAGCTCTTTTATCAGAGCTTTTTCTATTTTTTTTGAATACTCGTGACCTTTGCTTGATAACAAACTTTCATTCTTAATTTCAACTTCATTAAATCTTAGGTGTAATGATTCTGAGAAGACTTTAGCTGAAAAAAAACAAAAAAAAAAACAATGGTTCTGATCATCAAAAACCCATATTTAAACACCATAATAAAATTGATTTTTGCACGTGCAATCTATTAAATGCTTCTTCCAAAACCAAAGAATTATTTCCATCTATTACTTCAGAGGTAACCTCTTGTCCTCTGTGTGCCGGCATACAATGAAGAAAAATTGCTTTCTTTTTAGCAAAATCCATTAATTTTTTATTAACCTGATATTTTGAAAATTTTGATAATCTTACTTTTGATTCCTTTGTTCCCATAGAAGACCATGTATCTGTGATTACCACGTCAGCATTTTCAACAGCTTCTCTAGGGTCAAGAAAATAATTAATATTTCTTCCGTATTTCTTAACTTTTTTAATCCTGGAGTTGTCCGGTTTAAAGGATTCTGGAGTTGAAATATTTAAATTAAAATTAAAATGTTTATTTATATCTATCCAGGAATTACAAACATTATTTCCGTCACCGACCCAACAAATTTTTAAATCGTCTACGCTTTGAAATTTCTCCTGCAAGGTCAGGATGTCTGCCATAATCTGGCATGGATGACTATTTTCTGTCAAACCATTAATAATTGGAACATCGGAAAATTTAGAAATTTCATTAAGCAATTTATCAGTCGAACCTCTGTAAACGATAACATCAACATACTTTCCTAAAACTTTTACTGTATCCTGAACTGTTTCTCCTCTTCCCAATTGAGTGTCTGCTTGGTCTAAAGTTATAACATCTCCACCTAGTTGCTTCATCCCTACTTCAAATGAAATTCTAGTCCTAGTTGAGGGTTTTTCGAAAATCATGGAAAGAAATTTATTTTTTAATATTTTTTTATTGAAATTCTTATGCTTAATTTTATACCCTAACTCAAGTATGTGCCTTACTTCATTTGTAGATATTTTTTCAAAATCAAGAAAATGTCTAACACCTCTACTCATGATTAAATTCCGAAAATGCTTTATCAATTTTCTCTATTGCTTCATCAACATGCTTCATCTCAAGGGTTAAAGGAGGTAACATTCTAATAACATTCATACCTGCTTTTACAGTTAAAAGTCTTTGCTTTCTCATGAGTCGAATCAATTTTTCGTTATTTTCCTTAGCTACTAATCCTACCATTAATCCAACGCCTCTTACCCCAGTAACTAAGTCTGGGTATTTTGCAATAATTTTTTCTTTTAGCTTTTCTCTTAGATTGTATCCTACATATCTTATGTGATCTAAAAAATCTTCCTTTAGGACATAGTTTAAAACAACGTCTGCCACTGCCATACCTAATGGATTTCCCCCAAATGTCGAACCATGTGAACCTGGTGTCATTGTTTTAGATACCTTTTTATCCAACAAAAGTGCACCTAGAGGAAACCCTCCACCAATACCTTTAGCAATTGAGACAATATTAGGCTTTAAGCTTTTAACCCATTCCACAGCTAAAAATTTACCTGTACGTCCTACTCCACACTGAACTTCATCAAAAAAAAGAAGTAAGTCTTTTTCTTTTGCTATATCATTCAAATCCCTAAGATATTTTTTATTAGCTGGAGTTATGCCTCCTTCTCCTTGAATAGTTTCAATTAAAATTCCGGCTGTATTATGATCAATTTTTTTATTTATTGCATCAATGTTATTAAATTCTACCTGCTCAAATCCATTCAGCGCAGGTAAAAACCCTTCTAACATCCTAGATTGACCAGAAGCTGAGATTGCTGCGTAAGTTCTGCCATGAAAAGCATTCTTAACACATATTATTTTATTCTTTTTTTTTTTCCCATTTGTATAAAAGTATCTCCTTAAAGCTTTGATTCCAGCTTCAATAGCCTCTGCACCCGAATTACAAAAAAACACTTTTTCTGCAAAAGAATGATCTGTTATTTTTTTTGCAACAGATTCCTGTCCTTTAATTTTAAATAAATTTGAACAATGCCATAGTTTGCCAGCTTGTTCTGTTAAAGCTGAAACGAGTGCTGGATGACTGTGTCCGAGACATGTAACACCAATTCCACTTGTAAAATCTAAATATCTTGTGCCATCTTCCGTATACAAATATACTCCATCACCGTGGTCAAAGGACAAGTCAATTGTATTGTAAACTTGAAGAGTAGAATTTTTCATCATGTTTTTAACTTATATCCCGATTTAAAAATATGCATACATAATATCAGTGAAATTATATTAGCTAAAGTAAGTATTATCATTCCGGAGATTATATTACTGTCGTTGATCCCCAAAACACCATATCTAAAACCATCAATCATATAGAAAAAAGGGTTTATATAAGTAAAATTTTGCCAGAATACTGGTAAATTTAAAACTGAGTAAAACGTTCCAGACAAAAATGTAAGTGGAACAATTACAAAATTTGTTATTGCAGCCATGTGATCAAATTTTTCAGCCCAAATGCCACATAGAATTCCAAGACACGACAAAAATAGTGCAGACGAAATACTAAAGAAAAAAATATGAAAAATGCTAAAAATTGAACCTGGCACAAATAAATATATCGTAAAAGCTACTACAATACCTACTAATATACCTCTGGTCATACCACCAAGTGAATAAGCAAGTGTTAACTCTTTTTCAGAAATTGGTGGCATAAGTATGTCTACAATATTCCCTTGAACCTTAGATATTAATATTGAGGAAGATGTATTTGCAAAGGAATTTTGTAAAATTGCCATGCATATTAGCCCTGGAGCTAGAAATTCAGAAAAGGGGATTCCATTAATCTCGATGACACTTCTTTTTAATGCCACTGCAAAAATCATGTAAAATAATATCGTTGTGATTGCAGGAGCAACAAGAGTTTGGGTAGCAACTTTTAAAAATCTTTGAGTTTCTCTTTTGTACATCGTTTTAAATCCAATGTAATTAAATTTACTGTAGTCTTTTAAAAGAATTTTATTATTTTCATTCAAAGTTTTTTTTTCTTTCATTTAATTTGTGTTATTTTGATATAATGAAAATTATAACTAATTTATTCAATTATCTAGAAGAATATTCAATTTATTATTTATCAAGATATAGTGTTTCAAAGAAGAAATTTGAATGCGTACTTTCAAGAAAAGTTTTAAAAGATTTTTTGTCTGGAAAACTTTGCTCTAAACAAAAGAGTGAGTCTGAAGACATTATAAAAAAAATTTCTAGTAAATTTGTTTCTAGAAATATAATTAAAGAAGAATTATTAATTGATAATAAAATCGATTATCTATTAAATAAAGGAACCTCAATAAAAAAGATTGAAAATATTCTTGTAAGAGATAAATTCGAAAAACCTCTTATAAATATGAAAATTAAAAAATTATTGTTTGATGTAGATTTAGATTCAAGATCTTTAGATAGATTTTGCAAGAAAAAATTGCTTGGGAAATATAGCACAAAATGGGATACTAAAAATGAGAAAAACTTTACAAAGACTTTGTCAAAGTTGTTAAGAGAAGGTTTTAGATATGAAATTTGTAAAAATTTTTTAGACCAGGATTAGATATGCTTAGTGAAAAAAATTTTTCTTTAATTAATTTATATAATGACATAAATGATTTTACATATGCAAATATCTTAATATCATTATCAATTTTTTTCATATTCTTTTTTTTTAGATTAAAATTTTCAAGACTGTTTATTTCAAAGATTGAAATCATAACAAAAAAGATTTTTGGTAAGGAAAATACATTAATTAAGCATCTCCATCCTCCAGTGAACTTCTTACCAATTTTCATTGGATTTTTTTTGTCAATTTTGGTGTTAGATTATGATGAAAAATATCAATCTCTTTTGTATAATCTAAATAAAACATTTTTGACAATACTTATTTTTTGGTTTGTACATCAGTTAGTTCTTCCATTAGCGTTAATGACAAAGTCAATTGAGAAAATTCTCTCACGTGATTTAGTTAACTGGATGGCTAATGCTACTAAAATCTTGATTATAATAATTGGAGCCTCATCAGTATTAGAATTATGGGGAATAAAGGTTGGACCTATTATTGCTGGGTTAGGTTTGTTTGGGGTTGCTGTTGCTTTAGGAGCTCAAGATTTATTTAAAAACCTAATTTCTGGAATTTTGGTATTAGTTGAAAGAAGATTTGAAGTCGGTAATGTAATTCAGGTTGAAGGGGTTGTTGAAGGGGTTGTTGAAAAAATAAGTTTTAGATCAACAACAATTAGAAAATTTGATAAATCATTATGTACCATTCCAAACTTCCAGTTTGCTGAAAATCCTGTAATAAATATTTCAAAAATAAGTAATAGAAGAATCAATTGGATTATTGGACTAGAATATGGAAGTACAGTCGATCAGCTGAAAAAAGTGAGAAATGACATTGAGAAATACATTAAAGGCAACAGTGATTTCAGCAATACACCATCTACACCAGTTATTGTACGGATCGATAAATTTTCAGACAGTTCAATTGATGTCCTTGTTAGATGTTTTACAAAAACTAACGAATACAAAGGATGGGTGGATGTCAAAGATAGGCTTGCCATTAAGATAAAAGAAATTGTTGAGAAACACGATGCTGGTTTTGCCTTCCCGTCCCAATCTTTATATATTGAAAAAAAGTAATGTTGCTTAAAAAGAGGTATTTACACTTTTATCGAAATGATTCCACACACCTTTGTCACCCTCCCATGAGCCTTTTGTAGCAACCTTTGAATACTCAGTAGCTCTTGCTTCAAAGAAATTCGCGTGCTCTACCCCATTTAATATCTCCGTTAACCAAGGCAAGGGATGTTTTTTAATTCCGTAAATTGGGTCAAGATTTAATTGTTTTAATCTCCAATCAGCTATGTATCTTATATAATTTTTTATATCAATAGGCTTCATTCCTTCTACTGGACCCATCTCAAATGCAAGATCAATAAAGTTGTCTTCTAATTCAACAACTTTTTCACAACATTCAAGTATTTCTTGTTTAAGTTTCTTTGTCATACACTTTGTTTCTTTCACAAACTCATGGAATAACTTGATCATACCCTCACAATGTAATGATTCATCTCTAACTGACCAAGTTACAATCTGCCCCATACCTCGCATTTTGTTATGTCTCGGAAAGTTTAATAACATAGCAAAACTGGCAAATAACTGAAGGCCTTCAGTAAAACCTCCAAACATTGCAACAGTTTTTGCAATCTCGTGGTTGGAATCTATTGTAAATTGTTGCATATAATCATGTTTATCAGACATTTCTTTATATTTTAAAAAGGCAGAAAATTCTGTGTCGGGCATGCCTATAGTTTCGAGAAGCAAAGCATAAGCTGCAATATGAACCGTCTCAATGTTTGAAAATGCCGACATCATCATTTTTACCTCAGTTGGTTTAAATACTTGAGAATATCTTTCCATATAATTATCATTTACCTCAACATCTGATTGAGTAAAAAATCTAAAAATCTGAGTAAGTAAATTTCTTTCGCCTTCATCTAACTTTATTGCCCAATCCTTACAGTCTTCTCCCAAAGGAACTTCCTCCGGCATCCAATGAACTTGCTGTTGCCTTTTCCAAAAATCATACGCCCACGGATACCTAAATGGCTTATAAGAATGTGACGAAGTTAATAAACCTACTTGTTTATTTATTACTTTTTTTATTTTATTGTTTTTATACGTTCTTATTGTGTCATCCATTTTTTATCTCCTATTGACACGACAAACATTCGTCGTAGTCTATTTTTTCGTTAGATTTAAGTGACTTTTGTGGCCACTCTTTTGTATTATCGGCTTCAACACCAGCATAACTAGCTCTTTGAATTGATTTGGATCTGCAATAATATAAACTTTTTACGCCAGTTTCCCATGCTTTCCAATGGAGCATCATTAAATCCCATTTGTCAATGTCTGATGGCAAAAAAAGGTTTATTGATTGACCCTGACATATAAATGGTGTTCTGTCGGAAGCAAACTCAATAATCCATCTTTGATCAATTTCAAAAGCTGTTTTAAAACAATTCCTCTCTTCTTGAGATAACTCTTTGATATGGGAAACTGATCCTTCATTCTCAAGGATTGATTGCCACGTTTTATTGTTGTTTATATTTTTTTCTTCGAGAATTTTTTCAAGGTATTTATTTTTAACTGTAAATGAACCGGATAATGTCTTGTGAGTGTACACGTTTGCAGGAATAGGTTCAATACAAGCGCTAGTTCCCCCGCAAATAATACTAATTGATGCTGTAGGGGCAATAGCTAATTTGTGACTAAATCTTGCTTTAACGTTATTCTCACTAGCATCAGGGCAGGCACCTTTTTCCATAGCTAATATCAAGGAAGCTTTGTCAGCTTCCTTTCTAATGTGCTTAAAAAATTTGAGATTCCAACTTTTAGCTATGGCGCTTTCAAATGAAATATTATTTTTTTGCAGAAAAGAATGAAATCCCATTGCCCCTAATCCAACCGATCTCTCTCTAATAGCAGAATATACAGCATTATCCATACTTTGTGGTGCGCGATTTATGAAGTCCTGCAAAACGTTATCTAAAAATCTCATTATATCTTCAATAAATTTGCTCTCATTATTCCATTCATCCCATTTTTCTAAATTGACTGAAGATAGACAACAAACAGCAGTTCTCTCTTTGCCCTTATGATCAAGCCCAGTATGAAGCATTATTTCGCTACATAGATTGGAAGTTGTAACCTTTAAGCCACTATCTCTTTGATGTTTTGACATAGACCGATTTACTGTATCAACAAAAACTAGGTAAGGTTCACCAGTTGCCATCCTTGTTTCAAGAATTTTTTGCCACAGTTCTCTGGCATTAATTTTTTTTAACACTTTCTTTGTCTTTGGGCTTCTTAACGAGAAATTCTTATTCATCTTTACACAATCCATAAACTCGTCAGTTATGTTTATTCCGTGATGAACATTTAAGCTTTTTCTATTAAAATCACCTGATGGTTTTCTGATTTCCAAAAACTCTTCAATTTCTGGGTGGTGGACATCCAAATAACATGCCGCAGAACCTCTCCTTAAAGCTCCCTGGGATATAGCAAGAGTTAAAGAATCCATTACCCTAACAAAAGGGATTATACCTGAAGTTTGCCCATTACCCTTTACTTCTTCACCAATTGACCTGACATTACCCCAGTAAGTTCCTATTCCGCCACCATTAGATGCTAACCAGACATTTTCACCCCATTTAGATAAAATTCCGTCCAAGCTATCACCTACTGAATTTAGAAAACATGATATTGGAAGCCCTCTTTTTGCACCACCATTAGATAAAACAGGTGTTGCCGGCATGAACCATAAATTGGACATATATTTGTAGATTCTTTTACCATGTTCATAATTATCTGAATATTTTTTTGCTACTCTTACAAACATATCTTGAAATTTCTCTCCCGGCAAAAGGTATCTATCTAGCAATGTTGCTTTACCAAAATCAGTTAAATTTGAATCAAGTTCATAATTCGGTTGTATATCGTCAACCGTATTAATAATTTCGTCTTTTTTTTCAATGTTATCGCTAACATTTACTTCTTGAGAAGAAAGTTTAAGAATCTCTGCAGTTTGTTGCTTAGTCATTATTTAATTTCCAAAATATTAGGTTAGTAACTTAAATAGTAGTACTACATATAGTAATTTAAAGAACTTATATGTCAACAGGTAGTATTAAAGATTTTTTGGCGCGCTCGGAGAGAGTCGAACTCCCAACCTTCTGATTCGTAGTCAGATGCTCTATCCAATTGAGCTACGAGCGCTTTTTTTACTAAGTAAAGGTAATTGTATATTTAATTATAATGTATGTAAAATTCTTAAACACAGTAAATTTCAAATTTATGTTTATTTTAAAAAATTTATGCGCTATATCTTATAGTTAAAAAAAAAAATTTAATGATTAGGCCTATGAACTATTTCTACAAACAACTTTCCTACACAATGATTTTATTTATGGTAACATCCTGTACTTCTATTCAGGAATATGTTTTTCCTTCACTTTCTGACGAGGAAATCATAACACCACCAGCTATTGAAGAAGCTCCAGCTTTTGTTGAAGAACAAATTCCTGAAGATCTACAAATTCCACCCTCACAATACGCACCACCGCCTCCTCCAACTAATGTTGTAGACACCGGGCCAACTGGTACTTTTGTAGGAGGAAAAATTTCACAATTTAGAGCTGATTTGTCAAGCATTCAAACAGCAATTTCCTCTCACAATAATGATTATTTAAGATTTAAGGATCTCGTAGATGAGCAAACTACTATTTATCAGGGATTGTCAAGTGCAATAAGATCAAGACTTCAAATTGGCACAACTCCAGGAAATCCAATACTAGTGGGTCAATGGAACGACGCTCAAAGGGCTCTTGAAGATATACAAAATAATGTTAATAATCTTCAAATTGTAAATAATAGAGTTACTGCAGATTCAGCATTAATTGGTCATTTAAAGAATGCAATTTCTTCAAGTTTCTTTATATCAGGTGCAATAGATGAGGATCATGATCAACTAAAAGTATTAAGGGACGATGTTGAAAGAACAAAAGTGTTATATGATCGCTTACTTCAGGAATTAGGAAATAGAATTACCAGAGAAATTACTATCCTAAACAATGAAAGAGAGTATATGAAAAATCTTGCAGCAGATGTTGAAGTTGGTAAGTTTGGTGGAACTGTTTCAGCTCCACCAACCTTTGAACAAAACTCTCAATCGTCTAACGATATTAAAATGGCTCCAATTAACTATGATAACGCAATTGTTGTGATTAAATTTGATGACCAAGATACAGACTATGCAGCTGGACTTTTTGAAGCTATTTCAAGTGCGTTAGAACAAAAACCATCAGCTGCTTTTGAAGTTGTTGCTGTAAGCCCCACAGGTGGAGCAAGCTTTGCAAATAAAGCCAGAGAAAGAGCATCTGAAATACTAAATAAAATTGCTGAAATGGGAGTTCCCGCGGAAAGACTTTTACTTAGCTCTTCTAATAGTTCAACTGCGCAAGCAGAAGAAGTTCATGTTTATGTAAGAAACTAATTTTGTCATTTAGAGACAAATTTTCCAATAATTCTAGTTTTTCCCAACCTTAAATTATCAATTAATCTTACGCCGCCTATATTTGCGGAAATAAAAATTCTGCAACTATCGTAATTTTTATCAATTAAAGTCAAATCCTTTTCTTTTCTAATTTCTAGATAATTAATTTGTTTGAAACCGTGCTTTAATAATCTTTCTTTTACTTTAATTAACTCACTTAGATGAAATTTTTTTTTATTAATTTTTGATTTTACTCCGTTTAATTCATGATAAATTTTTTGAGCTAGACTCTTTTGCTGCTTAGATAATCTTTTATTTCTTGAGGAAAGTGCGAGCCCCCCTTTTTCTCTAACGGTTGGAATCACTCTAACATTTGTATTAATTGAAAAGTCTTTTATTAGTTGGCGTATAACTAAAATTTGTTGGAAATCTTTTTCACCTAGATAAATATACTCTGGCCTTAAAAGTGTCAAAAATTTCATAATTACTGTTGCTACTCCATCAAAATGTTCTTTTCTATCTACACCACATAACATCTTAGACAATTTTCCAATTTTAATTTTTGATATTGAGTTAGAAATAAAGTTTTTCTGTGGAATAAAAATAAAGTCTGTTTTTAATAATTTTAATTTTGAAATATCATTTTTTAAATCTTTTGGGTATAAATCAAAGTCTAATATTTCTGAAAATTGTATTGGATTAATAAAAATACTAACTAAAGTTTTTGACTCAGTATTTCTTTTAGCTTCATTTACTATTTTTAAATGACCCTCATGCAAAAAACCCATAGTAGGTACAAAATGTAACTTATATTTTCTTTTTAATAACTGATCTATCTCTTTTTTTGATCGAAGAATTTTGGACATATATTTAATAGAGATGTTTTTTTTGAGGGTATTTTTTAGATTTTACATCAATTGAGAATTTTCTAATCGAGCTTTTAATTTTTTTGTTGAGATCGATATATTTTTTTACAAATTTTGCATTAAAATTTGTCATACCCAAAATATCTTCTGTTACTAATATCTGGCCTGAGCAATTTGATGATGCTCCTATTCCTAAGGTTGGAATGTTAATATCTTTAATTATTTCATTTACTAATTTCTCCTTAGTAGCTTCTATTACAATTGCAAAAACACCAGAGTCAACTAAGCTTATTGCATCACGTTTAAATCTTTTTTTTTCAACATCACTTTTCCCGTAAACTTTAAACTGATTTTTTTTTATTTTCTGTGGCAACATGCCAAGGTGTCCCATGACATTAATTTTTTTTTTAACAAGATATTTTATTGTTTCAGAAATTTCCATCCCTCCCTCAAGCTTTACACCAAATGCTCCTGTTTTTTTTAAAATTAAATTGGCATTTTTCAGTGCTAAATATTTAGATTTTTCATATGAACCATAGGGCATATCAATAATCACAATGGCATTTTTTGAATTGTTTACCACTGCTTTTCCATGATTAATCATCAAATCAAGACTTACTTCTCTTGTTGACTTATAACCATAAAGCACGGGGCCAACTGAATCACCAACTAAAATTATATCAGCAAATTGATCAACTAAATTTGCAATATTTTTACAATAAGCAGTTAAGCAAACAATAGGTTTCTTCTTGTTAAAAAGATTGTTTAAAAAAAATTTGTTCTTTATATTCAAAACATATTTCCTAATTCATAAATTTTATCTATATAATCTAATAAAACAAATACTAACTCCCAGAATGAAACGATTAAATACTTTTTATTTTTTTTTTTTAATTTTTTATTTCTCTTTTGCACTTTCAGATCAGAAAAATAATTCTGATTACAGACTTGAGCCGGAAACGGTATTGTCAAAACAATCTCAAGAACTAAAAGAAGGGGAAGCTAAAGATGCTATAATCGTTTCTGCAAATAAATATTCAACTGATGCTGCATGGAATATTTTAAAGTCTGGTGGAAATGCAGCTGACGCTACTGTTACTTTACAACTAGTTTTAGGACTCGTTGAACCTCAATCCTCCGGAATTGGAGGTGGAAGTTTTCTTACCTACTTAGATAAAACAAATAACTCTGTAATTTCTTATGACGGAAGGGAAACAGCTCCTTTTTATGCTACAGAAAATTTATTTTTAGATGAAAAAAAAAAAAGCATACCTTTTTTTGATGCTATTGTTGGTGGATTATCTGTAGGTGTCCCAGGGACATTAGATTTACTATTTGAATTTCATAAAGACTATGGAGATTTAAGTTGGGAAGAGGTAATAAAACCAGCTATTAAGCTAGCAGAAAACGGATTTTATCCACCACAGCGACTCAGAAATGCAATATTGAAAGAAAAATTCTTGTTAAGTGAAAATATTAATAATGAGTTTTTTTCAAAAATAAAAAATGAACCTTTCAGTAAAATTAAAAATTTAGAATATGCCTCAACCTTAAAAAAAATATCTGAAAACTATAAAATTTTTTATAACGGTGAAATTGCCATCGATATAGTAAATAAAGTGAAAAATCATCCAAGAAGACCAGGACTAATGGAGTTAACAGATCTTTCAAATTATAGATCTATAAAATCCAAGGCATTATGTTATAAATTAGAAATAAATACTATTTGCGGACCTAATTTGCCATCTTCTGGTAATATAGCAATAATCCAAGCTTTAATACTATACGAAAATTATAATTTCAAAAGCGATTATGATGAATTTACAAAACAAATTGAAATTTTAGAATTTATATACTCTTTAAGAAAAGAATATTTAGGTGATAGCAGATTTGTTGATGTAAATTTAAAAAAACTTTTAAACAAAAGTTTTTTGTTGGCTGAGTTTGAAAAGTTTTTAATATTTCCTAAAAAACAAAATGTTAACATCATAAAGAATGAGTTTAATTCAACATCTCATTTTTCTATAGTTGACTTTTATGGTAATGTTGTATCTATGACCTCTAGTATAGAAAGTTCGTTTGGGTCGAGGCAGTTTACGAACGGATTTTTACTAAACAATCAATTATCTGACTTTAATTTTCAGCCTCTTAAAAACAAAAAAAAAGTAAAAAATAGAGTACAAGGAGGTAAAAAGCCACTTAGTTCAATGTCACCATTAATAATTTTAGACGAAAAAAATAATTTTCTTTTTTCTGTCGGTTCTCCTGGGGGAACTGCTATTATTTCTTATGTATTTAAATCAATAATTGATGTGCTGTATATGAAAATTTCTCCAATTGATTCAATTAAAAAAGGCAATTTTGTAAGCAAAGATGGTAAAGTGTTTATTGAGAAAAATATGTTCGATCTAGAAAAAATAAAGTCTAATTATGAAAATGTTATTGAAAGAAATTTAATCAGTGGTATAGCTATAATCAAAAAAGAAAAAAACTTATATCGTGCAGCAGCTGATATTAGAAGAGACGGTTCAGTAGTTGGTGAATAGAGTAAGTAATTTTATTAGTAATAAAGGTTAAGATAGATGAAAAGAACATTCCAACCTAGTGAAATTAAAAAAAAAAGAAGACATGGTTTCAGATCGAGGATGTCTACAGCCGAAGGTAGAAAAGTTTTATCAAGAAGGCGTGCCAAAGGCAGAAAAGTTCTTACATCATAATGTCAGTTGGTTTTAAAAGTTTAAAGAAAAGAGCTGATTTTTTGAGGCTTAGAGAAAATTGTTCAAGTTTTAAAACGAAAAACTTCATTTTTAACTTTAAAATAGATAACTCCTTGCTTGTTCCAGTTGTTGGAATAACTGTTTCAAACAAAATTGGAAATGCTGTAAAAAGAAATTATATCAAGCGCTTAATTAAATCCATAATCTCAAATAAAAAATCAGCAATTCCAAAAAGCTTAATTATTGAAATAATAGCAAAGAGAAACTTAAGTCCATCATTTTCAAGTTTTAATAAAGATATTCTAACATTAAAAAAATTTATCTAAATACTAATATGGATAATCAAAAGAATTTAATTTTGGCAGTAACTTTTTCAATTCTAGTATTAATTGTATTCGATTTTTTTGTTAATAAACCAATTAGAGAACAAGCCATGACAGACTCTAACATTGCTGAAAATATTGGTGAAGGCTTAGACCCTAAAATCTCAAACCCTCAATTTTCTATTGAAAAAAATGAAAAAGTTCAAGAAGACAGAGTAAGTTTTGATTTAGGGAGAATTCAAGGAAGTATAAATTTATATGGAGCGACTTTTGATGACATAATTTTGAAAGATTACAGAACCAAAGTTGAAAAAGATAGTGAGCCGGTACGAGTATTATTTAAAGAAAACTCTGAGACACCTTTTTTAGTTCGAAATGGATGGGCTTCAACTACTAAAATTGATTTACCAAATAAAAATACCTTATGGAAGATTAAAGAAGTTGAATCTTCTGATAAAGGATTAATAGAATTATTCTGGAAAAATAATCAGGGTATAACATTCCAAAGAAAAATAGCTTTTGATGAAAACTATTTAATCAAGATAACTGATAGCGTTACAAATTTCTCTAAAGACACACTGAACTTATCAAACTATTCTTATATTCAAAGAAAAAATCATAGACCCGAAAATAAATTTTTTATTTTGCACGAGGGCCCAATCGGAGTATTTAATCAAGAGCTAAGAGAGTTATCTTATGATGAAATTGAAGAAAAAAAAGTTATAACTGAAAACGCCTCCAGTGGCTGGATAGGGATAACAGACCATTATTGGCAAGTCTCAATTTTTCCTGAAGCAGGAAATAAATTTGAATCAAACTTTAAAAACATCAAAGATCTAAAAAATTCCATTCAAGTAGATTTTATTAATAAAAAAATATTTTCTTTAAAACCCACTGAAACTATATCTACTAATTCATTTATATTCGTTGGTGCAAAAGAGGTCCCTTTAATTGATAGATACATGAAAGAATATAATATCCAAAATTTTGATTTATCTGTAGATTTTGGCTGGTTCTATTTTCTTACTAAACCTCTTTTTTATGCACTTAATTATTTATCGTTATTTTTTGGCAATTTTGGAATCGGTATAATTATCTTAACTTTATTTGTAAGAATTCTTTTATTCCCACTTGCTAACAAATCTTTTAAATCTATGAATGCTATGAAATTATTAACACCTGAAATTCAAAGGTTAAAGGAAAGGTTTAAAGATGACAAGACTAGAATGAATCAAGAAATGTTTAATTTATACAAACAAAAAAAAATAAATCCAGCTGCGGGATGTTTACCCATACTTTTACAGATTCCAATTTTTTTTGCACTTTATAAAGTACTCTTTGTCTCTATAGAAATGAGGCATGCTCCTTTTTTTGGTTGGATTAAAGATCTTTCTGCCCCAGATCCTACAAGTATTTTTAATGTATTTGGTCTAATCCCATGGGATCCACCTGGGTTTCTTGTCATAGGGATTTGGCCTATATTGATGGGTTTGACAATGTACCTTCAGCAAAAATTGAACCCTCCCCCTCCTGATCCTATACAAGCAAAGATTTTTATGATGTTACCATTCATTTTTACATTTCTTCTTGCCACATTTCCAGCTGGTATGGTCATATATTGGACTTTTAATAATATTTTATCAATTGCTCAACAAAGCTTAATTCTTAGAAAACAAAAACTTGCTGATTCATAAAATTAAATGAAATGTATTATTGAAAAAAACTGTTTTTTTTTAAAGTCAGTATTTGAAGTAATTGATTACCCAAAAGATAATATAGATGAGATTGGTTTTTGGGGAAGATCTAATGTAGGCAAATCAAGTTTGCTTAATAGTTTGACTAAAACAAAAATTGCAAAAACCTCAAAAACACCAGGAAGAACAAAAAGTTTAAATTTTTTTGAAGTTCCAAATAAAATAAGACTGGTTGATTTTCCTGGTTATGGATTTGCCAGAGTATCAAAAAAGGATAAAAAAGTATGGAGTAATGTAATAACTAACTACCTAGATAGCAGAAGAAACCTTCTTTGCATTTTTTTGCTAATTGACTCAAGACAAGGGCTAATGAAAATAGACTTAGAAGCAATAGATCTATTAGAATCATTTGGTAATCATTTCTTTGTAGTTTTTACCAAAATTGATAAAGTTAAATTTTTAGAATTAGAAATATTAATTAATAATACTGAGAAATTTTTAAAGAATATTACAGCAGCAGATAAAAAAATATTTATGACAAGTTGTAAAAATGGGAATGGTATTTTAGATTTAAAAAAAAAAGTTATCAATATTGTAGGCTAGAAATTGACAAAAATATCAAAAACTAATGAGCATGATTGGATAGAACAAGCATCGATTTTATCTAAAGCGCTTCCGTACATGCAAAAATACAGCAATAAGAACATTACCATAAAATTTGGTGGTTCGGCGATGGGTAAAAATGACTTATCGGTAAGTTTTGCAAAAGACATAGCCTTGTTAAAACAAGTAGGGATTAACCCCATAGTAATTCATGGCGGAGGTCCGCGAATAGAAATTATGCTTGATCAATTAAATGTAAAATCAAAATTTATTGATGGTTTAAGAGTGACCGATAAAAATGCTATGAAAGTAATTGAGATGGTACTGTCAGGATCTATAAACAAGGAAATAGTTATGGAGATCAATAAAGAGGGTGGTAGAGCTATTGGTGTTTCAGGAAAGGATGCTTTATTGGTAAAAACCTATAAAATTGATAAAAAGAGTAAGGGCAATAAAGAACTTGGATTTGTGGGAGAACCAGAAAAAATTAACAAGGATTTCTTAAAATGGTGTCTTGATTCTAACTTTATACCTGTTATTTCTCCGATTGGATTTGGTAAAAATTATCAAACTTTCAACATAAATGCTGACACTTTAGCAGGATCCATTTCCTCTGAAATAAATTCTGAAAGGTTAATAATGCTAACCGATGTAAAAGGTGTTATGGATAAAAAAAAGAATATACTAACTCATATATCAATTAAAGATGTAAAAAAACTTATTTCAAATGGAACCATAAGTGGTGGCATGATTCCAAAAGTAGAAACGTGCGTTAAAGCAGTTCAAAATGGTGTTAAGGCAGCAGTAATTCTGGATGGTACATTTCCTCATGCAATACTGCTAGAAATTTTTACGGAACATGGAGCAGGAACATTAATTACAAAATAGCCACTGATTTATTTATAAATAAAAAAAAATTTTGGATTTTTGACCTAGATAACACACTTTATTCGTCTTCAACAAATATTTTTGACATGATAGACTTTAACATGAAGGATTTTATTTCAAAAAAACTTGAAATTCCAATTGAACAAGCCTTTAAAATTCAAAAATATTTTTACAAAAAATACGGAACAACTTTATTTGGATTAATGAAATATCATAATATTGATCCCAATGAATTTCTTGACTATGTGCACAATATAGATTTTTCGAAATTAAAAAAAAATGATGAACTTAATCAATATTTAAAATTGTTACCAGGAAAAAAAATTGTTTTTACTAATGGTGATGAGAAATACGCTTCAAAAGTTCTTCGTTCTTTAGGGATTATTGACAATATCGATGAGATATATGATATAAAAAAAGGAAATTATATACCAAAGCCGAAGATAGAAACCTATAAAAATCTAATTAACAGTTATAATATAGTTCCTAGACAAACTGTTTTTTTTGAGGACATTGAAAAAAACTTAAAGCCCGCTCACGATTTAGGTTTTACCACAGTACACATTGATTTTGATTTAGATGTTCGCAGATCAAAAAAACAAAAAAAGTATATTGACTTTGAATTTAAATGTATAAAATCAGCATTAAAAATGATTATAAAATTTACAAAGGTTAACTAATGAAAAATGCTGATATTGAATTAATCAAAAAAGAAATTTCAAATTGCTGGGACAATTATAATGATGGTAATAAACTCCCCACAGTAACAAAAAAATATGTAGACCAAACACTCATGCTTTTAGATAATGGGTCCATTAGAATTTGCGAAAAGAAGGAAGGAGTTTGGATTGTTCATCAGTGGATCAAAAAAGCAATCTTACTTTCATTTAAAATCTATGATAATTCTATTATAAAAAGTGGAATTCAAAATTCTTTATCAGGGCATTATAGTTGGTATGATAAGGTAAGCCTAAAAACTTCAAATTGGAATGAAGACGAATGGACCAAAAGAAAATTTAGGTCAGTTCCCGGAGCAGTAGTACGTTATTCGGCTTTTATTGCATCGAATGTAGTTTTGATGCCTAGCTTTGTAAACTTAGGAGCTTATGTTGATTCTGGTTCTATGATTGATACGTGGGCAACAGTAGGTTCCTGTGCTCAAATAGGAAAGAATGTTCATATTTCAGGTGGTGCCGGTATTGGTGGTGTTCTTGAACCGCTTCAAAATAATCCTGTCATAATTGAAGATAATTGTTTTATTGGAGCACGATCTGAAATAGCTGAAGGGGTAATTGTCGGTGAAGGTAGTGTAATTTCAATGGGAGTTTTTATTGGTATGTCAACTAAAATAGTGGATAGGAAAAGTGGTGAGATTTTTTATGGTGAAGTTCCACCGTATTCTGTAGTTGTCCCAGGATCAATGAAAAGTACAAATAATAATAAATTATCTGACTTAAATCTTTCCTGCGCTGTTATTGTCAAAACAGTTGATGCAAAAACAAGGTCTAAAACTTCTATTAACGATTTATTGAGATCATAGAAAATGAGTTTAGTTGAATTGTTAACAAAACTAATATCATTTAAAAGCATTACGCCAAACGATGATGGATGCTTAGAATTTATAACCAAGGTACTTTTAAATATGGGTTTTAAATGTAAAAAACTTAATTTTGGGAATACTCCAAACAAAACAAAAAATATATATGCACATTTTTCAAGAGGATCTGGAACACATTTTTGCTTTGCTGGTCATGTTGATGTAGTACCCCCGGGAGATAATTGGAAATCAGATCCTTTTAAGGCAACAAAAAAAAATGGTTACATATTTGGAAGAGGCGCTTGTGACATGAAAAGTGCTATCGCAGCCTTTGTTAATGCTGTTAATAACTTTCTAAAAAAAACAAAAGATTTTAAGGGAACAATAAGTTTTATATTAACATCAGATGAAGAAGGTGATGCAGAGTTTGGTACTAAAAAAGTTATAGAATGGTTAAAAAAAGAAAAAATTAAGATTGATTTTTGCCTTGTAGGTGAACCTACAAGTAGAAAAAAAATTGGTGATATGGCTAAAATAGGTAGACGTGGAAGTATAAACTGTAATTTAACAGTAAAAGGTAAGCAAGGACACGTCGCCTATCCAGAAAAAGCTAAAAATCCAATTACAGATCTAATTAAATTATGCAGTGAGCTAAAAAAACCATTTGATAGAGGAAATAAATTTTTTCCTCCAACTAATCTTGAAATTACTTCAATTGATACAGAAAATAAAGTTACCAATCTCATACCTGAAAAAGTAACAGCAAAATTCAACATTAGATTTAATAATCTTTACAATTCAAAGACATTGATAAAAACATTGAAGGAGAGACTAGACAATTTAGAATCTCATTATGAATTAAGTACAAAAATCTCCGGTGAATCATTTCTTAATCAATCTGTTATCTTAAATAATCATCTTGAAAAATCAATTTTTGAAATTACAAAGGAAAACGTAGAATTTAGTACATCAGGGGGAACATCTGATGCACGTTTTATTTCAAAAATTTGTCCAGTTGTTGAGTTTGGATCAGTTGGAGAAACAATGCATCAGATTGATGAGAAAGTCAAAATAAAAGATTTAGATCTTTTATCAGAAATATATATAGATCTTTTGACTAGAGTATATTCTTAGTAACGAACTCTCTTTAAATATAGCCCACAAGCTGGAGCTGTTTGACCTGAAAGAGCTCTATTTTTTGATTTTAAAATTTGTATAAGTTTATCTTTATCCCAAACCTTTCTTCCAACATTGACTAAACTTCCAACGAGTATTCTAACCTGATTATGCAAAAAGGATTTAGCCCTAAATCTTAGTGTAATTTGATATCCAGATTTAATTATTTCTATTTTATTGATTGTTCTTATTGAGCTTTTTGACTGACAGTCTGATGATCTAAATGAATTAAAATCATGAGTACCAATAAAAACTTGAGATGCAGACTGAATAAGATTAGAGTCAATATTGAAGGGTATAAACCACATCCTATTCAAAAGTAAAGGAGAATAAACTCTCTTGTTTAATATCTTATATTCATAAATTCGTTCAATAGCAGAAAATCTACTATGGAATTTTTTATTTTCTATTGAAGATTTTTTTATTACGATTTTATTTTCTTTCCCAAGAAAGTAATTTATTGCCAATCCAATTTTTTTGGGTTCTATTTTAGTATCTATTTCAAAATGAGCGACTTGACCAAGAGCATGAACTCCAGCATCTGTTCTTCCTGCTACAAATAATTTTATATTTTTGTCAAAAATTTTATTTAAACACTTTTCAATTTCACCTTGAATAGATTTTCCATTCTTTTGTTTTTGCCATCCAACATAATCTGTCCCATCGTATTCAATTATAAGTTTAACTATCATTATTTAAAAAAAAAATTTTGATTAGAGAGCCCATTTAAAAAATCTGAGTAATTCAAAATTTTTTTTCCCTCAGGTTGCAACTTTTTTATTTTTAAATAACTCTCGTTACATTTTACAATCAAGTTTTTTTCAGCGGCTCTTAAATTTTCTTTAGACAAAGCTTCTGGTGAATTTATTACCTCGGTTTCAACTATTTTAATTCTAATTTTTTTATTTTTTTTGTGAAGATATGTCCAAGCACCTGGCCACGGGTAAAAAGCTCTTACCTTATTATTTATAATTTGAGCATTTTCTGACCAATCAATTTTTGTTTCACTTTTTAAAATTTTTTCTGCATAAGTTGCTTCACTCTCTTTTTGCTTTTTTGTGGAATATTTATTATTAAAAATATCTTCTAGAGCTTTTAAAATTAATTCACTTCCGATGACTGAAAGTTTCTCGTGTAATGTTCCTGCATTATCGTTTTTTTCAATACATATTGCTTTATTCATAATAACTGGACCAGAATCAAGGTTTTCTTCAAGAATCATTATCGATACTCCTGTTTTTTTATCTGAATTCAAAATTGCTCTTTGTATCGGTGCAGCTCCTCTCCATTTAGGTAAAATTGATGCATGAATATTTAAACAAAAAAACTTCGGAAGTCTTAGTATTTTTCTTGTTAATAACTTTCCGTAAGCAACAACAACAATAAAATCAATATTATAACTTGAAATCTGATTATAAAATTCTTCATCTAATTTATTTGGACATAGCAAAGAAAGGTTTTTTTTTTTTGCAAAATCACCTACTGGTGAATCCGAAATTCTATTTCCTCTTCCAGATGGTTTAGGTGTTTGAGAAACAACAAATTTTATATTAACCTGATTTTCGTATAATTTTGATAATGCTTTCAGAGCAAATATTGATGTCCCAAAAAACCCAATACTAATATTTTCGATTTTCGACATTTATTAGTTTTTTTTTTTTTTCTTTTGCTTTAAAACCTTCTCTACGGCCATCTTTCTTTTAATTTTAGATAAATGATCAATAAACAATACTCCATTTAAGTGATCTATTTCGTGTTGAATACATATTGACATTAGACCATTATAGTTTGCAGATCTTAAGTCCCCATTTTCACTTAGCCATTGTACTTCTACTTCTTTGTATCTTTCTACATTAGAAAAAAAATCTGGTATTGATAAACAACCTTCTTCATTAACAAAAGTTTCTTTAGATCTTTTAACAATTTTTGGGTTTATAAATGTTATTGGATTAGACTTATCTTTTTCTTTTATATCTATAACCACGATTCTTTTCATGATACCAACCTGTGGTGCAGCAAGACCAATCCCATTTCCAGAAGAGTACAAAGTATCATACATATTTCGAATTGTATTTTTTAGATTTTGATCAAATTCTTTCACTTCTTCGGACTTTTTTTTTAATAAAGGATTAGGTATAGTTATTATTTGAAGATTTGGCATTTTGTTACTTTATTAAATATATAAACAAGATATTGAAATAATACCATAAACATTTTTTATCTTTAACAATTTTTACTAAAGACTACCTGAGGTATCTAATTAGATATATTCTATAAAACTTGATTAAAATTACATTATTTTATTACTTAAACTGTGATCTCAATTTAAATGCTGTTGATAAAGTACCTTCATCAATAAAATCAAGCTCACTTCCTATCGGCATCCCGTGAGCTAATCTAGTTACAAAAACACCTGATTCCAGTAATTGTTCGGCAATGTATTGTGCAGTAAGCTGACCCTCCATTGTTGAGTTTGTTGCAAGTATTATCTCCTTAATTTCACCTTCTTTTTTGCATTTTTCAAAAAGAACTCCCAAATTTAACTCTTCTGGTCCAATACCATCTACCGCTGACAAAATTCCTCCTAGCACATGATAATTTCCTTTAAAGGTATTTGTCTTCTCAATTGCCCACAAATCACTAATTTCTTCGACAACACAAATTTTATTTTTTTCTCTTTTGTTATCTCTACAAATATAGCAGGGTGTTTGAATATCAATATTTCCACAAATACAATGTTTGATATCTTTTTTAATATTCGTTAAGTACCTGATAGAGTCATTTAACAAATTATTTTTGTCTTTTAGTAAATGCAGCACGATTCTTCGTGAGGATTTAGGTCCTAAACCTGGTAATCTAGAAAAAAGATAAATTAGCTCCTCAATAGAAGATGACATTACAGGTTAAAATGGTAATTTCATTCCTGGAGGGAGATTTAAACCCCCAGTTATTGAACCAAGCTCAGAGTTCATATTCTCTGATACTTTTTTTGTTGCATCGTTTAATGCTGCAAGTATTAAATCTTCAAGCACATCAATTTCATTTTTGTCTACAAGAGATGAATCAATTTTTACTTTTGAGGCTTGATGTTTCCCATTAATAGTTATTTTTACAAGACCCCCGCCTGCTGTACCTTCAACTTCAGTATTCTCTACTTTCTTTTGCAATTCTTGCATTTTGTCTTGCATTGCTTTTGCTTGTTTCATTATATTTGACATGTTATTCATTTTTTCTCCATTTTTTCTATTGAAGTTACTTTAGAATTGGGAATGATTTCAAGTATTTTTTTTATAGAGCTTTCTTTAGAAATTTTACTTATTAACTCTTGATGATTCTTCATTTCTATTTCACCTAATGTTTCTATTCCTTTTTGGTAAGAAAGTGATACTATCCATCTTTTTTTTGTTGCACTTTCTAACATTTTAGATAACTCCCATAGTTGGCTACTTTTAATTTTTTCATTTTTAAAATTTTCAAGTTCTAGTTCACATGGTTTATTTTTTTCATTATCCTTAATTGAAATGAGCTTAAAATTATTTTTTAATTTGTGGGCTAAAACTAAATCACCTTGGGACTCTATGATTGACACTAATTCACTAAATTTCTTAAACTTTTCTTTCTCTGAAGAATCAAGATTGTAATCACAATCTTTAATATTAGAGTTTTTATTATCACTTGTTGAAGCAAGTTTTTCTTCTATTTCACCTTCCTTTTCATTTATTGATTTTTCATTTTTTTTAGTATTATCTAAACCAGATTCAAATAAATCATCTCTAGGCAATTTATTCTTCTCAGGTTCAAAAGGTGATGGTAACAAAATGATATAACACAATCTCATAACAGTCATTTCAAATGATTTTTTTTGATCAAAAGCGTTAGAAAGTTCTGAAAAATATTTCTCCATAAATTCATACAGTCGTATAAGTACATCCATGTCTAAAAACTTTGCAAAATTTCTATATTCCCCTAGCTCATAGTCAGTAAGAGATGTATCATCGATAGTATTGGAACATTTTATTCTTGTTATTTGATAAGTTATATTTAGGAGATCTCTTGCTATCAGTTCAAAAGAACATCCATCAAAATAGAATTTTTCAACTGATTTAAGTGCTTTTTCAACTTCTGCTTCACAAATAAATTTAAATAATTGAAGAATGTTTGAAAAGTCTTCGATACAAAGTACATCTTTTACTAGATCCTTAGTTATATTATTGCCCCTAGCAAATACATTATCTAATAAAGAAAGAGCATCTCTTAAGGACCCCTCAGCAGATCTGGCAATCATCATGGAACACTCGTGATCTAAATTTATTTTTTCAAGTTTAGAAATTTTAATTAGATGTTCGGATATATCTTTTAATGATAACCTCTTTAAACCAAAATGTTGACACCTTGACAATATTGTAACTGGAACTTTTTCTGTTTCAGTGGTTGCAAGAACAAACAAAACATCCAATGGAGGTTCCTCTAAAGTTTTTAGTAATGCGTTAAAAGCTGCTTTAGATAACATATGTACCTCATCAATTATAAAAACTTTTTTCAATGCTGTTACAGCTTTATAATTAACATTCTCTATTATCTCTCTTACGTCGGAAACCCCTGTTTTGCTTGCTGCATCTATTTCAACAACATCAATATTACTAGAAGAGTTTATAGAGTTGCAATTTTCGCACGTCCCACATGGATCAAAATCATTAATTTTAGCTCTTGCTAAACAATTTACTATTTTGGCAATAAGTCGTGCTAAAGTTGTCTTACCAACACCTCTTGTACCTGAAAGCAAGTATGCATGCGCTAATCTATTGTTTTCAATAGCACCTTTTAATATTTGAACTATATCGTCTTGACCTATTAAATCCGAAAATTTTTGTGGTCTATATTTTCTTGCTAGAACTAAGTATTGATTATTTATCATTTTTCCTCTAAGGAGTTGAATCTAACCCAATATTTGATCGTTACGGCTGCTACTTTTCAGTCCTGACCGGGTTAGCGATAATACTGCCTAAATTCAACCCCCAATTTAAATTTAACATTACTTTATATTTTTTTAAATTTATTTCTTAGTAATTAAATTTGCGGCTTCATAATAGCCTAATATGTTTATAACTAATGAATATTTTTTTAACTCCGTAATAGCTTTTTTAAAACTTTTTAATTCGGGATGACAGTCAACGTCAACAATAAACCATGACTGTTTGAATTGTTCATTTACAAAAAAACTTTCTAGCCTAGATAAATTTATTCCATTTTTTGCAAATCCTCCTAAGGCCATATACAAACCTGCAGGTACATTTTTTGTTTTAAAAACTAATGTTGTTCTAACTTTTTTTTTAGTAGAAACTTCAACACTTTTTTTTGAAAAAACCAAAAATCTTGTTGTGTTATTTTGTTTATCCTGTAACTGCTTTTTTTTAATTTCTAGCCCATATATTTCAGCAGCTAATGAAGATGCTATAGCAGCTTTACTTTTATCTTTGGATTCTGAGATTAATTTTGCAGCACCTGCGGTATCTAAGTAATTGACTGTTTTTATGCCGTATTTTTTAATTGTATTTCGACACTGTAGAATTGCTTGTTCATGACTGTAAATTTTTTTAATATCAATGAGTTTTGTATTTTTTTTGGACAGCAAACAATGTTCTACTTTTTGATAATGTTCGGCTACAATTTTTAATTTTGTATTTTGGATTAAGTAATGGATATCAGCGACCCTTCCCGCTGTACTATTTTCTATAGGAATCATTGCAAGGTCGGCTTTCTTCATTTCTACTGCTTTGAAGGTATCTTCAAAATTTTCGCAAGGCAAAGTTTTAAAGTCTGGGTAATATTTTTTACAAACTAAGTGAGAGTATGCACCGGGTAGACCTTGAAATGAAATAATATTCATTTTAGCACCTAATTGCACTTAGTTTGTGTTTCAAAAAATTTCTAATTTTTATTAAATCTTCCTTTGTATCAACACTAAATGGTTTTGAATTTATAAGAGCTACTTTAATTTTCATGCCATTATCTAGAGCTCTCATCTGTTCTAACCCTCTGTTTTTTTCATTCTTGGATTGCTTTAACATTACAAAATTCTCTAAAGACTTTGGTCTAAACGCATAAATGCCTATGTGATGATAACATTGATTAACGCTTTTAACATTTCTAATAAAATCTTGCGCGAAACCTTGCTTATTTTTAAAACTAACTCTCACTTTTACTACATTTTGATTTTGATAATCTGCTGGGTCTAGAATACAAGCAGCAGTACCGATATCCGCCTGATCATCTTCTAAAAGGGATAAGGTGTCTGTTAATAACTCTTTTTTGAAGTACGGCATATCACCTTGCAAATTTAATATATAATCATAACCATTAAAAAAATTTTTGTATATCTCTTGTATCCTATCTGTTCCACTATTGTGACTATTTACACTCAAATATGATTCGAAGCTATTTCTAATTAATAATTTTTGAATTTTTTTGTCGCCTGCTGCTACAATAACTCTTCCTACTTTAAATTTCATTGTTTGTTCAACAACCCTAATAATCATTTGTTTTTTTAGGATCATTCTCAATGCTTTTGTCTTTAATCTTGTAGATTTTAATCTACTAGGAATTATTATTAAAATTTTTTTTTTACTAATCATTTATTCTTTTTTTTTTTTCTGTAAAATTCTATATGTAAATTAAGAATCTCTCGTAATGAATAAATATTTTCTATCCATAATTACAGTACTTTTAATAATACAATCATTATTTCTAATTGATGACATCTTTTTTCCAAAAAAAAATATAAAAAATGTCTATTCTGTCTCATCTTCTGTTGAGGAGATTGATAAAAAAAATGAAGAAAAACCTTTAAGTAAAAATTTAAAAAATAAAATAGATTTCGACAATTTATTTATTAATGCCAATTTTGAAAAAGGTAAGAAAATTGCAAAGCAGTGCGCTGGTTGTCATGACTTAGAAAAAAGTAAAAAAATAAAAGTTGGCCCACCATTATGGTCGATTGTAGGGAAACAGTCGGCTTTAGAAGAAAACTTTGAATATTCTGAGTCACTTAAAAACTTTAAAAAAGAATGGTCAGTTGAAAATCTTTACTTTTTTCTTGAGAATCCAAAAAACTATATTTCTGGAACAAAAATGATATATAAAGGTTTGAAAAAATCTGAAGATAGGGTGAATCTTATTCAATATTTGAAATCACTTAAATAATGAAAAGTGAGTTTGATTCGTTTGTTAATTTTTTAAATAATTTTGCTAATAAAAGCAGTACAATATTAACTAAAAGATTTAGGAAAAAATTTAATTTAGAGTCTAAAAAAGATGGAAGTTTTGTAACAGATATTGACAAGGAAATTGAAGAATTATTTAGACACGAAGTTAAAAAAACGTATCCTTCTCATGGAATTTATGGTGAAGAATTTGGGTACTCCAATAATAATTCTGAATACGTTTGGGTTATCGACCCTCTTGATGGCACACATAGTTTTATCTCTGGCAAACCGCTTTTTGGTACATTAATTTGTCTCACATTTCATAAAATACCTATAATAGGTTTAATTGATGTGCCTATCCTAAAAGAAAGGTGGGTAGGTGGAAAAGGGTTAGGTGTTTTTTTTAATAAAAAAAGATGCCAGCCTATTGAAAGGAAAAAAAAATTAAATCAGTCAATAGTCTCATCTACATCTTCGCTAATGTTCGAGGGTGTGTATGAAAATAAAATTAAGGAAATTTATAAACAATCAAAATTTCCAATTTTTGGAACGGATTGTTATGCATATGGTCTTTTGTTATCAAAAAAAATTGACCTTATCATTGAAAATAATATGAAACCTTGGGATTACTTAGCTCAAGTGGCATTGATAAATGAACTTGGTGGCATTATATCAGATTGGTCGGGAAATGAATTGGATATTAATTCGGAAGGTAAGGTAATTGCTTCTTCATCAAAAAAATGCTACGAGGAGGCGATTAAATTATTATCAATAAAAAAATAAATATGATTTCTAAAATAATTGCCCTTTATATGGTTACATTTTTGTTCTTTCCTAAAAACATATGTGTCAAGGAAGAAATTTTTAATTACATGCATGGGATGGCCATGCATGGGGATTTAAAATATAAAAAAAATTTTAAAAATTTTGAATATTCTAATCCTGATGCTCCTAAAAAAGGAAAAATTAAACTATCTGCTATTGGAACATTTGATAACTTAAACCCCTACATATTAAAAGGGGTAGCTGCTTATCAAACCAGTTATTTATTTGAAACTTTAATGAAATCATCATTTGATGAACCATTTAGTCAATATGGGCTATTAGCTGAAAAAGTTATGTTGCCTGATAACAGAAAGTGGGTTCGTTTCAAATTAAGAAATTTTGCCAAATTCTCTGATGGTACAAAAGTTACATCTGACGATGTGATTTTTTCATTTAAAATCCTTATGTCGAAAGGACATCCTGCATGGAAGAATTATTACAGTCAGGTTGATGAGGTTTTGAAAATTAATGAATTAGAAGTACAATTTAATTTTTCAGGTGAAACAAATCGAGAACTACCTTTAATTATTGGTTATCAACTACCAATTTTTTCAAAAAAATATTGGTCAAATAAACAATTTGATAAAACTACATTAGATCCTCCTATCGGAAGTGGACCATATCTAATTTCAGATTTAAAACCTGGAAGAAGTATAACTCTTAAAAGGGATCCTAATTACTGGGGAAAGAATCTTAATGTTAACAGAGGAAGGTATAACTTTGATGAAATACATACTGATTACTATAGAGATGTAACGGTAGCACTTGAGGCTTTTAAATCAGGAGCATATGATTTTAGACTAGAAAACTCCTCTAAGAATTGGGCAACGGCCTATGATTTCAATGCAACAAAAAAAGGGCAAGTTATTATTGAAGAAATCCCATATGAAAGACCAAGTGGAATGCAAGGTTTTGCATTTAATATAAGAAAACCAATTTTTAAGAATAGAAATGTGAGAAAAGCACTTACTTATGCATTTGATTTTGAATGGTCAAATAAAAATTTATTTTATGATGCATATACTAGGACAAAAAGTTTTTTTGATAATTCTGAATTGTCTTCCCAAAATTATCCATCAAAGAAAGAGCTTAAGATACTTTCGGAATTTAAAGACAAGATTCCACCTGAAATTTTCAATGAAATTTATCAGCCTCCAAGAACAGATGATAAAGAAAACGGTTTAAGAAAAAACTTGAGAACTGCTAGGAGAATTCTTAAGAACGAAGGGTGGATAATTCAAAATGATATACTGACAAATAAAATTACAGGAGAAGAGTTTAAATTTGAAATACTCCTAAGATCTCCTCTTTTTGAAAGAATTGTCTTACCTTTAAAACGTAACTTTAAAAAACTTGGAATTCAAGTTTCAATCAGAACAGTTCAGGACGATTCCCAATATCAAAAACGACTTGAAGAATTTGATTTTGATATGGTTGTAACTAATTTCGGTTCAGTAATCTCTCCAGGAAATGAGCAAAAAAATTGGTGGAGTTCAGAAGCAGCCGATCAACCAGGTACCCAAAATATAATTGGGGTGAAAAACTCTGTAATCGATGAAATAATAGATAGATTGATTAGTGCGCGTAATAGAGAAGAGTTAGTTGTTTATACTAAGGTTCTTGATAGAATTCTTTTATTTAACTACTATTTAATTCCACAATTTCATATAGGGCACTATAGAGTTGCATATTGGAATAAAATCTCAAGACCCGAAACAACGTCAAAATACGATTTGGGATTTGATTTTTGGTGGTTTGATGAAAAGAAAAATGAGAATTTAGGTAATTTAGAAGTTTATAAAAAAGAAAATGTAGAAAAAAAAAATCACTATCTCTTAATAACAATATTGGTTATTACATTTATATACTTTTATAGGAAAATAAAACGATGATTGATTATATATTAAGAAGAATTTTTTTAATTATTCCAACTTTGCTTGGAATATTAGTTGTAAATTTTTTAATAATACAAGCTGCCCCAGGAGGACCCGTTGAGAAAGTAATAGCTCAAATTAAAGGAAATGAAGTATCCGTGACAGAAAGATTTTCTACCTCTGGTGGAGAGCAAGCCAATACGGCGCAGAACAAAATACAATCTAACTTTAACGATTCCAAATATAGGGGGTCTCAAGGAATAGATCCAGACCTAATAAAAGAATTAGAAAAACAGTATGGATTTGATAAACCAGCTTATCAGAGGTTTTTTTTAATGTTAAAAAATTATGTATTGTTTGATTTCGGTGAGAGCTTTTACAAGGACAAAAAGGTAATTGAATTAATTATTGAAAAACTACCTGTTTCTATTTCACTAGGATTATGGACAACACTTTTAGTTTATTTAATTTCTATCCCCTTAGGTATTAAAAAAGCTGTAAAAGACGGATCTGAGTTCGATATTTATACATCTTCTTTAGTAATTATTGGTTATGCAATACCAGGATTTTTATTTGCAATTTTTTTAATAGTACTTTTTGCCGGGGGAAGTTATTTTGATTTTTTTCCACTCAGAGGCTTGGTCTCAGATAATTGGTCAGAATTAAGCACACTAAATAAAATAAAAGATTATTTTTGGCATTTAGCACTTCCAATTTTAGCTATGGTAATTGGTGGTTTTGCGAGTCTAACCATGTTAACCAAAAATGCATTTCTTGATGAAATAAACAAGCAGTATGTTGTGACAGCTCGCGCAAAAGGAATAAGTGAAAAGAAAGTTCTTTACGGACATGTGTTCAGGAATGCAATGCTCATTGTCATTTCAGGATTTCCGGCAGCATTTATTAATATTTTATTCACTTCATCTTTATTAATAGAAGTAATTTTTTCACTTGATGGTTTAGGTTTGCTTGGCTTTGAAGCAGCTCTCGGCAGGGATTACCCTGTTGTTTTCGGAAGCTTGTATATTTTCACACTAATTGGATTATTGCTAAAACTAATAAGTGACTTAACGTACGTCTTGATTGATCCAAGAATTGATTTTGAAACAAGGTAAAAAAATATGAATTTTTCGCCACTAACTCTGAGAAGAATAGAAAACTTCAAAAACAATAAAAGAGGTCTTTATTCTACTTACATTTTTCTTTCAATGTTTTTAGTTTCTATTTTTGCTGATTTTATAGCTAATGATAAACCTTTATTTGTTTTTTATGATAAAAAAATTTTATTTCCTGTAATTGAAAGTATACCTGAAACATTCTTTGGAGGAGAGTTTGAAACAGAGGCAGACTATAAAGATCCATTTGTTATTGAACTAATAAATAAAAACGGTTTTTTTGTTATGCCATTAATAGAATACTCATATGAAACTATTAATTATGATTTAAATGTACCATCGCCATCTCCGCCAAGTCTTGAAAATATTCTTGGAACTGATGATCAGGGACGTGATGTTCTTTCAAGATTAATATATGGCTTTAGAATCTCTGTTTTTTTTGGACTAATTTTAACTATTTTATCTACAATTATAGGAGTAGCTGTTGGTGGAATTCAAGGTTACTTTGGAGGAAAAATTGACTTATTTGGACAAAGAATTATAGAAGTTTGGTCAGGGTTACCTGTACTATACCTTTTAATTATTATCTCAAGTTTTGTAGAACCGAGTTTTTGGATTTTATTACTCATAATGTTACTATTTAGCTGGATGGCTCTTGAGGGTGTTGTAAGAGCAGAATTTCTAAGAGCAAGAAATTTTGAATATGTAAAAGCTGCAAAAGCACTTGGAGTAAGCGATTGGAAGATAATGATAAGGCACGTTTTACCTAATGCAATGGTTGCAACTTTAACTTTGTTACCATTTATATTATCTGGATCAATCGCCACACTTACCTCTTTGGACTTTTTAGGATTTGGGTTACCTCCAGGTTCACCTTCTTTAGGTGAAATGGTGGCACAAGGTAAAGCTAACTTACAAGCACCTTGGTTAGGTTTATCGGCATTTATAACATTATCACTTCAATTAAGTTTACTAGTATTTATTGGTGAAGCAGTCAGAGATGCCTTTGACCCAAGAAAGGTGAAATAATGTCTAAAATTCTTGATGTTAAAGAATTAAGTGTCTCTTTCAATGTTAACAAAAACAATATTGAAGCAGTCAAAAATAGCACATTCACAGTTTCTAAAGGTAAAACACTTGCAATTGTAGGAGAAAGTGGTTCAGGAAAATCAGTAACTGCACTTTCAATTCTTAAACTTTTATCAAAAAATTCAAAAACATCTATCTCAGGAAAAATTATTTTTAATAATAAAGATATATTATCAATTCCTGAAAGAAAATTAATGGATATTAGGGGGAAAAAAATCTCAATGATTTTTCAAGAACCAATGACTTCATTAAATCCATTGCACACTATAAAAAAACAAATTATTGAGTGTTTGGAAAATGGTATAAATATAAAAAAAGATGTCCAGGAAAAAAAATGTATTAATCTTTTAAACCTTGTCGGAATCAAAGAAGCAGAAACTAGGCTTGATGACTATCCTCATCAATTATCTGGGGGGCAAAGACAAAGAATTATGATTGCAATGGCAATTGCAAACAATCCCGATATTTTAATCGCAGATGAACCAACTACAGCACTTGATGTAACGATTCAAAAACAAATTTTGCAATTACTTGATGAATTAAGAAAAAGAATTGGTATGTCACTTTTGATAATCTCCCACGATTTAAATGTTGTAAAAAAAATTTCTCACTTTGTGTGTGTGATGAAAAAAGGAAAAATAGTTGAACAAGGTACAACTAAGAAAGTTTTTGAAAATCCAAGTCACTCTTACACTAAGGCTTTGATAAATTGCGTTCCTAAAAATAAAACTAATTTAGATTATAAGAATAGTGATGTTATTATTGAAGCAAAAAAAATAAGTGTTGACTATAAGCTTAAAAGTAATTTTTTCTTTGATAAGAAATCTAAATTTAGTGCTGTTAAAAAAATAAGTTTCTCTGTAAGGAAAGGTGAAACATTAGGAATTGTTGGTGAAAGCGGTTCTGGTAAATCCTCTCTCGCTCAGGCAATTTTAAATTTAATTGATTTTAATGGTGAGCTATATTTCAAAAAACAAAAAATTTCTAATATGAATGAAGCTTCATTTAGAAGTTTGAGGAAAAATATCCAAATAATTTTTCAGGACCCTTTTGCATCTTTAAGCCCAAGAATGAATGTATATGATATAATTGGAGAGGGCTTAACTGTTCACAAAATTGGTAGTAAAAAAAATCGTAACAATTTAATACATGAGATCATCAATGAAGTTGGGTTAGATTTTGATATGTTAAATCGTTATCCTCATGAATTTTCTGGTGGACAGAGACAAAGAATCGCAATTGCTAGAGCTCTTATACTTAAACCTGATCTAATTATACTTGATGAACCAACCAGCGCTTTAGATATGACAGTTCAATCACAGATAATAGATTTATTATTAAAACTTCAGAAAAAAGATAAGTTAACATACATCTTTATTAGCCATGACCTTAAGGTTATCAAGGCATTGTCAGATAATATTCTTGTTATGAAAGATGGTAAAGAAATTGAGTATGGAAATAAAAAAACTATATTTGAAAAACCCAGAGACAGTTACACCAAAAATTTAATAAAATCGGCTTTTTTGTAGTTGACTATCTTGATATTTCTTTTAACAAGTGACTGAGCGCTCTAATGCCCATAGCCTCACCACCTTGATAACTACAAAAACGATTTCCATTTGTCCAAGCCATCATATCTATGTGTATCCAGGGTATGTTTTTCGACACAAATTCTTCCAGGAATAATGCTGCAGTAATCGCTCCTCCAAATGGTCCAGAACTGATATTACTTAAATCTGCGTGTTGGGATTTTAGTAATGAAGAGTAATTCTTCCACAATGGCAACTCCCATAAAGGATCTCCAACTGCTTCAGATGATTTGATTAATTTTTGTGATATAAGTTTATCATTACAAAAAAAACTTGGTATCTCTTGTCCTAAAGCAACTCTTGAGGCTCCTGTAAGTGTTGCTAGATCTATTATTAGATCCGGTTTTGATTCACATGCGTAAGCTAATGCATCAGCCATTATTAGTCTTCCTTCTGCATCAGTATCTTTTATTTCTACAAAAGTTCCTTTTCTACTTTTAACAATATCTGAAGGTCTCATAGACTTTGATGAAACTGAGTTTTCAACGAGGCAAAGCAAAAGTTTTAAGTCTACATCAATTTCTTCTTTAATAATTAATTTTGACAAACCAATGCAATTTGCCGCTCCCCCCATATCCTTTTTCATTAAGCTCATTCCTGATCCAAGTTTTAAATTTAGTCCCCCTGTATCAAACGAAACTCCTTTTCCTATTATAATAATTTTTTTTTTCTTACCTCTTTTTTTATTTCTCCAATTAAATTCTGAGAGAATAGGTTGTTTTGATTCATCTGCAGCTTTACCCACTTCATAGATCAAAGGGAATTTTTTTTTTAAAACTGACGAATGGTAAATTTTTTTTGAATTAACAATTTTTTTAAATTGATCATTAGCAATATCATTTATTTCTTTCGGACCAAGTAGATTAGCTGGAGTATTTATTAAATCTCTTACCAAAAAAATAACATCGGCTAAATCTTTAACACTTTGTGAGACCTGTAAATTTTTATTTTTCTTATTGAGAATTTTTTTTGACTTAAATTTTTCAAACTTATACTGCCCTAGTTTCCAGCCTAAAGCAACATTAGCTAAGTATCTTTTACTATTTAAATTTGAAATTGAAAAGTTGAAGTTTTTGGAAAAATTAAAAAGCTTCATTCCTATTAAAATCATAAAATAGTTTTTTTCAAGAGTTGTAAATTCAGAAAAGTTGTGAAGAAAAACATAGATATTACAATCGTCATCTAACATGTAATCATCTGGGAATGAAAACTTTCGATTAAATCTTTTTGAAGGTTCATCATTTGACTTGAAACTAAAAAAAATAGATTTGTTTTTTTTTTTTATTGTCATTTTATCTCATATATATATATTGACGTTAATTATATTTGGAAATGATAAACTTTAGAACAACCTTTTTATCTTTATTTCTAGCTTCTCTATTTGCCATTTGCTTCCCTGAAATTTTAAATGCTGCAACTACTGGTGATGAACCTATATCATTAGACTTGGTACTTAGCCCTATCGGGATATTTTGTTTACTTATTTTTGTAGTAGCCTACGCTTTTGTTATGGCTGAGGAATATACACATTATAGAAAAGCAAAACCGGTCATATTGGCAGCTACAATTATCTGGGGTGTGATTGCTTTATACGCTAGTAATGATCCAAATCTATCTACGCATTGGGCAGAGAAGCAATTTAAACACCTCATTCTAGAATTTGCTGAATTATTCTTTTTTCTATTTGTTGCTATGACCTTTGTAAACTCATTAACGGAGAGGAGAGTTTTTGACGCTTTATGTTCTTGGTTGTCAAATAATCAATTCAGTTTTAAGAAAATTTTCTGGATTACCGGTGTAATAGCTTTTTTTCTTTCACCAATTGCAGACAATCTCACAACAGCCTTAATTCTAGGCACAGTCGTACTAGTTGTAGGTAAAGGTAATAAAAACTTCATAACAATTGGAATGATTAATATAGTTGTCTCAGCTAATGCTGGTGGTGCGTTTTCACCATTTGGAGATATAACAACGCTTATGATTTGGCAAAGAGGTTTCGTATCATTTTTTGACTTTTTCAATATTTTTGTTCCTTCAGTTGTAACATACATAATTCCAGCTGTGATAATGTCACTTTTCATTTCAAATAAAATTCCTGAAGGTGATGGAAAAAAAGTTGAAATCCTTCCTGGAGGACAGGTTATTGCAGCACTTGGGATTTTCACTATTATTTTTACAGTTTCAGGACATCAAATTTTGCATATGCCACCAGTTTTTGGGATGATGTTTGGATTGGGAGCTCTTGGGACTTATGGATATTTTCTAAAAACCAAATATCCTAAAAATAACAAATTTGATATTTTTGTTCAAACAGGAAGAGCTGAGTGGGACACATTACTATTTTTCTATGGTATTTTAGTATCAGTAGGTGGGCTAGCAGCTTTAGGTTATCTTAGTTTGATTTCCAATGATATGTACGGTACTCTCGGGCCAACATATGCCAACATACTGGTGGGTTTTTTATCAGCAATTATAGATAATATTCCAATAGTCTATGCAGTATTAACAGCTCACCCAGAGATGGATATGGGCCAATGGTTATTAATTACTTTAACTGCCGGAGTCGGTGGTTCACTACTTTCAATTGGTTCCGCAGCTGGTGTGGCTCTAATGGGTCAGGCTCGTGGAGTATATACATTCTTTTCTCATCTTAAATGGTCTTGGGCCATTTTGTTAGGCTATGCAGCCGGTGTAGTAGTTCATTTATGGATGAATGCTGATTTATTTGATAATATACCTCTAGCAAAATAATTCTTTGCTTTTCCTTAAATAAAAAATATATAAAATACTTAGCACTACACTCACAATCAAACAGGTAATTATTGGGAAATATAAAGAAAAATTACCACTTTTTACTATTATATCACCAGGCAATTTACCAAATCCGATATCTTTGATTAATAGATAAAACAGACCTATCAATATAAACAAAATTCCAACTATGATAAGTGTTCTTTGTAACATTTAGTATAATATGGGAAGATCTTTTCTAAAAATTATAAGCAAAGACAACTTTTTAAATTCTAAACAGATATTCCAAATTGATTATTAAAAACTAGTTTAGAAATTCAACTTCTTATTTTTTAATGAATTACCAGCGAACATGTACCCCTGCAAATATTGTTGTTGGCTGTCCTGGAGTAACGAAGGTACCACTTCCCCCTGTACCATCAACTTCATTTTCCGCTAAGATTCCACCTGTTTCATAATTCTCATTAAAAAGATTTCTTCCTTCAATAAAAAATACTGAATTCATACCATTTGACCTAGTAATTGTATATTCTGCAGATGCGTTTAGTAGAAAATAGCCTGGAACCTGTCTGCCTTCAGCATTGTTTTCGTCTCCTCTGTAAAATTGTTGAGAATTATATTCGGCATCTAAAAAGAAATTTAGGTTTTTATATGGTGTGTATCCTAGTCCCACTCTACCTATATGTGGAGATATTCCAGGAATAGCATCTCCTGGACCAACTTGTATTTGATAAGCTTCATTAGATTCACAAGAAGATTGGTCATTTGTTGCGTTTGTATCACCAGTTGCATTGGCTCCATATTCCTCTGGACCTGAACATGAAAATGGGTTTTCAGAGTGCCCAGCACTTGCTATTTTTTGATGGGTTTCAAATGATGCTCTAACATAAGAATAATTACTATACCATGTCCATTTTTCACCAAGTTTTCCGTTTAAAGCAAACTCTGCACCCATCCTTTGAGTGTTTCCAACATTTCTAAAATAGCCAGTTCCAACCCTGTTACCACCAATAAAGATGATATCGTTGTAATTACGACCAGCGAATGCTGTTGCATCCCATTTGATGTTGTGATCCATATCAAAAAGTTTATACGCCTTCGTAAAACCACGAGCACCAATTTCAAAACTTCTATTTTTTACCTGGTCTAATGGTGGATCTGCTTGAAAGGAATTAGGTAATCTACATGGTTGATCAGGATCTGCACAACCTAATTCGGCGACAGAAGGAGTACGGCTAGACTCTTTATACGTTGCATAAGCAGAAGTATTTTTAAATATTTCACCTATATCTCCAAATTTTCTTGTTATTCCAACGCCAGGATTAAATTTGTTAAAGAAGTGGTGTCCCTCAAGTGCGGTTGAATATTGATCATCCATTTTTAAGGACGCCCAGTTCCATCTTCCAGACAGATTTAATGATGTCACATTATCAAGATCTATAGTATTCGAACCATAGATAGCTACATTATGTGTTGTGGCTTCAAGGTTTGTAATAAAAATATTTTCACCTTCTGAATCTTGGCTTAAAAGAACTCCTGTTCCTTGCACGCCTCTATCACCTTGAATAATACCTAATTCTGTAGAGGAGGCAAAACTGTTGTGTGAAAATTCATAGGTTAAACCTGTAATAAGCGTGTTGCTTTTGTTCAAATAGTTATAATCATAAGTTGATTGAAAGTTTAATCCCATTTGATTTTGCTTAGTATTAGACCTGTTAATAGCACCAATACTTTCTACTTCATTTTCATCATCTTCAAGGGATAAACCTAATGCTGTGTAATTAATTGTATTTCCAGCCAAATCAAGATAAGTTTCGTCAGATCCTCCTGTAACCTCTAATTCCGAACATAAAATTCCATCAGCAGTACCTCTATCAAAATTATATCCTTTTCCACAGTCACCTGCTTCAAACTCGTCACCATTGTAGTTCCTTCTCTCCATATGGCGATAGTAAATGTTACCTTGGAAAGATAAATTATCATTAACAAAATGATTACCTCCAAAATTTACATAATAATTTTTGTTATGAGTATTATCAGGGTAAGTATACACAGCTTCTCTACCTTCTAAGTCCATCAAAGTGAGTGGAACAGCACCATTACCTCTTATATCAGTGTAAGCTTGTCCAAAATTAACAAATAACTCTGTATTGTCATTAGTTCTATATCGCACATCACCGAAAACAGTATTTAGATATGATTCTGAGTGGTCTCTCCAACCAGCGTCATGATTAAAATTAGCTCCAAGATATATTCCAACATCATCAAACTGCTTACCGTACTCAAGTACTTCGTTTGTACGACCATAAATTCCTCCAGAAGTGGTTAAATTTCCACCTTCAAAATTAAATCCATTTTTCATTTCCATTGTTACTGCACCACCAATAGCATTTTGTCCGAATATAGGATCACCTCCAGCAAAAACTTGCATATTGTTAACTGCAAAATCTGGAACAAGGTCCCACTGGACTACCTCACCAAAAGATTCATTTACCCTCATACCATTTTGGTAAACCGCTATTGATTGAGCTGTACCTAAGAGTGGACCACCAACATAACCTCTAAAATTAATATCATTTTGCATTGGAGAGCTATTTAAATTAAAAATTGAAATCCCACTTGCTTCTCTATTAAGTGTTTCAGTGATTGAAAAGTTCTTCTTTTTATCAAGCTTTTCTCTATTTAGAATTTGGACTTTACCAGGTACTCTTTCAATATCTAAACCTGAACCTTGAACCGGTGACACAGAAATAACATTTACGTCAGGTGCAACAAGAATTTCTTCCTGTGAATAGAGTTGATTAACAACTATATTGCTAATTAAAAATATTAAAAAAAAAATAAAAAACAAATTAACTCCAATATTAATTAATTCTTGTTAGTATACAATTAAAAAGTGTATTGTAAATAATTTAGGATTTTACGATGTTAAAGGATTTTTTTAATAAGGATAAAAAAAATATCAATCAACTCCAGAAAAAGGAGCAAATTGATCTTATTGCGTGTCTTCTGATAGAAGTTGCGAAAAGTGATGACAGCTTTGATGAAAGTGAACTAACAAAAATTAAGGATATTTTAAGAAGAAACAAAGCCTATTCTGATGATAAGCAAATTGACGACATCATTGATAAGGCTTTAGATGAAACTACTAATTCAGTAGAAATGTATTCACTAACAAAAGAAATTAGGGACACATTTGACCATGAACAAATACTTGAATTATTTCAATTCATGTGGGAAATAATTCTTGTTGATAACGAGGTAGATGACTTTGAGACTGGACTTATCAGGAAAGTTTCTGGTCTTTTTCATATAACTGGAAAAGAATCATCATTAGCTAAAGAAAAAGCTAAGAAAGCGTTAGCTAAATAATAAAATTTGTTTTTCTTGATTCTTTTTCCCTTTTTTTTTTAAACAAGCTTCTATGTTTTATTGATTTTTCTCTTACTCTTTTTCTCCAATTTTGAAAACTTTTTGGTTTTAATGTTCTTCTCATAATTTTGATGACTTCACTTTCTTTTTTTCCAGTCTTTTCAAAAATTTCTTCAAATGTAATCCTATCGGCCCAAGCAGCCCAAATAATCCAGTCTACTGTTCTTACATCTGGTTCAGGGTTTTTTACCCTGGTTTGCGGTATTTTTGTTTTTTTCACAAATTTATTTGTATAAAATTATTCTTTTAATATCCAGTTCAGCATCAAAATCACCACCAATAGCAGCAAACCCAATTGTTTTTATATTCTTTGGGGAAAATTGCTTTGGTTGGTAAAAGTGAGATTTTTGAAAATTCGATAATGGAATTTTTAATGAAGTCCATTTTCTATTCGATGGCAATATGGCTTCATAATACTGCCAAGGTAGGACTGTAAATATAGTGGTTATATGAACATAATAGCGTTTACCTGATCCATTATTCCTATATTCAATTTCTATTCCTTTATAATCGTTATCCTCTAATTCAACTTTTGACCTAAATTGTATAAAGCCTCCATTGTTCTTTGTGCTCACACTTCCAGTAAGCTTATAAAACATTCCTTCTTCATAATTAACGGCCTCTAAGTTACCAAGAGATAATCCTCCCATAACGGAATCTGTTATTAGTTCCCATTTATAATCAAAAATATTATAACTTGGTTTATCTCTATTTACTAAATCCATTCCTGACAGATTAGTCGATATCAACAAAGAAAAAATTATCTTAAGTTTGAAAAGTTTCAAAATATCGTTATTTAACTTCAAATTACCTTGAGGTTTGCAGCTGAAATTTTTCCCTTATTTGTTGCTGTTTCAAAGCTAATTTTTTGGCCTTCAGATAAAGTATTTATACCAGCTCTTTCAACAGCAGAAATATGAACGAAAATATCTTTACCACCATCATCAGGTTTTATAAAACCATAACCTTTGTTAGGGTTAAACCATTTGACTGTTCCATTTGCCATTATTTGATACTCCTTGTTAAAAATTAATTTAAGAGTCTTACACACAATAACTTCAAATACTCCTAAATTAATAAAACAAACTTAGATCAGCTTTATATTAGCTGCAAAATATAATTGATATACTTAAGAGTAAAACTCTAGATTATCTTACACTACTGAAAAAGAAAGTAAATTTCTTTAGAAAAAACATGAATCAGTTTCAATAAAAAAAATTAAACTTTATTATCATCAATATCTAAATCATCATAGTTCCCATCAAATTTCTCAAAATATTCAAGAATATCTTCTGAACTTTGTGTTATTGACGAAATCATATCTGCAAAAAAACCAAAAAAATTTATTATTGGTAATACAAATTCAAATAATATGTAAAGCACCATAAATCCAACGATTACTGATATAATTTTCCAGAGATTTTTGAAAAACCAAGATAGTATCAAAAATACATTTTTCATAATTCATCTGTTTCTGGCGGAGAGAGAGGGATTCGAACCCTCGAAACAGTTTCCTGTTTACACGCTTTCCAAGCGTGCGCCTTCAGCCACTCGGCCACCTCTCCTATATAAAATTTTATAATTACTCGCTTGTTTTCAAAACATTAATAAATGCCGATTGAGGTATCTCAACTTTTCCAAATTGTCTCATTCTTTTTTTTCCCTTTTTTTGCTTGTCTAAGAGTTTATTTTTTCTTGTTACGTCACCTCCATATAATTTAGCAGTAACATCTTTTCTATAACTATTGATAGTTTCTCTGGCTATTATTTTTCCTCCTATTGATGCTTGTAAAGGTATTTTAAATTGCTGTCTTGGGATTAAATTTTTCAATTTTTCACAAAAAATCTTACCTCTTGAGCTTGAAGTTGATCTGTGACAAATAAAAGAAAGAGCGTCAACTGGTTCTGTATTTACTAAAATCTGTACTTTAACTAGATCATTTTCTACATTCTTTTCAAACTCATAGTCAAAACTAGCATACCCGCTTGTTATAGATTTTAGTTTGTCGTAAAAATCAAAAACTACTTCGGCTAATGGAAGAGAAAAAACTAGCATTGCTCTATTACCTACATAAGTTAAATTTTTCTGAACCCCTCTTCTCTCATTACATAATTTCATTACTGGACCTAAGTACTGATCTGGAAGCAATATTGTTGCTTTAATAAATGGCTCACTAATTGTGCTTATATTAGTTACATCAGGCATATTAGAGGGATTGTGAACTTCAACTTTTTCCCCGTTTGTTTTATGAATTTTGTAAACAACAGATGGTGAGGTTGTAATTAAGTTTAAGTCAAACTCTCTACTGAGTCGTTCTTGTATGATTTCTAAATGTAATAGTCCTAAAAATCCACAGCGAAAACCAAGGCCTAAAGCGGCAGAAGTTTCTTGTTCAAATGAAAAACTTGCATCATTAAGACCTAATTTAGATAAACTATCTTTTAAGGTATCAAAATCGTCGGCATCAACCGGATATAAACCACAAAATACAACAGGCACACTTGGCTTAAACCCAGGAAGTGAATTAGTTGTCGGATTTTTTTCATCTGTTATTGTATCTCCCACCTTGCAATCTGAAACATGCCTTATACCAGCTGTAAAAAAACCTATTTCTCCTTCATTAAGCAAGTCTGTGTAATTAATCTTTGGAGTAAAAAAACCACATCTTTCTACATTATAACTTGCATTCGTTCCCATCATTCGAATTTTCATCCCTTTTTTAAGAGTGCCTGATTTTATTCTTACTAAAATAATTACTCCCAAGAATGAATCGTACCAACTATCTATTAACATAGCTACAAGGGTATTTTCATCATATGGTTTTGGTGGTGGAAATCTTTTAACTATTGCCTCAAGTAATTTATCAATGCCTTTACCTGTTTTTGCTGAAATTTCTAAAGCATCTGAAGCGTCAATTCCTATTACATCCTCAATTTGATTTTTTACTCTTTCTACATCAGCTGAAGCAAGGTCAATTTTGTTTAAAACTGTTATTATTTCATGGTTATTATCAATTGCCTGATAGACATTCGCTAGTGTTTGCGCCTCAACACCCTGAGTGGCATCCACAACTAGAAGAGAACCTTCACAAGCAGCTAATGAACGACTCACTTCATATGAGAAATCTACGTGTCCAGGAGTATCCATCAAATTTAAATTATATTGTTCACCAGTTAATGATTGATATTTTAAAAATACGGTCTGTGCCTTAATAGTTATGCCTCTTTCTCTCTCAATATCCATGGAATCAAGAACTTGTTGTTTCATTTCTCGTTCGCTCAATCCACCACATTTTTGTATGATTCGGTCAGCTAAAGTTGATTTGCCATGATCTATATGTGCAATTATTGAAAAATTCCTTATTTTTTGACTCATGGTAATTAATTTATCTAAGTTTCCCTCCACAGAATTTACTCACATTGCTAATTATGATTTCTGTGACTTTATCTATATCTTTTTCTGACAATGTTTTATTATCTGATTGTAAAACAACTTCTAAAGCAATAGCTTTTTTATTATCACCTAATTCTCTACCTTCATAACAGTCAAATATATTAACTGATTTAATTATTTCTTTATTAGATTTTCTAACTGATTCCAATATTTTTGAAGCTAAAATATCTTTATCAATAATAAATGAAAAATCCCTTATGGATGATTGAAATATATTTTTTTCAAGTCCTGGTCTAGATTTATTTTTGACTTTAATAAATTTTAAAAGAGATGATAAATTAATCTCGAAACCACACATATTACTTTTTATACCAAATATTGTATTAATTGATGGGTGTATTATTCCAAAACTTCCTATCTCAGTGTTTCCAAGGTAAATAGCACCATTTTTTTTTGGGTGGAGGTACATTTTTTTTTCTTGAATAATTCTTAATTTATGTTCAAAAAATCCAACATAATCTAATATGCTCATCACATGAGATTTAACATCATATAAATCAACATTTCTTTCATTTTCTAACCAATCTTTTGAGTATTTGTACCCAGTAATTATACCCGAAACAATTAAATCTTGATCACCTGGTTCACTACCGTAAAAAATAGGGCCGATCTCAAAAAACCTTAAATTTTTCATACCTCGATTTTCATTTTTTTTAATCGCTAACAATATGTTTGTATAAAGATTTGATCTAAGGCATCCTAGTTCTTCACTAATAGGATTATTAATAAGAATCTTTTTCTTATTAGGGTCAATGTTTTCCTCCCATTTTTTGTCAACAAATGACCAAGTAATTAGTTCCATAAAATTCCTACTAACAAGTAAACGCGCAATTTTTTTTTTTAAGCTTTGAGATAATGAAGTTGTTGAACCTTTTGAAATTTCTCTCATTGACATTGGTTGATCAATGATATTTTCATAACCATACATTCTAGCTACCTCCTCGATAAGATCCTCTTTAAGTTTTAAGTCACTTCTCCATGATGGTGGAATAACATGAAGTTTTTCATTTTTTAAAGAAATTTTGCATCCAAGACCTGATAACTTCTCAATCACAAAATTTTTTTTCAATTCTGTTCCCAGAATTTGATTAATGTTGTTCATATCAATTTCAATGTTAGTTTCCTTACTATTTTCAGGACCATCATAGACAATTGAGCCTACTTCACCCCCGCAATTTTTAATAATCATTTCTGTGGCAAAATTAAGTCCTTGAATTGTTGAAAGTGGATCAATTCCTCTTTCAAATCTATATCTAGCCTCACTGATAATATTTAATTTTCTCCCAGTATTTGCTATTGAATTAGGATCAAAGAAAGCTGATTCAACAAATATATTTTTTGTATTTTTATCACATGCTGTTGATAAACCACCTAAAATACCGGCTAAGCTAATTATTCCATTATCATCACAAATAACAATCATTCCATCGTCCAAATTATAATTAATACCATCTAATCCTTCAAACTGTTCACCTTTTTTTGAGTGTCTAATTTTTAAATTACCTTTAATTTTATCTAAATCAAAAACGTGAAGGGGTCTACAGTTATTCATCGTTATATAGTTTGTAATATCAACTAAAGCAGAAATTATTTTTATATCTGTATATTTAAATCTCTTTACCATCCAATCAGGAGAATCGTTATTAGTAACATTTTTAATAATTCTTCCATAAAACTGTGGGCATGTTTTGTTTTTTAACTCATTATGTATTTTTATATCTGATTCAAATTCAAAATTTAGATTTACCGCATTAATATTTTTTAAAGTACCAAATCCTGAAGCAGCTATATCCCTAGCAATACCCCTAACTCCAGCGCAATCTACTCTATTAGGAGTTATGGCAATCTCAATTATAACCTGTTCTTCGTCAAGATAATTTGAGAAAGTTTGGCCAACCTGGCTACTTTTATCTAATTCAACAATACCTTCAGATTCTTCAGACAGACATAGTTCTTTTTCAGAACATAGCATCCCAAAAGATTCTTCTCCTCTTATGTTGCTCTTCTTAATTTGAATTGGTTCATCAGTTTTATTTTTTGGTAAAAAAGTACCAACAGGGGCCAGAACAGATTTTAAACCTTCTTTAACATTTTTTGCTCCACAAACTATTTGAAGTTTTTTTTTTCCGTCCGAAACTTGGCATAAAGTCAGCTTATCAGCATTGGGATGCTTGTTAACTTCTAAAATTTCTACAACCTTAAATGCTTTAAGTTGATCAAAGGGATTAGTCATATTTTCAACCTCTAACCCAAGCATATTTAGAGTATCCAAAAGGTTACTATAGTCCTGATCAAAGCTTAAATGTTCTCTTAACCATTTTATAGAAAACTTCATTATTCACTCCCAATTTAAATCTGGCTGATCTAGAAAAGAGAACCCATAATGTTTTAACCAGTTTAAGTCATTCTCAAAAAAACTTCTAAGATCTGGCATTCCGTATTTAAGCATTGCCAATCTTTCAATTCCCATTCCAAAGGCAAAACCGCTTAAAAGTTTCGGGTCCAAATCACAAAATTTATATACATTTGGATGTACCATTCCACACCCTAATATCTCCATCCATTTTTCTCCTTCTCCTAAATTAATTTTTCCGTTTTTAAAGCTACAATTAATGTCTACTTCAGCTGATGGTTCGGTAAAAGGGAAAAAAGATGGCCTAAAGCGTAACTTCAAATTATCATTTTCAAAAAAAATTTTACAGAATTTTGTTAGAAACCATTTTAAGTTTGCAAAATTAATTTTTTCTTCAACAATTAAACCTTCTACTTGATGAAACATTGGGGTGTGAGTTACATCTGAATCACATCTGTAAGTTCTTCCAGGAGCAAATATTCTTATAGGAGGAGGTTTTTTTAAAAGGGTTCTGATTTGAACTGGAGAGGTATGTGTTCTCAAAACGTTATTTTCTTCTTTTTTTTCATCACTCTTTATATAAAAAGTGTCATGCATTTGCCTTGCTGGGTGGTTTTCAGGAATATTTAAAGCAGTAAAGTTATGAAAATCATCTTCTATGTCAGGACCTTCGGCATAGCTCAGACCCATAGAGCCTAGAATCGAAACAACTTCTTCGATTGTCTGAGTAATTGGATGAATTTTTGATGTTATTATAGATTGATCTCTACATGGCATTGAGGGATCTGAAAATTCAGTTAATAATTTCTTTTCAATTTCTTCATTATCTAAATTTTTTTTTTTTATATTTATTTTTTTAAGGAGAATATTTTTGAATTCGTTTAACTGTTTACCAAGTGTTTTCTTTTCTTCAGGACTTAAAGACGAAATTTTTTTTAATTCAATGCTAATTAAACCATTCTTTCCGAGAAATTTAACTCTTGTTTTTTCAAGTAACTCGGAATCCATTGCATTATCAACTTCAACCAAAGCAGATTGAAAAAGCTGATCATAATCACTCATTTTATCTTTATTTTTTATCCTGAATCTGATCCACAATTTTTTTGAAGATATTTGGATCATTTGCAGCTAAGTCTGCAATAACTTTTCTATTGAGACCAAGGTTTATTTTTTTTAGTCCATTTACGAAACTCGAATACTTTAAACCGTGGAGTCTGCAACCAGCATTTATTCTTTGTATCCATAAACTCCTAAATGCTCTTTTTTTTACTTTTCTGTCCCTGTAAGAATACTGCCCAGCTTTTTCAACTGCCTGATTAGCAATTCGAAAAGTATTCTTTCTTCTGCCAAAGTAACCTTTTGCCTGCTTAAGTACTTTTTTATGTCTAGCTTTTGTTATTACACCACTTTTTACTCTGGACATTTTTTAAACTCTTAACTTTTTAAATTCATATATTGTTTGACAATTCTACTATCCTGCTTTGACATGATTTGCGGTCCTCTGGCATTTCTTTTGGTTTTATTTGATCTTTTAGAAAGATTATGCCTTTTGCCACTTGCAAACATAATAACTTTGCCAGAGGCTGTTAACCTAAATCTTTTTTTCGTTCCACTTTTAGTTTTAATTTTTGGCATAGTCTTAAACAATTTTTAATACTTATATTAGTATTTTTTTTCGAAAGCAAGTTTGTTTTAACAATATATCAGCGAGGAGCTACAACCATTGTCATTTGTCGTCCCTCAAGCTTTGGCAGTTGCTCAATCTTAGCTTGAGTCTCAACTGCTGTTTCTAATTTTTTCAATACCTCTAAACCCTTTTTGTGATAAATCATTTCTCTTCCTCTAAATCTTAGGGTTATCTTTACTTTGTCTCCATCATTTAAGAACCTTTGTATCGATTTTAATTTTACATCATAGTCATGTTCTTCGATACCTGGTCTTATTTTTACTTCTTTTACTTCAAAGGTCTTCTGCTTTTTTTTTGCTTCCGCCTGTTTTTTTTGTAACTGATATCTGTATTTTCCGTAATCGATTATTTTACAAACCGGTGGATTTGCATTTGGAGAAACCTCGACCAAATCAAGACCTTGATCATATGCTTTGCTGAGCGCTTCTTCTCTACTAAGAACTCCAATCATTTCTCCTTTTTCCGACACCACCCTTACTTTATTTGATGAAATATTTTCGTTAATCGCAGGACCGCGATTACTTGTTTTTGAAGATTTATTCATATAAGCTTTTTTTCATTTTCCTCTCTTTTTTAAAAAAAGACATAATAATACGCTAATTACTCATAATTTTGGGTTTTCTGCAAGAATTTTTTATTTTTTTTAAAAATTCATCGGTTTTGTATTCCTTGACTTTTTCATTACCAAGTTCTCGAATTGAAACAGTATTCGATGATATTTCCTTTCTTCCAATAACTACAATATAAGGAACTTTCATTGCACTATGTTCTCTTATTTTGTAATTTATTTTTTCATTTCTATCATCTAACAAACACCTAATTTCAATGTCATTTAATTTATTTTCAATTTCCTTAGCATAATCTAGGCAATCGTCATTTATAGTCATTATAACGACTTGAGTAGGAGTTAACCAATTTGGTAATTTTCCGTAATCATTTTCAAGAAGAATTCCAATAAATCTCTCAAATGATCCCAAAACCGCTCTGTGAAGCATAACTGGTCTGTGTTTTTCGCCATCTTCACCGATATAATTAGCATCCAAACGATCTGGCAATACAAAATCTACTTGTAAGGTACCACATTGCCACTCACGACCAATAGCATCTTTAAGAATAAATTCTAACTTTGGTCCATAAAACGCCCCCTCTCCATGATTTAATTCGAAATCATACCCAGCCTCTTCAACAGCATCTTTTAGAGCTTTCTCAGATTTGTCCCAAACATCATCTGAACCTGCTCTAACTTCTGGCCTGTCAGAAAATTTAATTTTTACATCTTCAAATCCAAAATCTGCATATACATCCATTAGTAATTTACAAAAAATTTCGGTTTCAGAAACTATTTGCTCTTCAGTACAAAATATATGTGCATCATCTTGAATAAAAGCTCTTACCCTCATTAACCCATGCAAAGCACCAGAGGGTTCATTTCTATGGCAGGATCCAAATTCCGACATTCGAAGAGGCAGTTCTTTATAACTTTTTATCCCTTGACGAAATATTTGAACATGGCAGGGACAGTTCATGGGCTTAATCGCTAACACTTTATCCTCGGACTCAGAAACAAACATTTGTTCTCTAAACTTTTCCCAGTGCCCAGAATCCTTCCAAAGCGAGCTATCTACTAATTGTGGCGTATTTACTTCCTCATATTTTGCCTCACTCAATCTTGCTCTCATATATTCCATTATTTTCCTATAAATAAACCAACCTTTTGAATGCCAGAAAACAGAACCTGCTGCTTGCTCTTGGAGATGAAAAAGGTCGAGTTTCTTTCCGATCTTTCTATGGTCTCTTTTTTCTGCTTCATCCAACATTGTTAAATGAGCTTCTAATTCTTTTTCATCCCTCCAGGCCGTTCCATAAATTCTTTGTAGCATCTTATTTTTTGAATCTCCTCTCCAATAAGCTCCAGCCAATTTTGTTAACTTAAAAGCACCAACAAATTTTAGGCTCGGCAAATGAGGACCTCTGCATAAATCAAAGAACTTTGTATTATCTTGTTCATAAATCTGAAAATCATTTTCTTGTTCTGAGTGATTTATTATCTCAACTTTATATTTTTCTTCTCTAGATTTAAATAGCTTAAGGGCTTCTTCCTTGCTTTTAAAAATTTTATTTATTTTATATCCTTTTTTTACTATTCTTTTCATTTCATCTTCAATTGACTCTAAATTTTCAAATGAAATCGGTTTTTCAAATAAAACATCATAATAAAATCCGTTTTCAATTGTTGGTCCTATCGCTAATTTACTTCTTGGGTATATATTTTTAATGGCACTTGCTAAAACTTGAGCAGCTACAGTGTGCCTCATTATTTCGATTCCCTCGTCCGATTCCAAAGTAATTATATTAATAATGGAACTTGAGAAAAGTGAATCACTTAAATCCATCTGTTTTTCATTGACTTTAATTGCAATTGCCTTTTTCTGAAGGGATTTTGATATACTTTCTGCAATCTCATTTCCAGTTACACCTTTTTTAAATTTTCTTTCATTTCCGTCTGGAAAAGTTATTGTAATCTTATCGTCGCTTTTCATCATTCATTAAATATTTTTAAATTTTACTAACAATAATTTATTTTTCTCTCAAGACTTTTAAAAAGTTTAGTTATATTTTCTTCTTTAAATATATATACATTTTTACCCTTAGGTCTACAAATGTCTGGATTAGAGTGTTTTGTAAATAATACAAAGATGTTTTTACCTACTTTTGCAAAAAGATGCATTGGCCCGGTATCATTTCCTATTACAATCTTTGACTTTTTCCCGAGGTATGCTAATTGAAAAATATTAAAGTTATTACAACAATTTTGCGCCTTTGGAACACATCGACAAATATAATTGCATAGATCTTTTTCATCATTAGATCCTATTAGAAGAGGTATAATATTTTTTTTTATCAATGTTTTTGCAATAGAGATATAAATCTTTGGTGACCATCTTTTATATTTACGTTTAGCTGATCCGCCTGGGACAATTAAAGCGAAGTTATTAGGTAATATTTTTTTATCAATTGGCTGTAATAACCAGTCAAGATCGGGTTTGAAAAATTTCTTTACATTAGCAAATTTCAATTGATCATGAAATCTGTCAACTGTATGTAAATTATCTCTATTAGGATTTCCATGAAAATGAGAACATCCTTTTACAATTCCAGACCACTCAATATTATTTTCATTAAATAGGTTGAAATAACTACTACTTCTTTTTGATGTTTGTAAATCATAAACTTTTTTTATATCTAATAAATTAATTTTTTTTTTAATCTGCCTTCTATCACTTACATAAAATAGTGATCTATTTATTGTTATTACTTTTTCGAACCATCCGGTCTTTTCAGCTATCTCAGAGTAAAACTTCTCGGTTAAAAGAATAAGATTTTCATTCTTATGATGTTGCCTAATTGAGTAAAAAGAGTCAATTGATAAAATGAAGTCCCCCAATCCTCCAAATTTAATGATTAAAACACTATTTTTTTTGGAGTACTTCTTCATAAAGGTTTAATGTTTTATCAAGCATGGAATTAATGTTAAAATTTTCTTTTACTCTTGTTCTAGCGTTACTGCCAACTAAATCTTTTTTTTCCTGAGATAAATCCAATACTTCTAAAATTTTCGAAGCTAAATCTTTTTCATCATTAGGTTTAACTAACCACCCAGTTTTATTATTTAAAATAATGTCTCTAGATGCACCTAAATTTGATGCAATAACAGGTTTGGTCATTGAAGATGCCTCACATGACACTCTTCCAAAAGCTTCAGGTTCTATTGATGTCGACAAAACGATATCTGCTAGAGTATAAATAGCAGGCATATCAATCTTTGAACCAGTAAATATTACATTGCTCTCTAAACCATTTCTCTTTACTTGTTTATAAAGGTTATTTTTATAATTTTCTCTGTTTTGATGGGAACCAACAATCAAAAAAACAAAATTTAAACCTGGTCTTAAATCTTTTATAATCTTTGCTGATTTGATAGCTACAAGGTGTCCTTTCCACCTTGTTAATCTACCTGGTAATAAAATAATATGTGGACTTTCGTGGATTCCAAGACTACTTATGGCATTTAATTTTCTAGTTTCATTAATAGATTCTGGGTCAAAATAATTAGTATCTATTCCTCTATTAATCACAACAATTTTATTTTTGGCTTTGGGGAAAAACTTTAGTATTTCCTTACCTATAAAATCTGAAATGGCAATAACCTTGTCTCCATTAACCATTGCGCGATTATAGTTTCTTTTAAAATAATTATTATTACCACTGTATGTTCCGTGATACGTTGTAACAATTGGTATTTTCAGTTTCTTCAGTATTCCGTTAAAACAATTTGCTGGCCACCTACTCCTGATATGGACTAGATCAGGCTTTAACCCTGAAACAATTTCCAAAAAATCTGATCTCAATTTTAATATCGAAAAGATACTTTTTTTTTTCAAAGGTAAATAAATATTTTTCACTCCTTTGTGTTTAAATTTTTCTGACATATCACCACCTGATGACATTAGATATGAATCATATCCATTTTC